>NZ_RLIH01000009.1 GCF_004006535.1 Anaerosphaera multitolerans | reverse complement strand
GAATCTAGCACAAGAAATGACCTAAAAGGCGAAAAGACTTGGGATCATGGAGATAATCCTGTAGAAGATCAACCAAAGGAAATTACAGTAAATCTATATGCAGATGGTAAAAAAGTTGAAAGCAAGAAAGTAACTGCAGCAGAAGATTGGAAGTATGATTTTGGTCCTCAACCTAAGTATGGAAATGGTAAAGAAATTAAGTACACTGTTGATGAGGAAGATATTCCTAATTATGATAAGGTAATTACAGGATTTAATATTAAGAACACTTACAATCCTGGAGCGCCTCACTTAGTAAGTACTAAGACAGACAATTTAAGTAGAGCTAAGGTAGAAATTGGCGATACGTTTAAATATTCTATAACAGTTAAGAATATTGGAAAAGTAGATGCTAAAGACGTTGAGATTTCTGACAGAGTACCAAGTAAATTAGATATTCTAAATGTTACTCCTAAAGAGGCTAAAATATCCGGACAATTAGTTGAGTATACTGTTCCAGAAATTAAGGCGGAAGAAAGCTTTACTATGACTATTGAAGTTAAAGTAAACAAAACTGCCAGAGATGGAGATAGGATTAAGAACGTAGCCGTAGTAGACGGTAAAGATGTACCAAGTAGAGAAATAGTAGTAGATGAAGATGACGGATATCTATATATACCTAGTATAAAGCTTAACAAAGACGACCACTATGCATATATGATAGGTTATCCAGATGATACTTTCAGACCACAAGGCAATATTACAAGAGCGGAAGTAACTACAATATTCTTTAGAATGATGACTGATGAATCAAGAAATAATTACTGGAGTACAACTAATGACTTCGGTGACGTTCAAAGTACAGATTGGTTTAACAATGCTATTTCAACTATGAGTAATGCAGGTGGAGTTAACGGTTATCCTGACGGAACCTTTAGACCAAATGCAAATATTACTAGAGGTGAATTTGCAACAATGGCATCACGTTTCTTAGTAGACAGCGGTTCATTGACAAATTATCAATTTACTGATACTAAGGGTAACTGGGCTGAAGATGCAATTAATAAATTAGCATCTAACGGTTTAATAAGCGGATACCCAGATGGAAGCTTTAAACCTGACCAACAAATTACAAGAGCTGAAGCGGCAACATTAATGAATGCTGTATTAGAAAGAACTCCTCATAAAGATAATTTATTGTCAAATATGAAGAGATGGGTTGATAATACAGATACTAGCGAATGGTACTACGCTCAAGTTCAAGAAGCTACAAACTCTCACACCTACACTAGAACAAGTAAGACTGATAAAGAAGTATGGCAAGACTTACTTCCAATAAGAGATTGGGCAGCATTTGAAAAAGAGTGGAGTGGTGCAAATTCAGCATCCAGTCCAGGAAGCGTAACAAAATAAGTATAATTTAATAGTAATTAAATTAGTCAAGAGGTGGAGTTAACTTCACCTCTTACTTATTAACTTAAAGGTAAGAGACTAATATAGTTAGTAAAAATTTAGTCCATACTATTAATTATTAACAGTAAGGAAGATTAATTTATAAGTATTAATCATTAAAATATATTATTCAATATGTATAAATATTTAAGTAAGCTGTTATTATATTAAGTAAAATCTTGGAAGTTTTAAATTGGTTTATTAAATTTTAAAAGTTATTTTAATAGCTGTATACAAAATGTAATTTTAAATATAGTTGAAAACCGGAGAGTTAATTAACTAAATATAAATTTAATTTTAAATAGTATCTATAATCAATTGTAGATACTATTTTTTTAGTTTAATATATTAGTAGATTATAAATTAGGTGGTAGAGATGAAATATAGAGCAATTGCAGTGAGTATGTGTTTTGTTGGAAATTCCAGATATGATGGAAATAAAACGGAAAATATAGATGTCTTAAATTTTTTAAAAAAGTTAAAGGAGAATAATATAGCTATTCATTTTATCTGCCCTGAACAGCTGGGAGGTTTAAGTACTCCTAGAGTGCCTTCGGAAATTAAAGATGGAAGAGTTGTTAATAAAAAGGGAATAGATGTGACAGATAATTTTAAAAAAGGTGCCGATGAAATTTTGGAAATTTTAAAATTTTTAAATATAAAAGCTGCTCTTTTAAAACAACGAAGTCCATCTTGTGGTAAGGGAAAGATTTATGACGGCTCTTTTACCGGAAAGCTTATCGATGGAGATGGAGTAACTGCAAAGTGTTTAAAGTCCAATGGAATCAAGGTATTTACAGAAGAAGAACTGGATAAGATTTTAATTTTTAAAGATTATTTTATAATTGAATAAGTTCTTATTGTACTGTAAATATGGTATAATATAGTCTCTTTTAAAAGTTAAGAATATTTATCGTATAGAGAGATTATAGAGTGAAGGGGTGATTATTTGACGCCGAGAGAAAGTGAAATTATGGAGCTGATTAAAGAAAATCCTACTATTTCACAACAGGAAATAGCGGATATTTTAAATATTCAAAGATCGTCTGTTGCAGTCCATATTAATAATCTAAGCAAACAGGGCTATATATTGGGAAGAGCCTATATATTAAGAGATGAGCCCTATGTAACTGTTGTAGGCGGTGCTAATGTGGATATAGTTGGACATTCCAAAGAGAAGCTTGTTAGAAACGATTCTAATCCCGGTCAAGTAGTCCAATCTTGTGGAGGAGTAGGTTTAAATATAGCTGAAAATATATCAAGATTGGGAATAAGAACGTCATTGGTTTCAGTAGTTGGCGCTGATGACAGAGGGAAACAGATACTGGCTGAATTAAACTTGCTTGACGTTGATACTGCCAATATGTTTATTATTCAAAACAGTTCAACATCTATGTACTTGGCCATACTAGATGAAAATAGGGATATGGATGTGGCTATAAATGATATGGAGATAATGGATAGGTTAACTCCCAACTTAATATCAAAGAGAAAACAGATTATTGAAAACGGAGAAGTTAGTGTAATTGATACCAACTTAAATAAGGAAACCTTAATATATATACTGGAGACCATAGATCAAAAACACTTTGTAGATGCTGTTTCAGTTCATAAGTCTGAAAAAATTGTGGATTTAATTGATAAGATATACTTTTTAAAAGCCAATCAATATGAAGCATCTTTTTTAAGTGGAGTTGAAATAACCGATGAGAAAAGTGCTATTGAGGCAGGAAAAATTTTAATAGAAAAGGGATTAAGTACTTTAGTTATTACCTTAGGTGAATTGGGAAGCGTATATGTTGACAATAATAAAGCTGAATATGTAAAAAGTAAACCTATTAAAGTAGAAAATGCCTCGGGAGCCGGAGATGCTTTTATGGCAGGTTATGTCTATTCATATATAAACGGTTATGGTGTTAAAAAACGTTTGGAATTTGCATCTGCAGCAAGCAGAGTTATTTTAAAATCCGAAAAAACTAATAGTGATTTCTTAACAGTGAGTATCATTGAGGAGGAAATGTTAAATGTTGAGTAAAGAGATGATAGAAAAATACGTTATTATAAGTCCGGAAGTTCAAAATGCCATGGATAAAAATCTTCCTATAGTTGCCCTTGAATCAACTATTATTTCCCACGGTATGCCCTATCCTCAAAACTTGGAAACAGCACTTTCATGTGAAAGAATAGTAAGAGAAAACGGTGCTGTACCTGCTACTACAGCAATTATAAAGGGCAAGATAAGAGTGGGTTTAAGTGAAGATGAAATTAAATTTATGGCAACTTCCAAGGACATAATAAAGTGTTCAAGAAGAGACTATCCCTATGTAGTGGCAAATGGTTTAAACGGTGCGACAACTGTAGCAACGTCAATATTGACAGCTTCACTTGTAGGAATTAAGCTTTTGGTTACGGGAGGCATAGGAGGAGTTCACCGAGGAGCTCAGGAGACCTTTGATATATCAAGAGACCTTCAAGAACTTGCCAATAATGATATTGTAGTAGTATGTGCAGGAGCTAAATCCATATTGGATATAGGTCTTACATTGGAATATTTAGAGACTTTTGGCGTACCTGTACTTGGGTATGGAACAGATGAGATGCCGGCCTTCTTTACCAGAAGATCAGGCTTTAAACTTGATTTTAAAATGGATAATGTAGATGAAATTGCCAAGACTGCAAAAACAAAGTGGGAACTTGGACTTTCGGGGGGAGTACTTGTGGGAAATCCAATTCCGCAGGAGGCTGCTATGAATGAAGCTATAATAAATGAAGCTATTGAAAAGGCTCTTGTTGAGGCTGAAGAAAAGGGAATTAAGGGTAAGGAAACTACTCCTTTCCTATTAGATAAAGTTTTAAAGGCTACAGATGGAAATTCCCTAAAGGCAAATATAGTCCTAGTTGAAAATAACGCGAGAGTAGGTGCACAGATTGCAAGAGAACTCTACAGCTAAAAATATACAGGAAATCTTCAGAGAAGAGAAGGCAAAGAAGACCTCTGAAAGTAAGTTAAAGACCTCCTATATAATAATGCCTTCAGATTTAAACGGGAAAAACGACCTATATGGAGGCAGGCTTTTAGATTATGCCGACCACTTAGCGGGCGCTGTTGCTATAAGACATCTTCGCGGTTCTGTTACAACTGCGTCAGTGGATTCCTTTAATTTTTTAAAACCCTTTCACTTAGGCGAATTATTATTTGCTGAAGCTTATGTTTCCGGAGTTGGAAATAAGTCAATGGAAATATTTATAAAGTTCTATGCTGAAGATGTAATTACTAATGAAAGATTTTTGGGAGCTCACTGTTTTTATACCTTTGTAGCTACAAATCTAAAGGGGAAGAAAATTCCTCAAATTATACCTGAAACTGAAGAGGAAAGAAGAATAATGGCAGGCTATGAAGAGCGTAGACGACAAAATCTTGAAAGAGTTAAACGAAATAAGGAATATGAAAATTTTATTCAAATAGATGATTAGTATGAAAGGTAGCCTTGTAATGTAAAAGGCTATCTTTTTTTAGTAAAGTTAGAATAGTTTTAACTTTCCATATTATAAGTCTATGGTAATATAAGGTCAGATTTGGAGGAGGGTAATGAAAAAAATAATTAAAAGAACTTTAATTTTATTACTTTTATTAATAATTCTTTTACTGGGAGCTTTTGGCTATTTGCTTTTTAATATTGATAAGAACGTGGAAGATAAAGTTTTTTCAAATAGGGATGTAATAAATATTTTAATAGTGGGAAAAGAGTCCTCTTTAACTTTGGAAAATATAGATGAAAATAGTCCCGTACATACAGATACGATAATGATATTAAAAGTGGATAATAAAAGTAGAAGGGCAAAAATTATTTCCATTCCAAGAGATACCTACTTTGAGTATCTGCCCGGCTCAAAAAAGAGACATCAGAAAATCAACGCCGCTTATTTTTTAGGAGGTATTGAAAATACTAAAGAGGTTATAGAGGATTTTTTAGATATAAAAATTGATAACTATGTGGAAGTGGATTATAAATTTGTAGCAGATGTAATAAATGCTTTGGGAGGTATGGAGATTAATTGGGAATATGACGATTATTACTATGAAGATAACTGGACAAGTCCTCCCTTGGTAATTGATTTACACAGGGGAATAAATCAATTAAGCGGGGAAGAGGCTGTAAATTATCTAAGAGCTAGAAATGCCTATGCTGATGCAGATCTTGGAAGGATAAAGGCTCAACAGGAATTTGTAGTAAGCTTATTTAAGAAAATAAAAGAGCCTGCTAATTTATTAATAGTTCCTAAGCTGGTTTCTTTATTTAATAAAGAGGCTGAAAGTGATATTGAATTTGAAGATTGTATATATTTAGGATACTATGCTTTTAAATATCTAAATAGCGAAAAGATATCTCTAGTTACACTGCAGGGAGAGGATTTAAGAATTGACGGAATTGAGTATTATAAAATAAATAAAACTGATGCCAGAGAGATATATTTGGAAAACTAAAAAGGAACCTCAGGGAGGCTCCTTTTTATTACATTGATTTTTTAAGAGGCGGTAGTATGGAAACTCCGCTTTCTATATATTTTACAGTTCCTATAAAACTAAGGACAAAGAGTATAATAGCTACTACTGCAAAAAATATTATAACTTTTAAACTTGTTACATTAAAATAGTTTGTAGTAAATCCAATATTAATATTAAAAATTGTCAATGCAATAAGCGTGGCATTTAATCCGCTAAAAACATATATCAATTCATAAAGACTGTATAAAATCATACTAATAAAAAAACCATTTATATATACCGGTATGTTTTCTGTAATTGAAATTTGAAGTATAAATTTTAAAACCACTGCCACAATTAAATTTAAAATAATAAAGATAAATAGTTTCTGTTTACGTTCTTTTAAGTGAAATTCAGTTAAATTTATTGGTAGCCCAATTAAGAAATCGTGGATATTGCAACTATCGTATATTGCAATGAAGAAAACCGGAATTAAAACCATGCAAGCAAGAATTCTTGATTCAACAGTTTTTGCATTAAAAACGCTAGCTAGTAAAAAATATGAATAGACCCCTATAATGAAGGCGTTATTTTTATTATCTGTTGGCCAGGTTTTTAACCTTAAGATAAATTTAGATTTTGAAGTTTTTTCATATTTAATCTCTTCATCATCTCTGCTGATTTTATTTCTAACCTCTATAAATTCATTGTTAATAGTAAAAGCATTAAATATAAAGATAAGTGATAGTATTATTAACAATATTAAACTTAGTATTTTATGAGTGTTACTTTCATAAAAGACCAATAAATATAGATTTACTCCCATAAAATAGCTTAAAAGTGGAATCACTATAAAGATAGAAGCCATTATAGAGATAAGTTTGTTAAGTTTATTTTCATACATACTTTTAGCGATAGTAGTTAATAACATCAGGTCTATAATCCAAATATAGGAATTAAAAAACAAATCGTCACCTAGAATTAAAGCAAAGATAAATACAACCAGGTAAAAGGTCAAAACTATAAATATATTATAGGTCAGTATACTTAAGCTATAACTTTTAACACTATCTAGAGGATAGGACAATAATAATTTTTTATTGAATTTTCCTAAAGGCATTACAAGTAATGTAATACATGTAAATATAAAAAAGTAAAATACTATTTGATTCATAAGAGATAATTTGACAATTTCATCGTCTAAATAGCCAATGTGGTTGGCAAAAGCCATTCCTATAAAGAATAAATAAGCTATAAACATTCCCTTAAATATTCCTTTTCCGCTTATGTGATTTATTATTAATAATTTCTTAAAGTTTTTCATAATAACCTCCTAATTATAAGTGAGATTTAATAGTGACTCATATCCGTGTTTCATAATAGAATTCCTAATTGAAAAGTATGTTGAAATATAAATTACAATAACTAAGATATAAAGAAAAACTAATAATGGTGTATTTTTTATAATTAAGTATTTAAAGTTTATAAAATTTATAAAAATAAAAATATTTAACAATAAGGGTATTCTACCTCTATGAAAAAATTCACATATACTAAAGAGTAATATACTAAACAATAAACTACTTAAAAATACACTTATAAACCCTTCATTTATAATCAGCTTATTGTAATAAAAATATATAAAGACAATTAAAGCTGTAAAGGTATATATAATCAAATTTATTAATTTTTCCTTTAAATATAGCTTAAATATATTTATAGGCATTCCCACAGTTAAATTATAAATTTCCGGCAAGTTATAAGCCTGTACCAATATATTGGGAATAAATAGAATTGGTAAAAATATTTTATTAATATAAACATCACCTTTATAAATGTATAAAAAGAAATAAAACATAATTGTGAAAACTATTGACATTATATTTCCAACTTGTATTGAGGACCAAAACTTGAGTTTGGAAAGTAAATTAAATTTCTTATCTTTATTAAAGACAGTTTCCTCTTTAGACTTTCTTTTAATAGCTTTTTTAGTTTTATTAAACTTATTAATTACTATTAATGATTTAAAGATAAATACTATTATTAGGGCTCCAAGCAAAAGTAAGCTTGTTGGAATATTTTTTGTTTCAAGGTTTCTGATTATTTCAGATACAAAGCGAGATATTGGACCGCCTGATAGAGTAAATAAAGAAATAAAAACCCATATTGATAGAAGTGCTATATATGATTTTGAGTCTCTTGTATCATCAGTATCTTCTCTGTAACTACACTTTAAAATCGTTGATAAAAATAGAATATGAAACATCCAAAAACTCAGAGAAGTAAATAATTTACCTTTTAATATTATTGCTAATACAAAGTAGGGCAAATAAAATATCACAAGTATTATACTTTGATAGAATAGGATACTTAGCGGATAGATTTTAATGTCGTCTATTGGAAGTGACAATATTAATTTCTTATTTAAGTTAAAAAGAGGGATATAGAATAGTGCAATAGTTGCGAAGATGTAGAAAAAACCTCTTAAAAAATAAGTTAAATTGTCAACGGTTATATCCGGAATGCTATTTAAAATAACAATAAAGATAAGGACGGCGTAGGTTATAAATAATCCTTCAAAAAAACTTTTCCCGGATGCATGGTTTATAGTTAAAAATTTTTTAAAGTTTTTCACGGTCTCACTTCCTATTTAGATAGTACATAATATCCTGAATTGTCGCATTTTCAACTATTGCGCCTTCCGGAATTACAATATTACTATCACCAAATAATCCTTTAAAATAATATTCGTTTTTTTCATATCCAAAGAAGTCCGATTCATTTAACATTTTAGATTGTGATATTGTACATTTAAGAATTTTATATTCATCTCTCATTTCTTCAATACTCTTTGAAAATATAAGTTTGCCGTTGTTAATATAGGTTATATAATCAGCAACTTTTTCTAGGTCTTCCGTAAGATGAGTGGAGAATAAAATAGCCGCATTGGTTCTTTCCCTGTATTCAAGAAGAATTTTTATTAATTCACGTCTTACTATAGGATCAAGACCTGCCGCAGGTTCGTCCATAAGTATAAGTTTGGCATTGTGTGATAGAGCAAGTGCTATTTGACATTTCATTTGATTTCCCTTAGATTGTTCGCCTAATTTTTTAAGTTTACTTATTTTTAATTTTTTAATAAGTTCTTCAAAGTATTCCTCATCAAAATTTGAATATAGGTTTTTATAAATATAACCTAATTTATCTAGGTTAAGCTTTTCAGGATAGATGGACTTGTCAAAGACAAAACCAATTTTATCTTTTATAGCAACGTTATTTTCAAGAGTATTATCTAAACCGAAAATTTTAATTTCTCCGCCAGTGGGTTTTATTACGTTCATTATTAAATTTATTATAGTGGTTTTGCCTGAACCGTTTGGGCCGATTAATCCCATAATATATCCCTCTTTAAGTGAAAAAGAGACGTTTTTAAGTACAAATTCAAAATCAAAATAATCTTTGCTTACATTTATTAGTTCTAACATTTTCTCACCTCATAAAAGTTCAATTAATTTAATAATTGTTTCTTTGGAAATTCCATATTCCTCAGCGGACTTTAAAATATCCAACAATTCTTCTTGTAATTGAAGCAGCTTATATTCCCTAATTCGTTCAATTTCCTGAGCGCTTACAAAACTTCCTTTCCCGGGAATAGTATAAATTAAACCGGCTTTTTCAAGCTCATCATAAGCTCTCTTTACTGTAATAACAGAAATTTCAAGAGATTTAGATAGGGAGCGTATCGAGGGCAGGGGATCATCCTGCTTTGCGCGTCCGGTTAATATTTCCGTTCTAATGGAATTTATAAGCTGCTCATAAATCGGTATTTTATTTTCATTTGATATCAAAATATTCATATAATCACCAACTGTTATAACTGTTATGTTTTATGATTAAATTATATACACAGTAAAGTGCTATGTCAACTAAGAATTTATAATTTGTTAAATTTATTTCAATAATATTTTTATATGTTATAATGACTTTATGATTATAGGAACATGTAAGATTGATTTAAGGCTGTTCTCGCCAAACAGCTTAAAAGAAAAAAGGCGTATTTTAAATTCATTAATTGCAAAATTAAAAAATAATTTTAATATTTCTGTATCGGAAGTGGGTAATAATGAATTATGGCAGAAAGCAACGTTAGGAATAGCCCTGGTCTCAAATGACAGCTCTTACGTTAATGAGATACTGGACAAGGTTATAGACTATGTTGAAGAATTTAATGATGTGGAAATTATAGATGTGGAGATGGAAATACTGTAGGAATGAGAAAGTTATTGACAAAAAAAGAAGCAAAAGAAGTTTTGGAAATTTTAGAAAAATGTTATCCTGATGCACAGTGTGAATTAAATCATAACAGCCCCTTTGAACTATTAGTGGCGACTATTCTTTCAGCACAATGTACTGATGTGAGAGTTAACATTATTACAAGTGAGATGTTTAAAAAGTACAATACCCCAATGGACTATTTGGAATTAGGGTTGGAAAATATTGAGGAGTTAATAAAATCCTGTGGCTTTTATAGAAACAAGGCAAAAAGTATTTATATGTCCTCAAAGAAAATAATTGAAGAATTTAATGGAGAGGTTCCACAGACCATAGAGGAGTTAATGACTCTTCCGGGGGTTGGGAAAAAAACTGCTAATGTAGTTGCTTCCACTGCTTATGGTGTGCCGGCAATAGCTGTTGATACTCATGTTTTCAGATTGGCAAATCGAATTGGATTTGTAGATGAAAAAGATGTGGAATCTACAGAAATTGCCCTTGAAAAAAAGATTGAGAAAAGTTCTTGGACTCGAGCCCATCATTTATTGATATTTCATGGAAGAAGAGTTTGTAAGGCTAGAAATCCCTTGTGTGGAGAGTGTAAGATAAGAGATCATTGTAGATACTATTTAAAGGAAATCAGATGATGCTAGGAAAAAGAATAATTATTAGTAGCTTATTTATTATAGTACTTTTTTCATTGGCGGCCGTTTATTTTAACAGGGAGATGAAGAATGAAAAAATTCATCGAGGTGTTAACATAGAAGGTATAAGCGTTGAAAATCTTACTAAACTGGAAGCTATTGAAAAAATTGAAAAAGAGAAAGAAAAAGAAAAGAACAATCTAAATTTAAAATTTATTTTAGATGAAAAAGAGTACAGTGTAAGTTATAGGGATTTGGGATTTAAAGCGGATGTAAAAGGTGCTGTAGATAAGGCTTATAAAATTGGAAGGAGCAACAATGTATTTGCTAATTTCTTTAATATAGTAAGTGCAGGAGCTGTAAGTAAGAATGTTAAAATTGAGGAGAGTTTTAATCCTCAAGATGTAGCTGAAACTATTAATAATCTAGTAGATGAAATTTATTTGGAACCTCAAAATGCTTCTATATCCTATACTGATGGCAGTTTTGTTTTAAGTGAGGAAAAAGAGGGAAGGTATATAGATTCAGAAAAATTAAAAGACTTAATTAACTCCAATTTAAGAAGTGAAACAGCTATAGAAATTCCCGTTATTAAATCTAAACCTTTAGTTACCACTGCTGATTTTGAAGGGATAGACGACTTACTAGTTGAATTTTCAACGGATTATTCCAAGTCTATTCAAAATCGAAAAGACAATATTGCCTTGGGGGCCAGTTTCTTTGACGGTATGTTGGTGAAACCTGAAGAGGAAGTTTCCTTTAACGGTACCGTTGGAGATATAAGCGTTGATACCGGATTTAAAGAAGCGGGAGTAATAGTAAACGGAGAGTTTGACAACGGTATTGGCGGAGGAATTTGTCAAGTTTCAACTACACTTTATAATGCCTTAATAAGATCTGACCTGGAAGTTGTGGAAAGGTATAATCATAGTAGACCGATTTCTTATGTTCCATTGGGAACAGATGCTGCTGTAGTACAAGGATATAAAGATTTAAAATTTAGAAATAATACCAATCATAATATTTATATAAAATCCTTTACAGACGGCAATGAATTAAAGTTTCAAATATTTGGGAATAGAGGAGATAGGGACTATGAAGTGGAAATTATACCTAAGTTAATAGGTACAGTTGAGCCTAAGGTAATTCAACAGTACTCTACGGAAATAAAAGAGGGAGAGTCAATAGTTTCAAAAAAAGGCGCACAGGGTTATAGCTATACAACTTACAAGGAAATTATAAAAAATGGAGAAGTTGTTTTATCGGAGCAAATTTCCAAATCCAATTACATTCCTCAAGATAGAGTGGTAATTATTGGGGAAGGTAAAGCAGATGAAAGCAAGGATGAGAAAAGCGAAGTTAAGAAAGAAACTGAGGCTTCAAAAGAAAAGAATAAGGAAACCGTAACTGCAGAGCCGGCAGTTTCCGGATTAAATTAAAAAGGAGTCTAGGGACTCCTTTAATATTTTATATAAAAATAAGATTCATCATTATAGTAGTAAGTATTATTGGGCAAGTCTTCAAAGTAGTACTTTGCCAACTCCCTAATAGTACCTCTCTTATTAAAATTTTCATCAATGTATTTTGAAGAACTTATTTTTTCAAAAGTTTTTCCGGCAAGAGGACCTTCTTTTGAAATTAAAAAATTCATTCTGTACTCATTCATTCCAACAGTTATTTCATCACTATCAAGTATGTCCTTACCATTTAAATATTTTAATTCTTTTAATCTGTTTTCAGATTTTTCCCTTAGGTCAATTGTATAGTGAATATTTCCGAAAACATCTAAAGTTTTATATTTAAAGTCAGCTCTCTTTTCATTTACAGAAACTTTTCCATCTTTATAGTTAAAGTAATCATAACTCCAAAGTATATATTTTTTAAGGTCTATGCCTTTCATTTTATATGTGGTGACTTCTCCTCCGTCATAGGAATAAAGTTCAGCTAAATCACACCTTCTCAAAGGACCGTTTTTTAAAAGAGCCTCCTTGTTGTCTATTTGAAAGGCAACTACATCTGCCTTTGAAAACTTTAACATAATCTTTGTCAACAGATGATTTAATGGATTGTCTTCAAAGTCGTAGTTAAATTCTCTTTTTATTCCCTTTACATAACCTATTATCTCATGGGTGTATTCCAGTATCTTTTTATGATAGGGTTCATATAATTTTAAAATTTCTTCCGAGGCTTTAAATTCTGCCAGATTAATAGCAGAGGAATTTTTAGATATTAATACCCCCTTAGAGAAGTCCATTTCTATTTTAGAAATAGTCTTGGTATAGGCAGCGGGCTGTGTTATCAATATATCCTTGTGAAACAGTTGAGAAATACTTTTATGCGTATGACCACAAATTATTACATCAAAGAGCTGCGGGTTTTCAATATTATTTAAAATGGAGTAAAGCCCTGAATTAACTATGGAATTTTCATCTTCCAATCCAAGGTGGAACATTCCTATTATTACATTGGAAGTCTTAGATAATTTATTTAACAGCTGATTTAAAATAGCTATAGGATCTTCAATTACTAGGCCTGCTAAAGATTCTTCCTTTTCAAAGTAATTTATTAGAAGAGTATTAATTCCAATAAAGGAAATTTTAATGTCTTCAAGGTTAATGGTCTTGTACTTATAAAAGAAATTACTGTTTGAGTTGGCCATTAGTGCTGTACCTTTAAAATCTTTTATAATTTTTTTAAGCCTTGGATAGGAAAAGTTAAATTCATGGTTACCCATATTCCAAATCTTATAGTCCATAAAATTCATAACTTTTACAATGGGATTAGGCGTTGTATCTATGAAATATTCTGCGGAATTACCTTGGATAATGTCTCCATTATCTACAAGAATTTTATATTTATTTTTATCTTTTTTATAACAATCATACAGATGGGCAAGACTGTAATCCAAAGGAATGTTTTTAGCATAATCATAGGGATATATGTGACCGTGCACATCTGATGAGGCATATATATTAACTTTCATAAAAATAGGTTAACATAAAACAGCCCTCTAATAAAGCACTTTAGTAATTTTTGGCAATGTGATAAAATATTTTGCAAGGAGAGATATATGAAAAAGCAAATTATACTAGCAGAAAAGCCCTCTGTTGCAAGAGATATTGCAAGGGTTTTAAAAGTAAATAAAAAACAAAAAGGTTATATGGAAAGTGAGGATAAAATAGTTACATGGGCACTTGGCCACTTAGTAACTCTTTCCACGCCTGAAGAATATAATAAGAAGTTTGAAAAATGGGATATGGAAGACCTGCCCATTATACCTAATAGAATGAAGTTAAGTATTATTAAAAACTCCAGAGCTCAATTTAACGTAGTTAAGGAGTTATTAAACAGAAAGGACATATCGGAAGTAGTTATTGCTACAGATGCGGGAAGAGAAGGAGAGCTTGTAGCAAGATTAATACTTATTATGTCCGGTTATAAGGGAAAGTTAAAGCGACTTTGGATTTCTTCTGTTACGGATAAGGCAATTCGAGACGGTTTTGCAAATTTAAAAGATGCAAAGGAGTACTACAACCTTTATTTAAGTGCCATGTCCAGAGCGGAGGCCGACTGGCTTGTGGGAATAAACGGTTCGCGTGCATTGACGCTTAAACACAATGCCAGATTATCTTGCGGTAGAGTTCAAACGCCTACTTTAAATATAATTAGACTAAGGGAAGAGGAAATAGCAAACTTTAAAGGCAGAAAATATTTTAATATCAATGCGCTTACTAAGACTATGACCTTTAGCTATATAGATGATAAAAATTCAATGAGTATAGGAAGTGAAGAAAAAGCCGATGCAATTTTAAAGGCTGTTTCAAATAAAAAGTTGAAGATTACAAAGGTTGAGGAAAATGAAAAGAAAAGCTATCCCAAAGAGCTTTACGACCTTACAAATTTACAGAGAGATGCAAATGTGAGATATGGTTATTCCGCAAAGGAAACTTTAAATATAATGCAGGATTTATATGAAAGACATAAAGTTCTAACCTATCCGAGAACTGACTCTAGATATTTAACTGAGGACATAGTTCCTACAATTCCGGAAAGACTAAGAGCTATGAATACGGGAAAGTATAAAGAGTTTATAGCTCCTTTATTAAAGACCGCTATAAAGGGTAATAAAAATTATGTAAACGATAAAAAGGTAAGTGACCACCATGCCATTATTCCAACGGAACAAAGACTTGCAATAGATGAATTGGAAGATAGAGAGTATAAAATTTATGATTTAGTGGCAAAGCGATTTTTATCACACTTGTTAAATCCTTATAAGTATAAAGAAGTTAAAATTTATGCCAGCTGTGAGGGACATAATTTTATAGCCAAAGGGAAAATAGATATTGATTTAGGCTATAAGCTTTTAGATAGCTACGAGGAAGAACTTGAGGAAAATCAAAGACTTTTTGATTTAAAAGAAGGTACTGAAATTGAAATTAATTCAGTTAAAAAGGTTTCCAAAACAACTTCACCTCCTCAGTATTTTAACGAAGGTTCATTGTTACTTGCAATGGAAAATCCGGTGAAATATGTTTCTAATATAAGCTCTAAAAAAGCCAGCACTTTAAGAGAAACAGGCGGAATAGGAACAGTTGCCACAAGAGGAGATATAATTGAAAAACTATATAGCTCCGATTTAATAGAGAATAATGACGGACGTTTACGAACTACAAACAAGGGAAGACAACTTTTGGAACTTGTCCCTGAGAAATTAAAAAGTCCTGAGCTTACTGCAGACTGGGAATTGAAATTGAAAAAAATTGAAAAGGGAGAATTAAAGGATCAACAGTTTTTAAGTGAGATTAGAGATTTTTCAAGAGAAAATGTAGAGGAGATTAAAAACAGTAACTATGTATTTAAGCATGACAATCTAACTAACATAAAGTGCCCTGAATGCGGCAAGTTAATGCTTAGAGTAAATAGGAAGAACAGTGAGCTTTTAATCTGCCAGGACACACAGTGCGGCTATAGAAAGACACTTTCAATTCTTACTAATATAAGGTGTCCCAACTGCCATAAGAAATTGAAACTTTTAAAGGACAATAATTCCTATATATGTGAGACTTGTGGTTATAGAGAGTCTAAGGAAAGTATGGATAGGAAGTTTAAAGAAAATAAAAATAAGATGTCCAAGGCTGAGGCAAAGAGATATATTAAAAATCAAAAAACCGATGTAAATATTAATAACTCTTTGGCAGATGCATTGAAGGGATTGGATTTTGGAGATAAATGATTAATTTTTTTAAAAGAAAAAAACCGATAAAAACAGAAAAAGATGAAAGTCTATACAATGTGCTTTTAAAAAGTGAGGAAGAAAACAGTTTAGTAGAAATTGATTTTTCAAACTTATCCCAAGACGGAAGATATAGGGGAGAGTTTGAAATTGAAATTTTAAAAGGTAGAAAGCTGAATAGGGAAGATTCTACAAAACTTAATGAAGCTGTATTAAAATTCTACGAAAGAGAAAGTGACAGTGTAAATTTAATATGTGATTTTTTCAAAGATAAAAGGGCAATTGAAGTATTTTCTGAATTTGAATCCTTCATATTTTCCTTAGATATATTTGAAGAAAAAAGACTTGCAGGACTTTCAATACTTTTAATGAGAGATACAAGGGTGATTGAGGCTATAAAATTTGGAATAATGTTGGCTCATTTCTATCCACTTGTAAATTATCCTGCGGCGGTAAAAATAATTGTAAACTTGGGAATATATCCTGAATTTACCTACTACAGTCTAGGCGTTTTAAAACAGCTTAACTATTATGAATTAGTACGCGATAATATCTTGCGTAGAGGTTTAAAGGAAACTCAAATTATAGAGGAGAATATGGAATGAAACTGGGAAAACACAATTTAAAAGTAAAGAATATAACTAAGATAGGCGCATATTTAACAGATGGGAAAGAAGATATTTTTTTGCCTAGACATGATGACGAAGAGTTAAAGGTTGGAGAATTTTTAGATGTATTTATCTATGACAATTCCAATGGAAATAGAGTTGCAAGTAAAAAAATGCCCTTGCTTCAAGTGGGAGAAGTTAAAAAGCTGACAGTGGTATCTAAGACAAAGTATGGGTACTTTGTAGATATAGGTTTAGACAAGGATGCCTTTTTACCCTATAAAGAAACTCCCGGAAGAATTAATGAAAACGAAGAATATTTAATGATGCTCTATATTGATACCTCCGATAGATTATGTGTTACTACAAAAATAGGAGATAAGCTTTTAAAGAATAATGATAGATTCAAGGTAAATGATTTTGTAAAGGGAACTATTTACAGTAAAAGTGATAAGGGAGCTTATGTTGCCATAGAGGACAAATATGACGGAATGATTTTACAGGAGGAGCTTAAGGGCGTATATAAAATAGGAGATGTAGTGGAAGCCAGAGTCCAAAGAATACTTAGAGATGGAAAAATAACCCTTACTCTTAGAGAAAAAGCCTATAAGCAAATGCACTATGATGCAGAATTATTAATGGAACTTTTAGAGGACAATGACGGAGTATTAAACCTTGGCGATAAGTCAGATCCTGAACTTATAAAAGAAGTAACGGGACTTTCAAAAGCTGCTTTTAAAAGAGCCGAAGGTGCATTGTATAAAGAAAGATTAGTGGAATTATATCCTGAAAAAATAGTGTTAAAGAAGAAATAAAAATGGAAAATGTAAGATTAAAGATAATAGATTTTGACTACAAGGGCGGGGGCGTAGCAAAACTAGATAACAAGACTGTGTTTTTAGATGGCGGAGTAATAGGAGATGTAGTTGAAGCTGAAATTTTAGAAGATAAAAAAAGATTTTTCACCGCTAGAGTATTAAGCGTATTAAAAGATTCCCCTTATAGAATTAAATCAAAATGTAATTATTCAGGAGTGTGTGGAGGTTGTGATTTTTTAGAATTTGACTATAAGGAACAATTAAAGTGGAAAAGGGAAAAAGTCACAAACGACCTGAGAAGAATAGGAAGTATTGACGGGGAAGTAAAAGACACGCTGGGAATGAAAACGCCCTATTACTATAGAAATAATATCCAATTAAAAGTATTGGACGGGAAATTGGGTTACTATAAGAAAAACACTAAGGAACTTGTAGAAGTAAGTAGATGTATAATTGCAAAAGATGAAATCAATAATTTTATAAGAATATTAAGAACTTGGAAGGGCATTAAAAGTGTAGATGAAGTATCTATAAGGGAAAACTACAGAGGGGAAATAATGGCGGTTTTTATCTCCAGTAAGGGAGTGAAAAACTTTAATACCCTATTGCCAAAGATAGTTGAAAGTAATGTAGTATCTGTCTTTGAAAATATAAACAGAAATAGGAAAGTGAGATTTGGGAGAGAATTTAAAAAATTATACGGTTCCGATTATTTAAATGAAGAGCTTTTGGGAATGAAATTTAAATTATCTCCACGTTCTTTTTTTCAAGTAAACTTACTTCAAACTGAGAAACTTTATAATGTTGCTCTAAAATCTTTAAAGTTAGAGAAGAAAGATAGACTGCTGGATTTATATTGCGGTATAGGTACTATTAGTTTACTGGCTGCAGATAAAGTAAAAGAAGTTGTGGGAGTTGAAGTAGTAGAAGATGCCGTTGAAGATGCAAGATTAAATGCAAAATTAAATAATATTACAAATAGCAGATTTATATGTGGCAAATCGGAGGATGTGTTGCATAAACTCTATGAAAATAACAGTCTATATTTTAATAAGATTGTTTTAGATCCGCCAAGAACGGGCTTAGATAAAAGTCTAATAAATACTCTTTTAAAGTTAGGAGCGGATAAAATTGCATATATTTCCTGCAATCCCTCAACGCAATCAAGGGATTTAAAACTTCTAAGTGAAGATTATAAAGTGGAACTAATACAACCTGTAGATATGTTCTGTAACAGTGTGCATGTGGAAAATGTAGTTTTACTACAAAGGAATAAATAAGTTAAAGACTTTATTTTATAGTTTACAGATATTTTGTTTTTAAGGAAGATTTATGTGATGTATGCAAAAAGTAATAAAATAGGATTAATGTGAGTTCGTGTGTATATGGTGATATAGCGGGTATATTATATATTTATGATGGTTTTTTAATATTGAGAAATTATTTATAGGTGTAACTTACAACACATCTACTTGATGGAGTTATAACATAGAATTTTTATAGACATACCAGGTGTAAAATTGAATTTATAGAACATAATATTTGTTGTAAAGAATTTTATATTATTTATAATTTATATAATCATCTTAATTTTAGAATATAGATTTGTAACGAGTTTAGAAAAAAACAATAGAACTTTGAGTATTCTAATCAAAAATACTTTAACCGACGTATGCAGTATTTTTCATATGAATGTAAACATTAAATGCATAAAACAAGGCTGCGTAAATTCTTAAAGATAGATATATGAACTTAAGTTTTATCAAAAATATAGTAGAATAGCAAAAACAGGGACTTACTTTTATAAGTAGTCCTTTATTAATGTGTTTAGGCAGTTGAGTGTACAAAGCATATGAAAAGAAAAACACCCCCTATATTAAAATAGGGGGTGACTTTTGAAAATGTCCTTTTCCTTGGAACAATGCATTAACAAGTGGTTTATTATTTTATATTTTAATAAGGAATAGGAGACATATTAAATGTCAAATTTTTTAGAGTTTCCTCTAACATTTACACTATATATTTTTTCCACATTATCTCCTCTAAATCCATAGAAATAACTTGCCAAATTTGCAGTACTACAAGAATGATTGGGGATCATTCTAATTCTATCTCCAACTTTGAATTCTCCTTGTTTTGCTTTAATTTTCCCGACTTCTTCAGATAGGCTATCAATTATTGCATCAGGGTGTCCTATTATCTTTCCATGTCCTACTATGGAATCATTTCCGTGAGCTCCCTTATCCAAACCTAGACATTTGGCGCCTGCATCACAGATGTAAAGACCTTCTTTAGGATTGGATACAATAGAAGCTATTACTGAGAGGGCGCATTGATCTTCTGATGCAATTTCTATTGACATTTGAATTGCGTCATTGAAAATATAATTGCCTGGATGATAAATTTGAATACCTTTGTCTTCAACGGCGTCAAAGAAAGTAGGAGTTGATCCGGAAGTTACATATTCAACCTCATATCCATTTGCTTTTAGTTGTTTCAATACATAGTTCATTACTTCCATTTCTTGGTTTGCACATTCAGTGACTCCTTCTCTAGTTGTCACTCCATATACTTGTCCTGGATGGGAAGATATTCCTTTGAAAACTAAGTTTTTAAATTGTTTCATATCATTTAGAAAGTTTAATGCATCTTCTTTTTGAATTCCAAAACGTCCAAGTCCACAATCGATTATTAAAGTATAATTTATTTTTATATTTTTTGTTTCGGCAACTTCATTAATTAATTTAGCAGCTTCAATGCCATCAATTCTGATAATAAAATTGGACTTTTTAGCAATGTTGACAATTCTGGCAATTGAAACGGGATCAGACACAGGATAGGCATACATTATGTTTTCGACATTTAATTCAGTTGCAGCTTCACATTCATCAATGGTTCCACAGAGTAATCCAGTTGCTCCATTGTCAATTTGATATTGCATTAATTCTTTGGACTTATGAGTTTTAGTCATTGGCCAAATCTCTTTATTATGTTTTTTAGCTAATTCATGAACTCTTTTGATATTATCTTCCATTGTGTCAATATCTAAAACAATAGAAGGTGTAGGTAATTTATTTATATTCATAATAAAATCTCCTTTCATAAACTAAATGAATATAATCTTTAATATATATACACAAATCAATGCTGTAAATGATTGTGCAATCGAAATTATGGGCATAGTTTTGTATGCAATAGATGTGTCCATTTCTGTAGTAGAAGCTGTAACCCAGAAGAAGTCGTCGTTTCCATGAAAGACCATAAAACCGCCTGCAGCACAAGCTAACATTGCAATTACCGTTCCCATAGGAGAAGACATTCCTAATATATCCAGCATAGGTAAAATCATACTTGCTGAAGTCACCATTGCAACAGTTCCTGAACCTATAGCTGTTCTAAATATAGCTCCTATTAAAAAAGGTGCTAAAATTCCTATTTCAACTCCGGACAATGCATTTACTAAAATGTCTTGAAGAGCAGAAGCCTTTAAGATTGAACCGAAAGCTCCTCCGGCACCTACTATTAGCACAATTTGACCTGCAGTCATAAGAGATTCACCGAATAGACCATTAAAAGTATAAACTTCTTTATCAGTAGGATTGATGGAGAAGTATGTAAATAGAGCAATGCACATACCTATCAATAAAGCTATCATTGGCTGTCCTATAATGCCCATAATTTGTACGAATGCATTCATTTCACCAAAGGGATGGCTAGGAAAATCCACTATTGTCTTTAACACCATGAGAAAAATAGGTATGATAATAGGTGTAAATGCCATAAACGCATTAGGTAATTTTTGGTTTTCGTCAAATTCTTCAATATTTTCAGGCAAATAATAATATTTCTTTCCGAATTTAGTAGCTAAAAAATGTGCAACAAGCGTAACTGGTATGGAAACCAAAGCGCCCATTGCGATAACTGTACCTAAATTCGCATTTAAAATCCCAGCCACAGCTAGCGGGCCTGGTGTTGGTGGAACCAACATATGAGTTGCATGTAGTCCCATTGCTAAAGATACTGTCATGGTGGTCATGGAAATTTTTGTATCGCGCGATAATCTCTTGGCTATTGGTGATAACAATACCATTGCAGAGTCACAAAATACAGGTATGGACACGAAATAACCAGTAATCGCAAGGCCTAATGAAGCGTGTTTTTCTCCGGTGATTTTTAGGATGCTTCTAGCCATAGTTTCAGCGGAACCACTCTTTTCTAATAGAGATCCAGTAACGGTTCCTATTGTAATAACCACACCGATGCCGGCTATAGTGCTTCCCATTCCTTCTGCGAAGTTTTCCAGCATCAATTCCATTCCCATTCCTGAAACGATTCCGAAGACAAAAGATGAAAGCAGCAGGGAGAAGAAAGGATGAAGTTTTACTTTAATAGTTAGAAATATTAAAGTAAATAGTGCTAAAAACAGAGCAATTATTGTAAGTGTTGTGTTCATATATTACCTCCTCATAATATTCAATTATAGTGTGGCGTACGCATGCTTATAATTTCTGAACCTCCTTTTAATTAAGAGTATAGTTTGTATTTAGACAAGAATAGAAAAATACAAACGTTTTCAAAAAATATTAAGTAATGTGCATAGAATATTCTATAATTGAATATTAACATTCTTTTTAAGAATCGTCAATATAATTTAATTTATTAAATTATATTTAACTTACAGGATTTAATTTTTGCCATAGATATTAAATTATGATAAAATTAAAACAATTATGTGAAGGGGTGACCATAATAGACAATAATAATTTAGGAATTAATATTAATAAATATAGACAGAAATTAGGGTTTTCAATTAGAGAATTGGCAGAGCAGATAAATATATCTTCTTCTATGCTTAGCCAAATTGAAAAGGGGACTGCTAATCCTTCGTTAAATACACTTAGGGGAATAGCTGCTGCATTAGATATTCCAGTATTTAGCTTATTTATTGAAGAAGATGAGAGTGACACAATAGTCGTGAGAAAAGAAGACAGATTGCAAATTAAACATGGAATAGCAATGGATGAGAGAATTCATTATAATCTATTAGTACCAGATTTAAAGGGAGATATTGAATTTTGTGAGTTGGTGTTGTCGTCAAAATTGTATAGTTTAGATGAATTAAAGAGTCATAAAGGTGAGGAAGTAGCTTTGTGTACAAAAGGTAGAATTGAACTGCATCTAGAAAACAAAATAATAAGATTAAATGAAGGAGATAGTGTGAGAATTCCTAAAAATACATTACACAGGTGGAAAAATCCAAATGAAGAGGAGTGCAAGTTGGTATTTGCAATTACACCACCTTCGTTTTAATAGAAGACAAGGCTAGGTCTTAAAATAAAAACACCGTCTTTATTTAATATTGGTTTTCTTAAGTAGTTAGTTGGATATTAATGTATAATCGAGGTATTGAGCAAGCTATTAAATTGTATTTTAATGGTCAATGGTGCAGGTTGATTTAGTAATAAAAAACCATTTAATTTTGCCTGTCCTCGCAGTCAATTAACTGAAGCGCTTAATCGTATTGCCAAAGCTTTGGAAAATATTTAGAAGCTATGGAAAGAATATTTTTTCATATTATAAACTAAGTATTAAATTAAAAAGTAATTAAATTTATTTTAGTTACAATAAAGAAAATCTATTATAAAGAATAAGAGATCAAAAAGATTAAGTTTTATTTTAAAATTTAATCTTTTTTGATTTAATTATTTTATTAAAAGTATATAATAAAGATATAGTATTTATAAATGATATTTTGAATTTGATAAGGAAAATAATATTTAAATTAAGCGGAAAAATAAATTGATTTATAGGATAATATTTCTTTAACAGAGCTTAGTAAAATAAATTTACTTATAGCTTTTTTATAAATATTAAATAGTTTAGGGGGCCCTTTGTTTGAAAATTAGAAAAGCAGCTATTGAGGATATAAAAGATATTAGCCGAATTCATGCTTTAAGTTGGAAATTTGCTTATAGAGGAATTATTCCTCAAACATATTTGGATGAGTTAAAGGAAGATTTTTGGGTGACTCCCTTTGAAATTTGGCTTAATAATAATATTTTAACTGTATTGGTTATGATAGAAGAAAGCAGTATAATTGGCTGTACGGCTTATGGAAAATCTAGAGATAAATCACTAAGTGATTGGGGTGAAATTATATCCATTTATTTATTGCCTGAATATTACAATAAAGGCTATGGCAGTAAATTGTTGGAAAGTGCAGTGCAGGATTTGAAACAATCCGGATTTAAGAATATATATTTATGGGTATTAAAAGAGAACCTGCGCGCAAGATATTTTTATGAAAAGAATAACTGGAAATGTAATAAGAATGAATATATTTGTGAAATAGGAGGAAAACAACTTATAGAAATAAGTTATATTTACTCTTTTGATAATATAATCTAACTATAATTACAAAATCATGTAATTTAGTATGAATGAGTAGGAAACATAAGAGAATTAAATAATTTTTATTTCGACAGGAGGAGATAAAATGGCTGTTTTTGAAAACAAGGGGGTAAAATTATTTTATGAAGTAGAAGGTGAAGGTTCGCCAATAATTTTTACACATGGGGCAACTTGGAACCATTTACAATGGGAAAATCAAGTAAATGCTTTAAAGGATAAGTTTAAAGTAATTACTTGGGATGTAAGAGGTCACGGCTATTCAACTTTACCGGAAGGACCTATAGATCCGGAAGATTTTACTGATGATTTAATAGCTTTAATGGATCATTTAAATTTAGATAAAGCTGTTCTTTGCGGTTTATCAATGGGTGGACATATATCTCTACACACGGCAATTAAATATCCGGAAAGGGTGGATGGATTAGTTTTAATAGGAACACCTTGTAGCAACAGTTTTAATCTTTATGAAATGATATATTTTCCATTATATTCATTTTACAGTAAAATTATTTCTATGAATTTTATAAGTGCATTTCAAGCCTGTATGCTGTCCGCAATTAATCCAAGTAATTTTAAGTATATAATTGAAGCTAATTCAATGCTTTCCAATGATAGATGGAATAGAATATGGACGGCGGCGGGGAAGATGGAAAGTAAGAGAGAGCTTAATAAAGTTCAATGTCCTACATTGCTTTTAATAGGTGAATATGACTTTTTTACAAATTACCAACAGGAATATATGGCGGATAATATTTTAAATGCAAAATTAAAAGTAATTTCCAATGCCACTCACGCTACTAATATGGATAATCCAAATGAAGTTAACCAAGCTATTTTGGAATTTATTTAATTAGAAGTTAAAATTGTTTTAAATATTTCAATTAAAGTAGTGAAAACATAAACATTTAAAGAGATTAAAAAAGTCTTTTTAAATGTTTTAATTAATTATAGAAAAACAGAGGAAAGAAATGGATTGGGAAATAAAAAAATTTAAGGAACTTACAATAGAAGAATTATTTAAAATATATAGGGAAAGGACAAAGGTATTTGTAGTTGAGCAAAACTGCCCCTACAATGAAGTTGACGATGAGGATTTAATCTCAATTCATATAATGGGACTGGAGAATGGTGAACTTAAAGCCTATTGTCGTATAATACCTAAGGGTGAAACTGTTCATATTGGAAGGGTCTTAGTAGAAAAGGAATCAAGAGGTAAGGGTATGGGGCGAATATTACTGAACAAAGCTATGGACTATATAGATAGTCAAATGAATAGTTTGGAAGCACATATTCAGGCACAGGAGTACTTAATAGAATTTTATAAGTCCTTAGATTTTATTGAGATAGGTACTGCTTATTTAGATGAAGGAATCTTGCATATAGATATGGTAAGGAGAAGGGATGGAAAATTTAAAATTAGTAAAACCAAAAGAAATATATTTGAATGACATTGTCCTTTATAAAGAGGAATTCTTAAAATCAGGCGAACAAATTGCCGGTTCAGGAGATTTAGAAAATTTGGATAGTATAGAAGAATGGCTAAGTCATTCTCAAAAATATGAAGTTAAAGAAAACCTGCCTGAAAATTATGTTACTGCGGAGCAATATATATTTATAAGGGAATATGATAAAAAAGTTTTAGGAATGATTCAGCTAAGACATGAATTAAATGAGTTTTTGTTAAACTACGGCGGACACATTGGTTTTTCAATTAGACCTTCCGAGAGAAGAAAAGGCTATGCTAAAATTATGTTAAGAGAATTATTAAACATGTACAAAGGCAAGTATGATAAATTATTGGTAACTTGTGATGAAAATAACGAGGCTAGTAGGAGAACTATAAAAAGTAATGGAGGCATTTATGAAGACACTCGATATGATAAGTTTAAAGATATAAATATTGAAAGATATTGGATATCTATAGAAAAATAACATATAGTTATAATCTTTAAAGAGTCATAAGGTTCTTTTTTAATAATAAAAATTAACTTATAATTGAAATAGGTGAAGATAAGTGAGAATATATGAAGTTAAAGAAAACAAAGAAGATTACTTGGATTTACTTTTAATTGGTGATGAAGATGAGCATATGGTGGAGAAATATTTAAGTAGGGGGTATATGTTCCTTTTAGATGATTTTGGAATTAAGGGTCTATGCCTAGTAACAGAGGAAGGAAAAGGAATATATGAAATAAAAAATTTAGCCGTCTATTCCAAGTATCGTAAAAAGGGATATGGAAAGTCACTGGTAAAATTTATAGTTGAACACTTTAAAGACTATGAGGAAATTTATGTTGGAACTGGATATGGAACTTCAAATGTAGAATATTACAAGAAGCTGGGATTTCAAACTTCACATATATTAAAAAATTTCTTTTTGGATAATTACAGCAAGCCCATATATGAAGACGGTATTCAACTTACAGATATGCAGTATTTAAAGATGGAGAAAGGTTAAATTAATGGGGTCGGATATTATGAAAAAATATTTAATAATTGGAATTGGAATGTTAGTGTGTATGATTTTGTTTATAGGATTTGCACTATATAACCCTCAACTGTCACTTCCTATTAGCTTAAATTTAACCTATGTAATTTATTTGGTCTATATTTTAATTATTGTGATTATGTTTATTTTCTATTTTAAAACTAAATAAAATTAGTGGAAAGCAACGGGAAGTTGCTTTTTATAATTTTGGAGAATTGGTATAATTTTAATAAAGGAGGGTGGGATATTGGAAATAAAAGATATTTTAAAAAAACTGAGATTGGATAAGGGAATGACTCAAGAGGATATGGCAAATAAATTGATGATTTCAAGGCAGGCAATTAGCAGGTGGGAAAGGGGAGAAACTGAGCCAGGGATTGATACTTTAAAGCTGATTTCAAAGGAATTTGATCTTTCCATTAATACACTTCTAGGGTCGCCTAGGACTTTAATATGTCAATGCTGTGGTATGCCTTTGTCAGAAGATGAGTACATAAGTAGGGAGATAGATGGCAATTTCAATGAGGATTACTGTAAATGGTGTTATGACCAAGGGGAGTTTAAATATGAAAGTTTAGAGGAATTAATAAACTACTGCGCTCCAAGTATGGCATCTATGAATTTAGGGATTGAAGAAGAACAGATTAGGGTTATGCTAGAAGAGAATTTACCGAAGTTAAAGTATTGGAAAGAAAAGTTAAGTAATGATTAAATAAAGGGAGGTGTCTTTTGGCTAGACCTACTACGAAAGAAGACTTAGTCTCTAAATCAGAATATAACTTTGAGAAGTTAATGAACTTGGTGGAAAATATGACTGATGAGGAGTTTAGTATCTCTTTTAATTTTGAAGATGATTTAAAGAAAAAAGAGGTTCATTGGAAAAGAGATAAAAATGTGAGAGATGTGTTTATTCATCTCTATGAATGGCATAAGTTATTGATTAATTGGATTGAATCCAATATGAGAGGTATAGAAAAATCTTTTTTGCCCGCACCCTACAACTGGAGAACCTATGGAGAGATGAATGTGAAGTTTTGGGAGGAGCATCAAGGAACTACCTTTGATGAATCAAAAAACCTTTTAGAGGAAAGTCACAAAAAAGTTATGTATATTGTTGAAACATTTTCTAATGAAGAGTTATTTACATCAAAGTACTTTTCCTGGACAGGAGGAACAACTTTGGGAAGTTATTGTGTTTCTTCAACATCAAGTCACTATGAATGGGCATTGAAAAAATTAAAGGCACATATTAAAAATTGTAAAAATAATTAAATATTAAATATATAGACCAGTGATATTTCATTGGTCTATATTAGTATAAATGTTCCTGCTACAATTAATATTAATCCTATAAAAGCTTTTTTAGATAGTTTTTCTTTTAAAAGGAAGTAGGAAAACATCACAGTAATGACAATACTTAATTTGTCTATTGGAACTACAACAGAAGCGGGACCATCTTTAAGAGCTTTATAGTAGCAGAGCCAAGAAAAACCGGTAGCAAAGCCGGATAAAATTAGGAATGACCAGGATTTTCTACCTATATCTTTAAAGTTTAAATCAGTATTTCTCAAAAAAACCAAGAGCCAAGCAGAAATAAATACAAATACAGTTCTGATGGCAGTTGCTAAATTAGAATCTATGTCTTCTACTCCTATTTTCCCTAAGATAGCTGTTAAACTGGCAAAAATAGCAGATAGCACAGCGTAGATAAACCAACTGTTATTAGTGGATTTACTGTATTGAAAATCTTGAATTCCAATCATCATATATGTTCCAAATGCCATTAAAATCATGGCAATAAGAGATATGTAATTAAAAGATTCACCTAAAAAAACAAATGAAAGTACCATAGTTAAAATGGTACTACTTTTATCTATAGGAGTTACTTTATTGACATCTCCATATTTTAAAGCTTTAAAATAGAAAATCCAGGATGCACCTGTGCTAAAACCTGAAAGCATTAGAAATATAAACGTCTTTAATGAAACCTCAGTTAATCTATTTATAGATCCTGTAAGTATAACTAATAACCAAGCGCTTACAAGGACTACAGTAGTTCTTATGGCAGTAGCGAGGTTGGAATCTATATCCTTAACACCTATTTTTGAAAGTATGGAAGTAACTCCGGCAAAAAAGGCCGAACCAAATGCAAAAAATATCCACATAATAACACCTTCTTCTTAAATTTATTATAGCAAAAGAATAGAAAAACAAAAAACTCTTATTATTTTTTTGTATTTATAATATAAAAACTGGAAATAGTTTAATAAAAGGGATATAATACTAATTTATTAAAACAAAGGGAAAGAGTAGAAGATGATTAGAAACTTTGAAAATATGGATATTGAAAGAGTTATGGAAATTTGGTTACAAACAAATATTAAGGCTCATAATTTTATAGAGGAAAATTATTGGGTGGGAAATTATGATTTAGTAAGATATTTAATGTTGCAGGCAGAAATTATGGTATATGATGATGGAGAAATTAAAGGTTTTATAGGTCTTAAAGATAGTTATATAGAAGGAATTTTTGTAGATTTTAACTATCAAAATAATGGCATAGGTAAAAAGTTATTAAATGAAGTTAAAGATAAAAATAATATTTTGAATTTATCTGTATATGCAAAAAATAAAAGGGTTGTTAATTTTTATATGGGAGAGGGATTTAAAATTGTAGGAGAAAACATTGATAAGAGTACAGGTGAGCTTGAATATTTAATGAGATATTTAAAATAGCTGAAAATATTTAGAATTAGTTTAGAAAATCTTTAGATTTGTATTTTATTATAATATTATTAAATTTATTGGGAAGTGATTATTTGGAAAGGAATGTTTCTTTAAAAGAAAGTAAGTTACCGTTAACGGGATTTGATTTAAAGATTATAGGTATAATTTTAATGCTTTTTGATCATATACATCAAATGTTTGTACATGTTGGCGCTCCAATGTGGTTTACAATGTTGGGAAGGTTAGTTGCTCCGATATTTATTTTTCTTTCAACAGAAGGTCTTAGATATACGCACAGCAGGTTGAAATATGTTAGAAATCTATTGTTTGGTTCTATAGCTATGAATTTGATGTCTGTTGTACTTCAAAAAGTTTTGCCGAATCCGAACATTGTTTTAATGAACAATATATTTGGAACATTATTGATATTGGCAATTTTAATAAGCGCCATTGATTTAGTTATAGATGGAGTAAAGAAATCAAATTATAAAAATGCCGTTATTGGTGTATTAATTTTACTAGCATATGCAGCCTATAATGTATTTGCTATGTCGTTGATTAGCATACCTTTTGGAATAAATTTAGTTCTTATATTTCCGCCTGTTTATTTAGTTGAAGGAGGATTTGTATTTATTATCCTAGGTCTTTTATTTTACTATTTAAGAAAGAGACCTTTACAAATTGCAGCTCTTGCAGTTATAGCTATAATCAGTACTAAATTTTGGACAGAGGGATTTACAATGGGAAGTTTATTTACTTCAAATATACAGTGGATGATGGTATTTTCAGGAATTTTAATGGCTCTATATAATGGCAGAGAGGGGAGAAAGATGAAGAAATTCTTTTATATATTCTACCCTGCCCATATAGCAGTTCTATACATTATTTCAACTTTGTTATTTATAGTATAATTTATTAAGCGTCAGGTGGAACTTGGCGCTTAAATTTTAAGTGTATATTATAATTTACAAGTAATAGACAATAGAGTTGTTTACAAAGGATAAATATTCCTTTAAACTTAATCCTATAAACGGAGGTGAAATAATGAACGTATGGCATGATATCGACAGTAATAGAATTACTCCTGAAAAATTTTTAGCATTAATAGAAATCAGTAAGGGTAGTAAAAATAAGTATGAATTGGATAAAGAGACCGGTTTATTAATTTTAGACAGGATTTTATATACATCAACACATTATCCTGCTAATTATGGGTTTATACCAAAAACCTATGCTCAGGATAACGACCCTTTAGATGTATTGGTTCTGTGTTCCGAATCAATACTGCCTTTAACTTTGGTGGAATGTTATCCAATAGGAGTGGTAGTTATGACTGATGAAGGTTATAGAGATGAAAAAATAATTGCAGTTCCGACTCAGGATCCCAATTACAATAAAATAAGAGAGTATAAGGAAATCCAAAGACATATTATAGATGAAATAATGCATTTCTTTACAGTATATAAAGAATTGGAAGGTAAGGAAACAGCAGTAAATATGATTAATGATGCTAAAGAAGCAAAGAAAATAATAAGAGCGTCTATAGAGGAATATGAAGAGAGATTTGGAGAAAATTAAATATAAACACCTTTTTGATAGTTATTCAAAAGGGTGTTTTTTTGGAGGTTTTTTCAAATACTTTAATAGCTTTAAAGAAATTATTTTTTTAATTTAAAATTGTTATAAAAGTCTAAAAAAATATGTAAAAAAAATGTTAATTTATTTTAAAGTAATTGTAAAAAATAAAATATATACAGATTATTTACTGTATTTATAGTGGGGATAAACAGTTGGACATCAAAAAGTCATGGAATTATACTCACCTTAAAGGAGGTATTTTGATAAAGAGATAAAGTAAGCAATAAGGATATTGTTTCAAAGTCTTTGATATTTTTAAGTTTAGAAATTAGGATATAAAATATTTTAATAGTATTTTTTTATTTTAATTTAAAACTTGGAAATAAATTTAGAAATATTTACAAGCTATGGGTTAGCAAATCGTTAATACATATTGTAAAAATGAAGTGTTGCATATTTTAAATTAAGTAAGGTGAGTTGGAGGGAGCTTTTTGATAATTAACTTAGATATGATACAGTCCGCATGCGCAGGAGTTTTAATATTTTTATTAGGCAAAAAAATTATAGATTGGATTCCTGCACTAAATAGATTTTGTATTCCCGCTCCGGTAGTGGGAGGATTATTATTTGCACTTATACATCTTATAGGAAGACAGACAGGTACATTTTCTTTTGAATTTTCAAATGAGTTAAAAGATTTCTTTATGGTAACTTTCTTCACTACAATTGGATTTTCTGCTAGTTGGAAAATTGTCAAATCAGGTGGTTGGGCTATTATAGTTTTAACTATCGTTTCGGTCATCTGTTTAGTCGGCCAAAATTTAATAGGTTCTACTATTGCGATGGCTTTTGGAGAAAATCCATTAATGGGTCTTTGTGCAGGAGCAATTTCTTTAATGGGAGGAGTTGCATCATCGGCAGCCTATGGGCCTACTATGGAAGCTATGGGAATGCAAGATGGTACGTTGATTGCAATTAGCGCTGCAGTCTTTGGACTTGTGGCAGGGGGGTTAGTTTCAGGCCCCTTAGCAAGATTTTTAATTGATAAATATGATTTATTATCAAAGGCTAAAATTAAAGACAATATAAATACTGATAATATTGATTATGAGAACTTAGAAACCGGCGAAGAAGAAGTAAGTGTTATGAACGTAAATAATTTTACTATTGGTTTCTTTATGTTGATAATAGCAATGGGTATAGGAACGATAGTAAAGATTCCACTGGATATGATTATTCAAAAAATCAATCCTGTAGCAAGTCTACCAATATATATTGGACCTATAATTGTAGCTGCAATTATAAGAAATATTGGAGATGCAAAGGGTAAGGAAATGCCTATAAATGAAATGTCAGTAACTGGAGAAGTGTTTTTAAATATTTTTTTAGCAATGACAATTATGCAGCTTGAGGTTTGGAAATTAATCGGTATAGCAGGACCGTTACTTGTAATTCTTCTAGTTCAAACTATAGTCCTTGCAATTTACGATATTTTAGTTGTATTTAGAGCGAATGGAAAAGATTATGATGCAGCTATGATGGTTGCGGGATTTTACGGATATGCAATGGGTGCCACTCCAAATGCTATTGCAAGTATGAATGCTGTGCAGGAAAGATATAAAAGAGGTTCTCCCAAGGCATATTTTGCAATACCTGTAGTGGGCGGATTTATAATTGATATGCTTATGCCGTTTTTCCTATTAACTCATGCTGGATTGTTAGTTTAAGACTTATTGAAGTATTAAGTAATTATAAGGGTTTAATATTAGCTTTGTAGAAAATTTATATATAATTTGGAAACAATAGTTCTTATATTAGTTTTTAGTGAAATCCATTAATTAAAATTTAAAATTGGTAGACTGAGTAGAAACCCCTTGACATAGGGGTTTTTGCTTATGAAGAATAAGTTTTATAATTTAATGTTCAGTTGGTTTATTAAATTATAAATTTTTATTTACTTTTCTTGAGATGTGTAATTTAACTGTAAAGGAGAGGTAAATTCTCGGAAAGTCTATAGTTCTACTTGTTTCGAAATAGTATAATTTATGAAAAGAAATTTGATTTATTATATGAAAGGAGGGCAGTTTATTAAACTTAGTAACAATAGAATACATAAATAATAGGAGGCATAAAATGGAATTTAGTTTTGATATGTTGGCAACGACGGCCTTAGGCTGTGTTATAGCATTATTTGGTAAACAGTTAGTATCAAGAAGTAGAGTTCTAAGAGAGTGGGCGATTCCTGCACCGGTAGTTGGTGGTCTTATTGTATCTGTAATACTTAGTATTTTAAAGTTTAACGGTGTAATTGCCTTTACATGGAACAAGGATTTATCCAGTTTTTTAATGAACATTTTCTTTACATGTGTTGGATTTGGATTTAGTTTAAAAACACTACAACATGGTAAGAAGTACATAATTCCAATTTTTTGGACTATAACTGCCATAGTAATACTTCAAGGAACCCTTGGAATAGTTTTAGCAAAAGCTTTTGGTATCCATCCTTTAATAGGAGTTAATGCTACTACCGGTGCTCATGCAGGCGGTCCGGGAACGGCGGCAGCTTTCGGAGCTATGTATGAGGAGTTGGGAGCTATTGGGGCAACAGAGGCCGGAGTTGCATCTGCAACTGTAGGGCTTGCTCTTGGAAGTTTAACTGGAGGACCCGCAGCAGTTTGGTTAATTAGAAAATATAAGTTAAAATCTGATCCTAAGGATTTAGAACTAATGGATACTAGTCATGAAGAAGCATTACTAGACGTTCCAAGATTATTTAATATGGTGTGTTTAATTTTAATCGTTGGTGCTCTTGGTATTCCAATACAGTATTTTTTGAAACAGATACCATATATAGAAATGCCTTATTTTATAGGTATGCTATTTTCGGGAGCAATTTGTAGAAATATAATTGAAGCTGTGGGAATTAAATTTTATGAGCCGGAAATAAATGCAATAGAAAGTATAAGTTTGGATATATTTTTGGCAGTTACAATAATGACAATGGACTTAACATTAATAGTTAATATGCTTGGGCCTATACTTTTAATGTTAGTTCTAGATACTATAATAACTGTAGGTTTTGGAATGATTGTGGCATTTAGAGCCTATAAAAAAGATTATGCTGCTGCTGTTATGGTTGCAGGTTTTATTGGGACCTCAATGGGTTCCGGAAGTAATGCCATTGCAAATGAGAAATCTATAATGGACTCTTACGGATATTCTCATATAGCATGGATAATATTCCCTGCACTTTCTGTACTGGCAGTGGATATTGCAAATCCTTTATTTATGTCAATAATTGTAGAGTTCTTATAAGAAAAAAGGTTTCTATCGTTAAAATAGAAACCTTTTTTAAAATTAATTAAGTTAATGAAATAGCTCCGTCAACAACTATAAACTGACCGGTTACATAACTTGAAGCATCTGATGAGAAGAACAGTATCGGTCCGTTTAATTCATCAAGCTCTCCAGGTCTACCCATAGGGTTTGCCGCATTGTAAGCATTTAGAAATTCTTCAGATTTAAACAAAGTTCCTTCTGTCATTTCTGATTTAAACAAACCAGGTCCTATGGCATTTACTGTAATGTTGTATTTTCCATAATAAGTTGCCATTGCTTCTGTAAGTCCTACTACTGCTTTTTTAGAAGCGTTGTAGGAATGTCTTACAAAGATTTCACTTTTATCGGAAATAACGGCATTTACTGAAGCTGTATTAATAATTTTTCCGTATTTATTTTCAATCATATTTGGAAGTATATATTTTGACATAAAGTATATGCCCTTTACGTTAATGTCAAAGGATTTATTCCAATCTTCTTCACTAAGATTAACAACGTCACCGTGTACTGCAATACCTGCATTATTAAATAAAATATCCACTCTTGGGAAATTTTCAAATATTACCTTTGCAGCTTCTTTTACAGATTCTTCATTTGCAACATCACATTTTACAGCTATTGCTTTAACTCCATAGCTCTCAAGTTTTTCTTTTAAGGCTTCAAGTTTTTCCAATCTTCTTGCTAAAACAGCAACATTAGCGCCTGCTTTTGCATAGCCTATCGCTGCGTTTTCGCCTATACCACTAGATGCTCCCGTTACAACTGCATATTTTCCTGTTAATTCGTACATAACATCCTCCTAAAATTTATTTTGCAATGATAAATCATTGATTTTATTTTAACAATTACATTATATCATTAATTCTACGATTTTATATGGTGAATTGATAAATATTTAAAGGATTAGCTTGGTAGGTACACTTTAAAACAAAGAATGTAAACTCTAAGTAAAATATGTAAATAATAGGTAAAATTACAGCTGCCTAGCGTTTATTCCTTGTAAAGATAAAATTAAAATAGTATAATTATTCCATCAATAATAGACTAATCCACCATATGAAATGCCCTAGTTCATTTAACAAATTAGACTGCATAATTATTTTCAATGGCAAAGTTTTTTAGGTGTTCTTATTATGAAATTAGTCTTGTTTTTTTATATACTAAGAAGGAGATAACTTTAGTTACTTTTTTAAAAGCAGTTATTTATTTTTTTGTCTATTTATTATTACTATAACTTAAGACCAAGGAGGTAGGCTGTAAATTAAAGTTTTAGGCAGTAAATCATTATAATTTTATTATTATCATAGAAGGAGGATAAAATTTGGAAGGATTATTGGAAGGCATGAAGGAAGGATTACTTGTAGGAGTTTTAAATTTACAATTCAATCAAGTAATAATGTTTTTAATAGGTGGTCTGTTAATTTATCTTGCAATAGCCAAGGAATATGAACCATCTTTATTATTGCCCATAGGATTTGGAGCGATACTTTGTAACATTCCGCTATCTTCCGCAGTGGGAGATGCTGGATTTTTAACTTTACTATACAATGCAGGTATAGCAACGGAATTATTCCCGGTATTAATATTTATTGCAGTTGGAGCGATGATTGATTTTAAACCTTTAATCGCCAGTCCATTTATGTTATTTTTTGGGGCGGCTGCACAATTCGGTATATTTGCAACAATGTTAGTGGCTCTTGCAACAGGAATGTTCACTCTTCCTGAAGCAGCGTCAATAGGTATAATAGGAGCGGCAGATGGTCCGACTTCAATATATGTGGCAAAGGAATTTGCTCAAAATTATTTAGGACCAATTTCCGTAGCGGCATATTCTTATATGTCACTTGTACCTATAATACAACCACCGGTAATAAGATTACTTACAACTAAAAGTGAAAGAAAAATCAGAATGAAGTATGCTCAGGTTCACGTACCGAAAATAGTGGAAATATTATTCCCAATAGTTATTACAATAATATCCGGAGTAATAGCTCCAATGAGTGTTGCTTTAATAGGAGCTTTGATGTTCGGTAACTTAATAAGAGTATGTGGAGTATTGGAGAGATTATCCCAATCAGCACAAAATGAACTTGCAAACCTGGTAACGATATTACTTGGAATAACAATAGGTTCCACAATGTCCGCAGATGCTTTTTTAAACTCAAAGACGTTAATGATAATGGGAATGGGTTTAGTGGCATTTATCTTTGATACAGCAGGTGGAGTATTATTTGCAAAGTTCTTAAACTTATTCCTAAAGAACAAAGTAAATCCAATGATAGGAGCAGCTGGAATATCAGCTTTCCCTATGTCAGGAAGAGTGGTACAGAAGATAGCAACGGAAGAGGATCCAACAAACTTCATACTAATGCAGGCGATGAGTGCAAACGTAGCGGGACAATTGGGTTCAGTAGTAGCCGGAAGTATGATACTGGCGCTGGTACCATTATTTATGTAGTTGGAGGTAAATTATGGATATGGAAGTAATGAGACAGGGATTGGCGGTTGCCTTATTGGGATTGGCAGGAGTATTTATAGTATTGATACTCTTTTATTTCTCAGTTAAGCTGATGCTACTTGTATTTAAAAATAAAAAATAGAAAAAATAAAATCCTTATCCTAAGATAGGGATTTTTTATTGTTAAAAGTATATTTTAAAAGTAAAAGAGATAAGATTAAAGCAAATCCTTCTGATATTGAAGCTGCAAGCCAAATATTTTCAGATGCTAAAAAGGACTTTGCAAAATTTAAGGATAAGAGTATAAAAAGAAATCCTCTTGCTATGGAAATTATTATAGAGCTTTTAGCTTGACCGATGGCGGCGAAAAATGCTCCTATTAACAGATTAAATCCCACAAGTAAATAGGCATAGGAATATTTGTGAATTCCTAAGTAGGTAATATTTAAAATATCTATTTCGCTTTTACTTAAGAATATATTTACAATCCCCTCTGTAAAACTGTTTACAATAATAAAAAATAAAAGGCTGAAAGCACCAACTGCCAAGGCAGAAAACATTAAGATTTTCCTATAGGACTTTTTTTCTTTTTTACCGTAGTAATAGCTGACAATGGGCTGCATTCCCTGAGTAAGTCCGGACATGGTAATGAGGACAAATAAAGTTACATAGGATATTACAGTATAGGAAATCAAAGATTTCTCTCCCAGTACTGAAGGTAGAAAGTTATTAAATAGCAAAATTATAAAACTGGTGGACATTTCATTTAAAAAATCTCCCAGTCCAATTGGAACAATGCGCTTAAAAATTTTTAAATTTAATTTTGTTTTTACAAGTTTTAAGTTGGAATTTCCAAGTATAAAATGGTATAGAAACAAGACTGTAGAAATAACCTGAGCTATACCAGTAGCAACTGCAGCTCCTTTAATTCCCCAATTTAATCGGGCTACAAAAATATAATCTAAAATAACATTTGTAATTCCGGAAATAAAAACACCTAAAGTTGCCAATAAAGGGAAGCTGTCAATTTTAACCATAACTTCCAAGTTATAGGAGATTATAAAAAATATTCCGAAGAATAGTATAATTTGAAGATAATCTTTTACAAATTCGTAGGTGCTTTCTGTGGCTCCAAGAAAATTAATCACTTGGGGAAGGAATAGGTTAAATATAAGTGTAATTATAAGAGAAAAACCAATTAATACTAATAGGACAGAAGAAAAAATTTTATTTGCTTCTGTTTTTTTATTTTCACCCAGTAATATTCCCACAACAGTGGAAGAGCCGACACCGAAGATAATAGCCAAGGCAAAAAGTCCGTTTACAAAGGGCATTGCTATATTTATAGCGGAAAATTCAAGTTCCCCCACATAGTTTGCCACAAAATAACCGTCCACCATAGTATAAAGTGAAAATACCCACATAGCCATAAGTGAAGGAATTGTATAGCGGAAAAAAGTCTTTAATAAAGAAGAAATAATATCCCTCCTAATATTTAAAATCCGATAATTTAATAATATTCTAACATTGTTTGCAAGAAAACAAAAGTAAGTTAGTAGATTGGACGATGATATAGTATTAAGATAAGTACAAAAATATATTATACGACTATTTTTTAAACAAATGGTCTAAAAAGGATACAGAAATATTAAAAATGGTGTAATATACTATTTAGAAAAAATTATAAATGAGGTGGATGGAATGAAAGGACGAATAGACAAAGAAATTAAAATGTTGGATACTTTTATAATTATATTCTTTGTTGTAGTTGCAGCGGCAATCTTAACCTATGTCGTTCCCAAGGGTTCTTTTGAAACGGAAGAGATTTCCTATGAAGTTAACGATGAAGTTAAAACTAGGACGGTAATTAAAAACGGTACCTTTGAATATGCAACAGATGAAAGTGGAAAACCTTTAAAAGACGGTGTGAAACTTTTTGCGGCGGACTCAGATGAAAAACCGGGTTTTCTAAATTATATGTTTGAGGGTATAGTTACGGGAGACAGAAGTGGAAGTGCCATTGGAGTAATAGCTTTTATACTGGTAATAGGCGGAGCTTTTCAAATTGTAATGAGTACAGGTGCAATAGATGCAGGTATACTGCGTATGATTGAAAAGTTAAAGGGTAAGGAGGCAATTATAATACCGATTTTATTTTTACTTTTCTCTCTGGGCGGAGCCGTGTTCGGAATGGGAGAAGAAGCCATACCTTTTGTAATGATAGTGGTTCCGATGGTAATTGCCATGGGCTATGATGCTATAGTTGGAGTTATGATTACTTATGTTGCAACTCAAATAGGTTTTACTGCATCATGGATGAATCCTTTTTCTGTTGCAATAGCACAGGGAATTGCCCAAGTTCCTGTAATGTCAGGGGCGCAGTTCAGAATTATAATGAGGATTGTTTTTAATATTGTAGCAATTACTTTTATTATGGTATATGCAAAGAAGATAAAAAAAGATCCGACAAAGTCACTTGCCTATGAATCAGATCAGTACTTTAGAGATGATTTGGAGAAAAGTAAAGAAATTCAATCAAAGTTCTCTTTGGGACATCAACTTGTAATTTTAGATCTTGTAGTTACTATGATATGGGTAATTTGGGGTGTAGTTAAAAAAGGTTACTATATACCGGAAATAGCCAGTCAATTTTTTACTATGGGATTGATAGCAGGTATTATAGGAATAATATTTAGGCTGAACAATATGACTATGGACAAAGTGGCAAATTCCTTTAAAGATGGAGCTAAGGACCTGTTGGGACCGGCCCTTGTAGTTGGAATGGCACAGGGAATTATTTATGTACTGGGAGGAACTGATCCTACTACTCCGACTGTATTAAATACCATATTACAGTCAGCATCAGGATTGATTTCAGGACTTCCGTCGGCTATTTCCGCTTGGGTTATGTTTATATTTCAATCTATCTTCAACTTCTTTGTAGTTTCCGGTTCGGGACAGGCAAGTCTTACAATGCCTATAATGGCACCGCTTGCTGATTTGGCTGGGATTACAAGACAAGTTGCAGTTTTGGCTTTCCAATTGGGTGATGGACTTACAAATATTATAGTGCCAACTTCAGGATTGTTAATGGCTGTACTTGGAGCGGCTAAACTGGAATGGATAAATTGGGCTAAATTTCAAGTTAAGTTTCAAATTTTACTTTTTGCACTGGCTTCAATATTTATGTTTGTGGCAGTGGCAATAGGTTTTGCATAAGGAAGAGAGAATATGATTTTAATTAAAAATGCTGAAGTATATAGTCCTAAGTACTTGGGCAGAAAAGATATTTTAATAGGCGGGCGTGAAATTTTAGCAATTGGCAATGATTTTAATTTAATAAACGTTGAGCATGAAGTTGTAGATGTTAAAGGAGATTATATTATTCCGGGACTAATTGACAATCATGTCCATATAAGCGGAGGAGGTGGGGAAGGCGGTTTTAAGCTGCGTACTCCTGAAATAATGCTTACCGATATTACTTTGTCAGGCGTTACTACTGTAATAGGAGTGTTGGGAACGGACGGTACTACAAGGACTATGACCAATTTACTTGCAAAGGCAAGAGGGCTGGAGGAAGAGGGTATTAGTACCTATATTCAAACGGGATCCTATGAAATCCCAGTAAGGACTTTAACCGGCTCTATAGTAGATGATATTGTTTTAATAGATAAAATTATCGGTGTAGGTGAAATTGCTATTTCCGACCATCGTTCCACTGTACCCAGCTATGTAGAATTTGCAAGGGTGATTTCACAGGCCAGACTTGGCGGAATGTTAAGCGGAAAGGCGGGCGTAATAAACGTCCATATGGGTGATGGTGAGGAAATGCTTAACTTAGTATATGAAGTATTAAGTAAGACGTCCATACCCATTAAACACATAGTACCAACGCATATGAATAGGAATCCTTATTTGTTTAAGGAAGCTATAAAATATGCTGGGAAGGGAGGATTTGTGGATTTCACCACAAGTACAACTGAGGTGTTTTTAGCAGAAGGTGAAGTTAAATGTTCTGAGGCTATGAAAATCTTTTATGATAAGGACTTACTTAATATGGTTACACTTTCATCAGATGGACAAGGCTCTCTTCCTGACTTTAATAAAGAAGGTCAAATGGTAGGAGTAGGTGTGGGGGAAGTAAAAAGTCTTTTTAAGGAAATTAAAGATTCTATTTTAAATGAAAAAATTCCTTTGGAAAAAGCTATTACAGTAGCAACTAAAAATACTGCCAATAATTTTAAACTAACTGGAAAGGGTGAAATAAAAGAGGGAAATGACGGCGACCTAGTTCGTTTAAATAAGAATTTAGATATTATAGATGTATATGCCATGGGGAAAAAATTAGTAGAAAAAGGTGTTCCGCTAGTAAAGGGAACTTATGAAAAGTAGAGATTGCTGTGCAATCTTTATTTTTTTGTGTTATAATCCTCAATAACATAAAAATATTTAATTAATTTTAAGGTTTTGAGGTGGTACTTTGGATATTTCAAAAACTAACGTGAAGGATACGGCATTGATTTTTGAAGGCGGAGGTATGAGAGGTGTTTTCACTGCTGCAATTGCCAACATACTAAATGAAAATGAGATATTCTTTGACTATGTGGCCGGAATTTCCGCAGGTTCAAGTAATACTGTTAATTATATTTCACGAGATATTGAGAGGACGAAAAAATCCTATATAGATATTGTAGATGATCCTAATTTTGGAGGAATTAAGACATTTTTAAGGAATGAGGGTTTCTTCAATTCAAGTTATATTTATGAAGAATGGGGCTTGCCTAATGGTGCAGCGCCTTTTAATATGGAAAATTTTCTTTTAAATCCTGCCAAATTTAAAATTGGAACTTTCAACATAAATACGGGAAAAACAGTTTATTGGGGAAGAGAGTATGCAAACAGTATTGATAGGCTTATGAAAGTAGTAAGAGCCTCTTCATCAATGCCTTTTTTTATGCCCAAGACTGAAATTGAAGGAGAGCTTTACTATGATGGAGGTTTAGGAGGGGGAATACCTTTAGATATAGCTCAAAGAGACGGCTATGAAAAATTTTTCATTGTGAGAACTAGGAAAAAAGATTATAGAAAGGAACCAATGACTAAGGCGGAAAGTTTTTTATTAAAAACCTATTTTAAAAAATATCCTCAGGTTTATAAAGCTATGGAGATCAGATACTTAAACTACAACAATACTTTAGATGAAATCAGTAAATTGGAAAGAGAAGGAAGAGCTTTTGTAGTATATCCGGAAGAAATGTTTGTGGAAAATAAGGATACGGATAAGGAAAAACTGGTTCGGATGTATAATTTATCTTATGGTCAGGGGTTAAAAGAAGTGGAAAATTGGAAGGACTTTTTAAAGTTAAATTAAGTTTCTTTCCACAGTTTAATTGAAAATATAATAGCCTTTTTAAATTTTATATAAGTAACTAAACTGTACCATGTTATTTAGAAATTCTTTAGATTATATTTAGAGTTTTTATTAAATTTAAACTTATAATGAAATTAAGAAAGGGTGATAAAATGAAAAATTTGAATATTAAAAGATGTACAGTGTTTTTTATGTTGTTATCAATTGTGATTTTAGGAGTTGGTAAAACTACATATGCAAAAGAAACTACAACTTCACAAGAGATAACAGCTGAGAGCTATGGTAAAAAAGCCATTAATATTATGGATAAAAATGGCCTTTATAAAAACACTAAGGAATGGAAAGAGGCTAAGAAAGAAGTTTTTGAAGATTTAAAGAAAGTTAAGACCTACGAAGAAACCTATCCTATTATAGAAAAAGCCATTAAAGTAGCCGGCGGGAAACACTCCTTTTTTATAAAAAAACCTTTAGTAGATGAAACTCAGGAATTAAATGCTATAGAATATCCTACTACGGAATATAAGGACAATATACTTACTTTAAAGTTGCCCTCCTATGTGGGAACTAAGGAACAGGGACAAAAATATGCCGATACACTGGCAAATAAAATAATTACAAGTAAAAATTTAAAGGGAGTAGTTGTGGACTTAAGAGAAAATGGCGGAGGAGATATGGGACCTATGTTAGCCGGACTTGCTCCCTTACTTCCAGATGGTAATTTAATGTACTTTGAAAGCAATAGAGGTACTTCGCCTGTTAAATTAACTAAGGGACTAATTTCAGGTGGTGGCATGCCTACAAGAGCAAAGGTTGGGCACATTAAGGTAAAGACTAAAGTTGCAATTCTAACGGGAGAAAATACTGCAAGTTCAGCTGAAGCCACATTTATTTCCTTTATGGGCCTGGACAATGTTAAGAGCTTTGGAAAACCGACTGCAGGATATGCCAGCGCAAATACCGTTATACCTTTAGCAGATGGTGCGGAAATGGTTTTAACTATTGCAAGGGATAAAGCAAGGACGGGAGAAGTCTTTGCAGAAGATCCAATAGTTCCCGATATGGTAACTGATAATCCCCTGGAAGAGGCAATTAAATGGATTAATGAATAATCTAAAATAGCGAGCTAAAGAAGCTTGCTATTTTTAAATTAAACACACTTAAAAAACAGAAATTTACTTTAACATAATCCCTGACTAAAGCTATAATTAAATTAGGATAAATTTTAATTAGGTTGGGATATTATGGATTTTCTAATTACATTTGGAATAGCATTAGTGCTTGGAATAATTTTATATAAGTTAAAAGTTCCCGGCGGAATGATGGTAGGAGCAATATTGGGAGCAGCGGCATTTAATATTTTTACCGGAAGGGCTGATATGCCTGACGTTTCAAAATTTATTGCGCAGGTAATAGCAGGTGCCTTTATAGGAAGCGGGATGAGTAAAAATGATTTAAACAGACTTCCCAAGCTTTTTAAGCCCATATTGATTTTATTATTTAATTTACTTGTCTTAAATATTGTAATGGGCATTGTCATTTGGAAAATTAGTTCCCTGGATATTATAACTTCTCTTATGAGTGTAGTTCCCGGCGGAATGAGTGATATACCTTTAATTGCAGAGGATATGGGAGCTAATGCAGGGGTAGTTGCAACTCTGCAATTTGTTAGAATGACAGTGGGAATTGGAATATTTCCAACTTTTATTCAAAAATTTGATATGAGATTTTCTTCCGACAATCCAAACAAACCCTTTGAAAAAGAAACAAGGGAAAATATTAAGGTAAAGAAGAGAGAGTATAACTGGATACACTTGGGGCTTACTCTTTTTGTGGCTTTTTTAGGGGGATATATTGGTAAAAGATTAGGTGTACCTGCAGGAACACTTTCCTTTTCAATGTTTGCAGTTTTGATTTTAAAATTAACTACAGGAATAGGTAATCTGACAATTGAAATGAAACGATTTGCACAGTTGCTATCAGGTACTTATATAGGTTCGGGAATAGGTTTAAAAGACGTTTTAATGTTAAAAGAGCTTTTAATACCGGTAATACTTATTGTGGTTGGCTACATGGCTAATTGCATATGGACCGGCGCTATTTTAAATAAAGTCTTTAAAATAGAAAGAAAAGAAGCCATGTTAGCAGCAACACCGGCGGGAGCCAGTGATATGGCCTTAATTTCATCAGATATTGGTGTAGTGAGTGTGGATTTAATAGTTATGCAAATTATTAGAATGATTTTTGTAATAGCTGTATTTCCACAGGTAATAACATTAGTAGTAAATTTATTTTAAATATTGAAATCAAAGAAGTAATTTTTCTTCTTTGATTCTTTTTTTTCAAAGGGTTCTTTAATAACAGTTTCAATTATAATTTTAAGTGCTTTTACAATATCATCCATAGCTAATAAAGAGCTAATATTTCCATTTTCATCTTTTGAAATGGGAATATGGATAAGTCCGCCAATTGTATTTTCAAATTTTTTATTGTTTTCTATTAAATATAATAATCCGTACATTACATGGTTGGAAAAATGAGTTCCTGCAGAGTTGGAAATAGTAGCAGGGATTTGTATACTTTTTAAATTTTTCAAAATTTTTTTTATGGGAAGTTTAGTAAAATATGCATTTTCTCCCTTTGAATATATTTTTTTATCAACAGGAGTAATTCCATTATTATCAGGTATTTGTGCATCATCAATATTTATTGCAATTCTTTCCAAGGAAAGACCGGATTTACTTTCTAATTGATTAATACATAGAACTATCTTTGGATTGAATGTATCCATTGCCTTTTCCAATATATCAATGGAATTATCAAAGGATGAGGGCAATTCAAGTTTAATGAGATTATGTTCAAAAATTTTATCAGATAGTTGTTTTACTACATTGTAGCCTAGATTAGTTTTATCAGGATTTAAGGCTTCAAATCCCACTATTAAAAGGTTCATAAAAACACCTCTTCTTTTTAATACTAGCTTACTATTAAAATTATGAGATATCAAGAAAATATCGGTTAATCTTGACATTAATATCGTAATATCGTAATATTACAATATAGCAATAGAAGGAGTATTTAAATGGATATAAAACAAGATTATGAGTTGTTGAGAGAAAGAGCCGAATTGTTAAAGGTACTGGGGCATCCTGTACGACTGTGCATTATTAGAGGCCTTTTAAGTGAGGGAGAAAAGAATGTAAGTAATATGCAGGAGTGTTTAGAAATGCCTCAATCCACGGTATCACAACATCTGTCAATTTTAAAATCGGCAGGTATAATAGATTGTTCAAGAAAGAAAACGGAAAATTTTTATTTTATTGCAAATCCTCTAGTAGAGAAATTAATGAGAGTATTATTTGAAAAGGAGATAGAATTATGAAAAAGACTATAGTAATAGTTGGTGGAGTTGCCGGCGGTGCAAGTACTGCCACAAGACTTAGAAGACTTAGTGAAGACACTGAAATAATCATACTTGAAAAGGGAGAATATATTTCCTTTGCAAATTGTGGACTTCCCTACTATATAGGCGGAACCATTGCAGAACGAGATACTTTACTTGTACAGACAGTTGAAGAGTTAAGTCGTAAATATAATTTAGATATTAGAGTTTTCAATGAACTTAAAGAAATAGATTCTGAAAATAAAAAGTTAACAGTATTTAATATAAAAGAAAATAAAAATTATGAGTTAAGTTACGACACTTTAGTTCTTTCGCCGGGAGCAAGTCCTTTAAAACCGCCAATTAAAGGTTTAAATGAAGCGGAGAATGTATTTACTCTTAGAACTATTCCCGATACTGATGCAATAAAAAATTTTATAGATGAAAACAAACCTGAGAAAGCCGTTGTAATAGGAGGCGGTTTTATAGGTGTGGAAATGGTTGAAAATTTGGCGGAGCAGGGAATTAAAGTAACTTTAATAGAGGCTTTAGACCAAATAATGGCACCCTTTGATTTGGAAATGGCTACAATTTTACACAACCACTTAAAGGAAAAGGGAGTTGAATTAATATTAAGTGATGGTGTTGATAGATTTGAAGATAAGGGAAAGCTAATAGTTACTTCCAGCGGGAAAAAAGTTAAAAGTGATATAACTATACTCTCCATAGGAGTGAGGCCGGACACTGAATTTGTAAAGAGTTCAGGAATAAAACTTGGTCAAAGGGGACATATTTTAGTTGATGAGCATATGAGAACTTCTGATGAAAATATTTTTGCTCTTGGAGATGCCATAGAGTTTAAGGATTATATATATAAAGAACCCATGTCTTTAGCCCTTGCAGCACCGGCAAATAAACAGGCGAGAATTACGGCAAATGTAATAATGGGAAAAGAGGATTCTTTTAAGGGATTTTTAGGATCTTCAGTTGCAAAGATTTTTGATTTAACTGCTGCATCTACAGGATGGAATGAAAAGAGACTTAAGGCAGCAGGAAAGGAATTTGATTTTGTAAACGTAGTTGCAAATAATCATGCGGGATACTATCCGGGAGCTATGCCTATAAATTTAAAAGTTCTCTATGAGTTGCCAAGTGGAAGGGTTTTAGGAGCTCAAGCCATTGGTGGAAGCGGAACAGAAAAGAGAATTGACGTTATTGCAGCGGCAATTTATGGCGGTCTTACAGTAGATGATTTAACGGATTTGGAGCTGACCTATGCTCCTCCTTATTCAGGAGCTAAGGATCCTGTAAATGTTGCCGGATATATGGCTCAGAATAAACTTGACAATATTTTAAAGGATGTAAGTGTAAAGGAAATTGACAAGATAGTTGAGGAGGGAGCTTTCTTAATTGATGTAAGAGAACCGGAAGAAACTATTTTGGGAACTATACCGGGATCTGTAAATATCTGTTGCGGTGATTTAAGAAGCCAGATTGACAATATTCCAAAGGATAAAGATGTCTACGTAAGCTGTCAAATAGGTAGCAGGGGATATCTGATGTGTAGAGTTTTAGAAAATTCAGGAATTAGTGCTACAAACGTAGCCGGAGGATATTCTCTTTACAGAGAGCAACATGGAATGACTGCAAATAGTGAAGATGTAGAATTGGAAAGCGGTAATTTTTCCTGTGCAGATAATCCGGATATTTTAAAAAAAAACATTAAAGTAACAAAAAGTATAGATGCAAGAGGACTGCAATGTCCCGGACCAATTGCAGCAACCTATAAGGCTTTACAAGAGTTAAATGATGGTGAAATTCTTGAAGTAAAGGCATCGGAGCCAGGATTCAAAAGAGATATAGGAGCTTGGTGTGAAAAAACGGGAAATGTATTATTAAGCTTAGACATAGAAGATGGATATTTTAAGGCGATAATTTCAAAAGGCAAGGTTAATCTTGAAAAAATGGCTGAAGAGGTAAAAGATGGAGCGACAATAGTGGTCTTTTCGGGAGACTTGGATAAGGCAATGGCATCTTTGATAATTGCTACAGGAGCTGCTTCGATGGGTAAAAAGGTAACTATGTTTTTTACTTTCTGGGGTTTAAATATCCTTAGAAAAAAAGGTATAACAGTTGAAAAGGATACTATGGAAAAGATGTTTTCCAAGATGATGCCTGAGGGAATAAGTGAGCTTAAGATTTCCAAAATGAATATGGGTGGTATGGGAACCACTATGATGAAAAAAGTAATGGAGCAAAAAAATGTTGACACACCTGAAATGCTATTAAAGCAGGCGAAAGATTTGGGCGTTAATCTAATAGCCTGTGCAATGAGTATGGACATTATGGGAATTAAAGAAGAGGAGTTAATTGACGGTGTGGAAATTGCGGGCGTTGCAACTTATCTAGCAAAGACTGAAGAATCGGGATTAAATTTATTTATTTAACCTTGACAAATAAAAAGGAGTTGCTATAATTAGGACAGTATAGAAATTCACTATGTTGCAACTAGTTCTATATTGTGAAATTGAATATAGTTTGGTTTTCTAGGGTTCCGCAGCTTGCTGGTCTGGTCCGAGAGAAAGCGCATAAAGTTGAAAGATACTTTATGGACACGGTAGGATAAAAGCCTAGGAGTTTAGTTTATAAGACTGACTCTTGGGCTTTTTTTTATTTTGTATTTTTATTTAATTAGGAGGAAAATATGTTCGGTTTGTTGGCTTCCACTGTAGTAACCAGTGCTGCAGATAGCATTAACCCAATTGCTATTACAGAACAATTTGTGCTACAGGGAATGGTAAAAAGAACGAAAGATATTTGGTATTTTATAATTGCAATAGGCACTACTAATTTTCTAGGAGGTTTATTGGCATACTTTGGCTTAATTTCTGTAATTAGTGAGTTTATGGGTGGAGTTATTGCGAGGTATGGAACTACAATATACTTAATTGAGTTAGTTATAGGTGTAGCTTTTGTTTTATCAACGCTATACTTGGTATATTTCGGTTTTAATAAGAAGACGGAAAAGGAAGATGATGAAAATAAAATATTTGATAAAATTAAAAGTGTAACTCCTAAATCGTTGGTGTTACTGGGAATTGTGGCAACAATAAGTGAATTGACTACGGCTTTACCTTACTTTGCCTTTTTAAGTATATTGTTTAATTACAATTTGGAATTTATTAACGTTATTTTTATTATGGTAGTATACAATATAGTTTATTCAATGCCGCTGATTATAATGTATATTATCTATATAAAGGCAAAGGATAAGTTTGATACTATTTACTTGGTGATAAAGACCAATATGAATAAGTTGTCAAGGGTATTGGCTCCTGCTATAACAGCGGTAATAGGTATTATATTAATATCTCATTCAGCTTTTACCATATACCTATAGTGGTTTGATTAAAGGATAGCCTTATTGTATTATTGTAATAGATAAATTTTAAATTTTTAAAGGGGTATTTTATGGATAACTATGGACTTGTAATAAATGGTTTTGCTTTTATATTTTTAAGTATATATCTATTGATAATGGTAATATTTGGAGAAAAGGCTGCAATTTTAATTAGGGTTTATAGTGAAATTCCTAAAAATGCAAGAGATGGATATGATAAGAAGAAACTTATTGGAGATTATGTACTAAATCTTTTTATTTCCATAATCTGTGTGGGAATAGGTATGGCAGTATCTTATTTTATATCTTCAAAAGCAGGAGTTGCTCTTTTTATTATTTGGTTAATTTTATATTTAATTATGAACATAATATATAAAAGAAATTTTAACAAGTATAGATTTAAGTAAGTAAAGTCCACGGGTTATCTGTGGACTTTTAAAAAGGCCAAATATGTGTACTTAAAGATTTAAAGGGTATAGTTTCTATAGTTTTATATTTAGTAAGAAGATAGGATGAACTATGAAGGGAGTTTTAATTGGTGCATTTACTTTCTTAATAATTGGAATATTTCATCCTATAGTAATTAAAGGCGAATATTATTTTGGAGTAAAGATGTGGCCGATTTTTGCTGTGGCAGGAATTTTCTTTATTGCAATGGGATTTTATGTAACTGAAATATTTTGGTCTGCAATATTAAGCGTTATGGGCTTTTCCTGTCTATGGAGCATTTTGGAACTTTTTGAACAAAGAGAAAGGGTTAGGAAGGGATGGTTTCCTAAAAACCCAAATAAGAGGAAAGGAAAGTTGTAATTTTAGTTGAGTTTTAAAGGAGAATTTTATGAAAAACCCAAGGGATAAAAACGGATTAAACGAACATCAACCTAGTAGAAATCAAAAAGTTTATGATAAGTATTTAAGACGTGCAGGAGGACAGTTGGTAGATAACAATGAAGATTCTTTAACTGCAGGTCAAAGAGGACACATTTCAATTCAAGATATTTGGCTATTTGAAAAACAAGCCCACTTTAACAGAGAAGTAATACCTGAAAGAAGGATGCACGCAAAGGGATGGGGAGCTTTTGGAGAATTTGTAGTTACTGAGGATATTTCAAAGTATACAAAGGCAAAACTATTTTCTAAAGTTGGAAATAAGGTGGAAGTATTTGCGAGATTTTCCACTGTTGCGGGAGAAAGAGGCGCAGCTGATGCGGAAAGGGATATTAGAGGATTTGCAGTAAGATTTTATACTGAAGAGGGGAATTGGGATATTGTAGGTAATAATACTCCTGTTTTTTTCTTTAGAGATCCTATGAAATTTATTGATTTAAATCACGCTGTAAAAAGGGATCCAAGAACTAATTTAAGAAGTCCTAATACAAATTGGGATTTTTGGACGTCATTACCGGAAAGTTTATTGCAAGTTACGCTTACAATGTCAGATAGAGGAATACCTTCATCCTTTAGATTTATGCATGGTTTTGGAAGTCATACTTTTAGTATGGTAAATGAAAAAGATGAAAGAGTTTGGGTTAAATTTCATTTCAGAAGTGAACAGGGAATTCAAAACTTTACCGACCAAGAGGCGAGCTATGTAGTGGGACAGGACCGTGAAAGCAGTGGAAGGGATTTATATGAGGCAATTGAAGCGGGAGTATTTCCAAAATGGAAGATGTTTATACAGGTTATGACTGAAGAAGAAGCTGAAAATCTACCTTACAATCCTTTTGATTTAACGAAGATGTGGTATAAAAAAGATTTTCCGCTAATTCCAGTTGGAGAATTTGTTTTAAATCGAAATCCCGACAATTATTTCCAAGATGTTGAGCAGGCTGCCTTTAGCCCGGCGAACATAATTCCGGGAATAGGGTTGTCTCCCGATAGAATGTTACAGGCAAGACTTTTCTTCTATAGCGATGCTCATAGGTATCGCCTTGGTGTAAATCACCATCAAATACCTGTAAATTCGCCTAAGGGAGTAGAAAATCCTCATAATTACCATAGAGACGGAACTATGCGTGTAGATGGGAACAAGGGAAGTGAACTTCACTATTCTCCTAATAGTTACGGTGGCTGGCAGGATAGCCCTGACGTGGCTTTGCATCCTGACAAGGGTGGGGAAGCTAAAAGGTATGACTTTAGAGAAGATGACCATGATTATTTTACTCAACCGGGTCTACTGTTTAGAGCTATGACTTCTGAGCAACAGTTGGTGTTGTTTGAAAATACCGCCAGAAATTTAGGCGACAGCACACTGCAAATTAAACATCGCCATATAGTTAATTGCTACCAAGCAGACCCTGAATACGGAAAGGGGGTAGCAAAAGCTCTAGGTATTGATATAGAAAGTGTGGACTTGACACCACGGCTAAGTAGAAGTCGTGAAGAGTGGCAGAAGGACAACAAAAGAGATGAGGACTTAAATATAGTTACAGAGCCTGCAATGCCGGAAACAGCTATGAGTCTACCGAAAGAGGGCAGAGATACAAATGTAGATAATCCGAAGACTTTATCATCTTGGGAAGCAGATTCATACTTGTTATAAAAAATAGGGCATTAGAATTTCTCTAATGCTCTTTACTTATAAATAATAAATAGAGGAGGTAAATATGCAAAAGCTATTAAGAGATAATGTGATTTACAATTTTGAAAATGGAATGAAGGGTGCCTACAAGGTGAAAGACGGGGAAACTTTTACTGTTGAAACCTGTGATTGTTTTCATCAGCAGATAAGCAGTGAAGATCAGGTTTTATTGGAAATAGACATGGATATTGTAAATCCTGCAACAGGTCCTATTTATGTAGAGGGGGCAGAGGTTGGAGATATTTTAAAAGTTGAAATTCTTGATATAAAAATCGATGACAGAGGAGTAGCAGCTGCAATACCGGGTTCAGGCGGACTTCCTGAGGAATCAAAGGAAGCCATAGTAAGAGTAATAGAAGTAAAGGAGGGCTTTGCCAATTATCTTGGTAAAAAAATTCCTATAGAGCCTATGATTGGAGTTATAGGAGTGGCTCCGGGAGAGGGAGAAGGTACTTGGGGAACTCATACTCCTTGGAAACATGGGGGCAATATGGATACTAAGACTATAACTAAGGGAAGGACATTGTATTTTGATGTAGGACAGGAAGGGGCAATGCTTGCTCTTGGCGATTTACATGCTGTAATGGGAGATGGAGAACTGTGTTTTACCGGACTTGAAATCCCCGGAGAAGTAGATTTAAAAGTAAGCCTAATAAAAGGGAAAAAGAAATTAAATTGGCCTGTTTTGGAATCTAAAGATAATATTGCAATAATTGCATCGGGGGAAAATTTGGAAGAGGCTATGCAGAATGCTGCAAGTACGGCAGTAAAATATATAAGTGAAGTATTAAACTCAACATGGGCTGAAGCTTATGTAATGGCAAGTCAGGTACTTGATTTAAGAATATCTCAGGTAGTAAATCCAATGAAGACTGTAAGGGCTGAAATACCAAATTATATTTTAACTATGGAAGAAATTTTAAATAGAAATTAAAAATTGTAACTTTATTTTTTAGAATGGAGTTTTTTATGAAAAAGATAAAGAAAAGGGAGAAATTAAATAAAACTGAAAATAAAGAAGAATTGCGGCTTTGTTGCGGAAGTGATTTGTATAAAAATACAATTGAAAGCTATGTAAGGAGACGAACAACTGTAGAAGATAAGTTAAGCGGTAAAAATAAAAAAGATTTATAATATCTTAAAGAGATTCCACAACTGTGTTATAATTTTTATAGATTAAAATTTTTAACTTGAAAGGACATTAAAATGGGAGTATATGGAGTAATAAGCGGTAAGGGTGGAGTTGGTAAATCTTTAGTTACCAGTCTTTTAGCAGTTGAAAGTAATAGAAGAGGTCTTACAACAGCAGTCTTAGATGGGGATTTAACAGGACCTTCAATACCTAAGGCTTTCGGGCTTAAAGATAATCTTTTAGGTGTAGATGGTTTAATTGAACCTGCTTTAACAAAGACCGGAATTCAAGTAGTTTCAGTAAATTTAATGCTTGATGATCCGTCTCAGCCGGTACTTTGGAAGGGTCCGTTATTAAGCGGTGCAATAGATCAGTTTTGGAAGGAAACAAATTGGAAAAATGTGGATATGACTTTTATAGATATGCCTCCCGGAACAGGAGATATTGCCATGAAAGTAATGACTGATTTGCCTTTAGACGGTTTGATTTTAGTTACTACGCCACAGGATCTGGTTCAAATGATTATGAAAAAAGCGGCAAATATGGCGATTAAATTAAATATACCAATAGTGGGTTTAGTGGAAAATATGAGTTACTATATATGCCCCAACTGTAATGCAAAGCATGAAATATTTGGACCGTCACAAGTTGAAAAGGTGGCAGAGGATTTCAATATTTCAAACTATGCTAGTTTGGGAATGAGTGAAAAAGTTAGAGAACTGGTAGACAAAGGTCAAATTGAGGACATAGAGGAAACTGGTCTGGCTTCAATAATTGACAATTTAATTATAAATGGGTAATAAAATAAGCAGGGGTTTAGGTAATAACTCCTGCTTATTTGTTTTCCCAATATTCATCAATTAAAAACTGTATAGGCTCGGAACAGTTTTTACCTTTACAGTATCCCGTACCTGCTCCTGTTCTATCCATTATGGATTCCAAATCTTCGCATCCATGTTCAATTGCTCTTTTAATTTTGTACCTGGTTATGGATTTACATGTACATACCTTAGTTAGTTTATCCATAATAAGTTGTTCTTTATCTTCCATTGTCTACCTCAAATGTTTAGTTTCTCAATAATTTTTTATTGGAGGTAAATTAGTATTAAATACTAATTATAATAAGTTAAAATAAACAATTTACAAAATCATCTTAACAAGGTAATGCTTTTTATTTTATTGATATAGATGAAATTTTAGAATTAAAATTTATTTAACTTTACCTCCATTATTATTATACTCAATATGTATGGTGTTTAAACAAAGTGGAAAATCAAAAAAATCCTCACCTATAAGGTGAGGAAAGTTTTACGTTTTTACGCTATGTTTATGTTTTTAGCTTGTAATCCTCTATCAGATTGTTCAACATCAAAAGTAACTTTTTGACCTTCTTCTAATGTTTTAAAACCATCTCCTTGAATAGCGGTGAAGTGTGCGAATACATCATCTCCGTTATCTTGAGAAATAAAGCCGAAACCCTTTTCAGAGTTAAACCATTTTACAGTACCTGTAGACATAAAAAAATACCTCCTTTTAAAAATATTGTAATAATAACGAATCCATAAAGAGGTATTAAAATACACAGCTATTTGTTTCACATTTATTACTGTTAATTAGTATATCACTAATAATTTATAAAAGCAAGTTAAGAATAAAAGGAATTATTGTTTTAGGAGTTAACAAAATTAGTAGTATAATAAATTGTGTTCAAATAGTTCAGTGGTCAAAAAATAAAATAATAAATATTTTATTTTCCTTGACTATAAAAACGGGATGTGCTAATATTGTATAAATTTATTAGTGAAGGAATTCGAAGTTATGAAAACTTTATTTTTTGCAGCTGAATATTTTTTTTATTACTTTTTCTATTTTTTAAAGAAAAAGTTGTTTTGCTGCTATAAAAAGTTTATTTAAACTATAATTTAGAATTTTAGTACCATATAGATATAGTTACTTTAAACTCCGCAGGAAACAACTGTGGAGTTTTTTTATTTTATTAAGGAGGATAGAGATGATTACAGTATTAAAAGAGGAAACAACGGAAAAACAGAGAAATGAATTAATTAGTTGGCTTGAAGGATTGGGATTAAGGGTTCATGTTTCTGTGGGAGATTATAAAACTGTACTTGGACTAATAGGAGATACCAGCAAAATAGATGTAGAGATGTTGGAAGTTTTAGATATTGTGGAAAAAGTTACGAGAATTACGGAGCCGTTCAAAAGTGCAAATCGAAAATTCAATCCTAAAAATTCAGTAATAGATGTAAAGGGAACTAAGTGCGGTGATGGAAACTTTATAGTTATAGCTGGACCTTGTTCTGTGGAATCAGAGGAACAGATTGTGGAAATAGCTAAAAAAGTCAAGGCATCAGGAGCAAGTATGTTAAGAGGCGGAGCTTTTAAACCGAGAACTTCCCCTTATGACTTTCAAGGGTTAAAGGCCGAAGGGTTGGAGTTGTTATTAAAGGCCAGAGAGATAACCAATCTTCCCATAGTTACGGAAATAGTAAGTATTAATCATATTCCTCTTTTTGAAGATGTTGATGTAATTCAGGTGGGTGCAAGAAATATGCAGAACTTCGAATTATTAAAAGAACTGGGGAAAACTAATAAGACTATACTTTTAAAAAGAGGTTTTGCTAATACTATTAAAGAATTTTTAATGAGTGCGGAATATATTATGTCAAGCGGTAATGAGAATATAATACTTTGTGAAAGAGGTATTAGGACCTTTGAAACCTATACAAGGAATACTTTGGACCTATCGGCGGTTCCGCTACTTCACAATTTAACACATCTGCCTGTTATAGTAGATCCAAGTCATGGGACTGGGCGTGCCAATTTAGTAAAACCGATGGCGGCTGCGGCAACGGCTTGCGGAGCTGATGGTCTTACTATAGAGGTTCATAATAATCCTAAGGAAGCTCTTAGTGATGGAGAACAATCATTGACTCCTGAGGAGTTTGAAGATGTAATTAAACAGGTTAATAAAATTAGAGAGGCAATAGTATGAAAGTAGGAGTAGTAGGTCTTGGCTTAATAGGAGGTTCAATTGCCAAGAGATTTAGAGAATTAGGTAAAGAAGTTTTTGGCTTTGACAGTGACAGAACTATTTTAGATTTTGTGAAATTATCGGGAGATATAGATGATGAATTAACTGATGACAAAATAGGAAAATGCGATTATATTTTTTTGGCAATTTCTCCAGATGAAAGTATAGATTGGTTAAGAGAAAATTCTAAAAACTTAAATTCTAAAACAGTGGTAATTGATTGCTGCGGCACGAAGAGAAAAATTTGTAAGGAAGGATTTGAAAAGGCTGCTCAATACGGTTTTACTTTTATTGGCGGTCATCCAATGGCAGGAAATCACAAAGGCGGCTTTAAAAATAGCAGTGGTGATTTATTTAAAGGGGCTTCAATGGTTTTAGTTTTTAAAGAACGTAAAGATTTTAAATTAATGGTTGAAGTAAAAACAACTTTGGAAGAATTGGGTTTTTTAAAAATAATAGTCAGTTCAGCCGAAGAGCATGATGAAATAATAGCCTATACGTCTCAAATGCCCCACTTGGTTTCAAATGCCTTTGTAAAAAGTAAGACGGCACTAATTAGTGACAGGTTAATTTCCGGCGGTAGCTTTAGAGATTTTACGCGAGTTGCATACTTAGATGAGGATATGTGGACGGAGTTATTTATGGAAAATAAAGACAATTTAAAGTATGAACTGGATATTTTAATAGAAGAGCTTAACAGATATAGAAGTGCAATTGAAGCCGGCGATGAAACTAATCTAAGGGATTTATTGGCGGAGGGAAAGAATCGGAAAGTAGAGGTTGAAAAGTATGGAACTGGAACACTTGGGAAGTAGTGTAAAGGATATAATTTCAGGAGATACACTGCTTGTTATTACTGATAAAAATATAGAGAAATTGTATTTAAAAAGCTGTGTAAAAAGTCTTGAAGAAGCGAATTATAAAGTAAAAACGTATATAGTGGAGGCGGGAGAGGATTCAAAAAATCCCAATACCTACTTAAATATAATAAATTATATGGCTGAAATTCCCATGACCAGAACTGACGGTGTAGTAGCTCTAGGGGGAGGAGTAATCGGAGATTTATCCGGCTTTGTAGCTGCAACATATTTAAGGGGAATAAAAATAATCCAAGTACCGACAACTCTTTTGGCTTTAGTTGATTCTTCAATTGGAGGAAAGACGGGAATAAATTTAAAGGCGGGAAAGAATTTACTGGGAGCCTTTCATCAACCTAGTTTAATATTTAAAGATATTTCTCTTTTAGAAACTCTACCTAAAGAAATATTTTCAGATGGAATGGCTGAAGTTATTAAGTATGGCATAATAGCAGATGAAGAGTTGTTTAATATTTTAAGAAACAAAGAAAATATAGCTACTAAGCTTGAAGAAATAGTAAATAGGTGTGGAGAAATTAAAGTTCGTTTTGTAGAAGAAGATGAGTTTGATAAAGGAATTAGACAAATACTAAATTTCGGTCATACTATAGGTCATGCAATTGAAAAGAGCAGCAATTATGAAATAGGTCATGGTATTGCAGTGGCTAACGGAATGGAAATGATATCTGGAATTTCCGTTAAAAAAGGGTGGTGCCCTTTAGACGTGGCGGAAGAAATTAATGATATACTTTCAGATTATGGACTTTTACTTAGTGAAGAAAAATTAAGCAACACAATTTTAGGAGAAGTTAACATACCTGAATTAAAGAAAAGGCTTTATAAGACTATGAAGTCGGATAAAAAACGAAAGGGCAATGAAATAGATATAGTTGTTCCTGAAAAAATTGGAAAGTGTCTGCTAAAACGAATTACTATTGAAGAATTAGGAGAATTATTGTGAAAACTATAGAGATTATATCTTCAAAATCCATAGCTCATAGGGCTTTAATTTGTAACTATCTTTCAGGCGGAGAATATAAAGTTATTTATAATGAAAAGTCTCAGGATATAGATGCTACTGAAAAATGTTTAAAGGCTCTTACTCTTAATAAAAAGGAATTGTATTGTGGAGAAAGCGGTTCAACTTTTAGATTTTTACTGCCTTTGTTGGCAGCACTGGGAAGAGAGGGTGAATTTTATACGGAGGGAAGACTTCCAAGTAGACCTTTATCGCCTCTTTATGAAGAGTTATTATCTCACGGTTGTACTTTAAGCCCTCAGGGTGAAGTGCCTTTTAAAATAAAGGGACAGCTTGAGGGCGGAGAATATAATTTAAAGGGAAATGTATCGTCTCAATATGTCAGTGGCTTGTTAATGGCATTACCGCTTTTAAAGAAAAGCAGCACTTTAAATATTAAAGGACCTTTGGAATCTGAAGGCTACGTAAATTTAACTATTAAAGTTCTTGAAAATTATGGAATAGAAATAAAAAGAGAAAAATTCGGATTTTACATAGAAGGAAATCAAAGATTTATAGCGCCGGGAGATTATTTTGTAGAGGGAGATTGGTCCAATGCGGCTTTCTGGCTGGTAGCAGGAGCAATGCTTGAAGAGGGAATATATTGTAAGGGGTTAAATTTAAACTCACTTCAGGGAGATAGAAAAATTATTGAAATTTTAAAAGACTTTGGTGTGGAAATTAAACTAATGACTGATGGAGTTGTTATAAAAAGAAAATCATTAGAAGCCACAACAATAGATGCTAGTCAGATACCCGATTTAATACCTGCCGTTGCCCTACTTGCAAGTAGAGCAAAAGGTACAACTGTCATTAAAAATGCAGCAAGACTTAGATTAAAGGAGAGTGACAGATTAAAATCAATTTCAAATGTTTTAGGTATTTTAGGTGTGGAAGTTGAAGAACTTAAAGATGGCTTGGAAATAGCGGGAAGTAAAAAACCTTTAAAGGGAGGAGAGGTTAACTCCCATGGAGACCATAGAATAGCTATGATGGCTGCAATTGCTTCAATTGAATCGGCAGAGAAAGTGAAAATTTTAAATTCAAAAGCAGTTGAAAAATCTTATCCAAGTTTTTTTGAAAAGTTAAAAGAGTTGGATTTAGATAAAAATGTGGAAAGGGGTTAGAGATGGCTTCAATATATGGAGATTTTATAAAAGTATCAATATTCGGTCAATCGCATTCCGAGGCAATAGGGGTAAGCATTCACAATTTGCCAGCAGGCTTTGAAATAGATATGGAAAAATTACAAAGTTTTTTAAATAGAAGGGCACCCGGTAGAAGTAAGTACACCACTTCAAGAAGAGAAGAGGATATTCCGGAATTTATAAGCGGCTTAGTTGGAAACAGGACTTGTGGAGCTCCCTTAACTGCAATAATTAGAAATACAAATATTATTTCCAAGGATTATGATGTAATTAAAGATGTGCCAAGACCTGGACATGCTGATTACTCGGCTCATATTAAGTATGGAGGATATGAGGACTATAGAGGCGGAGGTCACTTTTCAGGTAGACTTACGGCACCTCTTTGTATAGCAGGCGGTATTTTTATTCAGATTTTAGAAGAACAGAAAATAGAGATAAATTCTAAAATACTGGAGATAGGTGGAAATGCCAAAGAGCCTTACTTGGAAATAGAAAGAGCAATGAATGACGGAGATTCAGTAGGTGGAATTGTACAGTGTGGAATAAAGGGTTTAAGAGCAGGCATTGGGAGTCCCATATTTGACGGAGTGGAGAATAAAATTTCTCAAGCTGTCTTTGGAATTCCCGGCATAAAGGGAATTGAATTTGGAGAGGGATTTGCCATAGCTAAGTTAAAGGGCAGTGAAAGTAAGGATGAGTACTACTATGAAGATGGAGAAATAAAAACTAAGACAAATAATAACGGGGGCATATTAGGAGGTATAAGCAACGGAATGGATATAGTGTTTAAAGTTGCAGTAAAACCTACTCCTTCCATTTCTAAGGAGCAGGATAGTATAAGTTATAGCAAAGGTGAAAACACTGTTCTTTCTGTAAAAGGAAGACATGATCCCTGTATAGTTCCAAGAATTTTACCTTGTGTTGAAGCGGCAGCAGCAATGGCGATTTTTGATTTATTAATGGGAGAGTGTAATGTTAGATAAGTATAGAGAAGAAATAGATAGATTAGATAGTGAAATAATCAAAAGCTTTGAAAGAAGAATGGAAATATCAAAGGAAATTGCACAGTATAAATTAAAAATTGGAAAACCAATTATGGATTATTCAAGAGAAAGAGAGAAGCTGGAAAAAATAGCTTCAATGTCTTCTGAAGATATGGTGCATTATACGAATATACTTTTTAACACTATTATGGATTTAAGTAAGGACTATCAAAGAAAATCTCAAAAGAAAATCTCAAAGTTAGGTGAAAAAGTTAATACAGTGTTAAATGAAACAGATAAACAATTTCCAATAAGAGCAACTATTGCTTGTCAAGGAGTAGAAGGAGCCTATTCGCAACAAGCCTGCGATAAAATATTTAAAATTCCTAAAATCGATTATGTTAAAAGATTTGATGATGTATTTGAAAAAATCAGCAGCGGGGAATGTAGATATGGCATATTACCACTTGAAAACAGTACTGCCGGTTCTGTAAATAAAGTATACGATTTAATGATTAAACACAATTTTTATATTGTAAGAAGTGTTAAATTAAAAGTGGACCATTGTCTATTAACAAAAGAAGAAATTGATAGAGAGGAAATAAGGGAAATATTCTCTCATGAACAGGCAATACTTCAATGTGAAGAATATTTAAAAAAATGTCCAAAGGCGAAAATAACTGTATGTGAAAATACTGCTGAGGCGTCAAAAATGGTCTCAGATTCAAATAGAAGAGATGTAGCTGCTATTTCATCTTATTCCTGTAGTAAAATTTATGACTTGAAGTGTTTGGAAAGAGATATTCAGGACAGAGATAATAACTATACCAGATTTATTTGTATAAGTAAGAATTTGGAAATATATCCCGGAGCTAACAAAACCAGTTTGATGATGGTACTGCCTCATAGGGCAGGGTCTTTATATAAAATACTTTCTCGAATTAATACTTTAGGTATAAATTTATTAAAGTTGGAAAGTAGACCTATTCCAAAGCGGGATTTTGATTTTATGTTTTACTTTGATTTAGATGTGGATGTATATTCAGAGGAGTTTTCAGAATTTATAAATCAATTGGAAGAGTTAAGTGATGAATATAAGTACTTGGGAAGTTATATGGAAATATAGTGGGAGATGTTATGAAAAATTTTGGTTTAATTGGAAAAAAATTGGAACACAGTTATTCACCCTTAGTTCATAAAATGTTGGGAGATAATATTTCGGGAAGTTACAATTATGAACTTTTAGAAGTTGAAGAAGATGATTTGGAAACTTTAATAAAAAATGATAAATATAGCGGTTTTAACGTTACTATTCCCTATAAGAAACTTGCCATGAAGTACTGTGATGAGATTTCAAAAGAAGCTCTTGAAATAGGAAGTATTAACACAATAGTTAAAGTAGATGGAAAAATTAAGGGATATAATACGGATTACTATGGTTTTAATTATCTTTTAAAATCCAATAATATAAATCCTGAGGGATTAAAGTGTATTGTGCTGGGAAGTGGGGGTTCATCACTTACGGTACAGGCTGTACTTAAGGATTTAAAGGCAAGAGAAGTTGTGGTAATATCTCGCAGTGGAGCAAACAACTATAAAAATCTAAACTTACATTATGATGCGCAGATTATAGTCAATACTACTCCTGTGGGAATGTATCCCAATAGCGGAGTAAGTTTATTGGATTTAAGCAAGTTTGAGAATTGTAGGGGAGTTGTGGATTTAATTTACAATCCCCATATGACTAGGCTTTTAATAGATGCAAAAATTAAAGGAATTCCCCATGTGGGAGGACTTGAAATGCTCGTTGCACAGGCTAAAAAATCAAGCGAGTTATTTAAGGGGTTTAAAATTAATAAAAATGAAATAAAGCGAATAGTCGGAAACGTAAAAGATGAAACTTTAAATATTATATTAATTGGGATGCCCGGCTCGGGAAAATCTCATATTGGAAAGATGATGGCAGAATCCTTAGAAAGAGAATTTTTTGATACGGATAAATTAATTGAAAAGAGAGAGGGTATGAGTATTCCTGAGATATTTGAAAAAAGAGGCGAAGAATACTTTAGAAGGGTAGAAACTGAAGTTTTAAAGGAAGTTTGCAAAGAAAAAAAGGCCGTTATTTCAACAGGTGGCGGAATAGTTACAAGAGATGAGAATTATCCCATTATTAGAGAAAACAGCGAAATATTCTGGATAAAAAGAGATTTAAAGGATCTTGAAGTAAAAGATAGACCTATTTCTTTAAGTACTCCTTTGGAAGAATTATATGAGCAGAGAAAAGAGCTTTATAAAGCGTGGAGTGATAAAATTATTGATAATCCAAAAGGTTCAAATTATTCTTTTGGAATTATTAAAGATGATTGCTATATAGATAACAGATGGAGTGTACTTGTAATTAACGGACCTAATATTAATATGTTGGGAATTAGAGAAAAAGGAATCTATGGAGATAAAAGCTACAATACTTTAAATAAAATGATTCAGGAAAAAGCAAATAAGCTGAACATAAAGCTGGAAATTTTTCAATCAAATCATGAGGGGGATATTGTTGATAAAATTCAAGAATCATATTTTAAAGGTTATGATGGAATTGTTATAAACCCTGCAGGATATACTCATACCAGTGTTGCAATCTTAGATGCTATAAAAGCTGTTCAAATTCCTACAGTGGAAGTTCATATTTCAGATGTAAATAACAGAGAAGATTTCAGAAAGGTATCCTATGTTAGAGAAGCTTGTGTGGAGAGTATTTCTAACAGAGGTTTTAAGGGATACCTAGATGCCATTGATTTCTTATATGAAAATTACAGTGATTAAAAAATAAATACCTCGGGTGTACTTCACGGGGTATTTATTTTTATATATGAAGGGTAGAAATAAAACAACAGTAAATTTGGAGGATGAAAATGATAGATTTAAGAAGTGATACTCTTTCAATGCCTACAAAGGAAATGTTGGAGTCCATTACCATTGATAAATTAGGTGATGCAGGAAGATTGGACAGTTACGGAAGAGGAGAGGATAGAGCGGTAAATGAATTGGAGGACTATAGCAGTAATCTGTTAAAAAAAGACAGGGCTTTGTTTTTTTCTTCAGGTACATTGGCAAACAATGCTGCGCTTTTAACCCACTGTAATGCTGGAGATAAAGTTTTAATAGATGAGATAATACATATTTATAAAAGTGAAAAGTTTACCTTTACTAGCAAGGGAGGTAATTTAACGCCCTTATTTTATAAGTTAGATGAAAATGGAACTCCAAGTATTGAAAGCTTAAGGGAACAACTGGAGAATAATAACGTAAAACTTTTGATAATTGAAAACTCTCATAATTTTGCCGGTGGAACTTGTATAACTTTGGAAAAGTTAAAGGATATAAGTGATGTTGCTAAAGCCTATAATGTAAAAATCCATATGGATGGAGCCAGACTTTTTAATGCAGCAGAGAGTTTAAATGTTAAACCGTGGGAAATAGTAAAATATGTGGATTCAGTTATGTTTTGTCTATCAAAAGGCTTGGGTGCTCCAATGGGTTCTTTACTTCTCGGAGATTTTAAGTTTATCCAAAAGGCAACTGAAGTGAAGAAAATGTTAGGTGGAAATATGAGACAGGCAGGAGTTATAGCTTCTCCCGGCTTATATGCTTTAAAAAATAACTTAAAATTTTTAAGAGAAGATAATGAAAATGCAAAACTTTTTAGCAAGTTACTAGATAATATTAAAAATGTAAGAGTGCAGAAAAATGTAGAGACTAATATTGTAATGTTAGATGTTAAAGATAGCGGTTTGTCTGCTGAAGAATACTGTAGTCGTTTAAGAGAAAAAGGACTTTTAATTAGACCTGTACTGGAAAATAAAGTGAGACTTGTTTTTTATAAGGATATTTCACGGGAGGAAACTGAAAAAGCTGCGAAAATTATATTGGAACTAGATGATGAACTATGATCTTTCAAATGTTAAAAAGACGCTTTAGGTTTATAAACAGTAAAATAAGGTAAATATATTATAAAGGAGATAATATAAGGAGGTTGTTTTTATGAAGTATGAAATAGTACAAGATTTTCCTAATGATATACTTTTTGAAAAAGATGAAGTATGTATATCTATTTATCAACCTACGCACAGACATAAAGAAGGAAACCAGCAAGATAAGATAATGTTTAAAAATCAAATTCAAAAGGCTGAAAGGAGTTTAGAACAAAAATTTTCTAAAAGAGAAGTTGAAAAAATTTTGGAGCCGCTCTATAAACTGGAACAGGACTATGATTTTTGGAACAATACAAAAGATGGTTTAGCTATTTTATTAAACAGAAACAAATGTGTAATTTATAATTTATATAGGTATATAAAGGAATTTACTGTGGTATCAGATAGTTTCCATATAAAACCTCTAATAAGGGTTTTCCAATCTACGGATAAGTACTATGTATTAGGGCTTAACAGACAAATATTTAAATTGTATTATGGAGATAGGTACGGTCTTAGAGAATTGAGTTTTTCAGAAGATACTCCTATAAAAATAACTGATGTTCTAGGAGATCAATATACTTCTCCAAGTATTTCAGTATCAGGGTCGGGGGCTATGTTTGGAACCGGAAGCAGAAAAGATGAAATTGCCAAAGATATTGAAAAATATTTAAGATATATTGATAAATTTGTTTGGGAAAATTACTCTAAGCCATTTAAAGCTCCTTTAGTTCTCGTTGCCTTAAAAGAGTATCAAGGAGAGTTTAGAAAACTTTCTGCAAATAAATACCTAGTGGAAGAGGGAATTTTTAAAGATTTTGAAGCTTTGGAGCTTGAGGAAATCAGAAAAGAATCTTGGAAAATTATTGAAAAAATGTACTTAGATAGAACTGCGGAATTAGTAGAGCTATACAATAATGCAAAAGCCAAGGACTTAGGAAGCGAAGATTTGGAAGATGTAATTAAAAAATCTTTAGAGGGCAGAGTAGATACTGTGCTTTTGGAATCGGATAAGATTATTCCCGGAAAAATTAATAAGGAGACAGGAGAAATTGAAGATAAACCTCTTGATGACGTAGAAACAGGAGATCTTCTAGATGCAATAGGAACATTGGTTTTGGGAACAAAGGGTGAGGTAGTAATGCTACCAAAGGAGAGAATGCCTACAGAAACCGGTGTTGCAGCAATATATAGATATTAAAAATAAAAAGGTTTTATACCTTTTTATTTTTTTAAATTCATAAGTAGAATAAGTTAAATTAATTATGGGTAACAAGTAACTAAGAATAGTAGTAAGTTGTATTTTAGATAAGGTGGTGTCAAATATGACTAATAATCAAAAAAGAGCACATGATTTAGCTATTAAGTGTATTGAGTTGTCTTTTAATTCAAAGCTAAAATTTACATCAACTGATGCCGACTCCATATATCAAGATTTATATAGAGTTTATGTTGATGTATATGATGAGTTTTTGGAAGCTTTAAATAGAAGCTATCCTGACGGAATGTACTAACTTTATTGAATTACATAGAAAAATTAAGGCGCTTTAAGACAATAGTGCCTTAATTTTTATTTAGAAATGAAAATATAGATTAGGGGTTAATATTTAAGAAGTCAATTGGGAAGAATTATTAAAAACATAAATTTTAAAGAGGTGTGAAATGAAAAAAGTTGCAATTGTATATGCGTCAATTCACCATAAAAATACAGAGAAATTATTGTTTAGTATGAAAAAGAAATATCCTATAGATTTATTTAATATTCTAAATACTGAGGTGAAAGACCTTTCTGAGTATGAAATGTTGGGCTTTGCCTCTGGAATATATTTTTCAAAGTTTCATAAATCAATTTATGAATTTCTAGAGGGAAATGAAAATCTTCCTGAAAATGTATTTCTTATATACACAAGTGGAGATGGAAGTAAAAGAAGTGGAAAAAAGTTTTCTAAGGTTTTAAAAGATAAAGGATTTAATGTAAAGGGAGCTTTTAACTGTAAAGGATATGATACCTTTGGGCCTTATAAATTAATAGGGGGAATTGCTAAAGGACGTCCAAATGAAGAAGATTTTAAAAAGGTAAATGAATTTTTAGAAAATATTTTATTAAAGGATTAGTAGTTATACTAATAATGAAAAATACTACTAATTAACTGGTGAAGGTAATGAGTAAAACTAAACTTCAATTAATTTTGAATATGGCAGTTAAATTCGGCTTGGGATTTTTAATTATAGGATTCTTACTATTTTCTACAGCAGGTACTGTGAAGTATATTAACGCTTGGATTTATATTTCTTCAATGGCTGTTTTAATGTTATTTTTTGGGATTTATTTATTAGTAAAAGAACCGGAAACCTTGAAGAGAAGATTGCTTTCTAGAGAACCTAATAAAGAGCAAAGAGTAAACATAATCTTAAGTGCTTTATTTTTTATATTAACTTTTATACTGGCAGGATTGGACTTTCGATTTAAATGGTCTACTCCTTCTGTTAAATTAGTAATTATTTCCTTAGTATTAATGATTGTCGGTTATGTAATTTATACAATTGTAATATTGCAAAACACCTATGCGTCAAGGATAGTTAAGGTTGTTGAAGATCAAAAGCTGATAAGTGAGGGGATTTATTCTTTAGTTCGTCATCCCTTATATTTTTCCACACTTCTAATATTTATACCAACTCCTTTAATTTTGGGTTCATGGTATGCGCTTATACCAATGGTGTTTTATCCCATAATTATAATAAAGAGAATAAAGGAAGAAGAAAATCTCTTAATTAAGGAACTAAAGGGATATGAAGAATATACGGAGAAAGTAAAGTATCGTTTAATACCTTTTATTTGGTAGTTTACAAATTTTAAGAAAACATCGTTCTAATATTTTTGTAAACATATACAATTAGCAAAAAGTTTAAGTCCTATAAATGTTACGAAATACATAGAACCAGTTTAAATATTCATTTTTATGGAGACTGTCTTTTAAATAGATAAAATTGAATTCTCTAATAGCACTGAGTTTGGGAATATTTAATTTACATAAAGTTCCTTCCTGAAGTTCTTTTTTAACAGCTGCTTCATATAAAAAAGTAATCCCTAAATTATTGGCAACCATTTTTTTAATTGCAGACATATTGCCGATTTCTATAATATTTTTAAAGTTTTTCAAAGAAAAATTTTGCTGATGTAAAATATTTTCAAATACCTCCCTTGTTCCTGAGCCTGCTTCTCTAATAATAAGTGAATGTTTAAATATTTCTTCAAGTGAATTTTCTTTAAGTAAGTTAGAATTAGGAGCGCATACTCCTATAAAATTTTCGGAACTCAGAAATTCGTAGCCGTATTTAAATTTATCAAAGGCTCCTTCAACTAAAGCAAAGGAAATAGTTCCTTGAAGCAGTTTTTCCAAAAGTTGCTGAGTATTAGCAACACTCATATCGATTTTATAGTCAGGATTTTTCTTGAATAAAACAGATAGTATGTCCGGCATAATATATTCTCCAATAGTTAAGGTGGCGCCGAAGTGAATAGGTTTATTATTCTTTTCTCTACTTAGAATATGTTCTTTAAAATAGTTTTCATCAGAGATTATCTTAGTTAAAAATTCTTTAAGCTTTATACCGTTTTCTGTAAGAGCTACTTTTCTATTCTTGTATTCAAATAGATTACATTTATAGTATTCTTCAAGATATTTAATATGTTGAGTAACTCCTGGTTGAGTAATGTTCAATTTTTGAGCAGTCTTAGTGTAATTTAAAAGTTCACTTAATACTAAAAAAGTTTCACAACGATAATCAAGCAAATATTCCACCTCATTATAAAATTAAATTATAGTAAAATAATTTTTAATGATTAGATTTTATCATTGGAAGAAAGTATAATCAATAGTGATAGTCAAAAAATAAAGAATGAGGGAGAAAATGGATAAATTAAAAAAATATTTGCCGGGAATTATACTGGCAACGGCAGTTGCTATTTCTGCAACATTGTTAAATGATTTTATTCCTAAGGATATTTTAGGAGCTACTTTACTTGCACTTATTATAGGTATGTTGTTAAATCCCGTTGTAGAAAAATTTGGTTTTTTCAATGATGGCATCAACTGGGTTTCTAGGTTTATATTGAAGTTGGGAATAATTTTAATGGGAATCAATTTAAGTTTTCTTCAAGTACTTCAAGCGGGAAAGTACGGATTGCTTTTAATGGCTTTTACACTTACTACTTCCTTTGCAGTGGCTCAAGTGTGTGGGAAAATATTTAAAATTAATTGGAAGTTGACAAACTTACTAGCTGTCAGTACTGCAATTTGTGGAGGTACTGCTGTTGCAACATTGGGACCTACAATTGAAGCTGAGGAGAGAGATATTGCCTATGCCATATCAGCAACATTTCTCTTTGACATAATAACTGTAATATTATTTCCGATAATTGGTCGTATGTTGGGACTTTCAGATACAGGATATGGATTATGGATAGGAACTGCGGTAAATGACACTTCATCTGTAGTAGCGGCAGGATATGCTTTTTCCGATGCGGCAGGAGCCCTTGCGACAATAGTAAAACTTACTCGGACATTGTTTATAGTACCTGTAGTTCTTGTATTTTCTTGGATTAATGCAAAGAAGAAAGCCCAAAGTGCCTATGCGACAACAATTAATAAAGTTAAAGTCATGGAGATATTTCCATGGTTTATATTATTATTTTTAGTAGTAGTCGGAATAAAAAGCACCGGCATCATCCCTGAAGTTGCCGTTGGAAGTATATCAAACATATCTAAACTGTTTTTGGCCATGGCACTTGCCTCAATAGGTATGAAAACCAGTTTAAAGGAAGTGGCAGGCGTGGGTATTACGCCGATGATTGCAGGAGTGATTATAGATACTTCTGTAGTAATAGTTGCGCTTTTTGCTCAAGGTATTATTTTAGGAGCTTAAAAATTAAAGAGTACAAAAGACAAAGCTTTCGATTAATTAATCGAAAGCTTTTGCTGTTACTTGCTTGTTTTTAAAATATATTGATATCTTTCTTCTGCATAGTCCCAGTTGATTACGTTCCAAAAAGCGTTAATATATTCAGGTCTTCTGTTTTGATATTTTAAATAATATGCGTGTTCCCAAACGTCTAAACCTATTATAACTCTCTTACCTTCCATTACAGGGTTATCTTGGTTAGGAGTAGATTCAATGGAAACTTTTCCGTTATCATATACTAACCATGCCCAACCACTGCCAAAACGACTTGCGGCAGCATCGCTGAATTTAGATTTAAAATCTTCAAGACTTCCAAAGTTTTCCTCAATAATTTTCTTTAAATCTCCTACAGGTTCCTTACTTCCACCTGGAGCTATTAATTTCCAAAACAATGAATGGTTATAGTGTCCGCCGCCATTATTTATAACAGCTTGTCTAATATTTTCAGGTAATTCCTTATGTTTTAACAACAATTCAGGGAGTTTAAGTTCCTGAAGTTCAGGATTATTTTCCAAAGCGCCGTTTAATTTATCAACGTAGGTTTGATGGTGTTTAGTAAGGTGAATCTCCATAGTTTGAGCGTCAATGTGGGGCTCTAAAGCATCGTATTCATATCCTAATTCCGGTAATTTATAAGTCATTTTAATTCCTCCATATAATTTAAATTTATTTAATATTTAAACAGAAACAATCTGTAATTATCTGTAGTCTTTATATACCCAGCCAAGATAATGATAATCATTATTGTTAAAATATTTTATAAATTAATTTAAAAAGATAAATTTTGTTGAAGTCTATTAATATAAAGAATTAATAAAATAATTGCTTTAACTGTTGTTAAATAGAACTATTTTAGATTTATAATTAAAAATATATTTTAATGTTAAAGGTTATTTTAAGACATGAGTATAATATTATAGGAATTTTTAAGTGGTGCAAAAAAGCTCCTCTTATTTTAATAAGAGGAGTTTATAGGCTAATTTTTTTGGTGTCTTTACTTTGGATAAGAGCTCCCAAAATTGTAAATACTATAAAGAATATTATTGACGGTACTAACCAAGGAAATCCGCTTTTAGCAAAGGGCAGCATTTCAATATAGCTGTATAATTTATCAAACATATTGAAGGTACTGTGTAAAGCATCAATTAGTCCAATAATCCCTGCACTTATAACAGGACCTACATAGCTTAAATCATATTTAATATAGTTATCAAAAAGGGTCAAGAATATTAGGACAATAATAATTGGGAAAATAGTTAGTAACATTGGAGTTGCTAATTTGACTATTCCGGAAACTGACAATAATGATATTAAAGTACTTACTATTATTGAAATTCTTACTACGCCTATATAGGATATTCTACCTTTTGATGTATAGTTGAAAAAATTACCAGCTGTGGCAATTAAACCCACAGAAGTTGTTAAGCAGGCAAGGGTAACCGCAACTCCCATTATTATTTTACCTGTGTTTCCGTAAATGCTGTTAATAGACTTTAAAAGAAGTAATACTCTATCAGTTTCAGGTATGGAAGATGTTGTGGCGCCTACAAAGGCAAGCCCTCCATATATAAACATCAATAAAACTCCTGCTACAATACCAACTTTTATAATCATATTTTTTTGTTCTTTTCTAGTTGTATAGCCTTTACGTATTAAATCTGTAAGGACTATTCCGCACATTAAAGGCGAGCCTAGAGCATCCATAGTTTGGTAACCTTCAGTGAAACCGAAATGGTATGGATTTGTCATATCTGTTTCAACGATTGGACCTATGGGAATGAAAATACATTTTATAATAATTGCGGCAAGTACTATTAATAAACCGGGAGTTAAAAATTTCCCTATAATATTAATTACATTACTTTCATTCATACAAAAATAATAGGTTACAGCAAAAAATATAATAGATGTACCAACCATGGCCATATTTGAATAATTCGAATTTATATAGGGTTTTATTGCTATTTCAAAAGTTGTGGCAGCAGTTCTAGGCACAGAAAGTATTGGACCTATAAGCAATATTGCAATAGCTGAAAGAAAAATCCCGAATCTTGGACTAACTCTTTTACCTAAGTCTTCAGGGCGTCCGCCTACAAGGGCAGTTGCAATAACTCCCAATATGGGCAGTACTGGGTCAGTTGATAAAAATCCGGCAGTTGCAATGCTCCACCTTGAACCTGCCATATTCCCAAGCATAGGAGGAAATATTAGGTTTCCTGCTCCAAAAAAAATAGCAAAGAGTGCAAATCCCATAATTAAAATATCACGTTTTTTTGAATTCATTAAAGTCTCCTAAATTTAGCGTTAGTATACTTGAAAATTGAAAAATTTTAAAATTGATCTAAGTATATTAATTATTTTATTAATTTAACTTATATAGTTTATAATGGGAATTGTAAAAATGTCAAGTAAAGTAAAGTGTAAATAAATGGTACGTAGTGTTTCAAAGATAAGAGTGGTATAATAAATAAACCATGATGTGTAGATAAGGGGAGTACTTATGGAAGAATTATATGAAGAGATATATGAGGATTTATATGTTACCCTTACGGGGTTAAAACATTATGAAGCCTCTAAGTTACTTGAAATTGGGATGAAATTAATAGGAATTAAAGATTATAAAAATAAATATGATCAAGATGCAATTGTAGTAGTAAATGAGGATATGTATATTGTAGGTTATGTTGCCAATAGTCCTTATACAGTAATTAAAGGTACTAAAAGTGCCGGCAGAATATATGATTATTTAAATTTGGGCGGCTATCTTGAAGTTATGTTTATAACTAAAGATTCTGCAATATGTAAAGTTTTAAGTAGTGATATTTCAGATGTATTGGATTTTTTAGACTCTACAACTATGGAAAATATTTTTAATGAATTTAATATTGATGATTAGAATTTAAAAACCCCTGTGGAAATCAGGGGTTTTTGTGAATTATCTTGCTTACCTGCATTGCAGGTATGAAGAGTTGAGTTTTCAATCTCTTCATAATCTAAGATAATGGTACCGAAATTAATTAATGACCATGACAGTGTTTATGGTTGTGATTATGATTATGCTTATGGTTCTGACATTCGCCTCCATTTTCATGTCTGTGGTTGTGATTATGTTTATGATGGTGTTCATGATGGTGGTTACAGTTTGCTTCCATATTCACGGTAAGCTGACCTTTTATAAAGGAATTAACCTGTTCATCAGCGCTGCCTGTAGCACCTGCGTAAATTGAAATGCCGGCTTCTCTCAATGCATTAACGGCACCTCCGCCAATACCTCCGCAAATAAGTGCTTCTATATTTTTTTCTGTTAAAAAATCAACTAGAGCTCCGTGACCTGATGCAGGTGTCTCTAAAATACTTTTTTCAACAATATTTCCGTTTTCAATTTCATAAATTGCAAAGAATGGTGTTCTTCCAAAGTGGGGAAAAACTTTTTCATTTTCAAATGTTACTGCTACTTTCATTTCATTCTTCCTTTCTATATTTGTGTTTTCTTCTAATAATAGTTCATAATTCCCTCCATCAATTAGTAGGGGAATTCCCTCTACAAGTGCACGAGCTACTTTTTTTCGTGCTGATTGGAGTAAGTATTGCACACTTTGTCTTGATATTTCCATTGACGCTGCGGCTTCTTGTTGTGAAAGGCTCATATAATCTACTAATCTTAAACATTCCCATTCCTCTAAATGTAAAATTAGTTTTGAATTAGGTAAGTCTTTATATTCATCTGATGGAGACCAAGAATTAAGCGAAGGTTGCGACCTTATTATTTTATTTTGAATTTGTCGTGCCATAAAACCTCCTATTTATTATTGGCTTATGCTAATAATAATATAAAAAACTATTATAGTCAAGAGGATTATAGTATAATAAATATATATTTTTGAAAAGTCTAGCTTGATAGGAGGAAAATAAAATGATACCTATAATAGTAATATTAATAGTTATAGCTTTGGTAGTTGTTTCAATGTACAACGGATTTGTAAAACAAAGGGAAATGGTGAGAAATGCAAAGGGGCAAATTGCTACGCAAATAGAATCAAGATGGGATGCCATTAGTAGTTTAATTGAAGCTACAAAATTATACCAAGAACATGAATATGAGTTGTTAAAGGAAATTACAGACAGCAGAACACATGTAAGCAGAGATTCGGAAGTAAATGACTTTGAAAAAGAAGAAAATTTATTTGGACAGGCATTGGGAAGAATTAACGTAGTTGCGGAGAATTATCCGGATTTAAAAGCTTCAGAAGTATATAGAGACACTATGACTCAAATAGGGAAATATGAGGATAACGTAAGACATTCACGAATGATTTATAATGATACTGTTACTAAGTACAATACCAGTGTTCAAAGTTTTCCGAATAGCCTTATTGCAAGTGTTTTTAATTTCACGCAAGAGGAGTATTTTAAAACTACTGAAAACAAGGAGAATATGCCTTCTTGGTAATATTTAAAATTAAAGAGGCTAATATGAAAAATAAATATTTAAAATTATTTTTAATGTTGTTCATCATATTTATATTTCCATCAAAAAGTTTTGCTACGGAGTTGTATGATGTAGATATTACGGTGGAACTTCAGGAAAATGGAGATGCCATTATAAACAGCAAGTGGAATTATTATGATGATGACAATACGGAACATTATATTGTAATTGAGAACTTAGCTGATTCTACAATAGTGGACTATACAGTTTATTACAATGGACAACCTATGGAGTTTGTAGATAACTGGGACATTGATTGGTCTTTTGAGGAAAAGGCCGGGAAATATGGATTTGTTAAAACTCCCAATGGATATGAATTGACCTTTGGGAAAACTAATTATTCCAATAATGAGTTTGTAGTCCAGTATAGAATAACAAATTTTGTAAAACAGTTAAATGATTATCAAATGGTATACTGGGAATTTATAAATGATGATTTAGCGGAACCACCTGAAAATGCAAACTTAAAAGTATATGCTAACAACCTTGAAATAAATGAAAACAATTCTAAAATTTGGACTTTTGGTTTTGAAGGAGAGAAATACTTTCAAGATGGCGTAATTAATGCAAAATCGACTAAAGGTTTTTCAAAGAGTAATTATTTAACTTTATTGGTACAGTTTGAAAATGGAATTTTTAATACTGATTCTGTAATAGATGAGGATTTTGAATACTATAGAAACTTGGCCTTTAAAGGATCTGATTATGTAGATATTGGAACTTCAATTTTTTTAGCCGTACTATTTGCGGGAATTATCTTATTAGTAATATATCTCTTAAATAAGAGGGCGAAATATGTGCGTTCAGCTGATTATGAAGGTACAAAAGTAGATAAATTAGTTCTAAATAAGAAAAATTTAAAGGGAGAATATTTTAGAGAGGTTCCCTATAATGGAAATATTGGAGATTTGTTTTTAATATTTAACACCAGTTGGGAAAACTCTTTAGAAAATTATATTTCGGCATATTTTTTAAAGTGGATAAAAGAGGAAAATATAGAAGCTTTAAAGGATACCAAAGGTATGTTTATAAAGAAAGACACGATTTCTTTTAAAATCTTAAATGAAAATTTGAAAAGTGAAGATAAAGTAGAAAAATATATATACTCCATAATTTTAGAAGCATCTAAAGGAGATGGAGTACTAAATGAAAACGACTTTAAAGAGTGGGCTAAGGAAAATTATGAAACTCTTGAAAGTAAGTTAGGAGATTTTAAAGATATTTCAAGAAATATATTAAAAGATAGAGGTTATTTAGAAACAGAAGTACAGCTAAACAGATATTCAAAGTACTTGTATACAGTATATAGTGAAAAGGGAAAAGAACTTTCAGAAAACTTAGTTAAGTTTCAACAGTACCTTAAGGATTATTCTCTTTTAAATTCCAGAGATTCTTATAATGTTCATATATGGGATGACTTTTTAATTTATGCTTCTCTATTTGGTATTGCTGAAGAAGTGAGAAGGGAGTTTGAAAATATATATCCAAATTATTATAAAGAGACAACTTATGATTTAGCTGCAATATATTATATAAATATGTATTCACGAGGATTTAGTTCTACCTATTACGATAGAATTTCAAGTTCCAGTGCAGGAGGAAGTGGATTTTCCAGCATTGGAGGTGGAGGAGGTTCCTTTGGCGGAGGTTCCGGAGGAGGTTCGAGATAAAAAATAGAGGCTGTTGACAATAAATATGTCTGCAGCCTCTATACTTTAACTTATAATTAAATTTTTAGCTAAAAAAATGATTTTATTACAAAAAATCAAAGTGTTTCTATAGTAAATCTTAATTGGAGATATAGTTTCTGTAACAGCGGAAATTTTATCTGCAACACACACTACCCAACTTTCAAGATACCTTGGAGGAAGAGGATTTAACGGAAACATATGTCTTAAAATTATATCTTCCTCAACCCTATTAATTTCAAAATCTTCCTTTGCATTTTTCAAAGCTACTTTCGGATGATTTATACCATGTAGTACTGCTTTATTTTTTGTATCATGCCAATCATATAGGAAATAATCATGGAGCATGGCCCCTTTAATCAAGTTTGAATGATTTACTTTTAATCTTAAGGTATTTGAAATTTTACAGCTTAATAGAGCAACTTTGTAGGAGTGCTCAAAAACAGTAGTGTTACCATGTTGTATATACTTTTTCATTTCGAAAAATCGTCTTTGAGCTTTAAGTTCATCTATTTTACTTTCAACTAATTCTTTATAGATTAAATTATTTTCTTTCATTGAACATCACCAGATTTCTTTTATACTTAAATTATAAATCAGTATTCACTAAAAACAATTAAAAAGATATTAAGGTTTAGTAAAGAAATTTTAAAAAATTAAAATTTTTCATATAAAGTCTCAAGGGAAGTCTTTAGTCTTTTGATTTTCTCTCTATTTACATTTATATTTGATTGACTGTAAAAATCTGAAAATATATTATCTACAAAAATATCTAAAAAAGTATTAATACTGCTATTTTTAAATTCAAAATCATAGTATATATTTGCTTTTTCTAATTCCTCAGATAAAATATTTAACTCTTTTTTCAATTTGTTGAACTTTCTCTCGGCGTCACTTATTCTACTGTGTTTCATAAGACTGGTAAGGCCCTTGCCTTTAAAAATATCAAAAATTCCCCAGTTTTTGGCGGAGTTTAAATCTTTTTCAATGTCTTCAATATCCTTTAAAATTTCTTTTATATGTTTTTTAATAGGAACTAAATTAGACATACTACCACCTCCTACTTTTATAATACCACAATATTTTAAACATTAAAAAAGAAAGAACTTAATTCTTCCTTTTTTATATGAAGAAATTTATAATGCCATAATTAGAGGTAATTGAATTAAACCATAAACAAAGAGTGCTGCGACAATTATAAATATAAAAACTTCATAGTTTTTAAAAATTTGTTGCTTATAGTATTTTCTAACGTAAATAAACATAATTGCTCCAGGTAAAATAGTAAGCATTGTAAGCACAGTATACATAAATCCTGAAGCATACACCAGCCATAACATATAGGCAGTGGCAATTATTCCGACAATGTAATTTCCAAGTGAATCCGATTGCTTTTCTGTATAAGTTACTTTCAATTGGTATAGTGCTACACATGTATAGGGTAATAGTATAATTGCAGAAGAAAGTTGAGATAATATTGAATAAGCTTGATCTGTAACTATAAAGGAAAGTAACAATACTTGGACAATTATGTTGGTAATAATTAAGGCGTTAATAGGTATTTTGTTTTTATTTTCCTTAGTAAAAATAACCGGAAATAAATTTCTTTCTCCTGCCTGATAGGATACTTCTTCTGCAAGTAAGGTGTTTGCAATCCATGCGCCGAAAATTGAAATAATAACACCTAAATTGACTATTATGGCTCCGGCTTTTCCTATTACTCTTTCTAAGATATATGCCATTGCAGGATTTGGCAAACTTCTAATTTCTTCTTGAGTCATAATGCCGTAAGAAAAAACGGTAATACTCATATAAATAACAGTAACAGTGGCAAATCCAAGTAAAGTTGCTTTTCCTACATCACTTCTTTTTTTAGCACGACCGGAGAATACAACTGCTCCTTCCACTCCTATAAATACCCATACAGTTACGAGCATAGTGTTTTTAAGTTGATGGACAACATCTGGAAGATAAAAATTTTCAGTATTTAAACTCCAAAATCTATGAAAGAAAATGCCCTTATTAAATCCTCCAATGACGCAGACTATAAAAATTATTAAGGGAATTAATTTAGCAATCATAACCAGAGTATTTAAAAAGGTAGCTTTATCAAGTCCTTTACATATAATGTAGTGAATAAACCATAAAATTATAGAAGCTCCTACTATTGATGGGATGTTTTCTCCACCTTCAAATATGGGAAGGAAATAGCCTAGAGCACTAAACATCAAAGTACCAAACGCTACATTTCCGACAATTACTGAAACCCAGTAGCCCCAGACGGAATTAAAGCCCATAAAATCGCCAAAGCCTTCTTGAGCAAAGCTGAAAATTCCTGCATGCAAGTCAGGTTTTTTATTGCTTAAATTTTGCATTGAGAAAGCCAGTGAACCCATTCCAATACCTGAAATAATCCAACTTAAAATAGTTACGCCTGCGGAAGCAGAGGTTGCCATTTCCTTTGGTAGGTTAAAGATACCTGCGCCTATTATGGCACTGATGATAATACCTATTAGAGATAAAATATTAAGTTTTTTTTCTTCATTAGCCATGAATTTCCTCCTAAATTAATTAGTAGAGGTAGTATAACTTTGCATTAAAATCTCAAAGATAGGCAGCTTAATCCGCCGTCAATTTTTCTAAATTCCGAAGTGTCTACTACTAGTACCTTATATCCTAAATCTTCTATTTTCTTTTGAACATTGGGATAACCCTTTGGAACTAATACATAATCATTAACCCAAATACAATTTGCTCCATAAGCTTCTTTTATATCTACTTCAATTTTATTAAATTTTTCAAACTCAGGTGCGGTTTTAAATTCACCGGCTACTAGAAGGTTGTTATTTTCCAAATAAGCAAGACCTGTTTTTAGATGTAGCATTTCTTTCATTTCTACAACTTGACCGGTTAGTCCGTACTTTTCTAATATTTCTATCATCTGCCTTGCGCCTTCCTCATTAGTACGGTCTGAATGCCCGATATAAAAATGGTCTCCAACCATCATAATGTCTCCGGCTTCAATAGTTCCGGGTGCTTTAATATATTCAATATTGTCATAAAAAGATTTTAAGGCTTCTATCATATCTTCAAGTTCTGCTTCTTTTCTTCTGCTTTCTGCTCCTGGACGAGTGATAATTGCGCACTTACTTGTACAAAGTGCCACATCTTCTACAAAACAGGAATCTGGGAATTCGTCTTTTGGTTCTAAAACTGTAACGTTAACTCCGGTTTTCGTCAATGCACTTACATAATTTTCATGTTGCACTAAAGCCTTTTCATAAACTGGTTTTCCCTCATTAGCACTTGTCAAGCCTTCACTAATGGTTTTAGACGGTACACGAACGATTACATTTTTAAACATAATATTCCTCCTAAAAAACAAAAAATAACTATAGCTTTCAAAAATAGTATACATTATACAATAACTACAATCAACAAAAAAATTGGAAAGTGTGCTAATATAGTATTAGTATGAAAGCTTATTATAGGAATGGTGGGGGTTATGAGTATTAAAGATAGAGTATATGATTTTTTATCAATGCAAATTTCTTCTGGAAATATGAAGAGAAACGATAAGATAACAGAACAGTATTTGGCGGAACAGTTGGGAATAAGCAGGACACCTGTACGTGAAGTTCTTTTTCAATTAAGTGCTGATGACATACTGGAGCATGAGCCTAGAAAGGGCTTTAAATTTAAACAGTATACTAAAGAAGATGTACAGGATTATTATGAAATGATAGGTGTTTTAGATGCGAAAATTGCAAGCTTAGTAGTAAATAATTTGAAAGAAAGTGATTATTCACTTATGAAATTCTATATTGATGCAATGTCTTCAGCAATAGAAAACAAATTGTATACAAAGTATAATGATTTGCAAATTACCTTTCACAATATTTATATAAATAAATGTGAAAATGAAAAGATGATTGCGGAAATACATAGATTAAAGAAAAAATTTATAGGCGCGGATTATTCGCGAATAGATGAAAAGATGATTACGACGGAATTATTAAAAACCAATACAGAACATATGGAAATTTTAAAGCTTTTTAAAGAAGGAAGAGCAAACGAAGTTAGAGATTACATTGAAAATGTTCACTGGAGTAGGGAAAAAGCACTTTTAGATAATTGGTAAAACATAAAATAAGTAGTAAAAAAGAAAAAGGCAATGGTGCACTTCAGGTTGTTTGCCCTTTTAACGAATTAAAGTATTTTAAGTGTTTTTAACTATATAACGATAGTATATAGCAGTTGTTTATGGTATAATATTCGGAAATATTTATTTGGAGGAGATGAAATGGTAAAAGTTGGTATTGTTGGTTCAACTGGTTATGCAGGTGAAGAACTAGTAAGATTGCTGTTAAATCACAAAGAAGTAGACATTAAATGGCTATATTCTCAAAGTTATGTTGGTGAAGAATACAGTAGAGTATTTGGAAGTTATTTTAAAATAGTTGATGATACTTGCGTTGGAGGAGATATAGAAGAACTTAGTAGAGAAGTTGACCTGATTTTTACTGCAACTCCTCAAGGGTATTGTTCAGGAATTGTAAATGAAGAACTTTTAAAGCAGGTTAAAATTGTAGATCTTAGTGCAGATTTTAGAATTAAAGACATTGATGTCTATAAAGAATGGTACAAATTAGAACATAAATCACCTGAATTTATAAAAGAGGCCGTATATGGTCTTTGTGAAATAAATCGAGATGATATAAGAGAAGCAAGGATTGTGGCAAATCCAGGATGTTATACTACAGCGTCCATACTTGCTCTTTACCCCCTAGTAAAAGAAAAGATAATTGATTTAAAGAGTATTGTTATTGATGCGAAGTCAGGAACTTCAGGTGCTGGTAGAGGAACGAGTTTAGCTAATATGTTCTGTGAAGTAAATGAAAATATTAAAGCTTATGGAATTACAAATCATAGACATACACCTGAAATAGAAGAACAACTTACTTACGGGGCAAATGAGAAGATAATTATTAATTTCACGCCTCACTTAATTCCTATGAATAGAGGTATTTTAGCTACATCATATGTAAATTTAAAGGGAAAGTTTTCTTACGATGATATAAAGAAAATTTATGTGGATTTCTACAAAGATGATTACTTTGTAAGAATATTAGATGAAGGAATTTATCCTGAAACTAAATGGGTTAAGGGAAGTAATTATGTAGATATTAATTTTAAAATAGATGAAAGAACTAATAGGCTTGTAGTTATAAGTGCCATAGATAATTTGGTAAAGGGAGCTGCAGGTCAAGCTATTCAAAATATGAATTTAATGTATGGGTTTGATGAAGCCGAAGGATTGAAATTGGCTCCTGTGTTCCCTTAGTCTTAAAAATGGAGATGTGAATATGAGTGATACTATAAAATGCAAAGAAGTAGAATATAAGGCAAATGTATTAATAGAGGCTCTTCCCTATATTCAAAAATTTAAGGGAAAAATAGTGGTAATTAAATATGGCGGAAGTGCTATGGTGGACAGTGAGCTTAAGGAAAATGTTATGAAAAATGTAGCATTGTTAAAATCTGTTGGAATGCTTCCTGTAATAGTTCACGGCGGGGGAAATGAAATTTCAAAATGGTCAAAATATAAAGGGTTGGAATCAGAGTTTTATAAAGGGCTTAGGGTAACTGATGCTGAAACTATGGAGATTGCGGAAATGGTCCTTGGAAGTGTAAATAAAGGTCTGGTCGGTTATATGGAGAGCATGGGAGTAAAGGCTGTCGGTTTAAGCGGAAAAGATGGTTTTACCATTGAAGTTACTAAAAAATATGTTGACGGGAAAGATATCGGTTTTGTAGGAGATATTATAAAAATTAACACTGACTTGATTTATACTCTTTTAAACAATGGATATATACCTGTAATTTGTCCTATTGGAATGGATAAGGATTATGAAACGTATAATATAAACGCTGATGAGGCGGCAGGTGCAATTGCAGTTGCATTAGAAGCTGAAAAACTGGCTTTTTTAACAGATACTGAAGGTTTTTATTTGGATTTTGATGATAAAAGTTCTTTAATTTCCAGAATATCTGTAGATGAAGCTGAAAAGTTAATAGAAGAGGGAAAAATTGAGGGAGGAATGCTTCCTAAAATTCAAAATTGTGTATCAGCCGTAAAAGGCGGAGTTAAAAGAGTACACATTTTAGACGGTAGGAAATTGCACAGTATCTTATTGGAAATTTTTACAAATAAGGGAATTGGGACCCTAATATACAGGAGTGAGGAAATTTTATGAACAAGTACATGGAAAAATTCGAAGACAATGTTTTTAAAGCCTACAACAGAGCTCCCATAGTTTTTGAAAAAGGGGAAGACGTATATTTATACGACACTACAGGGAAAAAATATTTGGATTTTGTAAGTGGAATAGGTGTAGTTGGACTTGGATATAGCAATGAGAAGTTTAAAAACAGATTAAAGGATCAAATAGATAAAATTACACATACATCAAATCTGTATTATAATACGGCTATAGCTGAAGCGGCGGAAAAAATAGTTAAGGCAAGTAAAATGTCCAAAGCATTTTTTACCAACAGTGGAGCAGAGGCTATTGAAGGTGCTTTAAAAGCAGCAAAAAAATATGCTTATGAAAATAAAGGTGAAGATAAATATGAGATAATAGCCTTTAATAATTCCTTTCATGGAAGGACTATCGGTTCTCTTTCCATTACCGGAACTGAAAGTTACAGGAAACCCTTTATGCCTCTTTTAGATGGTGTTAAGTTTGCGGAGTTTAATGATATTGAAAGTGTTAAAAATTTAATTACTGAAAATACCATTGCCATTGTAGTTGAACCTATACAGGGCGAAGGCGGTATTAACGTTGGAGAAGAGAAGTTTTTTAAAGAGATTGAGAAAATTTGTAAGGAAAAGGACATTATTTTAATTTTAGATGAGATACAATGTGGCGTGGGTAGAACAGGAGATTTTTATAAATTTCACAAACTGGGAATTAAACCGGATATAGTTACCACCGCTAAAGCTCTTGGAAATGGAATCCCGGTAGGTGCCTTTTTGTTAAATGACAAGATGGCGGAAAACTCATTAAAACCGGGTGATCATGGAACTACCTATGGTGGAAATCCTTTGGCGGGAGCAGCTGTATCTGCTGTGCTGGATATTTTTGAAGAAGATAATATTCTAGACCATGTAAATGAAATATCAATTTATTTTGAGAAAAAATTAATGGAATTGAAAAATAAATATGACTTTATTCTTGAAGTTAAAGGTGAAGGATTAATAAGAGGTTTAAAGCTCAGGGATGATATAGTGGCGGGCGACGTAGTAAATAGAGGTCTTGAAAATGGACTTACAACTGTAGTGGCAGGGGGAAATGTGTTGAGATTCTTACCTCCTTTAGTAATTGAAGAAAAACACGTTGACGAAATGATTGAGAAACTGGAAAAGAGCTTTAAATAAAAAATTCATAGCATAAATAAAAATAGACAAATTTGTCTATTTTTATTTATGCTATTTTTACTTTTAAATGACTTATTAAAAAACAACTTGTAATAAAAACATATAAAAAAATGTTCCTATTGCAATACTTAGTAGCGTATTTTTTTTACGTAAATGTACTAATGTAATTAAAATTATAGATAATATTTCAGGTATGCCTCGAGTTCCGCTGGTAAAGGAAACGTCTTTTAAAGAGTAAACTACAAGTAAACCTATTACAGCATAGGGAAGAACATCTCCCAGATATTTTATAAAATCAGGTGGAGTTTTATCTTCGGGGAAAATAACAAAAGGCAAAAATCTAGTTAACATAGTACCTAAAATTATAACCAATATGGTAATTATACTTTCACTGACAGTCATTTGCATTATTCCACCTTCTTTCTAAATATAAAAAATATAGCTAAAATTAAAATCAAAGAGGGTATCATAAAATTTTCAGATCCGAATATGGCCAGGCAAATAATTGGAGAAATGACACCAATAATGGCTGAGGTATGAGATTTTGCAACTAACCATTGATTTATAAATATAACTAAAAATAAAGCCGTTAATACAAACTCAATTCCTTCCGTATTAAAAGTTATGTATTTACCTAGTAGTGATCCAACTATAGTCCCAAGTAGCCAATACATATAGTTTAAAAATGTTACAAAAAACATAAACCATCCTTTATCTACTTCATCAGGAACATCTACAGACACATTAATGGAAAATGTTTCGTCTGTTAATCCGAATATTAAAAATAATTTTTTAATACCTGTGTCCTTATACTTATTTAACATGGAGATACCATAAAATAAATGTCTGCAATTTACCATTAAAGTAAGTATAAAAGCAGCTAGGGGATTGAAAGCGGATAACAGTAAATTAACAGAGGCGAACTGCATAGATCCTGCATATATAAAAGCGCTCATGCAAATGGGATAGAATACGGAGAATCCTTTGCTACTCATTAATATTCCGTAAGAAAGACTTAAAAATAAAAATCCTGCTGCAATTGGAATAGTATGTGGGAAAGCGGACTTTAATGCTTTAATTTTTTCATTATCCATTTGTAATCTCCTTTCTTAGTCTATCTAATAAAATTATCATATTTTCAAATTTATTTCTACTTAATTAAAAATATAAGGCAATATAGTTATAAATAATTGATTAAGATAGTTAATTTTAGTAGAAGTCAGATAAATTAGGAATTTTAAAATATCCTTGCATATTGTAATAGTTAATATTTACGAGCAATTTTAATTATTTTTATATTTAAAAAATTTTTATCTATGATTTTGCAAATATATTAAAAGTATTTAGAGTAGATTAAGAATCAATTTAATCACCAAACTATTTTTTTAATAAAAATCGCAAATAAAAACAACTATAATAGAAGTAGTGTAATTACAACAATTTAAAATTATTATAGAAGGTACGAGAGTACTTAGATAAGACAAAAATATTTTAAAATATAATTTTGAAGTAAGTTTATAACAGTTTAATCGCACTTAAATTTTCCTTGATTTAAGTATGAATTTTATTATAACATATTAATTATTAAAGAAATAATGTAACGTTAGGAGTAAGTATGAGTGCATATAGAGTACCTATAGTTAGTGGAATTGCCATATCATTAATATTAATTTATATATCCATTATACCGGTTATGATTTATCAATATAGAAAGTATAACGGAGTGTTAATTAAAAAGAATTTAGTTGTATTTTCCTTTATATTGTATATGATAACTGCTTGGTTTATGACAATTTTACCCTTGCCAAGTATGGATGAGGTTGCAAATATGAAAGACCTTGTTCCGAATTTAACGCCTTTTAAATTTGTGAGAGATTTTCTTGAACAAAGCGGGTTTGAATTTGGAAATCCAAAGACTTGGTTAAGTTCATTAAAGTCACCAAGCTTTTATACAGTTGCTTTTAATTTGTTATTGACCTTGCCTTTTGGTGTTTACTTAAGGAAATATTTTAAATTTTCTTTTTTTAAAACCCTACTTTTTGGACTTTTATTGAGTTTGTTTTATGAGATAACTCAGTACACCGGAATATACGGAATATATCCTAAAGCTTACAGGTTGGCCGATGTTGATGATTTAATAGTAAATACCGTGGGAACTGTTTTAGGTTATTTAATCACTCCTATCCTAGGGATATTTTTACCAAGTGTAGAAAAGGGAGTTGTCAATACTAAATCGGAATATGCAAGTATTCTTAGAAGAGGTTTAGCCTTAGTTGTAGATTTTGCAATAGTAAATATTTTTATAGATGTCTTTAAATTAATTTTTCATATTTTTGGAATTAATGTGGAGATTTTTCATAATGCAATAACGATAGGTTTATACCTGCTTTATTTTATTATAATGCCGCTTATTTATGATGGTGAAACCTTTGGAATGAAATTACTTAAAATAAAAATTATAAGTATAAAAAACGGGAAATTAGCTTTTAAACAAATTCTAATAAGAACTTTTATATTAGTAGGTGTATTGGTAATTCTTGGAATTTTAAATACAGGACTGTCAAAATTGGAACAAAGTATAGCAACTATTATATTAGGATTGTCCATTGACGGAATTGTTGTACTATTCTACCTGTACTTATTTATTATGTTTTTACGGAAAAAGAGAATTTTATTTTATGATAATATAAGTGGTACAAGAGTTGTAGTTTTAAGTAAAACTGAAAATTAAAAAATGTAAAAGGGCCACCTGTTATTGTATGTTAAGTATAATAATAGGTAGCCCTTTAAGGGATGTGTATTATATTAATAAAATATTAATACGCTAAATTATTTATCCTGTAGACTTAAATATTCATTGTAATATTCGCTGTCTTTGTCAATCTTTGCTATTCCAATACCTGTAACTGCATAAAATACGGCGAAAATTACACCTGTATAACATAAAATAGCCCAAGGTAGGTATTGTATAGTGCTTACTCCGAGTGTATTTGCCATATATACGGCTGCTGCAGTCCAAGGGACTATGGGCTCTACAACAGTTGCGGAGTCTTCCAAAGTTCGTGAAAGGTTTTTAGGTTCCAAACCTCTTTTTATATATTCCTTTGAAAACATTTCTCCTGGTAGTAAAATTGACAATTGTCCATTACTGGTAACACATACTGCCACTATACAGGATATGATAGTGGAGATGATTAATCCTGCCACACTACTGACTAGTGTCATAAGTTTATTTAATACTATGTCCAATGAACCTGTAACAGAAACTGTACCGGCAAAGGCATAGGCGCAAAAAGCAATTAATACAGTTCCGAGCATTGAAATCATTCCACCTCTGTTTAATAAAGTGGGTATGTCGGAAATTAAATTTGAAACATCTATACCGTTTTGTGCAAACATATTTATGTTAAAACCGTCTATTGATGCTTGAAAGCATTGCTGTAATGTGAAATTTTGAAATATAATTGCATTAAAAAAGGCAACAAAACTTGAAAGCAACATAACCGGTATAGTAGGTTTTTTTCTTACTGAACCGTATAGTACGATTACAGGCGGCAATAAAATCAAAGGATTAAATTTAAAGAGAGATACCAAAGTATCTAAAATAAGTTTAATACTTTGAGAGTCATCTGCTGGAATTTTACCTACGGCAGAAAAGCCCGCAAAGGTATAAACCACGATACATATAATTGCGCCAGGTATAGTTGTATAGAACATATGGAATATATGGTCATATAAGTTGGAACCTGCTGCTATTGGAGCTAGATTAGTAGTGTCTGACAATGGTGACATTTTATCGCCAAAATATGCGCCTGACACTATTGAGCCTGCAACTAAGGGAAGATTTGCTCCCATACCGGTGGCAACTCCCATTAAAGCCACTCCGACTGTTCCGGCTGAACCCCACGAAGTTCCGGTACATATTGATACTATTGCTGTTACGATAAAAGAAGTTACAGCTATATATTTAGGACTTATTATTTTAAGACCATAATAAACCATCATTGGAATTGTACCGCCAATCATCCATGAACCTATCATAAAACCCACTATAATTAATATAAAAATTGCGGGCATGGTCTTTGAAAGTTTACCTACTATGGAATCCATAATATCGTCCCAGCTATAACCTAAGTAAATGGCTATAAATCCTGCGAAAATAGCGGAGACCAGCATTAGAACTTCTGCTCTAAGGTCTAAAACAACATATCCCAATCCTAACAGTACCATCATTATAATTATCGGTAAAATCGCCAAAAACAGGCTTGGCGTTTTCTTAATTTTACTTTGATTCATAATACACCTCATTTATAGAAATTGACAACGTTTTCTATTATAGGCATACAAAATCAAATAGTCAACCTAAAAATAAAACAATATTTTGTATTAATATTAAACAATATTTTCTGATATGTAAATAATAAAATATAATTTTTTTGAAAAAATAGTATTTAACTTGAAAAGTAAAATAAAATATAGACTTTATTAATATTGAATATGTATTTTGAAAAAGACAAGTGCAAAGGAAAATATATTCTAAAAATAAATAAAAGCCATATCATTAACAAATTAGTTTAAATTGTTTGTACCCCTTAATAAAATATTAAAGGGTACTTTAAAGGCTAAAAATGTATTTAATAAAGTGACTATATTTTTTTCCTTTTTTTAGAATAGGTTGTACAAAGGATTTAATATTAATTGAATTTGGAGCATACTGAGGCTCAAAGCAAAAGGCTGAAAAATTAGAATAGTTACTTTTCCCTTTAAAGTCTTTTAAATTAGAAGCAGTAAAAAACTGCATACAAGGATAGTCAGTATATAAGTCCAACTTTATTTTAGTCAGCGGAGAATAGGCGCTGGCTTTTATATTTTCACTATTTTTCAATAAAAAATTATGGTCATAGTCCAGTAGGATATTTTCTTTTAAAAACATTTCTTCTATGGAAATAGGTTTTTGAAAGTCCAAGGGTGTATTTGAAACATCTATTAAATTTCCATTGGGAATGTTGTTTTTATTCATTTCAGTATATTTTTCAGAAGCTATTTTGATAGTATGATTTTTTATATCTCCCACACCCTCACCGTTTAAGTTAAAATAACTGTGATTTGTCAGGTTTAAAATCGTATCTTCATCAGAGAGTCCAAAATACTCAATGGATAACTGATTTTCTATAAGGGTGTACTTTACTTTAATTTCTAAATTTCCAGGGAAGCCTTCCTCCATATTTTTACTGAAATAAGAAAAAATTATAGAACTATTTTCTATTTCAAAACTCCAAAGTTTTTTATGAAAACCATTAAAACCGCCGTGTAAATGGTTAGGGGGTTCATTAATTGAAACTTCGTATTCTTTGGAATTTAACTTAAACTTGCCTTTTTCAATTCGGTTGGCGTACCTTCCTATAGTTGCACCGAAAAATTTATCTTGTAAAATATATTCTTCCATGGAATTGCACCCAACAATAAGATCAAGATTATGTTTATTAATAATTAATTTTGTAATCATTGCTCCATAGTTAGAAAATTCAACTGTTAAAAAGTTATTAGAAATTTCTATAATATGAACTTTCTCATTTAAAGTTGTGGAAAACACTTGCCTATTTTTTATATTCATATTTATCTCTCCATTATTCTAATTAAAATCTATTGACATGACATGATAATAATATATAATAAAAATTAGGAATGTACAATCCATGTAACATGTTAGAGTATTTATGATGTGTCATTAAACAACATATATTTTTTATGTAGTATGTAACATGTTACATACATTAAAAAAGGAGGGGAATATATCGTCAATAAGAGATATTTCAAAAGCAACAGGTTTAAGTATAGGCACTATATCAAGGTATATCAACAATAGTGGCTATGTGAGTAAAGAATCTGCGGAAAAAATCAAAAAGGCAATTAAAGAATTGGATTATGTTCCCAATGAAAATGCAAGAGCAATATTTAAAAACAGATCTAATTTAATAGGCATAGTTGTATCCAGTCTTTCAAACCCTTTCTTTGCTGAAATGGCTATGCGTTTAGAAGAAAAAGCTTTTAAAAAGGGATATGGTGTAATCCTTTTCACAACAAATGATGATGCTGAAAAGGAAAGAGAAGCGCTGAAATTATTAAAAGGTTATAGAGTTAGAGGGATAATTACTACTCGTACTCAATTAAAGGATGTGATGGCAAATTTAAAGATGCCTGTAATTTCCTTTGAAACTGAAGTAAATAATGAAATTATTACAGTTTCAGCCGACAACTTTAAAGGTGGACAATTGGCATTTAATCATTTAATGGATAAGGGTTGTCAAAATATTTTACACATAAGAGGACCTAAAAACTTTGAGGCTTCAGAATTGAGGTATGAAGGATTTAAATCTGAGGCAAAGAAACATAATAAAAACTTTGACATTATTAGGTTCGACAGTGACTTTCACGTTTCTTACAATTTGGAGAAAAATATTGGAGATAAGGATATTACCAAGTATGATGGAATTTTTGTTTTTAATGATATTGCCGCAGTTTTGATTTTAAGATACTTACTTGAAAGAGGAGTGAAAATACCTGAAGAAACAAAGGTAATTGGTTTTGACAACTCCTATATGGGCGCTTTATTATATCCAAGTTTGACAACGATAGAACAATCCGTAGATGGAATTTCCTCAAAGTGCATTGACCTATTAGTAGATTTGATTGAAGGAAAAGAAGTAAAGGCTACAAGGTTTTATGACCCAGTAAAGTTAATTCAGAGAGAAAGTACATAAAATTTAAGGAGGAATGTTATGAAAATTAAAGGGAAAAAATTACTTAGTTTAGCATTAGTTTTTGTTATGATGCTAGGAGTTTTAACTGGTTGTGGCGGAAATAATGAGAAAAATGCAGGAGACACAGAGGAAGCGGCTGCTGAAAGTAAGGGTGTACTAGTGGGAGTTTCAATGCCTACAAAGTCACTTCAAAGATGGAACCAAGATGGCGAAAATATGGAAAAATCATTGAAAGCTCTAGGTTATGACGTTGAACTTCAATACGCTGAAAATAAAGTTGATATGCAAGTATCTCAAATTGAAAATATGATTACTAAGGGTGCTGAAGTTTTAGTAGTTGCTTCAATTGATGGTAGTGCTTTAAGTACAGTACTTGAAAGTGCTCAGGAAGATGGAATAAAAATTATAGCTTACGATAGACTTTTAACTAATACTCCTGCAGTTGATTATTATGCAACTTTTGATAACCAAAATGTGGGAACTATTCAAGGTAAGTACATTGAAACAGCTTTAGGTTTAGCAGAGGGAAAAGGACCTTTCAATATTGAATTATTTACAGGACCTCTTGATGACAATAACGTAAATTACTTCTTTGGCGGAGCTATGGAAGTTCTTCAACCTTATATAGATAATGGTCAATTAGTTGTAAAATCCGGTCAAACAACTATGGAACAAGCAGCTACAACTAACTGGGATGAACAAACAGCTCAAGCTAGAATGGACAATATTATTACAGCAAATTATACAGATGCAACTATAGATGCTGTGCTTTGTTCAAATGACTCAGTGTCACTTGGAGTTCAATCAGCTCTTAAAGCTGCAGGATATGGAACTGAAGAAAAACCTATGCCTGTAGTTACAGGTCAAGATGCCAATGTTGCAAACGTAAAAGCAATAGTGGCCGGAGATCAATCAATGTCAGTATTTAAAGATACCAGAGCATTAGCTGAAAAAATAGTTGAAATGGTAGATGCAGTAGTAAATGGAACTGAACCACCGGTAAATGATACTGAAACTTACGACAATGGAGTAAAGGTTGTACCTTCTTACCTATTGGAACCGGTAGCTGTTGATAGTGAAAATTATAAGGAATTATTAATTGACAGTGGATATTATACTGAGGAAGAAGTAAGCAAGTAATAATTAAGAATTAGCCAGATAAGGTTAATTCTTATCTGGCTATCTTAATTAAGGAGGAGAATATGGCAGAATACATTTTACAGATGAAAAACATCACCAAGGAATTTCCGGGAGTAAAAGCTTTAGATGATGTTAACTTAAATGTAGTAGAAGGAACTATACATGCCATTGTTGGAGAAAATGGTGCTGGTAAATCCACGCTTATGAATATACTAAGCGGAGTATATCCCTATGGAACTTATTCCGGAGATATAGTTTACGAGGGTGAGGTTTGTAAGCTTAAAAATATTAAGGAAAGTGAAGAAAAAGGAATTGTAATAATTCACCAGGAGCTTGCACTAGTACCAAATTTGTCTATAAAAGAAAATATATTTCTGGGAAATGAAAGAAGCAAAAAAGGTATAATCGACTGGAATAAGACTTATAAAGATGCAAAGAAATATACGGAACTTGTAGGTTTAGATGAAGATTTAAATGTATTAGTAGAAGAAATTGGTGTGGGAAAACAGCAGTTGGTGGAAATAGCTAAAGCACTTTCAAAAAATGTAAAGTTATTAATTTTAGATGAGCCGACAGCATCCCTAAATGATGATGACAGTGAAAAACTGTTGGATTTAATTTTAGATTTAAAAAAAGAGGGAATAACCTCTATAATAATTTCTCATAAGTTAAATGAGATAAATAAAATTGCAGATGAGATAACTATAATTAGAGACGGAAAGACTATAGAAACGTTAAATAGAAAAACAGATGACATTTCTGAAGATAGAATTATAAAGGGAATGGTAGGTAGAGAAATTACCGATAGATACCCTTTAAGAGATGTTGAAATTGGAGAGGTTCAATTTGAGCTTAAAAATTGGACTGTTGAATCAGATGTGGTCCCGGGCAAGCTGGCAGTAGACAATGTCAGTTTGTATGTTAGAAAGGGAGAGGTTGTAGGTATTGCAGGTTTAATGGGTTGTGGCAGAACGGAACTTGCAATGAGTATATTTGGAAAATCCTATGGGATATTTAAGTCAGGTGAAATTTATAAAAATGGACAGAAAATTGAAGTGGGAAATCCAAGAGAGGCAATAGACCACAAAATAGCCTATGTAACTGAAGATAGAAAAACACAAGGATTGATTTTAGAACAAAGTATAAAAAATAATATTACACTGCCAAGTTTAGATAAAGTAAGCGAGCGTGGAGTAATAAATGATAATGAAGAGTTAAAAGTAACAAATGATTATAAAGGGAAAATAAACATTAAAGCTCCCAACGTAATGCACCATGCTGAGAAGCTATCAGGGGGTAATCAGCAAAAGATAATGTTGGCAAGGTGGATTTATGCCGATCCGGATATTTTAATTCTAGATGAGCCGACTAGAGGCATTGATGTTGGAGCAAAGTATGAGATATATACGATTATAAATGAACTGGCAGCGGAAGGAAGATCTATTATAGTAATTTCTTCAGAGATGCCCGAGGTAATAGGTTTAAGTGATAGAGTTTATGTTATGAATGAAGGTAGAATTGTAGGCGAGTTGGATAAAAATTCTGTAAGCCAAGAAAACATTATGAAAGCCATTATGCAATCAACAAAAGGAGAATAAAATGAAGAAGGATGAACAAAACAAATCATTAGTCAATATAAAAATTGACTTTAGAAAATATGCAATGTTTATAGCTCTTGTAGCAATATCTATATTTTTCCAAATAGCAACTAATGGTATTTTATTAAAACCTATGAACGTTTCTAAATTGGTTATGCAGAACAGTTACATATTAATTTTGGCAATAGGGATGTTGCCTTGTATTTTAACTGGAAATGTAGACTTGTCAGTAGGTTCAGCACTGGGAATGATAAGTGCCGTTGCAGGAACTTTAATAATAACTGAGGGTTTTTCCGTTCCGCTTACTATAGCAATTTGTTTGGGGTTGGGAATCTTATTGGGAGCTTGGCAGGGATTTTGGATAGCTTATGTGAGAGTGCCTGCCTTTATAGTTACTTTAGCCGGAATGTTAATCTTTAAAGGTATTACCATGATTATTTTAAAGGGCAACACCTTGGCTCCTTTTCCGGAATCTTACAGATATGCAGCTTCCGCCTTTGTTCCTGAGTTGGGAATGGTTGGAAAAATAAGTGTAAGTACTGTGATTATTATGGTAGTTCTTGCTGCTATGATTGTGTTTTTTGAATTTAATAAGAGAAAACAGGAGACTAAGTATGAAATAGTTACTACTTCCTATAATAAGTTTTTATTAAAAGTTATTGCTGAAATAGCAGTTATAGTATTTGCGTTGTACTGGCTTAGCTTGTACAAGGGAATACCTGTAATTCTCATACTTTTGGTCTTATTAATTGTTATCTATACATTTATAACTCAAAAGACAACTCTAGGAAGAAGTATTTATGCCTTTGGAGGTAATGAAAGAGCTACAAAGTTATCAGGTATAAATACAAATAAAATATTTTTCTTAGTATATGTAAATATGGGCTTATTAGCAGCTCTAGCCGGATTAATATTCTCAGGAAGACTTAATGCGGCGGCGCCTTCTGCAGGCTCGGGTCTGGAACTGGATGCAATTGCAGCTTGTTATATAGGGGGAGCGTCTGCATCAGGTGGAGTTGGAACCATTATAGGAGCTGTAATAGGCGGTTTAGTAATGGGAATTTTAAATAATGGTATGTCCATTATGGGGATTGGAATAGATTGGCAACAGGCAATTAAGGGAATAGTGCTTTTACTTGCCGTGGCCTTTGACATAGTAAGTAGAAGAAGAAAAGGTTAGGAGGAAATTATGAACAAATTTTTTAAAGATATGCCGGTAGTTAAATACGAAGGACCAAATTCAACAAATCCATATTCATATAAGTTCTATGATGCTAAAAAAGTGATTGGTGGCAAAACAATGGAGGAACATTTAAAATTTGCAATGTCTTGGTGGCATACGCTTACTGCCGTTGGAACGGATCCCTTTGGTGAAGGTACAATGGATAGAACCTACGGAAATGAGGATCCTATTTTAAGAGCAAAGGCAAGAGTAGATGCAGGTTTTGAATTTATGGAAAAAATGGGTATTAAATATTTTTGTTTCCATGATGTTGATATAGCTCCTGAGGGAAATACTTTTAAAGAAACTAAAGAAAATTTACAGGAAATAGTTTCCTATATTAAAACTAAAATGGAAGGTACTGATATTAAATTACTTTGGGGAACGGCAAATTGTTTTGGAAATCCAAGGTATATGCACGGAGCCGGAACTTCTTGTAGAGCCGATAGCTTTGCTCATGCTGCCGCGCAAATTAAAAATGCACTAGATGCTACCATTGAACTTGGTGGAAGCGGTTATGTATTTTGGGGTGGAAGAGAAGGCTATGAAACTCTTTTAAATACTAGAATGGACTTTGAACTGGATAATATGGCTAGACTTATGAAGATGGCTGTAAAATACGGAAGAAGTAAAGGATTTAAGGGTGATTTTTATATAGAGCCAAAACCGAAAGAGCCTACTAAGCACCAATATGATTTTGATGCGTCAACAGTACTGGCATTTTTAAGAAAATATGACCTAATGGATGACTTTAAATTAAACATTGAAGCTAATCACGCAACTTTAGCAGGACATACTTTTAATCATGATTTAGCTGTTGCAAGAATTAACGGTGTACTTGGAAGTGTAGATGCTAACCAAGGCGATTCTCAACTGGGTTGGGATACGGATCAATTCCCTACAGATGTAAAAGATGCAACTTTGGCAATGTTGGAGATTATAAAAGCAGGGGGCTTTACTAATGGCGGTTTAAACTTTGATGCTAAGGTGAGAAGACCATCATTTACCTATGAAGATATTGTTTTTGGTTACATTAGCGGTATGGATACCTTTGCACTTGGTTTAATTAAGGCCTATGAAATACTTGAAGACGGAAGAATTGACGAATTTGTTGAGAAAAGATATTCAAGTTATAAAGACGGTATAGGAAAGAAAATAGTTGAAGATAACACTTCTCTGGAAGAATTGGAAGAGTACGTTTTAGAGGGTAAGGATAATTCTGAAATTGAAAGTGGAAGACAGGAATATTTAGAAAATATATTTAATCAAATACTATATAGATAAAAGGCACTTATGTGCCTTTAATTGTAGAGGTGAAATATGAATTATTTTTTAGGAATAGACTTAGGGACCTCTTCTTTAAAAACTGTTCTCTATAATGAAGAGTTTAAAACAGTTGTAAGCATTAGCAAGGATTATGAAATGCTTCAACCTTATAATGGTTGGGCAGAGCAAAATCCACAGGATTGGATTGATGCCATGGATTTAACTTTTGAGGAGCTAAAAAAAAGTTATGGCAAAGAACTTAAATCCCTAATGGGTATAGGACTTACAGGTCAAATGCACGGTTTGGTAATGCTAGATGAACAGAATAGGGTTTTAAGGTACCCCATACTTTGGTGTGACCAAAGGACAGAGGAAGAAATAAAGGACATTAATGATATCCTAGGTGAAGAGGAGCTTATAAGGATTACTGCAAATCCTGCTCTGACAGGTTTTACTCTATCAAAAATACTTTGGGTAAAAAAGCATGAACCTGAGATTTTTAAAAACTGTAAACACATTTTATTACCTAAGGATTATCTAAGATTTTATCTTTCAGGTGACTATGCCACAGATCTTTCTGATGCCAGCGGAATGCAACTTCTAGATGTTCCAAATCGAAAGTGGTCTGAGGAAATTTGTAAAACTTTTAAAATAGATATTGAAATGCTTCCGAAACTTTATGAATCAGTAGAATGTACAGGATATTTAAAGTCCGAGCTTAAGGAAAAACTGGGTATAACACATAATGTTGCTATTGCAGCCGGTGCCGGAGATAATGCAGCTGCTGCAATAGGATGTGGAGTGGTAAATGACGGTGAAACTTTTGCTACAATAGGTACCAGCGGAGTGGTATTTACTCAAAGCGATATTATTAGAACAGATGAAAAAGGGAGAATTCATACTTTCTGTTCTGCAGTTCCCAATACTTGGCACGTAATGGGAGTTACACAAGCTGCAGGTTTTTCAGTTGAGTGGTTTAAAGAGAATTTTTACAAGGATGTAGATAAGGGAAAAATTTTCTCTAAAATAGAAGAGGATATAAATAAATCTACAATAGGCAGTAATAAATTAATATACTTGCCTTACTTAATGGGTGAGAGGACTCCTCACTTAGATCCCAATGCAAGAGGAGCCTTTATTGGACTTTCGGGAATGCATAAAAGAGAGGATTTAATGAGAGCTGTAATTGAAGGGGTTACTTTTTCCTTAAGAGACTGTCTTGAAATAATTAGATCTATTGGACTTGAAGTGGAAAATATTTACCTTACAGGAGGCGGAGCCAATAACGATTCGTGGATAAAAATATTGGCAGATAATTTCAAAACTTCCATTGAGAAAATAAAGGGAGATGGCGGAACTAATTTAGGAGCTGCAATACTTGCTTCCATAGCCAGTGGAAAGTATAGTGATTTAAAAACGGTTTGTGAAAAGTACGTCGACTATGGAGAAAAATTTGACTATAATGAAGAAAATTTAAAAATCTATGAAAGTTATTATAAACTTTATGGAGAAAGTTATTTGGATTTGAAAAATTTATACTTTAAACTGTCAAAAATTTAAAGAAAAAGGAGCTTGGTTTTTAACCAAGCTCC
>NZ_RLIH01000008.1 GCF_004006535.1 Anaerosphaera multitolerans | reverse complement strand
ATTTTATCTTTTTTACCCATCATTTTTATCACCCACAATATATTTACCAATTTTAAAAGGCTGTTGACATTTCATTGTCAACAGCCTGAACAAACTACATCAGGTAGTTTGTTTTTTTTTGGATATTCAGTTTTATTTGGGTATTTGGCAAATCTTTCTGAGTCAATGGGGTTTAAAGGTGCGTTAGTAGGCCAAGGCCAACCTCCAAACTGCGTAAGTAGATAATCGTTAAAGGCCTGCATTATTTCTTCTTTTGTATTCATAACAAAAGGTCCATAGGTGGATATGGGTTCATTAATAGGTTCTCCCTCGAGAAGTAAAATTTTACTTGGGGCAACTCCATTTAGAATTTTAATTTCCTCGTCTGAGACAAGTTCCACGGCATTTCCTGAAGCTATAGTTTCCGATTCAATTGAAATTATATCGCCCTTATAATAGTAAATCATTCTACTTGCACTTTCAGTAGTAGGTCTTAAAACAAATTCAGCATTCGAGTCAAGTTCAATTATCCAAATTACAACATGATTTTGCTTTTCAGCTGCCCAGGAGTCCGGATTTGGAGGTAATGCTTTTTTGGTTTTGTAATCTCCTGCAATTACTTTAACCCTAAAGGATTTCCCTTTTTCATCTTTTTCTTCAATAATGGGAATATCTTCACTCCAAAGCATATTATAGTAAGGCTGGACCAACTTGTTTTCTTTAGGTAAATTTAACCAAAGTTGGAATAATTCCAAAGTGTTTTCACTATTTTGATTTATTAGAGGAAACATTTCACAGTGTTGGATTCCACTTCCTGCAGTGAGCCACTGAACATCTCCGTTACCGTAGCGGCCGTTTAAGCCGAAACTGTCAGAGTGGTCTACAAATCCCTTTTCAACAATAGTAACAGTTTCAAATCCTCTATGGGGATGACTGGGAAATCCGGGAACCGTAGTACCGTGATACATTCTCCAAGGGGACTTGGGATCTAAATCTTTTCCAATTTCTCTTCCTTCAATATAGTAAGTAGGTTCCATTTTTTCGTTGCCTTCTGGATAGTAATCAAGATGATGAACTCCGATTATAAAAGGAGACTTAACAGGTATTCTTAAATTTACAGGCTCCATGGAAATAATTTTGCTTTTCAATTTATAACTCCTTTCAATTATAAAAACAGTTAGTGTGATTTTATATTTACCCTATATGACTACTATAAACCCATATTTCCCAAGTATCAGATGCTTTAAACGCCAATTGTTTAATAGAAAATGAAGTGTGGATATGTTAAAATTTATATATATTTTAATGAGAGGGAAAGATTAAAATGAAGATAGATCACTTGGTTTTACATATAGATTCAAAGTATCAAAAAGATGAAGAGGTAATATCAAAGATAAGAGAGTCGGGATTGCTCTATGAACCCACATGGGGTAAGGGAACGAAAGGTTTTAAAGCATCTAATATCTGGGTTGGGAATGAATATTTTGAATGTGTAAATCTTTTAAAGAAAAAGGGCGGAGGATGGCTTAAAGAATGGGTCAATCTCTATAATAAAGGACATAGAGGGTTAGTTTGTTTAATGCTTGATGTAGAAGATATTAATAAATCCTATGAGATACTTTCCAGAAGAAAAGTGAAAATGACAAAACCAGAATATATGAAATTCAAGTGGTTTTTTAATCTTTTTACAAGAACTATGCCTTGGATAAACAGCTATTTTAATATTTTTCAAGGTTTTCCCTTTCAAATGGGACTCCAACAGATGAAAGATGAAAAATCAAGAGAGGCTATGACTCAGTACATGGTTCCAAATAGTAGGGATAATGGAATTACTGACATTTATAAAATATTAATAAAGGGCAAATTTACCAATGAAGATTTTAGGTTGATATTAAATATCTTTCGTGATGGCATAGTAGGGACCGATAGTATTAAGGTATATTTAAAAAATAGAGAACAGGAAATTGAATTTATAAAATGTGATGAAAATGAAGTTAGGGTATATGTTCATTGTAGCAATGAGAAATACTGTGGGAATCAAGTAACTATAGAAAATACTACTATAATTATAGGAGAGGAAACTTAATTAAAAAAATCAATATAAGTAACTTCACATAAAATTGGTATTAAAGTTAATGTGTTATTTTAAATGTAGAAATGAGTGAAAATTATGTTAAAAAAGCATATGGTTAGTATAATATTTGCAGCGTTATTTATTTTAGGAGTAGTTTCCTATATAGTTAACGGACATTTTGTATATACTATAGATTTTGGGTTGTATCCAATATTGCAAAGTAGCTTGATGTTTCTTTTTCCTTGGATGGGATTAATTATATATTTAATTTTAATTCTTAAAATGAGAAATAGGAAATATTTAAACAAGGTTTTTATGTTGGCTATTTTAATTTTTAGTTTGGTAACTGTAGTAGATGTTGTAAGACTACGTAATTTTTATCAATATGAAAAGACCATCTCAAAAGCTTTACTAAGTGAAAATACTAATATAATAGCAGTTGAAAAAGATGGAGAAGTTCTTTTTAAAGGAACTTGTGGGTATTTTTTTGATAAAAGTTATATTAATTATTAATTATATACTAACAATACTCCTATAAGGTTAGATAAGTAGAAGTTTTGGAGGATAAATGGATAAAGTAAAACTAGTCATAAGTGCTTTGGTGGTTATAATTTTAACGGTATTTATATTCGAAGGATATAGAATATATACAATTTCAGAGAAGAGTTTACAGGGAGAAAGTGAAAAAATTATTGCAAAGGAAGTCTCCATATCAAATGGAATTAAACTGTTAAAAAAAGAAAAACTAAATAACTCCTATATACTTATTTATGAGCATAATGGAAGAAATATAATTGTGGAGTATTCTAAAAGTATATTTTTAAATAGATATCGTTTGGAAAATTTTACGGCTAATGTTGACTTAAGTAAAAAGTATACTTCTCTCATCACTAATGGAATGTACCATGATGTATATAGTATTAGTAAACAGGGTAATAATATTAATGTGGAGACAAAGACAGAAAGAAATGAAAGTTTTATTTTAAATGTTTTATTTTTAAGCTTAATTATAGGAATTACCTATTTTATAAGTAAAAAAAGTGTTGAAAGGAAGTAATTGCTATTAAAACAATGACTTTATTTAATGGTTATAGAAGTATGAGAAAGGTGATTGTATGCATAAATACGATCTTAGATTAGTAGCCGATGAAATACAAAATTATGCAGATGCTGTTTCAAAAATAGCAAATGTTGAAGTAGAGGTTGTAGATAGAGATTTAAAGAGAATAGCGGGAACGGGCTATTACAAGGATAAAATCGGTGTTGATATGTCTGATAAGGGATATGTTAACAAACATGTAATGGAAACTAAGGAGTTAATAGTAATTACTAATCCCGGTGAAAATGAACTATGTGCAAATTGTCCCGATAGAGATAATTGTATTGAAACCTTTGAAGTTACAACTCCGATATTTATTGAAGATGAGGTAATTGGAGTTTTAGGGTTAATAGGTCTTGACGATATGTCAAGGTCTTTACTTGAAAATAATCTTGAAAATTATTTGGATTTTGTGCGCCAAATTACAAATTTTATTTCAGCAGTTATGGTTAACTACTACCAGGAAGAGGAAAATCTCTCCTATATGGGAACGCTGAAGACCATAATAAGTTATCTACAGGAAGCTGTAATAGTTTTAGATTCCAACAATGTGATTAGCTTTATTAATAAGAGTGCTGAAAACCAAATAGGTCTGGATGAAAATAGCATAGGGCTGAAAATAAATTATTCAACGCCGGGGGATAAAGTCGGTTCCGGAAGTGAGTATTTTATAGAGGTAAATGGACATAGAAGGTATGTAGTAGGTGAAATTGTCAATGTGGACAATGAAAAATTTAATAAGATATTGCTTTTTGAAGGAATTAGAAAGGTAAAATCCGAACTTTACGATATGACTTCAACTATTAGTAGAAGTGACATTATTGGCTCCAGCGAAGTAACTAAAAACTTACTGGATAGAATAGCTCAAATTTCCAAATCCAATTCAACGGTTTTAATCACCGGAGAAAGTGGAACGGGTAAGGAGCTAATAGCAACTTCCATATGGCAAAATAGCGACAGGGCTAATAACAGGTTTATTTCAATAAATTGTGCGGCTATTCCTGAAACGCTTTTGGAAAGTGAATTGTTTGGATATACAAGAGGAGCCTTTACAGGAGCTGACTCTAGAGGGAAAATCGGAAAATTTGAACTAGCTAATAGCGGAGTTATATTTTTAGATGAAATAGGTGATATGCCTATTTATTTGCAGTCGAAAATTTTAAGGGTATTGGAAAATAGAGTTGTAACAAGATTGGGTTCAAACAAGGAAATTCCTTTAGATATTAGAGTTATTGCGGCAACTAATAAAGATTTGTCTAAAATGATTAAAGAGGGTAGATTTAGAGAGGACCTCTACTATAGGCTAAATGTAATTCCTATTGAGGCTAGGCCTCTTAGAGAGCGAAAGGCTGATATTGTGGATTTAACCTTATTATTTGTAGAGAGATATACTAAGTTGTTTGGAAAAAATTATAAGGGAATTGACGATGAAGTTATGGATGCACTGCTTAACTATAATTGGCCAGGAAATGTTCGAGAATTAGAAAATGCTATTGAATTTATGATAAATATGATGGGACAAGATGGAAGACTGACTTTGGATACAGTGCCTAGAGATATATTGGTAAATAAGAATATTGTAGGCGATGAAGAGATAAAAACCCTTTGTCAGTTGGAAAAAGATGAAATAATAAAGGCGCTTAGTAAGTATGGAAAAACTACAGAGGCTAAAAAAATCGTAGCTGAAAGTTTGGGCATTGGTGTAGCAACTTTGTATAGAAAGATAAAGCAGTATGAAATAGAAGAATTATCATTTTGATAAAAATATTTCAAGGTTAAAGACTGTGAAATTAAAGGTTTACAAGAAAAAATTTAAATAATTATCAAAATGATAAGAAATAATTATCGTTCTGATAATTTTTGAGCAATTAAAGGGATATTAAATAATTTATAAAATGAATTTATTTAACAGAAAGGGCTTAAAATAGCTCTTTCTGTTTTTGATTTTAATGTTGGCATAGAAATTGCATTATATATAAGTGTAAGCTTATTTAAAAATTAAAGGAGTGATGACTTTGAACAAGATAAATATTGCCAGTTTAAAAGGAAAAACCAAAGCAGATGTTGGGTTTTTAAATAGAGACGTAGCTGAGAAGGTAAAAGGATTTCATTCAAGCTTTCCTCAGTATAAAGAAACGCCCTTAGTTGAACTGAAAAATTTATCAAAAAAATTAGGTATAAAGAATATGTTTGTAAAAGATGAATCTCATAGATTTGAATTAAATGCTTTTAAAGTTTTAGGAGCCAGTTTTGCAATAGGTAATTATATTTCCAATAAAATAGGAGTGGATATAAGTGAGTTACCCTATAGCAAGATGATTTCAAAAGAAGTAAAGGAAAAACTTGGAGATACTACTTTTGTAACTGCAACAGATGGAAATCACGGAAGAGGTTTGGCATGGACTGCAAATCAACTGGGACAGAAGTCAAAGGTATTTATGCCAAGGGGAACTGCAGCGGAGCGTGTGGAAAATATTAGAAGAGAGAACAGCGATGTTGACGTTTACGATGCAAATTATGATGAATGTGTAAGAATGGCAAATGAATATGCCAATGCACATAATGGAGTAATGGTACAAGATACTTCATGGGAAGGCTATGAAGATATACCGCGTTGGATAATGCAAGGCTATATGACTATGGCAAATGAAGCCTATGAACAGTTAAGTAGACTTGGGGAGAAACCGACACATATATTTTTACAAGCCGGCGTAGGCTCTTTAGCATCTGCAGTTACGGGCTTTTTTGCAAACGTATACAGCGACGACTTGCCAACTATAGTAATAGTTGAGCCAGACAAGGCAAATTGTGTATATAAGACTGCTAAAGCGGATGATGGACAGTTACACAATGTAACAGGAGATATGGACACTATTATGGCAGGACTTGCATGTGGAGAAGTTGTAACTATTGGTTGGCCAATACTTAGCAGCTATGCTTCCTACTTCCTTTCTGTAGATGAAATGTATGCGGCACATGGAATGAGAGTTTTAGGAAATCCTGAAAAAGGCGATAATAGAGTGATTTCAGGTGAGAGTGGAGCTGTTACTTCCGGGGTTATATCTAAACTTATGGCTGATGAGGATTTAAAAGATATTAGAGAAGAAATAGGATTAGATGAAAATTCCGTAGTTTTAGCATTTAGCACTGAAGGCGATACTGATAATAAAATGTATAGAGAAATTGTTTGGGACGGAAGATATCCTAGTTATTGATTAAGGAGGAAATTATGAGTAGAGAAACAGTTGACAGTCAAGTTGTAAAACTAGCTCAAGCGCTAGTTAGAGAGAGAAGTTATTCTGGAGAAGAAAAAGGCGTATCAGATGTATTGACTAAGTTTTTTAAAGATAACGGATTTACTGATGTGCATATTGATAAATACGGAAATACTATAGGACATATTAAGGGTAGCAGACCTGGAAAGGCTATTTTATTTGACGGTCATATGGATACAGTACCTGTTACAGATGAAAGTGTTTGGAAGTACCCTCCATTTGCTGCAGAAATTCATGACGGGAAAATATACGGACGTGGAACCAGTGATATGAAAGGTGCTCTAGCAGCTATGGCAGTTGCGGCGGCTGAGTTTAATGAAGAGACAAAGGGAGACTTTGCAGGAGATATATACGTTGCCGGAGTAGTTCATGAAGAGTGCTTTGAGGGTGTGGCAGCAAGAGAGATAAGCAAGTACACAAATCCTGATATAGTTGTAATAGGCGAGGCTTCTCAGTTAAATCTTAAGATAGGCCAAAGAGGTAGAGCTGAAATTAAATTGGAAGTATTTGGTAAAGCTGCTCACTCTGCAAATCCTGAAAAGGGAATCAATGCCGTATATAAAATCGGTGAGATAATCCAAGAGATAAGAAAGTTAGAACCAACTCACAATGAAACTCTTGGAGATGGAATTTTAGAATTAGTAGATATTAAATCCTCTCCATATCCGGGAGCATCGGTAGTTCCTGAATACTGCGTGGCAACTTATGACAGAAGATTACTAGTTGGAGAAACTTTGGAATCAGTAATGGAACCTATACAAAAATTAGTTGACGAAATGATGGCAAAAGATCCTGAATTAGATGCAAAATTAAGTTATTCCGTAGGCGAAGAAAAATGCTTTACAGGCGAAACTATAAAGGGAGAAAGATTCTTCCCGGGATGGCTTTATGATGAAGAAGAGGAGTTTGTACAAACAGCTTATAATGCATTAAAGGAAATTGGACAGGAACCGATTATAACTCAGTATAATTTCTGTACAAACGGAAGCCACTATGCCGGCGAAGCTAAGATTAAGACCTTCGGTTTGGGACCATCTTTGGAAAATTTAGCTCATACACTTGATGAATATATAGAAGTGGATCAACTGATGAAAGTTAAAGATTCATATAAGGCAATCTGCGGAGCATTTAATAAGTAAGTTTTAGTTTTAAACTAGAGGAGGATAATTATGTTCGATGTTTTAATTAAAAACGGTTTAATCGTAGATGGTACAGGAGAAAAACCCTACGAGGGAAATTTAGCAATTGTAGATGAAAAAATAAAATTACTTGGCAAGGGAGAAGAAGTAGAAGCAAAAAAAGTTATAGATGCTAAGGGAAAAGTAGTTTCACCGGGATTTATTGACACTCACAGTCACTCAAGTTTGCTTGTATTCCAAGATCCTATGTTAAGTCCAAAGACAAGACAGGGTATTACAACTGAATTTGTAGCTCAAGACGGTATGGGACCTGCTCCTATAGATGAGCCGAATAAATCTTCCTGGATAAAGGCAATGAGCGGACTTGAAGGAGAATATGAAGCGCCTTGGGACTGGGAAAGTGTAGATGACTATCTAAATGTAATTGATAAATTGGATTTAGGACCTAATATTGCTTACCTGGCACCACACAGTAACGTTAGATTTGTTTCCATGGGTATGGAGAACAGACAGGCAACAGATGAAGAACTTAAAAAAATGAAAGAAAACTTAGCTAAGGCCATGGAAGAAGGAGCTTTCGGACTTTCAACCGGACTTATCTATCCACCGGGATCCTTTGGAAATACTAAGGAATTAGTGGAGTTAGGAAAGGTTTTAGCTGAAACCGGAGGAGTGTTTGTAACTCACCAAAGAAGTGAAGCTGATTCAATTTTAGATTCCATGGACGAAATTCTAACTGTTGGAAATGAAAGTGGATGTAGAATTCATTTTTCACACTTTAAAGTATGCGGTAAAAACAACTGGGATAAGATACCTGCTGTTTTAGAAAAACTTGACAACTTTACAAAAGCGGGAAGAATAGTTTCCTATGACCAATATCCATATGTAGCTGGTTCAACAATGATGAGTGTAATTCTACCGCCATGGGTACATGATGGAGGAACTGACAAACTTTTAGAAAGACTTCAAGATAATGAATTAAGGGAAAAGATGAAAGAAGATATCCTGACAGGAATAGAAGGATGGGATAACTTCGTTGAATTTGCAGGATTTGATGGAATCTTCGTGACCTTTGTAGGCTCTGATAAGAATAAAGACGTAGAAGGTAAGAGTTTAACTGAAATCGGTCAAATGAGAGGTAAAGAACCTTTAGATGCAATCTTTGACATTATTCTTGAAGAGAAAAACTTAGTAGGTTTAGTAGACTTCTGGGGAACTGAGGAACACGTAGTGAGATTACTTAAGAGACCTGAACAAAACGTATGTACAGATGGTATTTTAGGTGGAAAACCACATCCAAGAGTATATGGAGCTTTCCCAAGAGTTATTGGAAAGTACGTTAGAGAAGAAGAAGCCTTAACTTTAGAAGAGGCGATTTACAAAATGACTAAAAAGCCTGCAGAGACTTTCGGACTTTATGACAGAGGAGTAATAAAAGATGGTTATGCTGCGGACTTAGTTATATTTGACTTTGAAGAAATTAGAGACGTAGGAGATTATAACGAGCCAAATCAATATCCTAAGGGAATTGAATATGTATTAGTAAACGGAAAAGTAATTATTGATAATGGTGAAGCGACACCACAAAAAGCAGGAAAAGTACTACGCTTTAAAGGCCGTAAATAAATCGGAAAGTTAAATATAAAATAAAAATTATCAGGGGGGTTTAATTATGAGTAGTACACAGAAAACTGCTTTAATAATAATTATATTATACATGGTGGCCACTGTTGCAATTGGATTGGTAGCATCTTATTTAAAAAAGAGAAAATCTGCAACACAGGGCGCATCAAATGAAGAATTTTTAATGGCGGGAAAATCACTGGGACCTGTAATGTTAGCTGCAACGCTTTTTGCGGCTAACACCGGTGGTGCTAGTACAACAGGTATTGCAACGAATGTTTATGATTATGGATTGTCAGCAGCATGGTATGTAATTGCATCGGGAATCGGATTTATACTAGTATCATTTATAGCTCCATTTTTTAGAAGATCTGCATCAAACACAGTACCGGAAATAATTGGTAAGAGATATGGGAAACCTTCACATATCTTTACGGCAATAACTTCTATTTTGGCATTGTTTATGGCTACAGGAGCTCAAATAATTGCTACGGCATCAATTATAAACTCAGTAACATCTTTGGATTTTAAAGTTGCGGCAGTAGTAACTACTGTTGTAGTAATTCTATATACAATGGTAGGAGGCTTTGCTTCTGTAACTGCAGCTAATATGATGCACGTTTTATTTATAACTGTAGGTATGGCAATTGCACTCTTTGTAATGGTTGCAAATCCAGCAATTGGCGGATTTTCAGGACTGTTTGCACAGGCGGACGCAGTATCAAGCAGCTCAGGTGGACTATTGGATTTAACAAGTATGACTAAAATAGGACTTCCGACTATATTGGGATATATTGCCATGTACTGTATGACTTTCCCAACAGGACAGGAAATTGTTCAGACATATTCATCAGCTAAAGATGGTAAATCTGCAAAATTAGGTTCAATACTTGCGGGAATCGTTTCAGCAGTTTATGCAATAGTTCCGGCTACAATAGGATTAATAGCTTATGCTTGTATTGATGGCTATACTCAAAACGGTATATCTTCAAGTGCGCTTGCTGATGCAACTCTTACATTTGCACCGCCGATAATATCCGGTTTAGTTTTATCTTCAATAGTTGCTGCAACAATAAGTTCAGCTTCGGGAAATATGATTGGTACAGCTACAATGTTCTCTAATGACATTTACGTTCCTTACATTAGAAAGGGAGAAAGAGATGACCAAAAAGAAGTTATAGTTTCTAAAGTTGTAATGTTGGCGGCAGGGCTATTTGGACTTGGTGTTGCACTGTCTAATTCAAACATTATCAGTGTTATGATGAGTGCCTTTGCACTTAGAAGTGCCGGACCGTTTGCGGCTTTTGTATGTGCTCTATTTTGGGACAAGGTTACTGCAAATGGTGGATTTATTGCAATAGTATGTGGGACAATAGTTTCAGCTGTATGGATATTTGTATTGGACAATCCATTTGGCTTAAGTGCAATAGTTCCAGGTGCAATAGTGGCATTTATAGTAATATTCTTAGTTACAAAAATCGAGCTATCAAAAGGTGTGAAACCTATGCCTATGATAGAATTTGATGATGAATAATAAAAATAAAACAGAAATAGCAAGGAATTCCTTGCTATTTCTGTTTTTTAGAATAAATTAAAGTTGAAAATTCAACTAGGTCTATCTTTTTAAATTTATTATTTCATTAAAGAGTTCACTGTTTTCTTTTATTATTTCCTCGCCGCCTATTACACATAGGTAATTTTTCTCCATAGATTCCTTTAGAATTGGAGCGTAGCTTTTTAATTGTTCCACTGTAGTATTTAAAGCCTGATTTTTAAATTCGGACATTTTATCTTCAGTTATATTTGAAATATACCTTGTAAGGTTGAGATCTCCTTTGGCAGCAGGACTTAACATTGGATCAAAGGCATTCATAGTGCCTATAATATAATTTTTAAGCTCTTCATCAGTTAAATTTAAATTCTCTAAAAATTCATACATATTATCGTAAACATCTATTGTCTTTTTTAAGTTTGGATCTCTATAGGAGTAGGTTAGAATGTCGGAATTCAAAGTTAGTTTAACTCCAGCTCCATAAGCTCCGCCCTTGGCTCTAATGTTGTTGTGAAGGTAATCAGTACTTAAAATATTGGCAAGGACACTTAAGGAACCGTTGTAGTCCAAACCAAGTTCACTTAGGTCACAGCCCTTGGAAACGTACTGTACATTTGCCGATGTTGTAAAACCTTGAGACTTAGAAGTGTTGTAGAAGAAAGTACCTCCGTCGTATTTCTCGTCACTTAAATTACCTACAAAGTCTTTAAAATATTTTAAATTATCATTTAAGGTTTCCTTTGAACCTGTGTAGTTAATTATTAAATTATTTTTGTTGAAAATTTTATTTTTAATGGAAATTAGAGACTCCCTAAAACTTTCCCATCTTTCATCAAAGTTATCAAGTAGGTCAGCTAAATAGAAGTATAATTCCAAGCCGTTTACTATATTGTTGTACATTCCTTGTTGAGAATAGTAACTTTTTACAGTTTCCACAGCTATTGAGTGGCCATTTTGAAGAATTGAAGATTCAATATCGGATTTTTCTATTAAAAGTATTTCCTTAATTCGATTTTTGTCTGTTAAAATTGAATTTTGTATAATTTCATCAATTAACTTTAGTGCATCTTCCAATTTTTCATCTAAAACTTTAAATTTCAATTCAGCATATTTATAGATATTATTTTTATCATTGTAATCGGAATAACTTGTTGGATTTAAAGTAAAGCCGCCCATAACTTTGTAAATTTCATTATCTAAATCTTCATAATTATATTTTTCAGTACTTACCTTACCTATTAAGTCTGTAAGCAATGAGTAATTTTGAAGCTCCTCAAAAGTATATTTTGAATCTTCGTCTATTGAAACACTGCCGGATGTATCAAAGAGCACAGTTACATAGGAAATAGAGTTTGTAAACTGTTCATTTAAAAGCACTTTTGCAAAGTCGTTTTCAATTTCCTCCCTTGGAATATGGGTTATGCTCTTATTAATATAGCTTAATTCCAAACTTGGAATTGTATTTTTGTCTTTAGGAGAATCCTCGGTCATTTGAAAATCTATTAAATTATTCTGTTCTGCTACTATCTTTTCAATTTCTTCCTTTGAAAGAGAGGATTTATAATTCTGTAGCTTTGACTTTAGCTTATCCTCTTCTCTTTTGCTTTTATTAAGCTCAGGCTCTACAGCTGTAATAAGAGAATAATTGTTATTTAAAAGTTTTTCCTCAATATACTTTTCGAAGAAGTCACTATCAATTTTAGAGTTTAAGTCCTCTATCATTTCATTTGCTTCAAGGCCATCTATTGGACTCTCTCCATATAGCCATGAGTTTAAGGCTCTTATATAGTAGATAATAGATCTTTGAGTTCCGCCACCTTCTCTAAAGGCAAATTCAAATTTATTTAAAGTAGCTCTTAATAAATCCTTGTTAATTCCCTTGGAAATAATTTCTTTTAAAGTGCTTTCAATTAAATCCTTAAATTCATCTTTTCTTTTTACATCTGTATTTTTAGCGACAATGGATAAATCTAAAACTTCCGATGCCGATGTTTCGGCGTATACGTCTTCAGCTAAATTTGCTTTTAAGATTGCCATTTTAAGCGGAGCTGATTCGGAATCAATTAAAAGTTCAGACAGGAAGTTTCTCATAAACAAGTCCAATTTATCAGTACTGCTTCCCATACACCAACTGTAGGTCAAGTAATCTTTATTTTCGCCCATTTCACTTTCAGAGGCACTGTAGGTATCTGAAATAAATTTTTGCTTTTTAAAAGGTTCGTTTAAAATTATTTCAGAATCAATGGTTTCTTTTTCAAAATTTGAAAGATAGTTTTCATCAATATAGCTAAGGGCTTTTTCCATATCTAAATTGCCATATAGGTATATATAGGAATTAGACGGATGGTAGTGTTTTCTGTGAAAATCCAAAAAGTTTTCATAGCTTAAGCTGGGGATTTCAGCAGGGTCCCCTCCGGAGTCCACTCCATAGGAAGAATCCCTATGAAGATTAAAAGTTATAATGTCGGATACTATGTTTTGAGGATCTGAATAGACTCCCTTCATTTCATTGTATACGACACCGTTGTATTTTAATTCCTCTGTTTCTTCATCTATTTCATAATGCCATCCCTCTTGAAGAAAAATTTCTTTTTTTTCATACATTCTGGGATAAAAAACGGCATCTAAATATACATCCATTAAATTATAAAAGTCCTTTTCATTTCTGGAACTTACTGGATAGATAGTCTTATCTGAAAAAGTCATAGCATTTAAAAAAGTTTGCATACTGGACTTAATTAAATCCATAAAAGGTTCTCTTGTAGTATATTTACGTGACCCTGAAAGTACGCAGTGCTCAACAATATGCGCAACTCCTGTGGAGTCTTTTGGAATCGTTCTAAAACCTATTCCAAAGGCCTTGTTTTCATCGTCATTGGAGAGTACAAGTACCTGAGCCTTTGTCTTTATATGTTCATATACTTTAACAAGAGAGGCAACTTCATCTATATATTTTTCTTCTATAAGTTTGTATTTATTATTCATTCTAAATTAATTCCCCCTTAATAAAAATTATACCCGATTAGTATTACTATAACATATGAGAAAAAATAAATATATTAATTGTCAAAGCTAAATTATAAATGGAGGTAAAATATGGTAATATATTAGTTCAGATAATATTTAATATAATTAATAAGGAGGAAGATTATGGAAAGTAACAGTTTTTTGGAAAAGAAATTTAAACTTTCTGAAAGAGGTACCAACGTTAAAACTGAATTAATGGCCGGACTTACTACATTTATGACAATGTCTTATATTTTAATAGTAAATCCGGATATTTTATCTCAAACGGGAATGGACAAGGGAGCATTATTTACGACTACAATACTTGCATCTATAATTGCCAATTTAATTATGGCTCTTTATGCAAATTTACCCTTTGCGCTGGCACCGGGAATGGGTTTAAATGCTTTTTTCACATTTACTGTATGTATGCAGATGGGTGAAACTTGGCAATTTGCACTTACGGCTGTATTTTTAGAGGGAATCATTTTTATTTTATTATCAATGTTTAAAATTCGTGAGGAGATATTTAATGCCATACCAATGTCTTTGAAAAATGCCGTATCTGTAGGTATAGGACTTTTTATTGCATTTATAGGTTTTACCGGCGCAAATATTATTACACCTGGAGACGGAGTAATATTAAGTCTGGGTAATTTATTGACGCCTAATGCATTAGTGTTATTTGTGGGACTATTCTTAATGGCCTTTTTAAGTGCTAAAAATGTTAAGGGAGCTTTGCTATATGGAATTGTAGGTTCAACTATACTGGCATTGATTTTAGGAGTTACAAAGTTGCCTCAATCATCACAGGCAATATTTTCCCTACCGCCTTCAATTAAACCGATAGCATTTCAACTGGAGTTTGGAGAAATATTTACATTTAAAATGTTTTCAGTTATGTTTACATTTTTATTTGTAGATTTATTTGATACTGTCGGAACACTTACAGGTGTTGCAACTAAGGCGGACTTACTTGATGAAAATGGAGAACTGCCCGATGTGGGAAAAGCGCTTATGGCTGACGCAGTGGGAACTACTTTCGGAGCCCTACTTGGAACAAGTACAGTTACAACATTTGTGGAAAGTGCCAGTGGAGTGGCTGATGGAGGAAGAACAGGATTTACAACTCTATCTACTGCGGGATGTTTCTTTATTTCGTTATTTTTCTTTCCATTATTTTCCATAGTACCAACTGAGGCTACTTCAGCAGCGCTTATAATTGTAGGATTGTTTATGATGAGTCCTATTAAAAACATTGATTTTGACGACTTTACTGAAGCAGTACCTGCCTTTTTGGCAATTACAATGATGCCCTTTGCCTATTCCATAGCAGAAGGGATAGCTTTCGGAATGATGAGCTATGTGCTATTGAAATTTACTACAGGAAAAAGAAAAGACATATCTGTTTTAATGTATGTCCTTGCAATTATATTTTTGTTGAGAATATTAGCGCCATTATTTTCATAGGAAAAAGCATCTGAAAAGTTATAATAACTCCTCAGATGCTTTTTTTTATTTAGTCTCTACATATTCATTCATCGGCTTAATCATATAGTCATTGTTTCTCATGTGGTTAGTGGTAATATAGCCGGGCTCTGCATCAATTAGTTTAGGAATGCTATTTACCAAAGTTGCACATGTAAGCTCTACAGTTGCAGGTTCGCTTACTACTATTGAAGTAGCCGGCTCTCCTTCAAAGCTCCATATGTTCTTATCCACTTCGCCTTCTTCATAAACCTTTCCAATACATTCAGTTTCAAAAGTTATTCCTTCCTCGGTAGTAGTGGTAACAATGGCGGACATGCCTAGACAGTCGCCCTTCTTAATAGTCATATCCAAAGTTGAAGAATAGATATCCTTTGGTGCTATATGAGGCTCGCATCTTTGAGTTTGTGAAATAATAGTAAGGCCCAGTTTTTCACAAAGCCATCCATTTTGATTCCACATATAAGACGGAATATACTCTCCTCTTTCTATAATCTTACTTATTTCCTCATAAGAGTATTCATTATACAATCCGACTTCTTTATTAAACTCCTCAACAGTTAAACCTGCACCGTGACCCTCAGCCAAAGCTATTCCGTAATCCTCAACATTGTAACTGCTGCTTCCGTTGATTTTAGAAATTTTATGTAATGAACCTGCAAGAGTAACTATTAAAGTTCCCCAGTACATATCGGGATAACCGCTTCCTGAAAGAGTACAGTTATTTTCCTTTGCCAGCTTGTCCAGTTCCTCAGTGAGTTTTGGTGAAGAATTCCAAGGATATAATGCTTCCTCACAGGTTGAAATGGCATTAACTCCATTTTCAGCACAAATTTTAAAGCTCTCATAGATATCTTTAATCGTACTCATAGTTGCAACAATACATACGTCGGGTTTTAAAATTTTTAAATCGGAGTCAAAATCCTTTGCATCCTTAATTATCACATTACAATTATCAACCTCCATAATCTCTCCAATGTCTTTACCTACAACAACAGGATTTGCATCATAAGCCCCTACAATTTCTCCTCCATGTTCAATTACGTAGCGCATAAGAAATTTTGCCATTTTCCCACAACCATACTGTACTACTCTAATCTTTCTTTCCATAAAAACACCTCCAAATTATTAAAAAGTAAGATTATTTTTGTAAATTGAAACCAGGTCTTTATTTATTTTTTCTTTCTAAGAATAAATCAATTATAAAAGATGATATAAGAAGTCCAATAGATAGAAATATAGTATTACGTTGATTATCCACAGGGCATACTCCCGGGGGTAAAATCATTTTAACTTTAATTATTTTATAAAGAGTAACGGTGGCAATAATAATACCGGAGCCATATAATAGTCTGGAAAGGTTCTTTAAGTTTATAATTTTTTTCATAATTCACTCCTCTATTATATTCATTCCCACTATTGAAAACCTTTAATCTTTAATAGCTTGGAATTTGTAGAATATAATTATTAAAAATTGAAAAACAGAGGATGCAAAGAAACTTTGCCTTAAATAATACATATAAAAATTCAAATGCAAATATTCCAGTCTTTAGAAAATTAAATCATCTTCATATAATTAAAGTGAAAGGAAGTTGAAAATGAAATTAGGAGAAAGATTACAAAAAGAGAGAAATAAACTGGGTATTACTCAAAGTGAAGTTGCTGAAAAATTAAAAGTTTCTCGGCAGGTACTTTCAAATTAAAAGTAGAGAAAAGTTATTAATTTTCTCTAGAATGTTTTTTATATGACTTTTATAATTACTATTTAAAAGTTAAATAAAATTAGATATGATGGTTTTATAATATGTTGAGGGGATAATATGAGACTGTCTATAGCTTTGGATTTAAGTAGAGAGTGGAAAGATAATATAAAGAGCATACAGGACGAAATAAAAAACCATTCTAAAAAATACAGGTTAACCAATGTAGAAAACTTACATTTAACTTTACATTTTTTAGGAGAAGTAGAGGAAGAAACTAAAGATTTATTAATAGAAGAACTTAGAACGCTGTCCTATCCTGAAAACTTAAAGTTATCCATAGAAAATTTGGGTTATTTCAAGAGGAGGGGTAGTAAACTTTTGTGGCTTGGATGTAAAAACACAAAAGAGCTACAAAAATTGTATAGGAACTTAAAATTAATTTTAATGTCTCTTGGAATAGAGGTTGAAAATCGAAAGTATACTCCCCATATTACCATTGCAAGAGAAGTTCAAATAGAAGAGGAGAGTATATTGAAAATCTCATTGCCTGAATTTCCTACTATAATAAGACCGAAACTTTCACTCTACCATAGCCGGTTTACAAAGGAGGGAGTAAAGTACAGCAGTCTGTACGATATAAAATAAGATTTAGGGATAGTTTATTTAACTATCTCTTTTTATTTATACTTTCAATAAAAGTTTAAGCTTTCTATGTTATAAAAACGAAAGATTACATTATTATTACATATTTATTTATCTGAAATAATAGTTTAAAATTAATATATAATGTATTTAATAATAAATCTAAAAATATATCTAAATGGTATAAGAGGTGCTTGAATGAGAAAAATTATAAATAGTGTATTAATTTTTAGCTTGATTTTAAATTTATTTACGGTAAATGTATTTGCAAAAGAAGACATACAGGTAGTATTTGAACAACCGGCTGTTTATTCAGCATCAAAGGGAGATGTTTTAAACTATAAATTAAACATTAAGCTACCTGATGATTATATGAAGGATTACAAGTCTTTTGCAGTTACTATTTTAATGGACTCCAACTTGGAAGTTACAGAACAAAAACTTGCGGGAGCGGAGTTGGTTCAGGGCAAAGTTGATTTGACCTTAACTAATGTAAAGAAGAATACTCAAAACCTTGTAACTTTATCTGTAAATGATACGGAAGCTTTAAAGGGTGTAAAGGAATTTAGCGTAGTTATAAAGACTAAGGTTAAAGAAGATGCCAAAGGTCAAGATGCTCTTAAAAATTCATTTGTACTAACCTATGTTGATAGGGCGGGAAATGAAAATTCAGGGCAGACTAATTTGGAAAGTAATACTAAGGCACAAGATGGAAATTTAACAGTTTATGAAGTATATAACAACTCTACAGTAGTTTCCGGTAAAACAGAACCAAACTCAAAAGTTAAGGTATTGTTAAATGATAAGGTTCTTGGAGAAGCTACAAGCGATAAAGATGGAAATTTTAAAGTTACTATCAGCAAACAGGAAATAGGAACTAAGTTAGATGTTGTAAGTTATTTTAAAAAAGACGGGGAAGATAAGACGGCAAGTAACTTAGTTGTAGTAAAAGATGTAAAAAATTCTTACATTACTGAATCTTTAATTGATGAAAATATGTCTACGACAGTTACTGAAGATATGGAAGTTCTAGATGATTACTATGAAATGGCAAAAAGTATGGATATATCAGCTGTTAAAAAGGAAGATGCAGCGAGACTTACTGCCGCATTAGCCAATGCTCAGTATATAAAAGTGAAATCCGATGTAATTCAATCAGAGGTAAGTGATGCAGTGGATAAACTTTCTGAAGGAATTTCCGAAATAAGAGTTCCTATAATGAATGGGCGTTCAAAGGATACCTTTGGTCCTAAGGAAAGTATGAAGAGGTCAGAAGTAGCAAGTGTACTGGCTAAAATATATGCAGGTGAAAATATAACAGGGGTATACTCCTCCTTTAAAGACGTTAAGCAGGAAGCTTGGTATGCAGATGCTGTAGGATATATGGAGAAAAACGGTTTTATCTCAGGATATAAAAATGGAGAATTTAGACCTGAAAACCCAATAACCAGAACTGAGTTTGCAAGTATATTGGTTAAAGTTGCTGATTTAGAGAAAAAATCAAAGGCTACTACTTTTAAAGATGTTAATTCAAATTTCTGGGGTAAGGAAGCTATAGATATAGTAACTTCAAACGGTTTAATGAACGGTAGAAGTGAGGGGAAATTTGTTCCTAATGAGCCTATTAATAGAGCCGAAGTAGCAACAGTTTTAAACAAACTTCTAAATAGAACGCCTAATAAAGAATTCATAGGCAAGTATAGTAAAAATCCTTTTAAAGACGTATCTAAAACTTTTTGGGCATATTATGAAATAATGGAAGTTACAGGAAATTAATTTAATCTTAAAGGATTCTTAATCTTTTTCAAATAATAAATTAATATATTTAGGATATACTCCACTAAGGTGATGAGTATGGAATCTAAAAGTGTAAAAACTCTTGGGAAAAATAATTTTATTAATTTGTTAATGATATTTGGAATGGTTAGTGCCCTATTTATTGTAATAAGAGGATATCAATTGGGATTGTTCACCTCTCAGGAGAGATTAAATCTCTTTATTGGAGAGGTGGGAATTCTAGGACCTGTCATTTTTATATTGTTGCAAATTGTACAGGTTGTAATACCGGTAATTCCTGGCGGCATTACCAGTATAGCAGGTGTATTTATATTCGGACCTCTTTGGGGAACTGTATATAATTACTTAGGTATTGTAACGGGTTCATTTATAAATTATTTTTTGGCAAGATATTATGGTAGAGGTCTAGTTAAAAAGTTAATTGGCGAAAAAAGGATGAAGGACTATACTAAGTATTTAGCCAAGGGCAATAATTTTGATGGATTTTTTGCACTGGCAATATTTTTACCTGTTGCACCTGACGATATACTTTGTTTATTTGCAGGACTTATGAATATGAATTTTGTAAGGTTTGCTTTGGTGATATTGTTTTTAAAGCCTTGGAGTTTATTAGCCTATACTCTGGGGGGAAATTATTTTTTGAAAAGTTTTTTATGGAGATAGCTGTCTTGTACAGCTATTTTTTATTTTATATTGTTAATACTATAGAAAATTTATATTGTTTTGGTAAAATATAATTGAAGTAGAATAAAACTTAATGTACTAATTTTATTTAACTTACAATGTTTTATTAAAAATTTAATTATACTGTAGGTATGTTTTAATAAAAGGGTATTTATATTAAGTAATGTATTATAATTATAGGGGGTATAAAGATTGAAAAAATTAACTGAAACAGTACAAATGGGAGATTGGAAAAACGAAAAACACGTTCCCGGAATTCACGTTGAAAGAAAAGATGGCGAACTTGTTATTAAGACTATTATTGGTGAAGAAATAGAGCATCCAAATACTCTAGAGCACCATATTGCATGGATTAAAGTATTCTTCCAACCAGAAGGATTTAAATTCCCAATAGAAGTGGGATCTTTTGAATTTAATGCTCATGGTGAAGAGGAAGTATTTACTAAACCTGAAGTAGTTGCTACTGTTAAAACAGACAAAAAGGGAACTGTATATGCAATGAGCTACTGCAATATCCATGGTTTATGGGAAAATTCAGAAGAAGTTTAATCTTATTTTAAAAGAGATGAGGAAACCTTACACTGGGTGTAGGGTTTCTTTTTATGGAATTTTTTGACGCTAATTACTAGGGCTTACAAATCTTACAAATTAGTAAGTTTACTTTGCTACTGTTCAGTGGTACAATTGTTCTTGTATCTCAAATTGTAGTATTTAACTAAATCTTTGAAATAATTTAGAGATTCTGACTGAAAATTTTAATTATTGTATTATATAATTATTACATTACATAAAAGTAACATATTATTACAGGAGGCTGAAATTGGACAAAGTTAAAAGTGTTTTTGGCAAAGTTAAAAACTTTATAGGTAGAAATAAAATAAAGGTAATTGTAGTTGCAGTTGTAATTATAGCTGTATGGTTTTTGTTTTTTAGAGGTAAGAATGGCGAAAATTATACGATAATTCCTACAGCTGAAACAATTTCACTTGCTAAGGAAGATTTTATCAGTTCCGTAAGTGAAACGGGAAAGGTGAAAAGTGAGGATTCCGTTTCAATATATCCGGAAAAATCTTTGCCTATATCTGAAGTTAAGGTAGAGGTTGGAGATGTTGTTAAGGAAGGAGATATTATTGCCAGACTTGATGATTCTTCAATAAGACAACAGATAGCACAAACTCAAGCCACAATAGGAGCAACTAAAAAAACTGCAGGTGCTCAAATAAAAAGTGCTGAAGATCAATTAAATGAAGCTAAGAAAAATAGAGAAGATGGAACGAATAGTGCAATAAGCGGAGCTAACAGCAGTTTAATAAATGCCTATGATTCTTGGCAGTCTGCTGAAAAGACTTATCAGGATTTTAGAAAGTCTTTAGAGGAGAGATATAATGATGCTCTAATTGCAGCTGAAAGTTCAGAAGATACAGTTAGTAATTCCTTAAAAACAGCTCAGCTTAACTATGAACAAGCTCAAGAGGAGTTAAGGGAAACAAGAGATACTGCAAGTAGAAATAGAAGTTTAGCTAGAGGGGAACAGGATAGAATAGATAGCCTACAATCTCGAATAGATGAACTAGATAAAAAAATTAGTAGGGAAACCTCTAATGTTTTAAATAATACTCAAACAGATAATTATCAAACTGCAACTTTACAGACAGATGTAAGTGATGATTCAAATGAATTGAAAAGATTGCAAACAGAATTAGCTGAGGCAAAAGCAAATTTATCAAAGTATGAAAATACAGCGGAAACGGCAGAAAATTCCATAACTTCTTATGAGAGAAAAGTGGAACAAATGAACCTTGCTTTAGAAACTGCGAAACAAAGTGAAGAAACTGATAAAGATAAGGCTGAAAGAAATGAAAAATCAAGACAGGATCAGCTTGAAACCTATAGAAAAAATGCCGAAGCTGCAAAAAATGCCTATGATAATGCATTGAAAAACTTAGAAGTTACTAAGGTTGCCGCTGAAGATCAAATTACTTCTTTGGAAAATAGTGTTAATATAGCTCAAGCAAGTTCTGATACTTCAACTAGTCAAGTTAGTTTGAAATATCTATATGAAGATTTGGATAAGACTGTAATAAGAGCTCCTATTTCAGGAACTGTTACTTCTAAGACTATGGAAAAGGGACAAGTTGCAGCAGGTTCAATTTGTACTATAGAAACTGTAGATGAGCAAGTAATTGAAAGTAGTGTAAAAGAATTTGATTTAAACGATGTAAAAGTTGGAATGAAAGTAGTTGTTACCAGTGAAGCCATTGGTAAGGAGAAACCTTTCTCAGGTAAAGTTGTTTCTATAGATCCCGCACCTATGGCGACAGAGTCAGTTGCAGGCGCTACCGGTGCTGCATCAAAAGATGTAACTTATAGAACTAAGATAAAGCTGGATAAAAATGCAGAGGAATTAAAACCCGGCATGAATATTAGAGCTAAGTATATTTTAGAAGAACAGAAAAATGTCTACAAGGTTCCTTCAACAGCAATTTATGAAAAAAATGGTAAAAATTTCATTTTAATTGCAACTAGTAACAAGAAGGGCACTAAGTTAAGTGAAGTAGAAGTTATAACCGGACTTGAAAATGACGTGGAAACCGTAGTTCAATCAGATAAGCTGAAAGATGGTGTAATAGTTATAACCTCTCCTGATAAATACAGCAACGGATTGGAAGTTGAATTTATAGATGAGACTGAAGTTGCAGTATAGATAATTAGGAGGCGTAAAATGAGTAAAGTCATTGAAATGAAAGATATAGTTAAGAAATTCTATATTGGACAGCCTAATGAACTGGAGATACTACATGGAATAAACCTCACCGTAGAAGAGGGTGAGTTTGTTTCCATAGTTGGAGCATCTGGTTCGGGAAAGTCCACTTTAATGAATATAATAGGCGTTTTAGATAGAGCCACTTCGGGTTATTACAACTTGGCTGGTTTAAACGTAGAGGAAGCAAAGGATAGTGAGTTATCACAAATAAGAAATAAAAAAATAGGGTTTGTATTTCAAAGTTTTAATTTAATACCAAGGTCTAATGCTCAAAAAAATGTAGAGCTGCCAATGATTTACGGTAGAATGAGTAGAAATGACAGACGTGAAAGATCTATGGAGTTGTTAAAACTTGTGGAAATGGACGATAGGGCAAATCACCAACCAAATGAGCTTTCAGGAGGTCAGAAACAAAGAGTTGCCATTGCAAGAGCTATGGCAAATGATCCTGACATTATTCTTGCAGATGAGCCTACAGGAGCTCTTGACAGTAAGACGGGCAGAGTTGTAATGGACCTTTTTCATAAGTTAAATGAGCAGGAGAAAAAAACCATTATACTTATTACTCACAACCAAGAGCTTGCAGATGAAACCGGAAGAGTATTGACTATGAAAGACGGAATATTAGAGGAATAAATATGGATATAATGGAAAGTATTAAACTTTCGCTTGAAGGTTTAAAATCAAATAAAATGCGTTCCTTTTTGACTATGCTGGGAATTATAATCGGGATTGCCTCAGTAATTGGAATTATGACTATTGGCGATGCTATGACCAATTTTGTAAATAAAGAATTTCAATCTGTCAGTAATCAGATGGTTATTTATATAAATCCAAAGGGTAATTCCAGTGATTATGCAGGTATGCAGGAATCAGACTTACTTAGCAATACCATTATTGAAACGATTGAAAATAGATTTGGAAGTAGAATTGAAGCTTTGGAAATAAGCGGACCGACTTTTTCCGGAGAAGTAAAAGATGGGAAAAAGACTGCACCGATTAGGATATACTCTGTCAGTGAGGGTGGAGAGATAATTAATAATGTGAAAATGCAATCGGGACGATTTTTAAATCAAGATGATATCGTTCAAGGTAGAAGTATTGCCGTTATCTCCAGTGAAGTTGTAAAAGAGATATTCGGCGGGGATAACAGCAAGGCAATAGGTAGTGAAATTAACGTATATACGGATTCAAAAGGACTTCAAGTTTTTTCAATAGCAGGAGTTTATAAGTATGAAACAAATCCTATGATGGGTATGATGGGTGGTTCTGATAAGCCAACTACTAATATTTATATTCCTTTAAGTACAGGTGAGCGAATTGAAGTGCCGGAAAAAGAAGGTTACGACTCTATAATGTTAAGTGCAAAGGACACAAAGGACGTTGCAAAACTTTCAGAGGATTTACAAAACTTTCTAATTTCCAACTATTATGCTGAAAATGACAATTATGAACCTGTTGTATATACTGCGGAGTCAGAGTTAGATACTGTAAACCAAGTAATGGGTACTATGAATATTGCAATAGGAGCAATAGCTGCAATATCGCTCTTAGTAGGCGGTATTGGAGTAATGAATATACTTCTAGTATCTGTAACTGAAAGAACGAGAGAAATAGGTGTTAGAAAGGCGCTTGGTGCAACTAATAACAACATTAGAAGTCAGTTTATTGTAGAGAGTATAATTCTTTGTATAATCGGCGGGGCTATGGGAGTAGTTCTTGGAGGAATACTTGGATATGTAGGAAGTTCGCTCCTTAAAGCGCCTACATTACCTTCGATAAATGCAGTCTTAGTGGCTGTGGGTTTCTCTACATTTATTGGAGTGTTCTTCGGATATTATCCTGCAAATAAAGCAGCTAAGTTAAATCCGATAGATGCCCTTAGATATGAGTAATATTTAGACTAAGATTATAATTTATTAATCTTAGTCTATTTTGTGCTTACTGGTGACTTTTTGTGTATATTTATATCATTAAAAGGACTTTCAATGTATAATTATTTTTAGAGGTGTAAAATGGAGAATGTGAATATAGTAGTAACTGTAAACTTTGGTTTAGAGGCTGTGGCTAAAAGAGAACTTTTAAATTTAGGCTATGAAAATTTAAAGGTCTATGACGGAAGAGTGGAATTAGAAGGTACTTTAAGAGATATTGCAATTCTAAATTTAAGACTTAGAAGTGCGGAGAGGATATTAATTAAAATTGCATCCTTTGAGGCTTATAGCTTTGAAGAGTTATTTGACAGAACCTACGAGGTGGATTGGACGAAGATAATATCTGAAAAGGGTAACTTTATTGTGCAGGGAAGAAGTGCAAAGTCCAAATTATTTTCAGTTTCCGATAGCCAGAGAATAGTTGAAAAGGCAATAATAAAAAAATTACAAACTAAGTATGACATTGAAACTTTTAGCAAAAGCGAAGAGAGATATAAATTGGAAGTTTCACTTTTTAAAGATATAGCTACTATAACTTTAGATACCTCTGGTGATGGACTTCATAAAAGAGGTTATAGAGAAGTCTCCTATAAAGCGCCTATATCTGAAACGATAGCGGCATCTATGGTATTACTTTCCTTTTGGAATGAAGATAGGATTTTATGTGACCCTTTTTGCGGAAGTGGAACTATTCCTATAGAAGCGGCAATGATTGGGAAAAATATAGCTCCCGGTATTATGAGACACTTTGACAGTGAAAAGTTTATGTTTATAGATGAAGAAATTTTTAAAGAGGAAAGAGCTAGATGTTACGGTGAAATAGATTATGAAAAAGAACTTCAAATTATAGCTAGCGACATATCCTATCAAGCTATTAATGTTGCTAAGCAAAATGCGGAAATTTTAGGATTAGATGAAGATATTAAATTTTTTGTTAAGGATATTAGAGAATTAGATCTTCCTGATGATTATGGGGTTATTATTACAAATCCGCCCTATGGAGTTAGAATAGGCGGAGATGAAACTGAGGAGTTGGAGAGAGAGCTGGGGAAACTCTATAGAAGTATTCCTACCTGGTCTTTATATGCAATTTCTTCAGATGATAAATTTGAGCGGAATTTTGGAAAGAAAGCTGATAGAAACAGGAAGTTATATAACGGAAGAATAAAAACTTACTACTATCAATTTTTAGGACCAAGGCCAAAATAAATTATATTATCAGTTATGGTTTTATTCGGTTACTAAAATAAAGTTATAAGGGAAAGAATTTCTTAACTATATTAAAGAATTCCATTATGTTATAATTTATTGAAGGAGTTGATTATATGAGTTTTGTTTATGAAGAGTATTTGCTAAGTGATATTAATTTAAACTTCCAGGTGCTTAACGGGATTGCAGATTTAGTAAGAGTATTAAATTCAAATAATGAAGTTGTATTTGTAAACAAAGCCATGGAAAAGACTCTGGGCTGTGAAGAGGACAATATAAATTGTAAGTTTGGAAATAGGGTTTTGGATTCGCGGATTACAAAACGTACTATTGAAACAGCGGAAATCATTCAAAGAGAAGAAAGAATAGATGATAATTTCTTTTCAGTGAAGTGCTCACCTATATTCGGTTCAAGGGGAGAAATAATAGGTGCTGTAGAAGTATTTAGAAATATAACTATGGAGAAAAAGCTTCAAAATGAAATAGTTGAAAAGAATAAAGAAATGACTATTGAAATGATTAGAGCTCAAAAAATTCAAAATTCTCTGCTTCCGGAAAAGGGATTTTTTAACAATATAAGCGTTGATTATATTTACAGACCTTCAAGTGAATTAAGCGGGGATATGTTTGATATTTTTAAAATCAATGATGATAATATTGGAATTTACATTGCCGATGCAGTAGGCCATGGTTTTGCTTCTTCTATGATTACAATGTTTATAAGAATAATATTGGGAAATATTCCGAATTATAAATTATTATCTCCTTCAAAGACTTTAAGTGATGTGGCGAAAAGATTTGCTATGTTAAATTTAGATATAGAAATATATTTTACATGTTTCTATGGAGTTTATAATCAGAGAACATCTAAATTTATTTTTTCCAATGCCGGACATTTTCCATCACCTATGTTAATTAGAAATGATGGGGAAGTTTTGGAATTAGACTCCAGAGGATTTCCAATTACAAGATTTTTCAAAAATGTAAAGTATGAGGATAAGTTTGTAAGAATTAACACTTTTGACAAAATATTATTAATGACTGATGGTGTTGTAGAAGCGAGAAATAAATACAATGAATCTTTTGGAGAGAGGGCATTGGAGATAGTTAGGAAAAATCCAATTGATGAGTTAAGAGAACTTGAAATGGGACTTAATAAATTTATTAAGGGAAAACAAAAAGATGATATAACGGCGTTGTTATTAAAGGTGTGGTAAATTGCTAGAATTTATAGATGATTATTTAAATGAAGATACTTTAGAGAAAAATATAACTTTAATAGAAAAGTCAGTAGATAAATTATTAAGAGATTACAGGGGTTTTATGGGGTGGTTTAATCCTATAAAATCCCTTTTAAACATTGATGAGATATTAAAAGTTTCAGACGATATAAGAAAAAGTTATGACTGTGTATTAATATGTTCTATAGGAGGATCCTATCTGGGTTCCAAGGCTGTAATAGATGCTGTGAAAGGTAAAACTTTTGATTTAAAGGAGGAGCCCAATTTAATCTATATAGGTAATTCTTTGTCGGGAGAATATCTTTCAAAGGTTTTGACCTTTATAGAGAAAAAGAATCCTTGTATGGTCGTAATTTCAAAATCGGGAAATACTGTTGAAACTGTTTTAAGCTATAGTGTAATTAAATCCTATTTTAAAGATAGATTTAAAGACTATAAAGAGAGAATTTTTATAGTAACTGATGAGAAAAGCGGTTATTTGCGAAAAGAGTGTAAAGAAGAAGGATTTAAGAGTTTTTCTGTTCCGGAAGATGTTGGAGGAAGATATTCAGTACTTACCAGTGTAGGGCTTTTACCTATGGCAATTGCAGGTTTAGATGTAAAAGAATTATTAAGAGGTGCTAGTGACTTTCACAGTTCTTTAATGGACTTAAAATACAATGAGAATCCTTGTTTTAAATACTCTCTTAGCAGGTACTTGCTTTACAAAGAGGGAAAGACCATTGAAATACTTTGTACTTATGATGCTAAAATGGAATATTTATCTAAGTGGTATGTCCAGCTTTTTGGAGAATCCGAGGGTAAATCAAAAGATGCTATTTTCCCTAGTTATCTAATTTACACCCAAGACCTTCATTCAATGGGCCAATATCTTCAAGAGGGACCGGGAAATATTTTTGAAACGACAATTGAGGTGGTAAATCACAATGGAGATATTAAAGAGGCTATAGACGGTAAGATTTTAGATGCAATAAATAATTGTTCTATGAATGAGTTAAACAAATTATTATTTGAAGCTGTTACGTTAGCTCATAGAGAAAATGGAGTTAGAAATTTAACTTTACAAATAGACAGAGTTGATGAATATAATTTAGGACAAGTACTATACTTTTTTATGTGCAGTTGTGCATTGTCCTCGGTTTTATTTGGAGTAAATCCCTTTACTCAACCGGGAGTTGAAAAATATAAAAATATATTAAAGAGACTTGCTCTAGGAGAAAATAAGATATAGTGTTTTATAGAAAAATAGTATTAAAACATATAAATTACAAGTTAATTTTAAAGAATGCTTGAATTAATTGGAACAAATGATATAATTAAGCTTATGGGTATGTTAATAAAATAACATACTTTTAAATCGAAACCAGAGAATATAAGGGGGATATTAAATGGATTTTAGAATGGATAAAGAACACCTTCTATTGCAACAAATGTTTGAAGCATTTGCGGTTAACGAAGTTGAACCAGTAGCTCAAGAAACCGATGCAACAGAGCAAGTTCCTATGGAAAACGTTAGAAAAATGGCTAAATACGGCTTCTTTGGTATACCATTTCCAAAAGAATATGGTGGACAAGGTGCGGATTATCTTGCTTACGCAATGGCAATTGAAGAACTTTCTAAAAAAGATGCTACAACAGGCGTTATAGTTTCTGCACATACTTCACTTTGTGCGGCTCCTATTTATGAGAACGGAACTGAAGAACAGAAGAGAAAATACTTACCGGATTTACTTAGCGGAAAGAAAATAGGTGCTTTCGGTTTAACTGAACCGGGCGCAGGTACAGATGCTGCAGGACAACAAACAGTAGCTGTTCTTGACGGTGACGAATATGTACTTAACGGAACTAAAATCTTCATTACCAATGCGGGTATTGCCGATGTATTTATAATAATTGCTATGACTGATAAGAGTAAGGGAACAAGAGGAATTTCAGCATTTATTGTAGAGAAAGATACTCCGGGATTTAGAGTTGGAGAGCCTGAAGATAAAATGGGAATTAGAGGTAGTTCAACTTGTGAGTTAATATTTGAAAACTGTAGAATTCCAAAAGAAAATTTACTTGGCCGTGAAGGAAAAGGATTTGGTTTGGCAATGAAGACTTTAGATGGCGGACGTATTGGAATCGCTGCTCAAGCCTTAGGTATTGCTGAAGGTGCTATTGATGAAACAATTCAGTATGTTAAAGAGAGAAAGCAATTTGGAAGAAGAATTTCTCAATTCCAAAATACTCAATTTGAACTTGCTGATATGAAAACAAATACAGAAGCAGCAAGATTATTAGTATATAGAGCTGCTGATATGAAACAAAATAAAGAATCTTACTCTCATGCAGCTGCAATGGCAAAGTTATTTGCTGCAGAAACAGCTTCTGATGTAACAAGACGTTGCTTACAATTATTTGGTGGATACGGTTATACTAGAGACTATCCAATTGAAAGAATGATGAGAGACGCAAAAATTACAGAAATCTATGAAGGAACTTCCGAAGTTATGAAGATGGTAGTTTCAGCATGGATGGGTGTAAATTAATCGGAGGTAAAGATATGAAAATTGTTGTTTGTATAAAACAAGTACCTGATACAAATGAAGTAAGACTTGATCCAGTTACTAATACTCTAATAAGAGAAGGAGTACCAAGTATTATAAATCCAGATGATAAAGCTGGCCTTGAAGCAGCTCTTCAATTAAAAGATAAAGACCCTGAAAATGTTACGATTACAGTACTTACAATGGGACCTCCTCAAGCTGATTTAGCTTTGAGAGAAGCTCTTGCAATGGGTGCTGATGAAGCTATTCTAGTAACAGATAGAGCTTTTGGTGGTGCTGACACTTGGGCGACATCTTGTACAATTACAGGTGCCCTAGAGCACTTAGATTATGATTTAATAATTACCGGACGTCAAGCTATTGACGGTGATACAGCTCAAGTAGGACCTCAAATCGCTGAACATTTGGGAATCCCTCAAATAACTTATGCTGAAGAAATTAAAGTTGAAGGCGATAAAGTAATCGTTAAGAGACAATATGAAGATAGATACCATATTATAGAGGCTAAAATGCCTTGTGTAATTACAGCTATAACTGAACTTGCAGCTCCTAGATATATGTCAGTAGGAGGAGTTTTTGATGCTTATCAAAAAGAAGTTAAAGTTTGGGGCTTAGATGATATTAAAGATAAACTTGATCTTGCTAATATCGGATTAAAAGGTTCACCTACAAAGGTTAAAAAGTCTTTCCCTAAACAAGGTAAGGGCGAAGGAATACTTTTAACAGACTTAACAGCAGATGATGCGGCAAAGGCGATAGTAACTAAGCTTCAAGAGAAGTATATTATCTAATAAGGAGCGTGTAATAATGAGCAAAGATGTATTTGTATTTATAGAACAAAGAGATAATGTTCTACAAAAAGTTGGAATAGAATTACTGGGAAAAGCAAGAGAACTTGCTGATGATCTTGGCCAAAATGTAGTTGCAATGCTTCTTGGAGAAAACATAAAAGGTCAAGCTGAAGTTCTTATAAAGCATGGTGCTGATAAGGTTATATATGTTGAAGATCCAATTCTTAAAGAATATGTAACTGAGCCATATGCAAAAGCTATAAATGAAATTATAAAAGAAAATGATCCGGAAATTGTTATTTACGGTGCAACTTCAATAGGCCGTGATTTAGCTCCACGTCTTGCTGCAAGAATCCATACAGGACTTACAGCTGACTGTACAAAATTGGAAATAGATCCTGAGAGCAAAAATCTTATGATGACTCGTCCGGCTTTTGGCGGTAACTTAATGGCAACTATTCTATGTGAAGACCATAGACCGCAAATGGCTACAGTTAGACCTGGAGTTATGCAGGCTATAGATACGGATAATAGTCGGACAGGTGAAATAGTTGAAAAGAAAATAGACTTTGTACCGGAAGATATGAACGTAACTATTAAGGATATCTTAAAGATAGAATCAAAGAAAAAAGATATTACAGAAGCTAAGATATTGGTTTCCGGTGGACGTGGAATCGGTGGACCGGAAGGTTTCCAACCGCTTGAAGATCTTGCTAAAGTTCTTGGAGCTGAAATTTCATCTTCAAGAGCGGCAGTTGATGCCGGATGGATTACTAAAGACCATCAAGTAGGACAAACTGGAAAGACAGTAAGACCTGAAGTTTATTTTGCAATGGGTATTTCAGGAGCAATTCAGCACTTAGCTGGAATGGAAGAATCTGATTTAATTATTGCAGTTAATAAAACAGAAGATGCACCTATCTTTGAAGTAGCTGACTTAGGCGTTGTAGGAGATGTAAATGCAATAGTTCCTAAATTAGCAGAAGCACTTAAAAAAGCAAAAGAAGAAAAAGCTGAAATTTAATAATTGAAATTAGGAGAGGAGAAATCCTCTCTTTTTTTGTATATAATATTAACTGCCTGTATAATATATAGTAAATAAATTTAAAGATAGGAACATTATGAAAGAAATTAAGTTATCAGTCCATTCACTTATAGACTTTGTTATGAGAAGCGGCGATATTGACAATACATTTACCGGTGTTAGCAGAATGAGAGAAGGTCAAAAAATTCATAAAAAGCTTCAAAGGGAATATGGGAGAGATTATGAAAGTGAAGTGACTTTAAAAAATATAACAAAGTACAAAGAAATTACGTTTCTTGTTGAAGGTAGAGCCGATGGAATATTTCACAGGGGAGAAGAAGTATTAATCGATGAAATAAAGTCCACTACAAGGAGTTTAGATGATTTAAAGTATAATTCCAATCCACTTCACTGGGCTCAGGCAAAGTGTTATGGATATTTTTACTGCGTTGAAAAGGAAATTTCTGAAATTGAAATTCAAATTACCTACTTCCAAGTGGAAACAAAGGAAATCAAACAAATTGTAGAGAAATTTAACGTGGATGAGTTAGAGAAATTTTATTTAAATCTCTTGGACATATATTTAGATTTCAGTATTATGATTTTAAATTTTAAAAAGTTAAGAGATATGGATATTGAAAACTTGAAATTTCCCTTTCCTGACTATAGAAAGGGACAGAGGGAAATGGCAGTGGCTGTTTACAGAACTATAGAGGAGGGTAAGGTGCTCTTTGCGGAAGCACCTACGGGAATTGGAAAGACAATTTCAACGTTGTTTCCCGCCATTAAATCAATTTCAAGTGGATTTACAGATAAAATATTTTATTTGACAGCTCGTTCAACTACTAAAGAGGCTGCAAACAATGCAGTGGAAAATTTATCCAAGGAAAATTTCCACTTTAAAACTTTAACTTTAACAGCCAAAGAGAAAATTTGTATAAATGAATCTGTAAAGTGTAATCCAAATGACTGTCCCTATGCAAAAGGTCACTTTGACAGAGTAAATGATGCCATAATTGATATTTATGAAAATGAGGTGGACTTAACTATGGAAAAAATTGTGGAATATTCCCAAAAATATATAGTCTGTCCAATGGAGTTTCAACTTGATATGGCTATTTATTCCGACTTGGTAATATGTGACTACAACTATGCCTTTGACCCCAATGTATACCTTAGAAGATTTTTTGAAGATTCTGTTGAGAAATATACTTTCCTAATTGATGAAAGTCATAATTTAGTTGATAGAAGTAGAGAAATGTACAGTTGTGAACTTTCTTTAAATAAAATTGAAAGAACAATGGAGGTTCTGGAGGAAAATTATTTTAAAATTAATGATAGACTTAAGGTTGTTTCAGAGGAGATAAAAAAACATATAGATGGTATTAGGGGCAACCACCTTGTTCTAAATAACTTAGATGAGGAATTTTTAAACGAGATATTAATTTCAATAAGGCTAATGGAGAGATTTTTAGTAAGTAAGAAAGATAATGAATTTTATGAGGACGTACTGGACTTATACTTTGACTTTTCAAAATTTATAAAAATTTCAGACTACTATGGCGAAAATTACAGTGTTTTAATTTTAAAGGAAGATGAAGATGTATTCTTTAAACTTTTTTGTATTGATACCGCTCCGATTTTTAAATATATTTTAAAAAGAGCAGAGGCTTCTATTTTCTTTTCTGCTACTTTGTCGCCAATGGAGTTTTATGGAGACGTTTTGGGAGCAGAAGACTATTATAAATTGAGATTGACTTCACCCTTTAATCCTGATAATTTAAAAGTAGGTGTTGTGCCTATTTCTACAAGGTACCAACATAGAGAACAAAACTACGGAAAAATTACTGAAGTATTGGAAAACTATACTAATAGAAAAGGAAATTTTATGCTTTTCTTCCCATCTTATAAGTTTATGGAAACAGTTTATAATAAGTTTCATAAAAATACTAAAAATGTAGTTTGTCAGAAATCGGACCTAAGGGAAGTTGAAAGAAGAGAATTTCTAGATAAATTTAAAGAAGGGGAAAGTTTAATTGCCTTTGTAGTTTTGGGCGGAGTATTTTCCGAGGGGATAGATTTAATTGGAGAGCGGTTAAATGGAGTGGCAATAGTTTCCGTAGGCTTACCGGGTATTTCAATAGAGAGAAATTTAATAAAAGATTATTACAATAAAAAAAGTAGTAGGGGTTTTGAATATTCCTATATCTATCCCGGAATAAACAAAGTTTCCCAGGCGGCGGGAAGAGTTATTAGGAGTAGTGAGGATAGGGGCAGCGTTTTATTAATTGACGACAGGTTTTTGTACCAGCCCTATAGAAATTTATTGCCTAAAAGTTGGAAGAAAATTAAGAGAATAAAATATAATTAGGTAGGGCTTATGTCTAGAAGAGAAATTTTATTAAGCGGAAATATTACAAAATCAATAATAAAAATGGCTTTGCCCTTAATGGGTATCGCCTTTATACAGATGACCTATACTTTAGTGGACTTAATTTGGCTTGGACGGCTTTCCACTGAAGCTGTGGCGGCAGTGGGCTCCTGCGGTTTTTTTGTGTGGGCGGCTCAAGCTATTACTTTAATAACTAAGACGGGTATGTCTGTCGGTCTTTCACATGCCTATGGCAGAGGAGATGAATCGGAAATTAAAAGTGTGGTAGTTAGCGGTTTTCAAGTAACGTTGTCATTATGGCTGGTAACTACTTTAATATATTTGACTTTTAAGGAATCTTTGTACGGATATTTTAAATTGGAAAAAGTTGTGGAAAGTTTAGCTTTGGAATATCATACTGTAATTTCATTTGGATTGATTTTTACTTTCCTTATTCCCTTCTTTTCCTCAATTTTTTATTCACAGGGAAACAGTTCCACGCCTTTTAAAGTTTCATTGATTTCGCTGGTTTTTAATATTGTGGCAGATCCGATTTTTATTTTCGGATTTGGACCTATAAGACCGATGGGAATGAAGGGAGCGGCACTGGCAACAATTATGGCTCAAATTATTGGAGTTATTATATATATTTTTATTGGAATTAAGTATGGTGAAATATATACTAAGCTAAATTTCTTTGAGAAGATAAATAAAAAATTTATTTTACAAACTTTAAAATTGGGAATTCCTGTTTCGATACAAAGTTTATTTCATTCTCTAATAGGAATTAAATTAAATCAGTACATAGCAATTTTCGGCTCCGTTGGAGTGGCAACTTATGCCATAGGTTCACAAATAGAATCCATATCCTGGATGAGTGCTGAAGGATTTGCAACCGCTTTTTCTTCCTTCTTCGGACAAAATTATGGAGCTAAAAATTTTGACAGATTAGAAGAGGCAAAAAAGGTATGCCTTAAGTTAATAATTTCCTTGGGATTATTTGCATCTGCCGTTATGATTTTTGGAAGCAAACACCTATTTAAACTTTTCACACCTAATGATTTGGAAGTGATAAGTGAAGGCGGAAACTACTTAATGATACTGGGAATAACTGCTACTTTACTTGCCATGGAAATAGGGGTGTCAGGTATGTTAAACGGTCTGGGATTGACTAAGTACCCAGCAATTAACGGAGTCGTACTAAATGCGGCAAGGATACCAATGGCTTATTTTTTAATGAAACCCTTGGCAATTTCCGGAATATGGTGGACTATGAGTTTATCGGGTGCCTTTAAAGGAATAGTAATTCTTTTAATATTTATTTATATTGAAAAAAAGACCAATGGATTTAGAATAAATATGGAAAAATTTCAAGGTTAAACAGTTTAAAATTATTAAATTTAAGTTGTAAATTTTAAAAAATTTAGCACCTTTTAAATTTAGAAACGTTATCATAAAAATAAAGTTGACTTTTATACTTTACACGATGAAAAAATTATAGTATAATACCTTCTAATTACCAGAAAAGCAATGGGGAAGACGGTAAAATGGAAAGTTCAAAGAGAGTCTCTGGTTGGTGTGAAGAGACAACGGAATATTTTACGACTCACTTTCTCGCTTCATCTCTGAAATTATTAGGAGGTGACGGCTAATATCCGTTAAAGTATTTGAGTGATTGAATATATTTTTATATTTCAATAAGTGTGGGTGGTACCGCGATAATTCGTCCCAGAGAATTTAATTTCTCTGGGTTTTTTTATTAGGAGGGAAGAAAATTGATAAAGATATTTGATACTACTTTAAGAGATGGGGAACAGTCACCGGGGTGTTCAATGAATTTAAGTGAAAAAATTCAAATGGCAAGACAACTGGAAAGGTTAGGAGTAGACGTAATTGAAGCAGGATTTGCCAGTTCGTCCCCAGGAGACTTCAGATCTGTTGAAGAATTATCCAGAGTTATTAAAAATGCAACTGTAGCTTCTTTGGCAAGATGTGTAAAAAAAGATATTGACATTGCCTATGATGCTGTAAAAAAAGCAGTTAAACCGAGATTACATGTCTTTTTAGCAACTAGTGAAATTCACATGAAGTACAAGCTGGAAATGACGGAAGAAGAAGTGCTGGAGAGAATTCAAAAGTATGTCAGTTATGCTAAGAGCAAGTGTGATGATATTGAATTTTCAGCAGAAGATGCCACTAGAAGTAATGTCAAATTTCTATGTAAGGTTTTTGAAACTGCTATTGAGGCGGGCGCTACTACTATAAATATTCCGGACACTGTAGGTTATGTGACGCCAAATGAATATCATAATTTCATTAAGGAAATTAAAGAGGGAACAAAGGGAATTGAAAATGTAGATATTTCAGTACACTGTCATAACGACTTAGGCTTGGCTGTAGCAAATTCACTTGCTGCCATTGAAGCCGGAGCAACGCAAGTTGAATGTACTATTAACGGAATTGGCGAAAGAGCTGGAAATGCATCTTTGGAAGAACTGGTCATGGCCTTGAAGACGAGGAAGGACTACTATAAAAAAGATACTAACATAGTGACAGAGGAAATTATGAACTCTTCAAACTTACTCTCTCATATAACGGGAGTGAAGATCAGCCCTAACAAGCCGATTGTAGGTAAAAATGCCTTTGCTCATGAATCGGGAATACACCAACACGGAGTATTAAAGGAGAGAACTACTTATGAGATTATGGATCCGAAGAGCATAGGTTTAAATAAAAATTCTTTAGTTTTAGGTAAACACTCAGGCAAACATGCCCTTAGAGATAAGTTAAACGAATTGGGTTATGAAATAAATGATGATGAATTAGAAGAGTTATTTGTAAAGTTTAAAGAATTATCTGATGTTAAGAAAACTGTATTTGATGAAGATATACATGCAATTATGATTAGGGAATTCCAAAAGGTTGAAGGCGGATATGAACTTATTGACTACAATGCCTTTACCAGTGACGGAAAGGAATCAAAAACAGTTATTAAGATAAAGAAGGAAGATGAAGTAATTGAAATGGTTGGTTCCGGTAGAGGACCTATAGATGCGGCCTTTGATTGTATGGGTAAAATAAGCGGTTCAGATATAAAGCTTAAAGAATTTTCCATATACTCAGTAACACAAGGAAAGGATGCCTTGGGAGAAACCATTTTAAGAGTGGAACATGATGGAGAGATTTATGCAGGTAAGGGAATTAGTAGCGATATTATAAAGTCAAGTATTTTGGCCTATGTCAATGCTATTAACCAATTTAGTGGAGGTGAAGTTATTGAAGACGCTATTTAATAAAATTTGGGACGAACACGTTGTGGTATCAAAGGACGAGAAGGATTTATTATATATAGATCTTCATTTAATTCATGAAGTTACATCACCTCAAGCCTTTGAGGGATTGAGACTGAAAAATAGAAAGTTGAGAAGACCGGATAGAACTTTTGCAACTATGGATCACAACACTCCGACAATAAAAGAGCATAGGAAAAAAATTGAAGATCCTCTATCTGTAGAGCAGTTGGACAGTTTGGAAAAAAACTGTAGAGATTTTGGAATAGAGCTATATGACATGGACAGCGAATATAACGGAATAGTCCATATGATTGGGCCTGAAATGGGTTTAAGTCTGCCTGGAAAGACTATAGTCTGCGGAGACAGTCATACGGCAACTCACGGTGCAATGGGAGCTATTGCCTTTGGTATTGGAACCAGTGAAGTAGAGGAAGTATTTGCAACTCAATGTCTATGGCAAAAGAGACCGAAGAATATGGGAATAAAAATAACAGGTGTACTTCCTGAAAATGTCTCAGCTAAGGATATTATTTTACACCTGATAAAAGAACATTCAACTTCTTTTGGAACTGGTTATGCAATTGAATTTTACGGTGAAACTATTGAGAATATGGAAGTGGAAGATAGACTTACACTTTGTAATATGGCAATAGAGGCGGGAGCAAAATTCGGTATTATACGACCTGATGAAAAGACTGTTGAATATATTAAGGATAGGAAATATACGCCAAAGGGCGAGGAATTTGAAAAGTATTTAAAATATGTGGAAACATTAAAGACTGACAGTGAAGATTTATTTGATGAGATAAAAATCTTAGACGTTACAAATTTAAAACCTCATGTAAGTTTTGGAACCAATCCGTCAATGACAGTTTCAATAGATGAGAAATTTCCAGAGGCAAATACCGAGGAATTGAAGAAGGCCTATGACTATATGGAGTTAAAGCCAGGAATGACTGTTGAGGATATTCCAATAGAAGTTGTATTTATAGGGTCCTGCACAAATGGAAGAATACAGGATATGCGAATTGCCGCTGAAGTTTTAAAAGGCAAAAAGGTACATGAAGATATTAGATGTATAGTAGTTCCAGGCTCAATGCTGGCAAAAAATCAATGTGAAGAAGAGGGCTTGGATAAGATTTTTATAGATGCAGGATGTGAGTTTAGAATGCCTGGTTGTTCTTACTGTCTAGCAATGAATGAAGATAGAATAGCAGAGAAGGTACACTGTGCCTCCACTTCAAATCGAAACTTTGAAGGAAGACAGGGGCATTTGTCCAGAACACACTTAATGTCTCCATATATGGCGGCTAAATGTGCTGTAGCAGGGAGGGTGGAAATTGAATAAGAAATTAGAGGTAATTAATTCAAAGGCAAGTGTAATATTTAAAGACAACATAGATACGGATATTTTAATTCCCAAGAACTTTTTAAAGACCACCAAACGCACAGGTTTTGAAGACGCTTTATTTTTTCCTTGGAGATATGACGAAGATGGAAAGGTCATAGAAGATTTTGAATTGAATAAAGAGGAGAATAGAGAAAATACTATATTGATAGTTGGCGAAAACTTCGGTTGCGGTTCGTCAAGAGAACATGCCGCATGGGCCTTACAGGACTACGGAATCAGAGTGGTAATAGCGGGAAGCTATTCTCCAATATTTTATATGAATTGGATTAACAATTTAAATTTACCTATTATTTTAAATAGGGAAGATAGAATGAAGTTAATTGAAGAGGCAAGAAAGGGAGTTGAAGTCGTCGTTAACTTGGCTGATCAAAGCATCACTTGTGGAGATTTAACTTTCAATTTTGAAATTGAGGAGGCCTTTAAGGAAAAATTGTTAAAGGGCGAGGACAGTATTGAGGAAATACTGACCTATATTGATGATATTGAAGAATATGAAAGGACACACAAGAGATGAAAAAGATAGCAATTTTAAAGGGAGACGGGATAGGACCTGAAATTATAGATTGTGCCATAGAGGTAATGGATAAAATCCAAGAAGTTTCAAAGGTGGATTTTGAATATAGCTATGGAAAAATCGGAGGAGATGCAATAGATAATTTTGGAGATCCCTACCCTAAAGAGACGGAGGCTATTTGTAAATCAGCCAATGCAGTTTTGCTGGGAGCTGTGGGCGGAGAAAAATGGGACAATATAGAGTCGGAAAAGCGACCTGAAAAAGGGCTTTTAAGATTGAGAAAGTCCCTTGGAGTATTTGCAAATTTAAGACCTTGTAAAATATATGATTCTCTAAAGGATAATTCACCATTAAAGCCTGAATATATAAAGGATGTTGATATTTTAATTGTACGTGAGTTAATGGGTGGAATTTATTTTGGAAATAGAGGAACAGTAGTTGAAAAGGGATTAAAAACAGCTTTTGATGAAGAAAGATATAATGAAGAAGAAATTGAGAGAATTGCAAGATATGCCTTTGAAATGAGTTTACTTAGAAAGCAGAAAGTGACTTTAGTAGATAAGGCAAATGTAATGGATTCATCAAAACTTTGGAGAGAAGTAGTTAAAAAAGTGGCAGAGGGTTACAAGGAAGTTGCTCTGGACTTTATGTATGTTGATAATGCTGCAATGCAACTTGTAAGAAATCCCGCCTATTTTGACTGCATACTGACAAATAATATTTTTGGAGATATTCTCTCAGATGAAGCCAGTCAAATATCCGGTTCAATAGGACTTTTACCTTCAGCCAGTTTAGGAGAGAAGATGGGATTGTATGAACCTATTCATGGTTCAGCTCCCGACATAGCCGGAAAAAATCTGGCAAACCCACTGGCAACTATTTTATCCTGTGCCTTAATGCTTAGATATTCTTTTAAAATGGATTATGAGGCTAAAATAATTGAAAGGGCAGTGGAAGACGTTCTAGAGGAAGGTTTTAGAACTTTTGACTTAGACAGTAAAAATTATTTGGGAACAAGGGAAATAACAAGAGAAGTAGTGAAGAGAATAAAATGATTGAATATAGTAATGTTTCATTTATAAGAGACGGAAGAAAAATAATTGAAGATGTGAGTTTTAAAATAAATAAGGGAGAAAATTGGGCCATACTAGGTCCTAACGGCTCCGGAAAGTCCACTTTATTTTCCATGTTAATGGCCTATACCATAGCTTCAAAGGGAAGTATAAAAGCTTTTGGAGTGGAGTTTGGAAAGGGAAATTGGAATAGAGTAAAGGATAAAGTGGGAATAGTTTCATCTACAATGGATAAGTTTAATGAAGTTTTTTATAGACAAAGTGTCTTTGATATTGTCCTATCGGGAATTAAAAAGACCATAGGTATTTATGAAGAGGTTAAAGATTTTGAAATAGCAAAGACAAGGGAATATATTAAACAGTTTTCCTTAGAGGATTTAGAAGATAAAAATTACAGGAATTTATCACAAGGCGAGAAGAAAAAGGTTTTAATAGTGAGAAGTTTAATTTCAAATCCTGAAATTTTAATATTAGATGAACCCTGTGCCTCATTGGACTTATATCAAAAAGAAAGTTTGCTTAAATTTTTACAGGAAATTGAAGAGGAGACAAATATTATTTATATTACTCACGACATAAATGAAATAATGCCTTTTATTACAAATATTATGTTGATAAAAGAAGGCAGGATATTTAAAGCTGGATTGAAAGAAAATATTTTAACAGATGAAAATCTATCGAATTTATATGACTTAAATGTAAAGCTGGAGTGGAATAGGGGAAGAGCATGGGTTAAATTAAGTTAATTACTTATGAAAGGTGATTGAATGAAATATAAAGGAGCAGAAATAATAATAAAAACACTTATAGATCAGGGAGTGGATACCATATTCGGTTATCCCGGCGGAGCTATTATAGATATCTATGACGCTCTTTATGACTATAAGGATAAAATTAACCATATCCTTACCTGTGATGAGCAAGGAGCTGCTCATGCTGCTGATGGTTACGGTAGAAGTACGGGTAAGACGGGAGTAGCTTTGGCCACAAGTGGTCCCGGGGCTACAAATTTAGTAACGGGTATTGCAACGGCATTTATGGATAGTATTCCAATGGTCTGCATTACCGGAAATGTTCCAATGAGTTTAATTGGAAAAGACAGCTTTCAAGAAATTTACATCACCGGAATTACAATGCCAATTACAAAGCATAATTTTTTAGTAAGTGATATAAATGAATTACAGGATACTATACGCAGGGCTTTTAAAATAGCAAATACGGGAAGGAAGGGCCCGGTTTTAGTAGATGTTCCGAAAAACGTAATTCTTGATTATGCGGAGTATGAGCCTAAAGAAAAAATCGTATGTGAACCGAAAAGCGATTATAATTTAGATGAGTTGAAAGAATTAGCAGAGATTATTAATAAATCTGAAAGGCCTTTTATCTATTGTGGCGGAGGAGTAACGGCTTCGGAAAGCTATAAGGAGCTAAGGGATTTAATAAAGAAAAATAAAATACCTGCCTGTAATACACTTATGGCAATAGGGGTTTTAGATTATGATGATGAATTGAATTTTGGAATGGTGGGAATGCATGGTAAGGTAAGCAGTAACTACGCCATTGAAAATGCGGATTTGTTAATTGCAATAGGTGCCAGATTTTCAGACAGAGTAGCGCTAAATACCAAGAAGTTTGCTCCTCATGCAAAAATAGTACAACTTGATATTGATAAAAGTGAAATAGATAAAAATGTCCTTGTAGATTTTGGAGTGGTGGGAGATATAAAGGTAATACTTAGAAATCTACTGCCGATGATTGAAGAGCGAAATCGCAGTGAATGGCTTGCTACTTTGAGAGATTTTAAAACCAGAGACTACGTTCCTAAAGACAGCGATGAAATTTTAAAGCCTCATCAAATTATAAATTACGTATCTGAAAAATTAGGTGAAGATTTTATTATGGTGACAGATGTTGGTCAGCATCAAATGTGGGCAGCTCAGTACTGTGGCAAGATACATCCAAGGAGTTTCTTAACCAGTGCAGGTTTGGGTACTATGGGATTCGGTTACGGAGCTTCAATTGGAGCGAAGGTGGCAAATCCTGAAAAGCCTGTGGTGTTGGTATCGGGAGATGGGTCTTTTCATATGAACATGAATGAAGTTACTACTGCTGTTAAGTATGGAATAAAGATTATTGCCATAGTTATGAACAATGACAATTTGGGAATGGTTAGACAGTGGCAGCATTTCCTATATGAGGATAGGTACAGTCATACTGACAACAAGAAGAAAACCGACTATGTTAAACTGGCAGATGCCTTTGGCGCAAAGGGCTATAGCTGTAGTACAATAGAGGAATTTAAAGAAAGTTTTAATGACAGTTTAAAGGTGGATGTACCTGTAATAATAGAAGTTAAGATAGATGAAGATGAAGCGGTTCTTCCTATGATACCTGCAGGGGGAACTGTAGATGATTTAATATTGGGGTAAGAAAAATGGCTAATTTTGAAGTAATAAGTATATTAGTGGAAAACAATGCGGGAATTTTAGCTAGAATATCTTCCTTATTTGCAAGAAGAGGTTTTAATATAGAAACACTTACGGTGTCTGTAACTAATGACCCGAGATATTCTCGTATAACATTAACAGTAGTTGTGGAGGAACATGAACTGCATCAAATAGTTTCTCAAACAGATAAATTGGAAGAGGTAGTTGAAATAGAGGTGCTAAATCAAAAAGAATGTGTCTTTAGAGAAATTGTATTGATAAAAGTAAAAGCAGATGAAGAAAAGAGAGGAAGAATTGCAGAAGTTGCAAAGATTTACAAGGCAACAGTTGTGGACTTATCTCCAAATAGTATGATAATTGAATTGACGGGTAAACCCGATAAAGTAGATGCATTTTTAAAATTGTTAAATGAAGATTATGAAATATTGGAAGTATGTAGAACTGGTGTAACAGGAATGAAAAGAATTTAGGAGGAATGGAAATGGTAAAAAAATATTATGACAAGGATTGTAACTTAGAGGTACTATCAAACAAAACTGTAGCAATAATGGGATTTGGAAGTCAAGGACATGCACATGCTCTTAACTTAAAAGAAAGTGGAGTTAATGTAATAGTTGGTCTTGCTGAAAACAGTAAGTCCAGAAAAGTGGCTGAAGAATTTGGAATAGAGGTTTTTAACGTAGATGAAGCGGCTAAACGCGCAGATATGGTTATGATGCTTGTACCAGATGAAATTTCTGCTGATTTATATCATGAAAAAATAGAACCGCACATGGAAAAGGGAAATACTTTAATGTATGCGCACGGATTTAATATCCACTACAACCTAGTAGTACCGCAAGAGGATATTGATGTAATAATGGTTGCGCCAAAGGGACCGGGGCATACTGTAAGAAGTCAGTATGAACAAGGTCACGGAGTTCCGTCACTAATTGCAGTGTACCAAGATGCAACAGGTCAAGCTAAGGAAAAGGCATTGGCTTATGCTTCAGGAATTGGAGCGGGAAGAGCCGGAATTTTAGAAACCACTTTTAAAGAGGAAACTGAAACCGACTTGTTTGGAGAACAAGCTGTACTTTGCGGTGGCGTTACTGAACTTATGAAAGTTGGATTTGAAACTCTTGTAGAGGCTGGTTATGAACCTGAAATGGCATATTTTGAATGTATCCATGAAATGAAATTAATAGTAGATATGATAAATGAAGGTGGTTTTGCCGGCATGAGACATTCCATTTCAAACACGGCTGAATATGGGGATTATATTGCAGGTAAACAAGTTATTACCGATGATACCAAGGCAAATATGAAGAAGGTTTTAAACGACATTCAAACAGGAAAATTTGCAAGCGAATTTATGACTGAATTCTCTTCAGGAAGAAAAACTCGCTTCCTAAGCACAAGAAGAAAAGAATCTGAGCATCAACTTGAAAAAGTAGGGGAAGAACTAAGAGGAATGATGAGCTGGTTGAAAAAATAAGTATAGGGGTAATTTTATGAATTTAAAAAGCGACAATGTAATAAAGGGGCCTGAAAGGGCTCCTAACAGAAGTTTATTTTATGCAATGGGATATACTGAGGAGCAACTTAACAGGCCCTTAGTGGGAGTAATAAGTGCATTTAGTGAAATAGTTCCGGGACATATTCATCTTGAAAAAATTGTAGAAAGTGTAAAGACAGGAGTGCTTATGAATGGTGGCACTCCAATAACTATTCCATCAATAGGTGTATGCGACGGAATTGCCATGGGACATATAGGAATGAAGTATTCCCTCCCAAGTAGGGAGTTAATTGCAGACAGTGTTGAGTCAATGGCAATAGCTCATGGATTAGATGCTTTGGTCTTGGTACCGAACTGTGATAAAATAGTACCTGGAATGATTATGGGAGCATTAAGACTTAATCTTCCAACTGTTTTAATAAGTGGCGGACCTATGCTTGCGGGGCTAAATGATGGAGAGGAAATAAGTCTGTCATATATGTTTGAAGCTGTGGGTAGCTACAAGGCGGGAATGATTACTGAAGAAAGACTTGGAGAAATAGAAAGAAGCGCTTGTCCAAGTTGTGGAAGCTGTGCGGGCATGTACACTGCCAACAGTATGAACTGTCTTTCAGAGGCGATTGGTCTTGCACTTCCGGGGAATGGTACTGTACCTGCAGTATATGCTCAAAGACTTGCTCTTGCTAAAAAAAGCGGAATGGCGGTAATGGAGCTATTAAAAGAGGATATTAAAATCAAAGATATAATAACTGAGAAATCAGTGGAAAATGCCCTTGCTTGCGATATGGCACTGGGATGTTCTACAAACACAGTACTTCATTTATTGGCAATAGCAAATGAGGCGGAAATACCTTTGGATTTAAATTTAATAAACAAAGTAAGTGAGAAAGTTCCAAATCTTTGTCACTTAGCTCCTGCAGGACCTACTCATATGGAGGAGCTATACGTTGCAGGAGGAATAGGTGCGGTTCAAAAGGAATTAACTAAGAGAAATCTGCTTCATACCGATTTAATCACTGTGACAGGAAAAACTTTAGGGGAAAATATTAAAGACTGTTATATTAAAAATCATAAGGTTATAAGACCTATAGAAGAGCCTTACTCAGAAACGGGCGGACTTGCTATTTTATGGGGAAATATAGCAAAAAGAGGCGCCGTGGTAAAGAGAAGTGCAGTAGCGGATGAAATGTTGGTTCATGAAGGGCCTGCAAGAGTTTTTGACAGCGAAGATATGGCTATTAAGGCAATATATGAAGGAAAAATAAAAAGCGGTGATGTAGTAGTAATAAGGTACGAGGGACCAAAGGGCGGTCCGGGTATGAGAGAAATGTTAAATCCTACAAGTGCTTTAGCGGGAATGAAATTGGATAAATCCGTAGCTTTAATTACTGACGGAAGATTTTCAGGAGCTTCAAGAGGGGCTTCAATCGGTCACGTTTCTCCGGAAGCAAGTGCCGGCGGAGCTATTGGAATAATTGAAGAGGGAGATATTATTCAAATAGATATACCGAACTACTCACTAAATTTAAAAATCACTGATGAAGAACTTGAAAACAGAATGAAGAACTTCATACCGAAGGAACAGGAGAAAATCAAAGGCTGGCTTGGAAGGTATCAAAGATTGGTTACAAGCTCAGACAGAGGAGCTATATTGGAATAGTATAGAACAGCGACTATTTCTATAGTTAAACACAGAGGAGGGAATATGAATATTAAATTTGAAGAGCGAGAAGAACTCAAAGAAAAGATAAAAGATGTAAATAATCTTGGATTTGGTCAGTATTTTACTGATTATATGTTTTTAATGAATTACGATGAAGATACGGGATGGCACGATGCAAGAATCGTCCCCTATGATAATATTTCGCTACCTCCATCGGCAATGTGTTTGCACTATGGACAGACTATATTTGAAGGTTTAAAAGCCTATAGGAATGGAGACAAAGTTTTTTTATTTAGACCTGATGAAAACTTTAAAAGAATGAACAGATCTAACGATAGGCTTTGCATTCCTCCAATAGATGAAGAATTTATGGTGGAAGCACTTAAAAAATTAATAGATTTGGAAAGAGATTGGATACCTGATTCTAAAGAGGCATCTCTTTACATTAGACCTTTTGTAATTGCAATTGATCCTAAACTGGGAGTACATCCAAGCGGCTCTTATTTGCTGATGATAATATTAAGTCCAAGCGGTCCCTACTATAAGGACGGTTTGGCGCCTATAAAAATTTATGTGGAAGATAAATATGTGCGTACGGTAAAGGGAGGACTGGGAACTGCAAAGGCCGGGGGAAATTATGCCGCAAGTTTAAAGAGTCAAGTTGAAGCGGAAGAAAAAGGGTTCTCTCAAGTTTTATGGATTGACGGAGTTAATAGAAAATATATTGAAGAAGTAGGTTCTATGAATATATTTTTTGTAACAGAAGATGAAATAATGACTCCTGAATTAAGCGGCAGTATACTTCCCGGAATAACACGAAAGTCAATTATAGAGTTGTTAAAAAGTGAAGGAAAAAAAGTAGTTGAAAGAAGAATTTCCATTGAGGAAATATTGACTTTACACAAAGAAGGAAAGCTGCTTGAAATATTCGGAACAGGAACGGCAGCAGTAATAAGTCCTGTAGGTGAATTATTTTATGAAGGAACTGAAATAATAGTTAACAATGGAGAGATTGGGGAAATTAGCAACTATCTTTACAATGAACTTACAGATATTCAATGGGGAAGAAAAAAAGGACCGGAAGGTTGGCAAGTGGAAGTTTAATATTTACTTTAGAAGTCGGATTTTATTTAGATTCGACTTCTATTTTTATTTAATAATTATAAATATTAGTAACACCTTATAGGCTAAAGATATAGTCATCTACACTTTCTATAAGTTCTCAAAAAAAGATATTAAAGTTATAATGGGTATACTATAATTTAATGAAAGGTAATATCTTTATGCTTGTAGACTAATAATATCTTTATTTTATTGTTCAACGGAAACTTATTATAGTATAATTTTACTAGAGGTGTTTTATGAAAGAATTTGAAAAATACGGCAAAGTTTTAAAAAACGAGCCTTTAAAAAAATATACAAGTTTTAAAACCGGCGGACCGGCAAATTTAATCTTATTTCCGGAAAGTGAGGAGGATTTAATTTCCGCTTTGAAGATTTGCAAAGAAAGAAATCTAAAGCATATCGTCTTAGGAAATTGCACAAATGTCCTGGCCAAAGATGAGGGATTTGACGGAGTAGTAATAATGCTAAAGGGTGTTTTAAAGGACATATCCGTAAGTGGAGACCTTGTAACTGCCTCTGCAGGTGCGACTTTAAGGGAAGTTGCAGAGCATGCTTTGGAAAAATCCTTAAAGGGATTGGAGTTTGCCCACGGTATCCCCGGCTCAGTAGGCGGTGGAGTAATAATGAACGCCGGAGCTTATGATGGAGAGTTAAAAGATGTAGTTGAAAGCGTAAGGTTACTGGATAATGATTTAAATATTATTGAACTGGATAATAAAGAGATGAACTTTGGTTATAGACAAAGTATTGCACAGGAGAAAGGCTATATAGTTTTAAGTGCAAAATTTAAACTGAACAAGGGAAACTATGAGGAAATAAAATCCAAAATGGAGGATTTGATGAAAAGGCGTAGTGATAAGCAACCTTTAGATATGCCAAGTGCGGGTTCAACTTTCAGAAGACCTGAGGGTTATTTTGCAGGAAAGTTAATTGATGATAGCGGCTTAAGGGGTTTTACTCATGGAGGCGCTGGAATTAGCGAGAAACATTGCGGATTTGTAGTTAATAAGAATAATGCAACCTCTAAGGAGATAAAAGAAACTATAGAAATTGTCCAAAAGGTAGTATATGATAATTTTAATGTAAAACTTGTCAGGGAAGTTAAGTATATTTAAAGACATAGTTGAAAAACTGTGTCTTTTATTTACAAAAGAAGTTATTTTAGAAGTTAGCTAGGATTGTATAGGAGAGAGTTTATGGAAATACTTGTTATTACGGGAATGAGCGGAGCGGGAAAATCACAGGCTTTAAATGTTTTAGAGGATTTGGGTTACTATGCTATGGATAATCTGCCTCCGGCATTAATGCCAAAGTTTGCTGAAATTGCATCTGCCACTAATTATTTTAATAAGGTATGTGTAGTTGTAGATGTAAGAAGCGGAAAGTTTTTTGATGATTTTTCAGCTTCTTTAAATCAATTAGAGGAAATGAATATAGACTACAAGGTGATGTTTTTAGAGGCCAGAGAAGATGTAGTTATAAAGAGATATAAAGAGTTAAGAAGACCTCATCCTTTAAACCAATCCATAGTTGAAGGTTATAGAGAAGAAACTAAAATATTAAAAGAGATAAAGTCAAGGGCTGATTACTTAATAGATACCTCTGAGCTAAGTAATCAACAGTTAAAAAAAGCCATAAGGGATATTTTGAAAGTTGACAAGGAAGATGCTTTAAAAATTTCCATAACTTCCTTTGGATTTAAATATGGAATTCTTCAAGATGCCGACTTGGTTTTTGATGTTAGGTTCCTTCCCAATCCTTATTATTTAGAGGACTTAAAGCCCTTAGATGGAGAAAATGAAGAAACTAAAAAATACGTTATGGGTTTTGAGGTTACTAGAGAATTTATCGCAAAATGTGTGGATATGTTAACCTTTTTAATTCCAAATTATTTAAAAGAGGGAAAGACTGTATTGGTGGTGGGATTTGGTTGTACAGGCGGTTTTCACAGGTCAGTTGTAATAGCTAATGAAGTGGGCAGAATTTTAAAAGCATTAGGTAATAATGTAACTGTCACTCATAGAGATAAAGGTTGATTTTATGAATAAAAAAGTAGTGGTAATTGGAGGCGGAACGGGAATTTCGGCGCTTTTAAAGGGTATTAAAAAATACACCTCAAATATTACTGCCATAGTTACTATGACAGATGATGGAGGGGGTTCCGGAATACTGCGTAAAGATTTGGGAATGCTTCCTCCAGGTGATGTGAGGAACTGTTTAATTGCGTTGGCAAATACAGAACCTGTAATGGAAAAACTGCTTCAGTATAGATTTGAGACGGGAAATTTAGAAGGGCAAAATTTTGGGAACCTTTTAATTGCCGCTCTTTGTGAAATATACGGAAGTTTTGATAATGCCCTTATTGAATTGGAAAATGTTTTGAGAATTACCGGAAAGGTAGTCCCGGTAACTTTGGATAATGTGCATTTAGTTGCCGAATTTAAAAATGGTGATAAGTGTATAGGAGAATCTACAATTCCTAAAATGTGTGCAAGTTTAGGAACAAGTATTGAAAAGATGAGTTTATTTCCTCATATACCAAGTGCAAATGAAAAGGCGGTAGCTGCAATACTAAGTGCAGATGCAGTACTTTTTGGACCGGGGAGTTTGTATACATCTATAATTCCCAATTTAATAGTAAAGGGAATTGTAGAAGCCTTAAAGGGAACCAGGGCCCAAAAAATATATATTTCAAATGTTATGACTCAGCGTGGAGAGACAGATGATTTCACTTTAAGAATGCATGTGGAAGCCTTGGAAAAACACGGTTATGAAGGCATGTTTGACATATGTATGGCCAATAACTACAGTCCGAGAAAAATGCTTTTGGAAAGTTATTTTGAATTAGATGATTCCTCAATTATAGAAGTGGATAAAAAAGATATTGATTTTTTAAAGGAGAGATCCATTGAACTTATTGAAGGAGATTTTTTGGAAAATGACCATCACTATATAAGACATAGTGGAGAAAAAATAGGAGCTGTTTTAAGAAAACACTCAATATTGTAAAAAACTTAAAATAATGGTATTATTTATCTAATTAGGGGTGAGGAATAAAATGAGAAAATATAGGAAAAGAGAGCATATAGAAAATTATCTCCGCACGACGTATATAGGAAATCCAATGTTTGAAGATATTTTTTTATATCACAATTCTCTTCCGGAAATAGACTTTAATGAGATAGATACTTCAGTAATGTTTTTGGATAAAAAAGTGGATTTTCCCTTGTTGATAAATGCAATAACAGGTGGAAATGAATTTTCTCAGGATATTAATAATTCGTTGGCTCGTATTGCAAAGAATTTTAATATTCCAATGGCTGTGGGTTCTCAAACTATAGCCTTGGAAGATGAAGACACTGCTGAATCCTTTCAATGTGCCAGAAAGACCATAGGAGATGGAATTTTATTGGCAAATATAAATGGACATTCCACAGTGGAAGATGCTAAAAGAGTGGTGGAGATGATAGATGCCAATGGAGTTCAAATTCATTTAAATCCTGCCCAAGAGTTATCTATGGAAGAGGGAGACAGATCCTTTAAAAATATACTTTCGAATATAGAAAATATAGTAAATGAAGTAGACGTACCTGTAATTGTAAAAGAAGTCGGTTTTGGTATATCAAAGGATGTAGCTAAAAAGCTCTATTCAGTTGGAGTTAAATATATTGATATATCCGGATTTGGCGGAACAAATTTTTTAGAAATTGAAAATTTAAGAACTCCGGAAAATGATCTATCAGAGTTGTATAGTTGGGGAATCCCTACGGCAATGAGCTTAATTGAAATAAGTGCCCTTGAATATGATGACCTTGTACTAATAGGTTCAGGGGGGATTAAAAACGCCTTGGATTTAGTAAAGAGTATAGTTTTAGGAGCATCTATTGCTGCAATAAGCGGTGAATTATTAAGTTATTTAATCCATGGCGGGTATGAATATGCTTATAAGTACGTTGAGGACATAATTTATAAAACGAAGATGATTATGCTTTTAACAGGCGCTAAAAATATAGAAGAACTTAAAAATGTAAACTATAGAGTTACGGGAAAACTAAGAGAATTAGTGGATTACGATAAATGATTTAAATGCGACTTAAGGGTCGCTTTTTTATTGTAAATAAATTTGTTAAATAGCTAAATTATTTTATTAGAGTTATAATATTCATAGAAATACATTTTGAAAGGGGACCTTTATGAACATAGAAAAATATTTAGATGAAAAGGAAATTCTAAGTTGGAGAAGATGGTTTCATGAGAATGCTGAGATGTCTTTTAAAGAATATAATACTTCTGCCTATATTGAAGAAGAGCTTAAGAAAATAGGTGGTATAGAAATATTAAAGCCGACACCTACCAGTGTAATAGGTGTGATAAAGGGAAATGACAAAGGAAAGACTGTAGCTTTAAGAGCAGATATAGATGCATTGCCAATTGAAGAAGAGTCAGATGTGGAATTTAAATCTAAAAATAAAGGTGTAATGCACGCCTGTGGTCATGATACCCATGCTGCCATGCTTTTAGGAGCGGCTAAAATTCTTGCAAATAATAGAGAAAGTTTAAAGGGTTCAGTTAAACTTATATTTCAACATGCTGAAGAGTCACCTCCGGGAGGAGCGGTAGAAATTGTAAATTCTCATATGGTTGATGACGTTGATGAATTTTACGGCCTACACATAATGCCGGGAATGTCCGTTGGATATATTTTATCTAATGAAGGACCAATAATGGCATCTTCAGATACTGTTACTATAAAAATTCAGGGAAAGGGAGCTCATGGTTCAATGCCTGAAAAGTCCATAGATCCAATTATGATAGGCTCAATGATAGTAATAAATGTAAATCAGATTATTTCCAGAAATGTAAATGCTTTTGAAAAAGCAGTAATTAGCTGTGGTGTTTTTAATTCGGGAACTGCTGAAAATATAATACCCGATACTGCTAATTTAAAGTTTACAGTTAGAAATTTGTCTGAAGAGACAAGGGAACTAATAGAAGTGAGATTTAAGGAAATTGTAGACGGAATATGTAAGGCAAATGGTGCAACTTATGAATTTGAATATATGAAAGGCTATGATGTAAATATAAATAGCAAGGAATGTGTTGATAAAATTAAGAAAGCTGCAGAAAAAGTTGTGGGCAAAGAAAATTATATGGATGTACCTCAGCAAATGGGTAGTGAGGACTTTTCATTTTATAGAAGAATTGCGCCAAGCGGCTACTTTATACTAAGTGGAGGTAGTGCAGAAGAGGGATATGAGTATGTAAACCATCATCCTAAATTTAAAATTGATGAAAAAGCCTTTGTATATGGTGTGAAGATGCACGTGGAATTGGCTTTATTGGGATTAGAAGATTAGAAGCGACTGAAAAGTCGCTTTTTTAATATTAAGCAGCTAGGTATTGTGATTTTTCCTTTGAAATTATAGTTTTAAATAATTGATAGAAATCAACTGTTTATAAGGAATGAATTAGATTTTACTATATAATTAAATATTTAAAACTTAAGTTGCAATGAAATATTATTGCAACTTGTTTTAAAATATCCTTGACAAGGAAAGTTGTCATAGCTATAATATATGTAAAGTTAACTTGTCAAAAAATCAAATAAAGTTTACAAAGTGTATAACTTATTTGTCAAAGGAGATAAAAATGCATTTAAGGAATAATTTAAAGATGTATAGGGCAAGAGAAAATATAAATCAACAGGAAATGGGAAAGATGGTAGGAGTTTCTAGACAGACTATAAGTGCCATAGAAAGAGGAGATTATTCTCCCTCTGTAACACTTGCCTTGGAAATAGCTTATTATTTTAAAGTTCCCCTTGAGGAAATATTTTACTTGGAAGAAGATTAATTTATTTTGGAGGAAGAGATGAGTAAAGATAAAAAAATATTATTAAAATTTATTGCAACGGTAATAATATCTGCAATAGTGGGCGGGTTTTTTGGCTTTTTTGCCGGTGCAGTGCAGAATTTAAGTGTAAGTGAATTTTTAATTATGAATTTTTTAAAATATGGACCCTATGGATACTATGCTTTAATAGGAGTTTCATTTCTAAGTAGTTTATATTTTTTATTAAAGTCGAGGGGGATTATTATAGATATAGATAATTTAGATGATAGCCAGTTTGAATTAAAGTATAAAATAGCGGAAAATTATATAGAGAAACTTGGGATTTTATCAACTATTAGTACAGCTCTTGTATTTGCACTATATATTAGTTATATATTATCAATTGTGATTGAACCGAACTATTTACAAGTATTAGATCCTTTAACTATAACAATGCAGTTTATTATTTTTCTCTTATATCAATTATTTATAAGTAAAAAAATTGTGGATTACAATAAGAAATTAAATCCGAAAATACAGGGCAATGTACTGGACTCTAAGTTTTTAGATGAATATTTAAACAGTTGTGATGAATTTGAAAAGATGCAAATATATAAGGCTGGATTTGAGGCATATAGGAAATTAAATGGAATAATTCCTTTGTTAATAGGAGGGATTTTTATAATAGCAATGGCAATAAAGGGAGGTATTTTAGCCATATTATCTCTAACCTTTGTTTGGATAATTTTAACCTTGTCTTATTATACAGGAGTTAAGAAAAGTAGGTGAAAAATGGATTTAAAATATAAAAAAACTTTAAGGAAAATTATTGTATTTGCTTCAATTGCGTTTCTAATTTCAGTAGTGGGATCTTATTTTTGGGCAAAATCAAATAGTGAAGTAATAGGAAGTATACTTGGGAAAACTATAAATGGAATAATGAATAATTTAGATACTAGTAGTTTCAAGAATTTTGGGGTGTCTTTGTTTTTAAATAATATACGAGCTGTAGCAGTAATGACAGTAATGGGATTTATACCTTTTTTATTTATTCCAATATTCTCACTTATATTAAATGGTATGATAATAGGAATGCTGCCGGTACTAATTCAAAGAGATTTTTTAAGGTCAATGGTATTTGGAATTTTACCTCACGGGATATTTGAAATACCGGCATTGGTTTTAGGAGCTTCTTTAGGTACTATGCTATGTATAACTTTAATTAAGAAAATTTTCAGAAGAGATGCTGTGGAGATTAAAGTTTTATTAAAATATATATTAACAACCTACTTAAAGAAAATTATTCCGCTTTTAATAATTGCCGCTGTAGTTGAAGCCTATATTACTCCTTTGATTTTAATGAAAGTAAATTTTTAGAGGTCCTAAGACCTCTTTTAATTTACAATTATTTTTGGCGAGAACCTGAAGGATTTCCCAGTAAGGCTCTGTTAAATGTACTTACTATATTAACTTCTTCTGGACTTGACCAAAAGATTGGAATGAAGTTTTTCTTATCAATATTTAAGTCATCGCCTAATTTTTCAATGTCATTATAATTTATGGAAAAAGAAACTGCATAGATTATAATTTTTTCTCTTTCTCCTTTTGAAAAGTTTTCAGCCTTAAGATTTTTATTTAACATTGATTGGTATATTTTATTGTATATATTAAATTGCTCCTTGCCCAAAGTTGGTCTTTTAAATAAAGTTACAGTTGATAAGATGAAAAGCATAATGGAGAATAATATATTAATTAATGCTATCTTAGTAGAAATTAGGGCATAGATTGAAATGGAAAGAGCTATTATAGAAAATAAAGCAGAGAAAATCGAGTAGGTGAAATTTGAAGATTTTTCAAAAAGCAATCCCTTTTCCACAAGCTCACTTTTAATTAAATTTAAATATTTATTAAAAAATTCATTAAACTCATTTGGAGATTTTTTTCTATATGAGTTTAAATTTTCGGTACTGAAACTATCTCCGTCTCCAAATTTAAAAATATTATCATATAAAAATTTTTCATCTTTTGACATAGGTGTTGTTATAGGATTTGTCTTTTTAAAAATGTAATTTCTTCTTTCTTTGCCCTTTGAATTTAATTTATTTTCAAAAGTTGAATTTAGAATTCCTCTTCTTTCCCAATCTAATATTGTAGCCAAGATAAATTGTTCAGGTTGAAAATTTCCCTTTATTAAAGTTCCTATTTGTGCAGGATTTAATTTTAAAGCTGTTTTATTTACGGGTAAATTTAATCTGTCCAGACTTTTGAACTTTTTAAATTGGAAATAAATAAAAAGTAGCAGTAGTAAAAAAGTTCCCAGAACTAAAATATTTAACTGAAAGGGACTTAGTATAAAGTTCTCTTTTGATACTAAACTATTTTCTTTTACAGATAAAGTATTTAAAAATAAAGTTGTAAATAATCTCATAATCCACCTCGGATAAATTATATCATAAAGTTATTAAAGAATTTATTAGGGTATAATAAAATGGAAGGAGGCTAGCATATGTTATATGATTTAATAGTATTGGGAGCAGGACCTGCAGGACTTACTGCTGGACTTTATGGCGCAAGAGCAAAGTTGAAAACTCTTGTAATAGAAAAAGGTATAGAGGGAGGTCAGATTTCAAATACAACTGACGTAGAAAATTATCCGGGAACTCCAAATATTTCAGGCTTTGAACTTTCTCATACAGTGAGAAAACAGGCGGAATCTTTTGGAGCTGAGTTTGTATCTGATGAAGTTATAGAGGCTGATCTTAAAGATAAAATAAAGAAAATAAAGACTAAAGAAAAGGAATATGAGGCGAAAACTGTAATAATAGCAACAGGTGCAACCCCGCGAAAGCTTGGTTTTCCCGGTGAGGATATTTTTGAAGGAAGAGGTATATCCTATTGTGCAACTTGTGATGCTGCTTTTTACCAAGACTTTGACGTGTATGTAATAGGCGGTGGAGATTCTGCGGTGGATGAGGCTTTATTTATATCTAAATTTGCCAAAAAAGTTTACATTGTTCATAGAAGAGATGAACTTAGAGCAGCTAAATCCCTTCAAGACAGAGCCTTTAGTAATGAAAAAATCGACTTTATTTGGGACAGTGTAGTTGAGGAAATAAAAGGGGACAAAATAGCTGAAGAACTTGTGCTAAGAAACTTAAAAACCGGTGAACTTACAAGTATAAAACAAGCTGATGGACCTTTTGGAATATTTATTTTTGTAGGATTTATTCCTGAAACTCAAATTTTTGAAGGGCAAATTGAAATGGAAAAGGGCTATATTAAAACCGATGAAGATATGAATACCAATATAGAGGGTGTTTTTGCAGCGGGAGACCTTAGAGTAAAGAACTTAAGACAAGTAGTAACTGCAACTGCTGATGGGGCAATTGCGGCTGTAAATGCGGAAAAATATATAGCTGAACAAGAGGGAACTGTATATAAGGCCTTTGAAGAAAAACAAATATAGAAAGAAAAACTCATCTCCGAAGAGGTGAGTTTTTAATTGTATTTTTCTCCTGTCATAGTTTCAATTATTTTAATAACTCTTGTAGGAGTTTCAATTGTATAGGTTCCCGGTTTAAATTTATAGAAACAACCAAGCTTTTTACATTGTGCGGCAAAAGCATCGGCAGATTCTATTATTCCCATTTTTTGTAGTTTTTTTCCTACAGCATCTGCAGCAGCACCCTCACTTATTTCAACTTCAAATTCTTTAGATTGAGTATTTGTAAGGATTAAAATTGTATCTCTTATCTTAGAGTCTTTATTTATTTCGTAAGTACCACGTACAAATTTATTTTCCAATCCCATATTGTAAGCTAAATTTTTAAAAGCATTTAAATCTGTCATTAATTTTTTATCTATGAGTTCTCTTCCAATATCGTCAACAGTGGCCTCTTGAGGGATTGTAACTTGTACCATGTTCTTGGATACGGTATCTTCCACTACGGGAAGAACTGCCTGTGTTTCTTCATTTTTAACAAATAAACTTTTAATATCATTATATGTCTTATTGAATTCATCTTTAATAGTAAAGGTAATTTTAGATTGCGCTATATTTTGCATATATAAGGTATCCATTTTCCATTTTATAAGGAAACCTAAAATAAAAATTACAAGTAAAACAATTAAAATTCTAACTATTTTAAAGAAGAAATCAGCAATTGCATTAAATATTTTCAAAATAATCTCCTTCTTAAAAGTAATCTCTTTCACAAATAATGTGAATATACTATATTATAACAAATAAGTATAGAATTGTCTGTAATAGGCATCATCTATTAAATCACAATATTAATTAAAAACGCCCCACAATTAATCTATAAAATCAAATACTAATTTAGGAAATTTAATAATAAGTTGGTATTTAATAGACTTTTAATATTATAACAGAAATATAAAAAATTTTTCAAATATGGGGAAAATAATTTAAGAAAGTAATTTATCTAATAATTTCATTTTAAGGTAAAGTTAGATTTGAAATTAAGTCACATATAATAATGGCTAATATACTTACATATTAAAGATAAGGCAATAAATATTTGGCGAAGAGGGCTTTTTAAATTAGAACAACTTAATACTTTGTAAAAATTTATAGATAAAATTAAAAAATTACTATTATTTAGTCTAAAGGAGCTATTTAATGTTAAAATATTAATATAATTTAGGAAATGAGGAAAAAATTTGAAAGAAATTATTGTAAATGAAAATGATTCGGGACAAAGAGTAGATCGATTTTTAAAGAAATATTTAAAAAAGGCCTCTTTGTCCTTTATATATAAAAATTTAAGGAAGAAAAATATTACTTTAAATGGTAAGAAAACAACTCCTGAGACTCTTTTAAACAGTGGAGATGTATTAAGATTATACTTTAGCGATGAGACTTTGGAAAAGTTTATAGAGGATAAGGTAAATTTTAAAAGCAAAAAATTTCCAAGGGTCATTTTTGAAGATGAAAATATAATTCTTTTAAATAAGCCTGTAGGTGTACTTACTCATAACGATAAAAGAGAATTTGAAACTAATATGGTGGATATGATGATTGATTACCTAATAGCTAGAGGGGAGTTTAATCCCAGAGCAGAAAAGACCTTTAGGCCTGCTTTAGTAAATCGATTGGACAGAAACACCTCAGGTATATTGATTGGAGCTAAAAATGCTGCAGCTTTGCGAATTTTAAACAAAGCTATGAGGTTAAACAACATAGAGAAGTATTACTTGGCTTTAGTATATGGTAAAACGCCAAAACATTTTAAAGATGAATCCTACTTGGTAAAAGATGGAGATAAAAATAAAGTTAAGGTTCAAAAAGTAGAAGTTGAAGAGGGGAAATACTCTAAGACGATTTTTAATACAATTGCTTCCACAGTGGATTATAGTCTATTAAGCGTAAATTTAATAACCGGGAGAACTCATCAAATAAGAACGGTTTTAATGAGTAAAGGTTTCCCCATTGTTGGAGACAGAAAGTATTTTAAAGGAAAGGACAATGAGTTATTTAATAGAAAATATTCCTATGATAGTCAATTTTTACACAATTATAAAATAATTTTTAAAGACATAGAAGGGGAGTTAAGTTATTTAAAAAACAAGACTTTTTATTTAAACCTTCCAGCAAAGGAAGAGGATATTATAGAGGATATTTTTAAGGATAGAAATATTTGGAGAATGTGATGAAGGACATATACTTATTAAATTTAAGCGCAGAGAATGAAGAATTATTTAAAATAGTAAGTGAGAATATTAAAAATTCAAAAAAAATTGTATATATAGTTCCTACTGCAGCCTCAATTGAAAATAAAAAGAACTTTTATATTGAAAAGTTAAGGGGATTTTCAAATGTTAACTTTTGTACCTTTGACAATCTCAGATATGAAAATAGTGAAAGATTGTTAATTGATGATGTTTTCAAAGGCTTTATTTTAGGGAAAATTTTAAGAAAGAAGAGATACAAAAATTTAAAATATTCCAAAGGCTTAATTGAAGTGATGTTGGATTTTATTAACAAGGCAAAGGAAAATGTAATAAAACCTGAGGTCTTTTTAGAATCTGAAAATGAAATTTTAAGGGAAGTGTCAGATTTATATTTAAACTATGAGAAATTTCTAGAGGAAAACAGATTAACAGATGGAATAGAAATTAAAGAAACCTATAGGGTAGATGCTGACTTAATAATTGTAGATGAGTTTTATTCCCTAAGTGAAATAGAATATGACTTAATGGAAAAGCTTTCAAAGAACATTGATGTAATTGTAAATGTACCTTATTTTTTATCTGATTTACAATTAGCTAGGTCAATGGTTAATAGATTTAAGAAAATGGGATTTAAAGAAAAGGACTTAAGAGATAATTGTAGTATTTCAAGCTTTGTAGTGGAGAGAAAGAATATAGGCAGCATCTCTTTAATTTCAAAGGGTGGCGAGGAGAACTTAAGAGAAGTATTTAAAGAGATAAAAAAGGATGTAATTAATGGGGGAAATAGCAAGAGCACTGCCCTAATCCCCTTTTCCTCAGAGCTGGACTCACTTTTAAAAGTTGCTAAAATGGAAAATATACCTGTAAATTTGTTAATGGGGGTACAAAATCAAGGAGTACTTATAAAAGAATTTGTAGATTTAATAAATTATCTCCAAGACCAAAGTCGTGAAAACATTTTAAAGAGGATAAAATTAAATTATTTTAAAATAACTGATGCTATAGAGGAAATGGAATATGAAGTGGCAAAGCTCAACTTTAATAATCTCAGCGAATTAATTGAAAATACATCTATTACTATTAATATAAAAAACGAAAATCTTTCTGAATTTATAGATTTATTGGATAAACTTTCACAATTACCAAGTAATAATTTATCATTTGGAGAATATAGTGATTTTTTCAAAGAGTTAGTGATAAATGCCAAGGAAGAAGTTTATGAAAATTATCAAAAAACTGAAAATATAGATATTCTAAAAAGAGATATTGGAGCCGTTGATTTTTTAATGGGAATATTTGAGAGAATAGAAGTCTTTGACAAGTATTTTATCGGAAATAATTTTTTAAATTACTGTGAGTTATTGTTAAGTTATATTGAAGGTTTTAACTATAGAGAAATAAACGATTATGCACCTGATGTCTTAGGTGTGGAACAGGCACTGGGAGTTAAGTTTAAGAAATGCTTTATTTTAAACTTAGATTCCAAGTACCCCAATGTAAAGGGTAAAAATTTTATTTTTGCGGCTATGTCAAAGGAAGAACTGGATTATTTTCCGGAGGAAGGCGAGGAGTTTATAGCTGAAAAAAGTTTACTCTTACTTTTAAATATTGTAGGCAACTCAAATAAGACTTATGTTTTAGAGGAAAGTGAAGATGTAAGTATTTACTTTGAACTATTTGAGGGGGCAGAAAAAATAGATAATGAAAAAGAGAGTACTCTTTTGGAACTATCCTTAAGTTTATTAAGAGATTTTGAAATTGAAAGTTTAGAAATTGCAAATGGAAAGGGCGAAGATTTTCTTAACTATAAGGAAATTTTAAAGAAAGTAAATTGCACGCTTTTAGATAAAGAACCTAAATTAAGCGACAATGCTAAAATAAAGTTAAATAACCATATTAAGAAAAGAAGTTTTGCAGTTTCGGACTTTGACGTTTATGTGGAGTGTCCCTATAAATATCTTTATTCAAGGTTAGTTGCCGTTGAAGAGATGAGAAGAGAATATGAGGATGAATTTTACTTAGATATGGGTAATTTTTATCACAAGGTTTTGGAAAGATATTTTAGCGCTTATCCAATGGAATTAAATAAAGATTATTTAGAGCATATAGTAAGAGTTGAGCTTTTTAAGGATATTCCTTTAGAAGTTGAACTTGGCGGAATAGATAAAATAAAATATGAAAATGTACTGTCTATTTTAAAGAGTTTTATTGAAATGGATCTAGCTGTTAGAGAAAATTTTATTCCCTATAAATTCGAAGTGCCAATAGAGCTAAGACTAGGAGAGATAGTAATAAAGGGTAGGATTGATAGAATTGACAGAGATGGAAATTTAACTCTTTTAACGGACTATAAATCAAGTAGGGCAATATCCATTGGCCAGATTAAAAAGGGTGAGGCTTTCCAACTGCCGCTTTATATTATGTCTCAGGGAAATGGTGTAGTAGGGGCACGCTACGGTATTATTAAAAGCGGTGAATACAAAGATGTTCTAGTTCAAGCCGGACACTTGACAGGGAAATTAAAGGAAGGTCAATTGGAAGAGATTATAGAACATTCAAAGAATAAAGTAGAGGAAATAATCAATTTAATAATAGCTGGAAATTTTAAAAGGAAGGATAGAGATTTAATTAAAGGCGATGAATGTAAAAACTGTGAGTATAGGGATTTATGTAGGCAGGTGATTTTGTGAAATTAAATGAAAAACAACAAAGTGCAGTAGATACCTTGGACAGAAATCTTTCCTTAACAGCAGGAGCAGGTACGGGAAAGACGAAAGTACTTACTGAGAGGTTTATAAGTATTTTAAAGAATGGAAACTTAACTGAGGGCAAGGAATATGACGAAGTGCTTTCCATTACTTTTACAAATAAAGCTGCCGATGAAATGAAAATGAGAATTTTAAAGGCTCTTTCGCAGGAAAAGGGAGATGAAAAGTTTAATAGGCTCCATAGAAATTTTCCTTTAGCTCAAATTTTTACGATTCATGGTTTTTGCACTTCTTTAATTAAGAAATATCCTCTCGTTGCAAATTGCGATCCTCTTTTTACTGTTGCTGAAGATAGAGAGGCAAAAGTACTTTTAGAGGAAGCGGTGGCAGAGACGGTAGGAAAGTTTAGCGAGGATTTACGAATATATGAACTGCTTTTGGAAAAAGGTTATTTAAATTTTAATGAACTAAGTGATACTTTAATTACTCTTTACTATACAATGAGAAATAAAAGTTTAAACGTGGATTTAATTAAAGAGCGAAATAGAAAATTTAACGATGGCTTAAAAAAAGGAAACTTTAATAAATTAAAATCCTTACTTTTAGAATATTATGAACTTAAACCTGGTTCGAAATTTAGAGATTTTTATGAGAGTGAAACTACACAGACTTTTTTAAAAGAAGAGAGTTTGGATTGTCTTTTAGAAATTGAAAATAATTTAGGGAGTTCTAAAAAAGAAAGAGCAATTGAGTTAAGAGATGAGATAAGTAGAGAAATTGTAAACTTGAGAAGTGTCTTAGAGAGGGGCAACTATAAATATTATGAGTTAATAGTTGAAATGTTGGGCGATATTGTAGAAAGCTATGAAGATAAAAAAAGTCAAAGAGCTCTTTTAGACTATGATGATTTACAATTAAAAGCTTTGGAGATTTTAAAAAAGGGATACGGTAGAGAATATAAGTATATTATGGTTGATGAATTTCAGGATACCAACTCCTTTCAAGTAGAGATATTAAAAGCTCTTACTGACAATTTTTCTCAAAGTGTAAACTTATTTGTAGTCGGTGATGAAAAACAGGCGATTTATAGTTTTAGAGGCGGAAATGTGGAACAGTATAGGAGTTTTACAGAAGAACTAAAATTTAAAAACGGCTTGGAAATTGATATGAATATAAATTACAGAAGTTCAAAAGAGCTTTTGGAATCCTTTAATAGCATATTTTTAAATTTGATGGGAAAGGATAAGTACAAGTCATTAGAACCTTATAATACAGAGGGTAAAAAAATAAAGACGATTTTTTTTGAAGGTGAAAGTGAAGAGAGGGTAATTGCAGCTTGTGTAGTAGATTTGATTAAATCAGGAGAAAGTCCGGAAGATATTGCAATACTCTTTAGGAAAAAGAAAAATATAGGAAAGTATGAAAATGAACTTTTAAAATCCGGAATTAAAGTAAACAACACTGCTCAAAGTTTTTTTGAAAGGACTGAAATAAGAGACGTTCTCTCTCTTCTTAAGGCAGTGTCAAATAAAAGGGATTATTTAAGTTTTTTAGCTTTTTTAAAAAGCCCAATGGTTGGGTTAAATGAAAATTCCATTTATTTAATTGGAACTTACCTAGTTGAGAAGGGGGATTTAAATTTTGACTTAAGTTTATTAGATTCCGGTGAAGAAAAACTGTACAGTGAGGGCATTAGAAAATTAAAAGAACTTAGAGATTTAAAAAATGTAAGTTTACTTGGAGAATTGGTTTTGAAATCTTTGGAAATCAACAGATGTTTTGAAATAGCTCAAGTTTGCTTTGGCGATTTTGCTGTGGAGAATTTAAATAATTTAGTAAATTTGGCTTTTCAATTTCAAGAGGAAAACTCCAATAGTTTGGTGGATTTTATAGATTATGTAAAAACGGTGGAACTTGATACTCCTCCTAGAAGGGGAGAGGTTAATCTTGTTACAATTCACAAATCCAAAGGGCTTGAATATAAAACTGTAATAATTGCAGAAATGGACGCAGATTTTACTAAGGGTATTTCCTATAAGTTTATTCAACTTGGAAGTAAGGGATTGGGAATAAATATAGATAATAGAAATTCCAAGTATAAAGAAGTACTTTGGGAAAATAAAGCGGAACAAATTGAAGAAGAGGGCAGAATACTTTATGTGGCAATGACTAGAGCAATTGAGAATTTAATTTTACCGGTGGGAAATAATAGTAAGTTTAAAGTAGAAATTGATGAAAGTAAAGATGATAAAGATAATAAAGATAATTTAATAAGTAAAGAGAATAGCTATCTTGGTTTAATAGAAAAATCTCAATTTAATGATTTTGAAAAAACGGAGTTTAATTTAGAAAACAGTAGAGAAATTTCTACTGAAGAAAAGTCTCTATCAAAGGTTTTGAATTTAGAAAAAGATACCTTAGTAAGAGAGTCATATATAGATAGGTATAAGACTTTGAGATTTTATTCGGCATCAAGTTTTATGGCTTTTAAAAAGAGTCCGGAGCTTTTCTATAGAACTTTTATATTAAAGGAAGATGTGAAGCTGGAAGAGGGATATGTCTATGAAAATGAGTTGTTGGATCCCATTGTCAGAGGGAATATAGTTCATAAATATGCCCAGTTACATCCAAAAGATATAGATGAGTTTATAAGTAATGAGCTTTTGTTTTATGGAATAGCCGGAAGTGAAAAAGTAGTGGAACTTTTAAAGGCTCAGTTTAAAAATTATGATGTGGGTCTTAAGGGTGAGGTACTTCATAGTGAATATGAATTTTATTATTCATTAAATAATGGAGTGATACACGGATATATTGACCAAGTGAGAAAGGTGGGAGGAGAAATTGAAATTATTGATTTTAAGTCCACCTACAACTATGGTGAGAAAGTTATAAAGTACTACGAGCCGCAGTTACAAATCTATACAAAGGCCTTTGAGGAAATAAGCGGTGAAAAGGTTAGTAGAGCAAAACTGATATTCTTATCTGACAATAAAGAATACAATGTGGATATTTCTAAAAATGCTCTTAACTATGTCACTATGGATTTTGAAAACTTTATAGATTTTGTTGAAAAACATAGGGATTTCAAATATTATAATAGATAATGGGTATCAATTAAAAGAGGTGATATGGTGAAACAAAAATATGATGTAAGCGGAATGACATGTTCTGCATGTCAACTTGCCGTTGAAAAAAGTGTAAATAAATTGGAATCTGTCAGTGACGTTAGTGTGAATTTAATATCTAATACGATGTCAGTGGAGTTTGACGATTCAAAAATCAGCAACAACGATATTATAAAAGCTGTTGAGGCTGCAGGCTATGGCGCGGCAATTAAAGGCGAAAGTCAAAGTGCCGGGAAAGCCATGGATAGAGAGGATCCTTATGAGATTGAATTGGCAAAGATGAAATACAGATTAGTGTACTCACTTATCTTTATGATTCCGTTGTTTTATATTGCAATGGGTTCAATGATGGGATTACCTCAACCGGCTATTTTAACAGGGACTGAAAATGTATTGATAATGGCACTTACTCAAATACTTTTAACTATACCGGTTATGATTATAAATTCCCAATTTTATAGAATTGGATTTAAGGCATTGATGAATAGAATGCCCAATATGGATTCTCTAATTGCTTTAGGTTCTTCGGCAGCCTTTATATATGGAATAATGGTAATGTATAAAATGGCTTACGGTTTCGGTCATGGAAATATAGAAGAAGTGGCTCATTTCGGTCATGATCTATACTTTGAATCTACTGCAATGATACTTGTCTTAATTACTTTAGGTAAGTATTTTGAGGCAAGGGCGAAAAAAAGGACGTCAAGCGCCATTAATTCATTAATGGATTTAACGCCTAAGTTTGCCACAGTGGAAAGAGATGGAGTTCAAGTTGAGATACCCATTGAAGAAATAGTAATAGGCGATGTAATTTTGGTAAAACCCGGCAGCAACATACCTGTAGATGGTAAAATTATAAGCGGTCAAACAACTATTGATGAGTCGGCTCTTACAGGGGAAAGTATTCCTGTTGAAAAAAGTGAGGGCGCCAGTGTTATGGCGGCAACTACTAATAAAACGGGATTTATTAAGTTTGAAGCAACACATGTGGGAGAGGACACTACAATTGCAAAAATCATTGAGTTAGTAGAGGATGCAAATACTACTAAGGCTCCAATTGCAAAATTAGCTGATAAGATTTCAGGTGTTTTTGTACCGACAGTTATTGTAATTGCAATAATAACTTTTATAACTTGGATGGTGAAATCGGGTAATCTGGACACCTCAATTTCAATGGCTATTTCCGTATTGGTTATAAGCTGTCCTTGTGCTTTAGGTCTTGCAACACCGGTGGCGATAATGGTGGGAACAGGAAAGGGAGCGAAACTGGGTATTCTCTTTAAGTCTGCAGAGTCACTGGAAAATTTACACAATTCCGAAGTTGTCTTATTGGATAAGACGGGAACTATTACTACAGGAGAGTTTAACGTAAGAGAAGTGGTTTCCAATAAGTTGAGCAAAGATGAATTTCTAAAAATTGCAGCTTCAATGGAAAAAAATTCCGAGCATCCCTTGGCAAAATCCATAGTTAGATATGCAGAAGAGCAGGGCTTGGAAATTGAAGAGGCAAAGAATTTCAAAGCTCTTGCAGGATTAGGTGTAATTGCTGAAGTAAAGGGCAAAAATTATTTAACAGGAAATTTAAAGTTAATGATGGAGGAAGAATTTGATACTTCTGAATATGATAACTATATTGAAGAGTTTTCTGCCAAGGCCTATACAACTATTTACTTTGCCGATGAAGATTCGGTTATAGGTATTATTTCTCTTTCAGATACTTTAAAGGACAGTTCTAAGGAAGCTGTAGAGGAATTAAAGTCCATGGGAATTAAAGTTGCCATGGTAACAGGAGATAATAAGAAGACAGCTGAAACTCTAGGAGAGCAATTGGGACTTGATGAAGTTTACTCTGAAGTTTTACCTGCACAAAAGGAACAAATAGTTAGAGAGCATATTGAAAAAGGACAGAGAGTTTGTTTTGTAGGAGATGGAATTAACGACGCTCCTTCTTTGGCAAGAGCTGATATAGGCGTGGCTATAGGAGCAGGAACAGATATAGCAATAGAATCTGCAGATGTAGTTTTAATTAAGTCCAGCTTGTTGGATTTAATTAATGCCATAAAACTTTCAAAGGCTACAATTAGAAATATAAAACAAAATCTATTTTGGGCTTTCTTTTATAACACCATTGGAATTCCAATTGCAGCGGGATTGTTCTTTAATAGTTTCGGTTTAAAGTTAAATCCAATGTTGGCAGCTTTTGCAATGAGTTTATCATCATTATTTGTGGTGACAAATGCATTAAGATTAAATTTTTTTAAAGGGATTTCTGCAAAATAGATTAAATTAATACAAATTAGGGTACTCTTAACATAGTAGGATTACCTTTTTCGCGAAGACATTCTAAAAATTTTATATTAATTTATTAAAGTAAAGGGGATAGTTATGGATTACAAAAATGAGTACAATGAGAAATTGATTACTGCTGAAAAAGCCGCATCTTTCGTTAAAAGTGGAGACTATGTTGATTATGGTTGGGCAGGACAAACACCGGTAGCTATAGATAAAGAACTGGCAAAGAGAGCCGGAGAGTTAAAAGATGTAATAGTAAGAGGCGGAGTGCTTTTAGCAGTTCCTGAAATATTTAAAGCTGATCCTAATGGAGATTCCTTTGTATGGTTTTCCTGGCATGCGGGTGGTCCTGATAGAGGAAGAATAAATAATACCGATGGAGGATTTTATATTCCTTTAAGATATTCCGAATTGCCGAGATTGTATAGAGAAAACAGCAAAGTTGACATTGCCTATTTAGTTGTAGCTCCAATGGATAAACACGGTTACTTTAATATGGGATTAAACGCTTCTCACCTAATGGCTGTAATTGAAACAGCGGATAAAGTAATAGTCGAAGTTAATGAAAACTTGCCAATAGCTCTTGGCGGTTTTGAAAATGAAGTTCATATTTCCGACGTTGACTTTGTAGTTGAAGGAGATAATCCACCAATGGCTGAACTGCCTGCAGGTTCCTTTGGTGAAGTAGATAAAAAAGTTGCAGAAATAATTGTAAATGAAATTCCCAACGGTGCATGTATACAATTGGGTATTGGCGGAATGCCAAATGCAGTGGGTTCATTAATTGCCGAATCCGACTTAAAGGATTTAGGTGTGCACACTGAAATGTTTGTAGATGCTTTTGTGGACTTATATAATGCTGGAAAGGTAAACGGTTCAAGAAAAAATATTGACAGATTTAGACAAACTTACGCCTTTGCAGCCGGAACTAAGAAATTATATGATTTTATAGATAATAATCCTCAATGTATGGCGGCACCAGTTGACTATACAAACGATGCAAGAATAATTTCTAAACTTGATAACTTTGTATCTATAAATAATGCAGTTAATGTGGATTTAGTAGGACAGGTTTCATCAGAAAGTTCAGGATTTAAACATATATCCGGAGCTGGTGGACAACTTGACTTTGTACTTGGAGCTTATTTGTCAGAGGGTGGAAAGAGTTTTATATGTCTGTCCTCAACATTCTTTAATAAGAAGACAAACCAAGAGGAGTCAAGAATAGTGCCTAATTTTGAAACGGGAAGTGCCATAACAGTACCAAGACCTATTACTAACTATATCGTTACAGAACATGGAATGTTTAATGCGAAGGGTAAATCAAACTGGGAGAGAGCAGAGGGAATTATAAATATTGCTGCTCCTCAATTTAGAGATGAACTTATAAAAGAAGCGGAAAAAATAGGTATTTGGAGAAATTCAAATAAGAGATAAAAATAAAGGGGATTTTCCCCTTTATTTTTATTTGTGCTATTAAGTTAATTTATAGTACTTAAAGTCTCATCAATAATTGATTTCCAATTTTCTTTGTCATTAGAACCCACTATTATGTTGCCAATTAAATTTCCTTGAGAATCTATAAAAATAGTAGTTGGGAAGCCTTGGATTTTTCCGTCTATATAATTTGAATATAGGTCATTGTTGGGAATTATATTTGTAAAAGAGACATTATTCTCAGCTATTAAAGTTTTCGCTTTAGCCATATTATTATCAGAACCTTCAAAAGTATCTCCAATAATACCTATTATTTGAAAGTCCTCTTCATTATATTCATTATGCAATTCAGCTAAGTCAGGCATTTCCCTAATGCAAGGTCCGCAAAAAGTCGCCCAAAAATTCACCATTGTCACTTTTGAATTTTTAAAGATGTCATTTGTTATTATTTCTCCATCAATAGACGAAGCATTTAAATCTATTGAAGTATAACCTAACAATTCCTCATAGATATTCATGTCTTCTAAGGAGTCGTTGGTAGTATTACCGGAACTATTAGACGTATTAATAGTGTTCTCCTTATTATTACAAGCGACTAGCCCAAGTGTTAAAGTAAAGATTAACAAAAGGGAAAGTCCTTTTGATTTTAAATTTCTTATCATTATTACCTCCAAGTATTTATACTATAAGTTTAAATCATTACAGGTGTAATTATACGATAAGAAAAGTTAAATTTAAATAACAAATTCTTAATAAAGATTTAAAAGTTTCTATTATAAAATTTTGGTACAATAGGTGTGGAGGAAATTTATGAAAGTTTTAATTACAACTGATGTATTTAAACCGCAGATTAATGGAGTGGTTACTTCTGTTTTAAATTTATATGATGAATTAAAGAAGATGGGAGTGGACGTAAAGATACTGACCCTTTCAAATACTTTGAATTCCCGTAGGGAAGGGGACGTATACTATGCCGGTTCTTTTCCTCTTAAAGTTTATCCGGACATAAGGGCATCTCTACATTTAAATAGGGATATTTTAAGAGAGTTAATAGACTGGAGGCCCGATATAATCCACACACAATGTGAATTTTCAACTCTTATATTTGCAAAGGTCGTGGCGAAAAAAACCAAATGTCCCATAATCCACACCTACCACACCATGTATGAGCACTATGTAAGATACATTATAAAATATGATAGAGTGGGTAAAAAATTAGTATCTGTGGGAATGAAGCAATTGCTAAAAAAGTGCAATTGCATAGTGGCACCTACTAGAAAGGTAAAGGTTGCCTTAAAAAAATATAATTTAACAAATAAAGTTGCAGTAATACCGACGGGAATAGACTTATCGCTTTTTAATCGAGAAGTTGAAGAGGGAGAAATTGAAAAGATTAAGGAAAAATATGGAATTGCAAAGGATAATTTTATAATTTTATCTTTGGGAAGAGTTGCTGCAGAAAAAAATATAGATGAGTTAATAGATTTCTTTGGAGAAAGCTTTGAAGATAAAAATAAGTTTACCTTGTTGATAGTTGGAGATGGACCTTACAAAAGCGAACTGGAAAAGAAAGTTAAAAATCTTGGGTGTATTAACATAGTTTTTACGGGAATGATTTCACCTGAAAACATCTATAAAATTTATAGGATGTCAGACGTCTACGTATCGTCATCAAAAAGTGAAACTCAAGGACTTACTTATATTGAGGCAATGGCAAATTCCCTACCCCTTGTTTGTAGAAAAGATGATTGTCTGGAAGAGATGCTTAAAAATGGAGTTAACGGTTATTATTTTAATAACAGAGAAGAATTTACAAAGGGAATAAATAAAATTTTTAAAAATAGAGATTTAAAAGAAAAGATGTCTAAAAACTCGAAAAGTATTTCCGTCAGGTTTTCAAAGGAATACTTCGCAAGCAGTATATTTTCCCTATATAAAGAAATTATTATGAACTATAGGTACATTCCCATTACTAAAAGGGGATACTACAAATTAAGAAGCACTTTTAAAAACCTATACAGGTTTTAATAAATTAATATGAATTGGAATTATAAAATAAAAAATAAAACCTATGTGAAGTTTTATCTTCAGATAGGTTTTAATAAAATAAAATATTTTAAAAGTTATACTAATTTTACTTGGTGGTAGATTTTCTTTCCTTTTTGAATTAAAATCTTATCCTCAGAAAAATCATCAACAGTTATTGTCTTTTCAAAGGATTTAACTTTTTCACCGTCTATGGATATTCCATTTTGCTCAATAAGTCTTCTACCTTCAGAATTACTTTTTATTAAATCTAATTCTCTTAATAGTTCAATAATGGATTTTCCTTCTTCAAATTCAGCTTTGGAGATTTCTGTAAAAGGTATGTTTTCTGAATCCGCACCACCGGCAAATAAAGCCTTTGAAGCTTCTCTGGCCTTATCGGCCTCTTCGGCACCGTGGACTAACTTTGTAACTTCATAGGCCAAGATATCCTTACCTTCATTTATAGCTGAACCTTCCAGCGCTCCTAATCTCTTACATTCATCAATTGGAAGGAATGTAAGCATAAGCAGGAATTTTTCCACATCTCTGTCATCAATATTTCTCATATATTGATACAGTTCATAGGGTGAGGTTTTAGTTTCATCTAACCAAACAGCGCCCTTTTGAGATTTACCCATTTTAACTCCGTCAGCAGTGGTTAGAAGTTTAAAAGTCATGGCATAGACTTTATCGTGTTCAATTTTTCTAACTAAATCATATCCGCCTAAAATATTTGACCATTGATCTGAACCGCCCATTTGTAACTTCACGCCGTGTTTTCTGTAAAGTACAAGATAGTCATAGGATTGCATTAACATATAACTGAATTCAAAGAAAGTAAGACCATCTTCCATTCTGTTTTTATAGGAATCCAATGTAAGCATCTGGTTAACTGAAAAATGAACGCCTATTTCTCTCATAAAATCCAAGAAGTTTAGGTCTAAAAGCCAGTTGGCATTGTTTTCAATAATGGCCTTGTTGTCCTCAAAATCTAAAAATCTTCCAAGTTGTTTAGCAAAACAAGCGGCGTTATGGTCTATAGTTTCTTTTGACATTACCATTCTCATATCGGAACGTCCGGAAGGGTCGCCAATCATAGTGGTCCCACCGCCTAAAAGGGCAATTGGAACATGGCCGTGTCTTTGCATTCTCATCATTACCATAATTTGAATGAAGTGACCTATAGTTAAACTGTCAGCAGTTGCATCAAAGCCAATGTAAAACTTGACAGATTCTTTACCGAGTAGCTCTTTTAACTCATCTTCATAGGTGGCTTGTTCAAAGTAGCCTCTTTCCACCAATTCATCAAATACGTTGTCGTGCTCTAATTTGTAGTCTATCATAAATTAACCTCCATAAAAAAATAACTACGAAGTTGAAAGGACGCATTCGTGGTACCACCTTTCTTTGCTCGTAGCCTCTTACTGTTTAAGCACAGTTTCTTTAAGACTCCAGTATTGTAATTCGGCATTAAGCCTACTGTATACCTTCAAAGTCCCTATGAAATTAAATACAATATATACTATTCAATTTTCTTTGTCAACAGTAAAATATTGCTAAATATTGATTTTAATGTGGAATTTTAAAGGTTAATACCTTAATATTTATATAGAGGTGTAATTATGAAAGTACTTATTTTTAAGGATAATTACTCAAAAATAGAAAAATCCGGTGTGGGTCACGCTATCAGACACCAGGAAAGAGCTTTAAGTAAAGCGGGAGTGGAGACGACCTCTGATCTTCATAGTAACTTTGACTTAGTACATATTAATACTGTATTTCCAAAGTCCTATATACTTGCAAAAAAATCAATAAAAAAAGGAATTCCGCTAGTCTACCATGCACATTCAACAGAGGAAGATTTTAGAAATTCCTTTTTATTTTCTAATTTACTAGCTCCCCTTTTTAGAAAATGGATTATTAAGTGCTATACTACTTCAAATTTAATACTCACCCCTACAGAATATTCAAAAAAAATATTAAAGGGTTACGGTATTAAAGAGAGAATAGAAGTGTTGTCAAATGGAATTGATTTGGATTTTTGGAAAAGTAAACCAAATGATAGAGAAGTATTTGAAAAAAAATATAAATCTAAGGGAAAGAAAATAGTTATTTCCGTAGGACTATATATTAAACGAAAGGGAATTTTAGATTTTGTTGAACTTGCTAAAAGATTACCTCAGTATGAGTTTTACTGGTTTGGATATATGGATTTAAATTTAGTTCCAAAAGAAATTAGAGATGCTGTAAATTCAGATTTAGATAATTTACATTTTCCGGGCTATGTTTCAAGTAATGAACTTAGAATGGCTTATAGCGCCTGCGATTTATATTTTTTTCCTACCTATGAGGAAACAGAGGGGATAGTTTTACTGGAAGCTCTTGCATGTAGGGCAAAGACTTTAATAAGAGATATTCCCATATATGAAGATGATTTTGAAGATGGAGTAAATATTTATAAAGGAAACGATGTTAATGAATTTGAAGGAAAAATTGTGGATATAATTGAAGGTAATTTAAAGGATTTAACAGAAGAAAGCTATAAAATAGTAGAAGAAAGGTCCATTGAAAATGTGGGCTTAAGATTAAAGAAATTATATGGAGAGATTTTAAATGTTGGGAATAGATTTAGTGAAAGTTGACAGAATAGAAAAACTTTATTTGAAATATGGAGATGCCTTTTTAAAAAAGATTTTCAGCGATGAAGAAATAGAGTATTTAAAGGGGAAAAATTTCAGAGTTGAAAGTATTGCGGGAATGTATGCCACAAAAGAAGCTGTCTCAAAAGCATTAAATACAGGTATTGGGAAAACTACTTTTAAGGATATAGAGATATTTTATAAAGATAATTCACCCTATGCTAAAGTAGGAGATGAATTATTTAAAGTAAGTATTTCTCATGATGGAGGCTTTGCTGTTTCAACGGCTATTTCAAATTCGGTGTCGTCTAGAACTTTGTTTAAAGGAGTTTTAAAAAAGAGAGAAAAGCAGACGCATAAAGGAAGTTACGGTAAGGTAGGAATTGTTGCAGGTTCAAAGGGAATGTGCGGAAGCGCCTACTTAAGCTCAAATGCTGCCTTGAAAACAGGTAGTGGGCTTGTTTATAATGTAGTTCCCCAAAATATTTTAGATATTATGAGTATAAAACTTATTGAACCTATTGTAAAATCTTTTAGCAACAGTGTTTCAATGGTGGAATTTTTAAATGGATTGGATGCGGTAGCTATTGGACCGGGGATTGGATTAAATGAAACCAGCGCAAATGTATTTTCAAAAGTTTTGGCTTTAGATAAAGTTCTAGTAGTAGATGCTGACGGACTTACTTTACTGGCTGAAAATTTACATTTATTAGAAAACAGAAAGCCTTTTACAACAGTTTTAACACCCCATTTGGGAGAGTTTTCAAGACTTACTAAAAAGGAAATTTCGGAACTTGAAATAAATAAAAAAGAACTTGCAATAGAATTCTCAAGGAAATATAATTGTTTAACACTGCTAAAGGGTAATAATACTATAGTTACCAATGGGAAAGAAGTTTATGTAAACAGTACCGGAAATCCCGGAATGGCAACGGCAGGATCTGGAGACGTTCTAACTGGTATTATAGTATCTTTATTGGGAAGAAAATTAAATCCCTATAAAGCAGCCTGTGTTGGCAGTTATGTCCACGGATTGGCCGGTGATTATGCAAGGGATGAAGTTGGCGAGGAGGGAATGGTTGCAGGCGATATATTAAACAATATACCGAAAGCCGTAACTCAAATCATTTGACATTTTAAGTCAGTTTAACTTATAATGTTAGGGATCTCTTAATCTCAAAAGGATGCGATGGAATGCTAATAAAAAGAGGAGATATTTTCTACGCAGACCTTTCTCCTGTAATAGGATCAGAGCAAGGTGGAGTGAGACCCGTTGTGATTATTCAAAACAATGTAGGTAATAAGTATTCACCCACTATTATTGTAGCAGCTATAACGTCACAATTAAATAAAGCGAAGTTGCCTACTCATGTAAATGTAGATGCAAAGGGGGTTCCTTTGCCTAAGAACTCTGTCATTCTTCTAGAACAGATAAGGACTATAGACAAAAAGAGATTGAGGGAAAGGATAGGCAAGTTCCCTGAAAATATTATGACGGAAATAGACAAAGCTATAAAGGTTAGCTTAGATATTACATAATGGAGCAAGGTTACATATTAAGGCTTTCATATTATTGAAAGCCTGTTTTTTCTGTGTTAATATGATCTTTTTCATAGTATAATTAAAAGAGCATAAAAATATAAATTAAATTTAATGAATAGTTAAAGGAGTAAGTATGTTTGGTAAACATAAGAACAAGATATTTTTATTTTTTATTTTGATTTCAATAGGAGTTTCTTTTTATTTTGTAAATGGTAGATATAAAGCTGAAAGCACTTATAAAAATTATGACATTGTAGCTGACTATGATGATTTTTCAAAAGTAGGTTACATAGAAAATAAAACGCCAAAGGATTATTTTACTGATTTGGCAAAGAATGGTGTAAATGTAGTGTCTATAAATGAGACTACTATAAATTCTATGAAAAAGGATCCAACCTTAAATATTAGAACTTCCATGGTGGGAATGGACTTAGTAGTTTGGGGAGATGTTGAAAGTTTAAATTTTATAACTAACGGTTTAAATACATTAAAAGACAAAAGAGAAATCGAAAAAATTTCCGAATTTGAAATAAAAATTAAAGGTCGCCCATCTGATTTAGTGACCTATAAGTCGGATGCCTATGATCTTTTACAGGAAAGACTTGGCGATGACGGAAACATCGGGTCGGCTCTTGAGTATGTGGGACTGGGTTTTGATGAAAAAAGAATCAATACTATAAAAAGTATTGAGGGATTGGAAGTAAACTTAAGACCTATATATTATGGAAGATATCAAGACTCCAGAGCTACTATGGAGAGATTTAAAGGAGCAGTTGAACAATATAATCCGAAACAGAGATATATTGTTTTTTCAGGGAAAGAAGTTTATAAGAATACTGTTGAAGATACCAAGATAACAGATGACTTTATAAATTGGATCAAAACTAAAAAAATCTCTATTGGAATGATAGAGGCTTCAAATCAAAGAGGCCATTTAAAAGTGGAGGGTTTGGACTCCATAGTAAAGAGGAATGACGTAAACAAGGTAAGAGCTTTTACTACTTGGGATTATTTACAAAGTGCCTTTGATTATTCAATTCCCGGACATCAAAATGGGGAAGAATTGACAAATGTTTACTATAGGGCGATTTCTGAGAGAAATATTTCAGTAATCTATTTAAAACCCTTTGTGAAGAATGACAAGATTATTGTTGAAGCGGAAAAATATGGAAATGTAATAAAAAATTTAGGAAATAGATTAGAACCTAAGGGTTATGAAGTTGGAAATGTAAATCCAATAGGGCAATGGAATCCCGACAGTACATTAAAGGTATTTATATCTTTAGGTACTGTATGTGCAGCTGTTTTATTGCTTGGAATTATTTTTTCACTGGGAGATAAACTGAGTTTGCTTTTCTTTGTACTGGGTGCAGTTTTATCGGTGGTATTCTTTGGACTTAAGGTAAAAGAAGATATTGGAAATGTGTTGTTTAATCTTTTAGCAATAGTTACCTATCCTTCTTTGGCGCTTTGTGTAGTTATAGAAAATTACAATCAGGTTAGGAGAAGAAAGAGGAGCAAGTCTCTTCCAAAGGTATATTTACACGGTGCAATGACATTGTTAATGGCAATTTTAATTACTTCTGTAGGAGCTCTTATGGAGATTTCCTATATGAGCGGAACGAATTATCTGGCGGAAATCAATATCTTTAGAGGGGTTAAAATATCCCAATTACTTCCTTTAGTTATTGCAGTTTTCATATATGCTGCCTATGTTGGATTTGGACGTGAAAAAATTGGAAATCCGAAATTAAGGTTAAATGAGGTTACAAATGTTTTAACCTTAAATGTTAAGATTTGGCAGGTAATAATAGGTCTGGGTATTTTAGTTGTTTTGGCTTTGTTTATATTAAGGGGCGGAAATAGTAATACCAAAGTACCTGGAATAGAACTTTTATTTAGAAATCTAATGGAGGAATATCTTCCGGCTCGTCCAAGGACAAAGGCTTTATTTATAGGATTTCCTTCTGTGTTTCTACTAATGTATGTAGGATATAATAAAAGGGGAGAATTATTCAGTTTAATACTCACTTTATTTGTGGCAATAGGTCAAGCTGATATAGTAAATACTTTTTCTCATATAAGAACTCCTCTTTCAATGAGTTTTATCAGAGTAATTATTGAGTTTGTAATGGCTTGTATATTGTCGGCAATTATGTTAGTAGTTGTGGATTTGTTTAGGAAGGGATATGACAAATATATTGCAAAGTAAGGGGAAAATTTTAGTTTCAGGTTATTATGGTTACAATAATATAGGTGATGAAGCAATATTAAAGGGTTTAGTTGACGGGATTTCTTCAAAGTGTGATGCGGAAATTGTAGTGCTTTCTAAAAATCCCGACTGGACCACTATGAAGTATGATGTAAAAAGTGTCAATAGGTCTAAATTGTTTGAAATTATAAGGGCAATTAGAAGTTGTGACATGATATTGCTTGGCGGCGGTTCATTACTTCAGGATATTACCAGTAAGAAGTCTATATTGTACTATCTTGCCATATTAAGACTTGGAATGTTATTTAAAAAGAAGACTTTTATCTATTCACAAGGAATAGGTCCCATTACTTTAAAGAGAAACAGAGCACTTACTAGAAGAATTTTAAATAAAGTGGATTTTATAAATGTTAGAGACAGTCAATCTGCAAGGGAATTAAAAGAGTTAGGTGTAAATAGGGAGATACTTATTACCACCGATACGGTTTTTGGCATTAATAAGCCTTCAAATGAAGAGGGGAGCAGAATACTTTCTAAAATCGGAGTAAGTGAAGATAAATTGAATATAGCTTTTACAATTATCAATTGGAAAACTTACGGAGCCAGAACAGTTAAAGAGGTTATTAAATCAATTGATGACTTACTTAAAGAGCAGGATGTAAATATTATTTTAATACCTTTTTTCTACCACTTGGACTTAAATATTGAAAGAGAAATCTATGAAAATTTAAGGCAAAGACACAGTAATATTTACTTGGTAGAGGAATATCTTCACGTGGAGAGTTACTTGTCACTTATTGGAAATATGGATATAATGGTTTCTATGAGATTGCATGGTCTTGTATTTTCAACGTTAATGGGAGCCTATCCCATAGGTATTTCCTATGATCCCAAAATAGACGGTTTTATGAAAGAATTAAATCGAGTACAGCGAATGTATGTTGAAGATTTTAAGTCAACGGAAGTTGTAGAAGAAGTACTTTATGCAATTGAAAATTTAGAAACTTTAAAAGAAGAGACTAAAAGCCACTTGGATAAATTTTATTCTCTTACGAATAATCATAACGAAGCAGTTAAAGAAGTTCTTGAGAGGTGAAATATGGATAAGGTTAGTATTTTTGGAGTGGATATATTCAATGTGAACTTTGAAGAGGCAATGGATATTATAAAGGGCTTTTTAAAAGAGGACAGAATTCATACCGTTGTTACACCAAACACTGAAATAGTAATGGACGCTAAAAACAATACCGAGATGAGGGAAATTTTAAATACTAAGGATTTGTCGGTGCCGGATGGAATAGGATTGATTTATGGCTCTAAAATAAGAAAAAAACCTCTTAAGGAAAGAGTTACAGGATTTGATATTTCCATGAAGCTAATAGATATAGCCAGAGAAGAAGGCTATAGTTTGTACTTATTGGGTACAAAACCTGAAGTAGTGGAAAAGGCCTATAACAATTTAAAAGAAAAATATCCCGACTTAAATTTGGCAGGATTTCACCATGGGTACTTTAATGGAACACATCTTGGAATGAAAGATCATGAAGAGGAATTAAAGGTAATAGAGGATATTAATAATGTTAAACCCGACATTGTATTTCTGGGTTTGGGTTATCCGAAACAGGAAATATGGATGGAGGAGAATGCTAAAAAACTCCATTCGAAGTTGATAATAGGCAATGGAGGAGTTATTGATATATTGGCAGGAGAGGCAAAGAGAGCTCCCGATATCTTTATAAAACTCAATTTAGAGTGGTTGTATCGTCTTTTAAGTAATCCATCAAGAATAAAGAGACAGGTGGCAATTCCCAAGTTTTTAATTTCAATTTTATTAGATAGAGATTCAGTAAAATAAGGAGGAACAAGTTGAATATCGAGGAAAAATGTATAAACACCATTAGAACACTTTCTATTGATCAAGTTCAAAAAGCTAATTCAGGTCATCCGGGTCTTCCCCTAGGAGCGGCACCGATGGCCTATGTAATTTGGAAAAACATGAGTCACAACCCCAAAGATCCTAAGTGGATAAATAGAGACAGGTTTGTACTATCAGCAGGTCACGGTTCAAGTATGCTGTATTCTTTGTTGCATCTTTTTGGTTATGGATTGACTATAGAGGATTTAAAGGAATTTAGACAGATTAATTCCCTTACTCCTGGGCATCCTGAATACGGTCATACAGTTGGTGTGGAGGCAACTACTGGACCTTTAGGGCAAGGGATATCTGCAGCAGTGGGAATGGCAATGGCAGAGAGACACCTGGCTGCAATTTATAATAGGGAAGAAAAGATAATAGATCATTATACCTATGTGTTGTGTGGAGATGGAGATTTAATGGAAGGTGTTTCAAATGAGGCGTCTTCTCTTGCAGGTACTCTTCAACTTGACAAATTAATAGTATTTTATGATTCAAATAACATTACCATAGAAGGTTCAACAGATTTATCTTTTAAAGAAAATGTTCTTATGAGATATAGGGCTTTGGGCTGGCAAACTTTGGAAGTAAAAGATGGGAATGATATTTCTGAAATTGAAAGAGCTCTTGAAGAAGCTAAGGCAAATAAAGAACAGCCTACAATTATAGAAGTCAATACTGAAATAGGCTATGGTTCTCCAAGAGAGGGACTTGCAAAGGCTCACGGTGAACCTTTAGGTACAGAAGGAGTAGCTGAAACTAAGGAGTTTTTGGGGTGTGAATCAAGGGAGTTTTGTGTTTCTGATGAAGTAAAAATTCATATGGAAGAACTAAATAAAAAACTTCTGGTAAAATATGAAGAATATAAGGAAGTAGAAAAAGCCTATTCAGAAAATCATCCTGAAGACTATAAAAAGTTGGTAGATTCCTTTAATGGAAAGTTTGATTTAGGCTTCTTAAATGATGAAGAATTTTATAAATTTGATAAAGATATGGCAACAAGAGCTTCTTCAGGTGAAGCTTTAAATAGAATTGCTGAAAAATTTGATTTGCTTTTTGGAGGAAGTGCAGACTTGGGGCCTTCAAATAAATCTACAATGAACAATTCAGAAAACTTCAGCCTTAAAAATCCTGTTGGGAAAAATATTAACTTTGGAGTAAGAGAACATGCTATGACAGCAATAGTAAATGGAATTTTACTACATGGAGGATTGAGAAGTTATGGCGCTACGTTTTTAGTTTTTGCCGATTATATGAAGCCTGCCATAAGGTTAAGTGCGATTCAACACATACCTTCTATTTTTATTCTAACTCACGATTCAATTGGAGTTGGAGAAGATGGTCCTACACATCAACCTATTGAGCAACTGGCAATGTTAAGGTCTATTCCGAACAATATTGTATTTAGACCGGCAGATGCTACTGAAGCTGCAGTGGGATGGTCTGTTGCTATGAGATCGGACTCTACACCTGTGTGTTTAATACTTTCAAGACAGACTTTGAAAAACTTGGAACATTCTTCTATAGAAGCACAAAAGGGAGCTTATATTGTAAAGAGAGAAGAAGGCGAGTTGGAAAAATTAATAATTGCCACCGGTTCAGAAGTTTCTTTGGCTGTAGAAGCGGCAAAGGACGAAAAGGGAGTGCGTGTGGTAAGTATGCCTTCAAGAGAATTATTTGAAGCTCAGTGTATAGAATATAAGGAAGAGATAATACCTTCAAAGTGTAAAAGAAGAATAGTAGTTGAAGCAGCCAGTTCTTTTGGATGGTATAAGTATGCCGGAGATGAGGGCAGAATTATATCCATTGATGAATTTGGAGCTTCAGGTCCCGGAAATGAAGTATTTGAATATTACGGTATAACAGTAGATACAATAAAAAACATACTAAATGAAATTTAATATAAGGAGCTTTAGTCTATTTAGATTAAAGCTCTTTTTCATTGTCTATTTTGAATTTAATTTTATTATTACTAATCATTTCTAAAAATCTTTCATCCTCTCTTAAAAAATCATATTCTTCCTCGGTTTCAAATCCTTTTAGAATAGCGGGGATAAACTTTGAGATATAGTTATCTAAATTATCCTTTGAAGAATTTAAAAACTTGTAAAAAATAGAATTTCCAACATTCCAATTTTCTTCCAATGAATTTAACATTTTTTCAAGTATTAAAAGGGCGGACTCCTTATCTTTATTGTATAATGCTATTTCAAGATGTGCAGTATATGATATAAATTTCAAAAATCCAAAGTCGTCATTTAATTTTTTATAGGAATTTGCATAAAGTTTAGCATCTTCTGGCCTGTTTTCTTTAAGAGCAATTTTAACCATCATAAAAAGTATATTTTGAGTATCACTTAAAGACTGTATTAATTCACTGGAAAGTAATTTTAAAGCTTCGTCAAAATTATTTTTTTGAAAGTAAAGATTTGTTAGATAGAAATTTTTATTTCTGGGACTAGGTGTTGGAAGAAGATTTATTAGTTCTTCGACTTTTTCATATTTATTTTCCTCCATATACTTAGATATTAACATATGAATGGCTTCGTTTTTAACTGTGTAATTTTCACTTTCTACTAATTTTTTATAAAGGGATTCTAATTTTTTCTTGTATTCCTTTTGATTTTCAACGAGAAATAAAGTAAGTGCTCCATCTAAAACTAAAGCTAAGTTTAAAGTCAATACTTCATTATGTGGATAATCATTAATTATATCAATTGCATAATTAAACCCTGCACTAAAACTTTCTTTGTTAATAATTTCAAAAGTTTTATTTAGTATTGTTTCAATCTCTTCATTGCTTAAGTCCTCTTTGAAAGATAAAAGCGTATTTAAGTCCGTTTTTAAAAGTCGTGCTAAGGGAGGTAGTAGTGTAATGTCGGGATAGGTTGCTCCGCTTTCCCATTTATTTACGGCAGGAGTTGAAATCCCAAGAATATCTGCTATTTCTTCCTGTGTATATCCTAATTCTTTTCTTTTTGATTTTATTATTTCATTTATTTTCATAGGTGCTCTCCTTTCTGATTTAATTTTATCAAAGGTATAACATTGAAACAATTGAGAGAAATTTAATTAACAGTTGAAATAATTAACTTTTAGTTAAAAAAGATAGCCTTTACATTTAAAGATTCTATACTTAAAATGAAGTTGGGGTGATAATTTGATTAATATAGTGGGTCTAGGTGCAACAGATAAAATGGGCTTGACACTTGAGGCTGTAAATATAATAAATAACGGAAATAAAAACTATCTTAGAACTGAAAAACATGAAGCAGTAGATTATTTTATAGAAAATGGAATAGACTATGAAAGTTTTGACTATTTATATGAAGAGTTAAATTCTTTTGAAGATGTATATAATGAAATAGTAAGAGTACTGTTGGAGAAGTCAAAGGAGGAGAGTATTAATTACTTTGTTCCCGGGAATCCTTTAATTGCTGAAAGCACAGTGGTAAAGATTTTAGAAAAGACAGAGGATATAAATCTTGTAATGGGTATGAGCTTTATTGAGCCTGTTTTAAAGGCTGTTAAAAGAGATCCCTCAAAGGGATTAAAACTTTTAGATGGAGATGAGTTTAATATTTTAGATATAGATGTACATAGTGACATTATTATAACTCAGGTCTACAACAAACGAATTGCAGTGGACTTAAAGCTAGCTCTTTCAGAAATTTACGGAGATGAATATTTTATCTATTTAATTACAGATGCGGGATTAAGAAGTGAAGAGGTAAATCATATACCTATTTATAGGCTAGATAGAGTTGAAAATATAAATCATCAAAGCGCAATTTATATTCCAAAGTCCAATGAGATTATAAATTTTAAAGATATAGTGGAATTACTTTATAAAAATGGAGATTTTAATTTGTCTTATAAGGTAAAAAATAATACTTCAGATAGTTGGGAGAAGGTTGTTTTAAACTTTATAGAAGCTCTAAGTTTTATTATTGAGCAGGAAAAAGAAGGTTTATATTATTCCTATGAAATTTTAGAAGAAATATACAAAAAAGTTGAGGAAAATGCAGATTTTAGCAAATTAAGAGTGGAAAAAATAAATAACATAGGGTATAATTACAATAGTCTTGAAGAAATAAACAATAAGAAGTTTATCGATGAGCTGATTGACATTGATTCAGACACTTTGGAAAGAACAATAAACGTAATAGACCGTGTAATGTCTATAGGTTTTATTTGGAATCGTGTTGAAGATGTTTTAGAAAAAGTAACTGAGGAGTTAAATGAACTTAGGGTTGCTTTGGCTAATGGAGACTCTCAAAATATCCTTGAGGAGACAGGGGATTTAATTTTTACATGCTTAAATTTATGTAGGTTTTTAGACTTAAATGTAAATGAGGTTTTAAATTCTACAGTGGATAAGTTTGTGGGAAGGTTCTCTGTTATGAGTGAGTTGGCCTCTCAACAGAATATTGATCTTACTGCCTCGAATTTAGAAGAACTTGATAGTTTATACAATGAGGCGAAAAGTTTTCAAAGAAGTCGATAGCTTAATTATAAGGAGGAAATTTAATGAACAAATCAGAATTAGTAGCAAGTATTGCACAAAAAAGCAATTTAACTAAAAAAGATGCAGAAATGGCTCTTAACGGCTTTTTAGCATCTGTAGAAGAAGCTTTAGCAGATGGTGAAAAGGTACAGTTAGTTGGATTTGGTACTTTCGAAGTAAGAGAAAGAAAAGCTAGAGAAGGAAGAAATCCAAGAAACCCACAAGAAGTAATTAAAATTCCAGCGTCAAAGGCACCTGTATTCAGAGCGGGAAAAGCTCTTAAGGAAGCTGTTAATAAGTAAAGAATCTGAGGAGCTAGGCTCCTCTTTTTATTTAGTTTAGGGGAGTACTGTGTGAGAGTAGATAAGTTTTTAAAGGTTTCAAGAATTATAGTCAGAAGAACAGTTGCCAAAGAAGCTAGTGAAGCAGGTAGAGTTAAGATAAACTCCAAGATTGCAAAACCGGGTGATGAGGTAAAAGTAGGAGATATTCTAGAAATAGATTTTGGAAATAGACTTTTTAAAGCCAAAATTTTAGAAGTAAAAGACAATGTTTCAAAATCTGAAGCGTCTTCTCTTTATGAAGTAATAAAATAAGTTGTTGCTTTTCTCATATTTTACTTGAAAAACATTCTTTAAAATGCAATAATTTACTTGGAGGTATTATTATGAGACGGAAGAAGACCTTTCCTATATTTTTTGCAATTATAATATTTATAACAATTACCTATGGTGCAGTCGTTATGAGCAAATCCATATCTTTAAGGAGCCAAAAACTTGCAGAAATCTCTGAGAATCAAAAAACAATTGATTCGCTTAAAAGAGAAATAGAGGATTTGGAAGAGGAAATAGATGATTCTGATTCTCTTGAGTTTCTTGAAAAAGTTGCCAGAGAACAGGGAATGGTCAAACCGCGAGAAATAATATACGTCGATAAAGATAAAAGTGCAGAGGATGCACGAGAAACAGATGATGTTTTAGAATCAAACTAACAGGAGGAATTTATTTTTATGGCATTAGCTATAGGTCAGATAGTTGATGGAGAAGTGACAAACATTTTAAAATTTGGTGCATTTGTCAATTTACCAGAGGGGAAAAGTGGATTAGTACATATTTCAGAGGTTTCTGACTCATATGTAGAAGATATTAATGAGTTTTTAAAAAGGGGCCAAAAAATCAAGGTAAAGATTTTATCAATTGATGAAAAGGGGAAAATAGACCTTTCAATGAAACAAGCTCAAAAGAAAAGTACGAAACCTGTGGAATTTGAAACTTCAAAACAAAATGATGAAATGTCTTTTGAAGATAAATTGTCTAAGTTTTTAAAAGATTCAAATGAAAAGTTTGAGCAAGCAAGGTCAAGAGAAAATTTTAAAATGGCCGGGCAAAGAAGAAATAAATAAGAGTTATAGGTCATCTGAGATGACCTTATTTTTTTGGGGCTGATTGTGTGTATGTAGATAATAAGTTTTTAGATAATATTGAGCAGTTTAATATGTTAAAATATAATGATAAAGTAATAGCCTGTGTATCAGGTGGTGCAGATTCAATCTATTTACTTTATAATTTATATGCCGTTAGGGAGAGATATAATTTAACTATTTTAGTTGCCCATGTAAATCATGGAGTTAGAGAAACCTCTAAGAGAGATGAAGAATTTGTATTGAACTTAGCTAAAAGTTTAGGCTTGGAATCTAAACATATTCGAGTTAATATGAATGAATATGCTAAGGATCACAAATTATCCAGTGAAGAAGCGGGAAGAAATTTAAGATATAAATTCTTTAGAGAGCTTTCCAAAGAACATGGAAAGATTTTTTTAGCCCACAATGCAAATGATCAGGCTGAAACTGTACTTTTGAGAATTATTAGAGGTACGGGCATTGAGGGTCTTAGCTCAATGGGTTTCATTTCCGATGATCTTTACAGACCTATGCTGAATATAAAAAGAACTGAGATTATGGATTATATTTCTAAAAATGAGATAACCTATGTGGAAGATGAAACTAACTCAGAGGAAATATATGCTCGTAATAAAATCAGATTAAAAGTAATTCCTTACATTGAAGAAAATTTCAATCCCGGTTTTATAAATTCACTACTTAGACTATCTGAAATTTCTACGGAAAATTATCTTTATGTAAAATCAAAAGTCGATGAATATATATTTGAAAATTATAGGAACGGGATTTTAGATGTTGAAAAATTAAGAGATGAGCGAGAGTATTTTATAAGCGAAGTTATTAGAGAATATTTAAGAAGGGAAACAGGCTCAATAGAGGGAATTTCCAAGTTAAATATTTTTGAGTTGGTACTTATGGTTAAAACAACAACATCATCTCGTTTGACGCTTCCAAAAAACGTAAATGTGGAACTTTCCTATAATAGTTTGTATATAAAAAGGGAAAATGATATTTTAATTGGTTTAATTGAGTTAAGAGAAGGTATAAATGAAACTCCCTTGGGTAGGTTTAAAATTGTTAAAAACAGCTCCTATAGAGTTAGTGACAATATGATTTCAATAGATCAAGATAAAGTAAGGGGAAAGCTTTATCTTAGAAACAAACGTGATGGCGATAGATTTATACCTTTTGGAATGAAAAATAATAAAAAACTTAAAGACTTTTTTATAGATGAAAAAATAGACAGGTCTAAGAGAAATTTAGTTCCTATAATTTGTGATGATGAAAATATTATTTGGGTATGCCCCTATAGATTAAGTGAAATGTACTGTGTAGATAGGCAGACTAAAAAAATAATGAACATAATTTTGGAGGAAAGAGATGAAGGAAATTGAAAGTATTCTTTATACAGAAGAAGTGATAAAGGAAAAATGTTATGAACTTGGTAAAAAAATTAGTGAAGATTATAGTGGAGAGCTGCTTGTTGTGGGTATATTAAAAGGAGCAGTTCCCTTTATGGCTGAACTTATTAAACGAATAGACCTGCCTATAATTATAGATTTTATGGACGTATCAAGTTATGAGGGGACTACCACTTCCGGAGAAGTAAGAATTTTAAAAGACTTGGAATTTAGAGTTGAAGGAAGAGATGTCTTAATAGTGGAAGACATTATAGATACAGGGCTTACCCTTTCCTATTTAACAGAAGTAATAAAGAAAAGAGGGGCTAAATCAGTTGAAATATGTTCGATGCTGACTAAGCCAAAGCGAAGAAAGGTCTATGTAAATGCCAAGTATGTGGGATTTGAAATAGATGACAAATTTGTTGTAGGTTATGGTATGGATTATAATGAGAAGTACAGAAATTTGCCTTATGTGGGAATACTTTCCGAAAGTGTATATAAGTAATAAATTCATTACTATTTATGATATAATATTAAAATTAAGGGGTGATAGTATTTGAATAGAAAAACCAGTGGAATAACTTTTTATCTTATGTTAATTCTCTTAGTTTTACTTGCGATAAGAGTCTTTAACCCGCCTGCAACAGAAATTAAAGAATTGAGTTTTACAGATTTTGTAAGTGAAATAAATTCAGGAAACGTAAAGAGCATAAAATTTAATGGTGACGTTGCATCTTATGAATTAAAAGAAGGAAAAGATGGGAATAAGGCTTTTAGAACAACGGTAAAAGAAGATAGACAGGGAGATTTCTACGACAGTTATTTAAAAAATAAAGTAGACAAGGGAGAAATAAGTATAATATATACTCCTTATGAAGAGGTACCTTTTTATATAACTTGGATACCAACGATTCTAATGATTGCCGTCTTTGTTTTTATTTGGTTTAGATTTATACAGCAAAATCAGGGCGGCGGTTCAAAAATGAGCAGCTTTGGCAAGAGCAAGGCCAGAATGATGAGCCAGGAAGAGGGCAAAAAAGTTACTTTTGATGATGTTGCCGGCTTAGTAGAAGAAAAAGAAGAGCTGGGAGAAATTGTAGACTTTTTAAAAAATCCCAGAAAATTTGTGGAAATGGGAGCCAGAATCCCTAAGGGAGTTCTTTTAGTGGGACCTCCGGGAACTGGTAAGACCTATCTTTCTAAGGCAGTTGCCGGTGAAGCTAAAGTGCCTTTCTTTATTATGAGCGGCTCGGATTTTGTAGAGATGTTTGTAGGTGTTGGTGCCAGTAGAGTAAGAGATCTATTTGAAAATGCCAAGAAAAATGCGCCTTGTATTATCTTTATAGATGAAATTGATGCTGTAGGAAGACGTAGAGGTGCAGGACTGGGCGGAGGCCATGATGAGAGGGAACAGACTTTAAATCAACTTCTAGTGGAAATGGACGGTTTCGGTACTAATGAGGGAGTAATAGTTATGGCTGCTACGAATAGAGCTGATATACTTGACCCCGCATTGTTAAGACCGGGAAGATTTGACAGAACTGTATACGTTGGACTACCGGATGTCAGAGGTAGGGAAGAAATCTTAAAAGTCCATTCTCAAAATAAAAAATTGGCAGATGATGTGGATTTAAAAGTTATTTCCAAGAGAACGCCCGGATTTACGCCGGCTGATTTGGAAAATTTAATGAACGAAGCGGCACTTCTTGCTGCAAGAAGAAATGAAGATAAAATTTATATGGAAGATGTAAATGAAGCTTCTATAAAAGTTCAAGCGGGACCTGAGAAGAAATCCAAGGTTGTAACAGATAAGGAAAGAAAACTTACGGCAATTCACGAGGCAGGACATGCAGTAGTTTCAAAATTATTACCGGATACAGATCCTGTTCATATGATTACCATTATACCAAGGGGAGCTGCAGGAGGTTTTACTGCATATATTCCTGAAGAGGACGTTAGCTTTATTACAAAGAAACAAATGGAAGCAAGGTTAGTAACGCTTTTAGGCGGACGAGTTGCTGAGCAGTTAGTTCTTGATGATATATCTACGGGAGCGTCAAATGATATTGAAAGAGCTACCCAAATTGCACGTTCCATGGTAACTGAATATGGAATGAGTAGATTGGGAACTATTAATTTCGGCTCTGAAGAAAATGAAATATTTGTGGGCAGGGATTTGGGAAGAAGTAAGAATTATTCTGAAAAAACTGCAGCGGATATAGACGAAGAAGTGGAGAACTTTATTAATACTGCCTATGAAAATGCTACAAAGTTATTAACAGAAAATATGGATAGGCTTTTACGTGTTTCAGATGCGCTTTTAGAAAAGGAAACTATAAGCGGAGAAGAATTTGAAAAGCTGTTTGTCGGCGAGGAAATAGAAAAGTCCGAATATGACATAGATGAAAAAATTGAAGAAGAAGATTTATCTGAAAAGGCAAAAGAGATAATTTCCAAAACTGAAGACAGTGAAAGTGAAAATTAGAGGTTGGGCGCAACCTCTTTTTTGTTGACTTCTTATGATGTAAATGGAACTTTCGAGCAAGTTTATGTAATAATAATTTTACAATAATTTATATTTAAGATAAAATATTAAAATGATAAGTTTTAAATCTATGTTGAGTTTGGAGGAATTTATGGACCATAGAGAAAAATACAATATATTACAAATACTTAAGTTTGTAGTACCCTCTATTTTAGGTGTACTATTTTTAATGTTTCCTTTTAAATATAATGGAGATACTACTATAGCCGTTGCCCTCTTGGCAAGTAAGCTAGTAGATATTTCAGGGGACATTCTACCTTTGTTGATTTTAATATTTATAACTTGTACAGCATTGTTGACAGTATTATTTAAAGCTTTTGGATTGAAAATTATAGAGAAAAATAATTTTTTAAGGGGAATAGCAAATGTGTCGAACCTGTGGATGATAATACGCATTATGGGCTTGATCTTTGCGTATTGCGCTTATTTTAAAATGGGTCCTGAATTTATTTATTCAGAGGATACAGGTTCGCTAATTCTATTTGATTTATTAGTGACATTGTTTACAATGTTTTTATTTGCGGGATTTCTACTTCCTCTTTTAACGGACTTCGGTTTATTGGAGTATGTAGGAGCGCTATTGACACCTGTAATGAGACCTTTCTTCGGTCTTCCGGGAAGAAGCTCCATTGACTGCATAGCATCTTGGGTAGGGGACGGTACTATTGGAGTTGCACTTACAAATAAACAGTATGAATTAGGTTATTATACTGCCAAAGAAGCAGCGGTAATAGCCACGACTTTTTCGGCTGTATCAATTACCTTTTGTCTAGTGGTTTTAAAGACAGTGGATTTGGTTTATTTATTCGGTCCTTATTATTTAACTGTTGTAGCTTCGGGAATAGTTGCAGCTTTAATTTTGCCTAGGATACCTCCGCTTTCAAAGAAAAAAAATACATACTACAAGGGTGTGAAAAAAGATTTGGGGGAAAATATTCCAAAAGGATATAACACCGGTCAGTGGGGTTTGAAGTTGGCTGTTGAAAAAGCTGAAGACAGTTTTAACCTATCTAAATTTATAAAAAACGGAACTTCAACGGTATTTGATATGTGGTTTGGAGTATTGCCTTCAATTATGGCCTTTGGAACTTTGGGGCTTATTATAGCAGAATACACAAGTGTGTTTGAAATTTTAGGCAAGCCTTTTATACCTATTTACAATTTTTTTAATGTGGAGTATGCCGTTGAGGCATCAAAGACGGTTATGGTAGGATTTGCGGATATGTTTATTCCGTCAGTAATAGGAGCTACTATTCCCAGTGAAATGACGAGATTTATAGTAGCAACTTTATCTGTAACGCAGTTAGTATATTTGTCTGAGGCAGGTTCTGTAATACTGGGCTCTAAAATAGATATAGGTTTCGTGGATTTATTTATTATATATGTAGAGAGAACTTTAGTAACATTACCTGTGATTATTGCCGTAGCTCATCTACTATTTTAATAAAAAGACTCTTCTCATTTGAGAAGAGTTCTTTTAATTTATACTATTCGTTCTATAATTAGAATTATCTGATTTTGACGATTTAGTGGAATCTTTAGATTTATCATCAGAACTTTTTGATTTATTATCTGAACTCTTATCCTTATCGTCTTTACTGTCTTTTTTAGTAGAGCTTTCTGAAGGTGCATTCCAATATAATTTATTTGTAAAGTGTGGCTCTGTACCTTCTACAAAATAATCGGAACGGCCTGTACCTTTGGCATATTTCTTAACAACACCATCAGGTTGTTCAAATTCTTTATCCTCAAGGTCTTCGTGTATAGGTCTCATTATTTCCTTCCAAATTCTGGCAGGGGTACTTGAAGAGGTGTTTAAAATTTGACGCTCTTCAGTTTTATCTTTACCTATAAATACGCTGCATACATAGTATGGAGTATAGCCTACAAACCAAACTTCCTTAGGTCCGGTAGTAGTACCTGTCTTACCTGCAATAGGCATGTTAGGGAAATTTGCTGCCGTACCTGTACCTGATTTAACTACATCTTCTAAAGCTGTCGTTAAAATAAAGGCGTTTTCTTTAGACATTGCTTCTTTGCCTTCATCTTTCTTTTCATAAATCGTATCTCCCATTGGAGAAATTATCTTATTTACAAAAGTAGGTTTTTGATAGATCCCTTCATTGGCAAGGGGAGTATAGGCTCCTGCCATTTCCAATGGAGAAATTCCTCTTGTCATTCCCCCTAAGGCAAGGGAACTGGTATTGGCATCATTAGATTTAGAATCTTTATAAGTCTTGTCTTCATTTTCCGGTGTATCCGGCCAGACTAAGGTGGAAACACCTATATTTTCCAAGTTTTCCATTATCATTTCCATTGCTTTTTCTTCATCAACTTCCTTGGAGTAGGTGTTGTTTTTATTGGCAGCGGCATCTCTGTCGGAACCGATATCTCTTGCCACTAAGATGGCGCCAACATTTGAAGATCTCTTGATTAAATTTCTAATAGTAGTCCATCCCATATAGGAGCCTACGTTTTTAGGATTCCACTTAGGATACAGAGTAGTTATAGGAGAGTCCTTATATACGTCTGCTATAGTAGCTCCATCTTCAAAAGCGGTCATATAGACAGAAATAGGTTTAATACTTGAACCGGGTTGTCTTGGATCTGTAGCTCTATTTAACATAGAAGCTCCGGCAATACCTCGACCTCCAATTAATCCTTTAACTTCTCCCGTATGAGGGTCCATTAGTACCGAACCTATTTGAGGCTGAAGGATTCCCTTATCATTTGTATAAGTTCCCGGGAATAAGCTGGTGTTGGAAACTGTTTCTTCCATATGTTTTTGAATTTCCACATTCATAGAAGAGTGGATTTCCAAACCGCCGGTATAAAGTTTCTTTTCAACGTCTTCTTCAGTATAACCAAGATCCTTTAGAATGTCCTTTACCTCTTCTTTTACCATGTCAACGTAGAAAGAGGAAATTCCCTTTTCTTTTCTTTCACCAAGGTTAATTTCAATAGGTGCATTTACAGCTTCATCGTGTTCTTCTTTTGTAATATATTTTTGTTTCAACATCAAATCTAATATAAGTTCTTGACGTTCTTTTGAAGTCGGATTAAAAACCGCTTTAACAGGAGTAAGCTGGTTTTGTTGAATTTGTGACAGTTCAAAGGAGTCAATCTTTCCAAGTTCGTGTAGATTTTCCGCAATTTGTAAAGTTTCCTCAGAGTTTACAAATTCTTCGCTTACAGGTGTTAAAACCAGTTGAATATTTTCCAAGTTATCTTCTGCAGTTATATACTCAGAATTATAGGGAGAATATTTTTCAGGTCTGTTTGTAATACCTGCAACAAGAGCTGATTCCGCTAAACTTAATTCGGATACATCCTTGTTAAAAAATGTCTTTGCGGCAGCCTGTACACCAACGGTACCTTTAGAAAAACCGGCAGAGTTTAAGTAGGCTTCAAGTATCTGCTCCTTACTTAAGACACTTTCTAAAGCATAGGCGTAGTATACGTCTGTAAGTTTTCTCTCTACGCTCTTTTGAGATCCGGTATATAGGTTTTTGGCAAGCTGCATAGTAATAGTAGATGCTCCTTGTCCAAGGGTTCCCGTTCTAAGATTATATACAAAGGCACCGATGACTCTTTTAAAGTCCACTGCACTGTGTTTATAAAATCTTTCATCTTCTACGGCAATAACTGCATTTTGCAAGTTTTGAGGAATTTTATCTAAAGTAACATATTCTGAAAATTCATTTAAAACCAAGGTTTGTATAAGTTGACCGTTATCAGAATAGACTTTAGAGGTTTCATTTATTTGACTACGATAGTTTTCAGGGTCTATTTTTGGGGCATCTTGTAGTACTGCAAGTACATAGGTTCCAAAAATTGTACCCACTAACACAATAGCCATAATTATTGTTAATATAAGTATTTTAAAAAAGCTTGAAAAGTAAAAACTGCTTTTTTTTCTATGCTTCTGTGTTTTCTTCATGAGTGACCTCCTTAATCTTTTATATTATATCAGATTTTTTCTAAAAAATATTATAATAATATGCCAATTATCAAAATTATAGAATATGTAATCAAACTGTAAAGAATTATAAAATCAAGGCTAAAGAGGAATAAGATTTAAGATTGTTTTGCTGTTGTCTAAAAATAATAAGTGATTAAATAGGATATGATTTATGCAAGGCTTAATTAGGTAGGTACTAAATTTCAGCTGGAAAAATAATGTGAAATTAAATACAAAAGTTACTTTACATACCTTATGTAATTATGGCATAATTATAAAATTAGTTGAAGATATTAAAGCGGAAATTATGTATGAATTTAATTGAAAGTGGGTAAAATAATAAGAATAAGTTATAGGCTTAAATTTAGTAAGAGGGGTTAAAAATGTTATTAGTAATAGATGTGGGCAATACGGCAATTGTATATGGGGCATATCAAAATGGAGAGCTAGTTCAGGATTTTAGAATCTCCACTATAAAGACCAGAACTTCTGATGAATATGGAATTTTGTTTTTCAATACTCTTTCTCACGCCAATATAAATCCAAATGATATTGAAGATGTTATAATTTCTTCAGTAGTTCCCAATTTAATGCATACTATTCCAAGTATGGTTATTAAGTATTTTAACGTTCAACCTGTAATAGTTGATCAAAATTTAAAGTTAGGTATAAATATTAAGTACGACAACCCTAAGGAATTGGGTGCAGATAGAATAGTAAATGCTGTGGGGGCTATTAATAAGTATGGTGGTCCTTGTATAATAGTGGATATAGGAACGGCTATTACCTTTTGTGTAATAGACCATGAGAGCAGTTACTTGGGCGGCTTGATTTTACCGGGAATAGGTATATCGGCGGAGGCTTTATTTATGAGAACTTCAAAGTTGCCAAGGATTGAAATAGTTAAGTCTGAAAAGTTAATTGCAACAAATACGGTAAATGCAATGCAATCGGGTTTGTTTTTCGGATTCACTACAATGATTGAGGGAATAGTGGAAAAGATAGTGGAAGAAATCGGCATAACTGTAGATGATATTAATTTAATTTCAACAGGTGGATTTGCCAGTTTGCTTACAACGGATTCAAAATATGATTTTGTAATAGATAGATTTTTGACTCTTCATGGATTAAAAACAATTTATGATTTAAATAAGGAAGATTTAATTGGAAATAAAATTTAATGGAGCAATACTGTCTCCTTTGGCGGGCTATACTGATATTGCCTTTAGAGAAATTTGTTCTGAATATAATGCTGATATGGTAGTGACGGAGATGATTAGTGCTAAGGCTCTTTACTTTGGAGATAAAAAAACTTCCAGGCTATTGGAAATATCTCCTAAGGAAAAAAATGTTGCTGTTCAAATATTTGGCGATGATCCTGATATTATGGGGAGTGTAGTAAAGGAACGCTTAAATAAGTTGGACTTTTCTACAATAGATATAAATATGGGTTGTCCGGCACCTAAAATAGTTAAGAACAACAACGGTTCGGCGCTTTTAGATCAACCGGAACTGTGCTACAGGATAATGAAAGAAGTAGTAAAAAATTCTACAAAACCGGTTTCCATAAAGATACGAAAAGGTATAAGAGGTATATCTTCTTTAGAAGTGGCAAAGCTTGCTGAAAAAGCGGGAATTGATTTTATTACTGTACATGGAAGAACTAGAGAGGAGTACTATGGCGGAAAGGCTGATTGGAACTTTATAAAACAGGTAAAGGAAAGTGTGAACATACCTGTTATAGGAAATGGAGATATTTTAAGCTACGATGATGCTGTTGAAAAAATCGGCTATTCAAAAGTTGACGGAATCAGTATAGGAAGAGGGGCAATAGGAAATCCCTTTATATTTGATGAAGTATATAAAAAGTTAAAGGGCGTAAAATATGTACAACCCACAGACAGAGAAAGAGTGGAAATGGCTCTTTACCACTTAAGATTAAACTGTAAATACAAGGGTGAAAAGCTTGGACTTATTGAAATGAGAAAACACTTTATGGGTTATTTAAAATCTATGAAGGGTTCTAAGGAGATAAAGGATAAATTAAATAAGTTGCTAAAAGTTGAAGAAGTTGAGGAAGTTTTAAGGGAATATATGACTCAAATATAGGAATAGCTTGACAATTATACATTATTTCACTATAATGATTTAGACTTTAGGTGTGACTAATTGCATTAGACACCTTATTTTTTTATATGAGGAGAGAAAAATGGTGGAAAAAGATATTTTTTTTACTGCTGAAGGATTAGAGAAAATTGAATCTGAAATAGAATATTTAAAAACAGTTAGAAGAAAAGAAGTTTCCGAGAGAATAAAAATTGCTTTAGGATATGGTGATTTATCGGAAAACTCTGAATATGATGAAGCTAAAAACGAACAAGCTCAAGTTGAAGAGAGAATTGCCAAACTTGAAATGATGGTTAGAAATGCCAGAGTAATTGATGAAAAAGAAATTACTACGGAAGAAGTAAATATAGGTTGTAAAGTAACGGTTAAGGATTTATCGGACAGTGAAGAAGATGAATTTCTTATTGTAGGTTCAGCTGAAGCGGACCCTTTAGAAGGAAAGATTTCTAACGAAAGCCCTGTGGGCTCAAAATTAATAGGTTTAAAAATCGGGGAAGTTGCAGAAGTTGAAGTACCTGATGGAATAGTAAAGTATGAGGTTGTTGGAATATCTTTATAGGAGGGAAAGATGCAAAAAGCTGACGAAAAAAGACTTAATGAGATGCTCTTATTAAGGCGACAAAAGCTAAAGGATTTAAAAGAAGAGGGAAGAGATCCCTTTGAAATTTCCAAGTATGATGTAACTGATTACTCAATGGAAATAAAAAACAACTTTAAGGAGTATGAAGGGAAAAAAGTATCTGTTGCAGGGCGTGTAATGAGTAAGAGACGTCATGGGAAAATTGCTTTTTTTGATATACAAGACAATGAAGGAAGAATTCAAATATTTGCAAGAAAAGACGTGCTTCTTGAAAACTATGAAGAAGTAAAGGGCTTTGATATTGGAGATATTGTAGGTGTTAAAGGTGAAGTGTTTAAAACTGAAGCGGGAGAAATTTCAGTTAGAGCGGAACATACCATATTACTTGCAAAATCTCTTCAAATTTTACCTGAGAAATTTCACGGACTTAAAGATCCGGATTTAAGATATAGACAGAGATATGTTGATTTAATAGTAAATCCTGAAATAAAAGAGGTTTTTCTAAAGAGAACTAAAATTTTAAAGTCCATTAGGAATTATCTTGATGAAAAGGGTTTTTTAGAAGTGGAAACTCCTATTCTCGGGACAGTAGCAGGAGGGGCTAATGCCAGACCATTTTTAACTCATCACAACACTTTGGATATGGATATGCAGCTTAGAATTGCCAATGAGCTTTATTTAAAAAGACTTGTAGTAGGCGGCATAGATAAAGTATATGAAATGGGTAAGATGTTTAGAAATGAGGGAATGGATACAAGACATAATCCTGAATTTACAAACATTGAAATTTATCAGGCCTACGTTGACTATGAAGAAATGATGAGAATTACAGAGGGTATTTTTGAAAATGCAGCTCTTGAACTTTATGGAACTACAAAAATAAACTATCAAGGTACTGAAATAGATTTAAAGGCTCCTTGGAAGAGAATTACTATGATAGATTGCATAAAGGAGATTACAGGCATTGACTTTAATGAAATTCAAACAGATGAGGAAGCTGTTGAAATAGCAAAGGCAAAGGGTTTGGAAGTTGAGAAGGATTGGTCAAGGGGAAAAGTTATTTCTGAAATCTTTGAAGAATTTTGTGAAGCTTCCTTAGTTCAACCTACTTTTGTATTAAAGCATCCAGTTGAAGTTTCTCCTTTGGCAAAGCGTTGTATTGATGATCCGAGACTTACAGATAGATTTGAAGCCTTTATCAATACTTGGGAATTTGCAAATGCATTCTCAGAGTTAAATGATCCTATAGATCAAAAAGAAAGATTTGAAGCACAGGTCAGAGAAAAAGAAGCCGGAGATGAGGAAGCTCATCCTATGGATCACGATTTTGTAAATGCTTTGGAAGTAGGTCTTCCTCCTACTGGCGGACTTGGAATCGGTGTAGATAGAATGGTTATGCTTTTAACAGATCAGCCAAGTATTAGGGACGTTGTATTTTTCCCAACTATGAAACCGATAGGAATAGAAAAAGAAGAAAATTAAGTTTAGGGGTTGCTTAGCAGCAACCCTTTTTAAATTAGAGGTGGTTACTTGAGACTTAGAAAAAAACATTGGGCAGTACCTGAAATGAAAGAAAACCCAAAAGTGTTCTTTGAAGGGAAAAAGTACAAAGGTCACTGGGGAGAGGTTTTTGGAAATAGCAATCCCATCCATATTGAAATAGGTGCAGGTAAGGGGCAGTTTATAGCTAAGCTTTCCAAAAGGAATCCTAATATTAACTATGTAATAATAGAACTAGATACAAATGCCTTTGTCTATGCATGTAGAAAAATTAAGGAAGATGAATTGGAAAATGTGCGAGCTTTACCTATTAATGCGGAAAATATTATTGAATACTTTGACAAAGACGAGTTAGATAGAATATATATTAATTTTTGCAATCCATGGCCGAAAAAAAGGCATAATAAAAGAAGACTTACTCATCCCAGATTTTTAGTTCAGTATAGAGATATATTAAGGGAAAATTCGGAAATTCATTTAAAAACCGATGACAGAGATTTTTTTGAAGATTCTCTTGAGTATTTTAAGGATAATTCTTTTGAAAATAAAATTGTAGATTTCGATATGAAATTAAGTGACTATCCGGAAAATATTGTAACTGAATATGAACAAAAATGGAGAGACAAAAACATACCTATCTGTTATGGAGTTTTTAAAATTATAAAATAGCATTGGGAAAACCAGCAAAATCACTGTGCTAAATTATCATAGTATCAATGCGCTGCAATAAAGGGAAAGGGTTTGCCGATTTTATGTAAAAGTGGTGTAAACAGTAAGTAAAGAGGCGGTAAAATCAAAGGAAATCGATAGCTAAGGAGATTTTAAAATAGTATAATTATTTGCAAGTTATTAAGATATAACTAATAAATAAGGAGGCGAATAATATGTTATTATTAAATCCCGTTATAGTATCGGTAGTAGTAATGTGTGCTCTTGCAATTTTAAAAGTAGATATTATGTTGGCAATATTTTTATCAGCAATTTTAGCTGGCTTAATGTCTCCTGCATTAGGAGGCTTTTCCTTTGAGGGACTCATTAATACTATTTCCATATTCATAAGTGGATTGGGAGATAATGGAGAAACGGCACTTGCCTATGTGTTATTGGGGGCTTTGGCAACGGCCATTGCAACTACAGATTTGGTAACTATTCTTTCCAGAGTGGTAACGAAAATTGTAGGAGATAAGAAAAAGGTGTTTATTCTTGTAATAGCAGCTGTTGGTTGTTTGTCACAAAACCTTGTACCGATACATATTGCGTACATGCCGATTTTAATTCCACCTCTAATTCCTATTATGAATAAACTTAAAATTGACAGGAGGGCAATGGCAACTGCTTTAACTTTCAGTGTTAAGATGCCCTATGTGGCATTCCCCTTCGGTTTCGGTTTATTATTTCATACCATAATTGCAGATGCTATGACTAAAAATGGACTTCCCTTTGACAAAATGGATGTATGGAAGGGTACGATGATTCCAGGTCTAAGTATGATAATAGGTTTATTAGTGGCAGTGTTTTTTGTCTTTAATAAAGATAGGGACTACGAAGAAAAAACAGTGAACTTGGAAAAAGAAAAAGTTATTAACAAGAAGTTTAGCAGAAGTCAAGCTTCTATAATTGCAGGACTTGTTGCAGGTATATTAGTTCCTGAAATTTACAAAGCCTTTAAGGGTTACGGAATGGGGATGGGAGCGGAAAACTCAATTCCTTGGAAAGAATATTCAATTGTATTTATAATATCAGTAATAGCTGTGGGTGCGATTGTATACTTAATGGGCGGTAAAAAAGAAGATGATGGAACTGTCTATGACGATAATAAAAGAGAGTTCGGTGCAATTATTGCGTTGGTTTTAACAGTACTTACTCAACTTTTAACATCTTCACTACCTCTTGGAGGTTTAGTGGGAGTTGTGGCAATGGTACCTTTTGGAGTTTATAAATTTAAAGACACTGAAGGTATACTAAATGGTGGAGTAGATTTAATGGGATATATTTCCTTTGTAATGTTAGTTGCAGCAGGTTATGCAGCAGTAATAGTAGAATCAGGACAAGTTCCGATTCTAGTAGAAGGGGCAAGAAGCTTACTTGGAGATAATAAAATTGCGGCAGCGGTAGTAATGCTATTAGTAGGTCTTACAATTGATATGGGAATAGGTACATCTTTCGGTACAGTGCCTATAATAGCTGCAATATATGTACCTCTAGGTTTGGAAATGGGCTTTACTCCTACGGCGATCGCCTGTTTAATAGGTATAGCTGCTGCGTTAGGAGATGCAGGTGCTCCGGCATCGGATTCAACTCTTGGACCTACTGCTGCCCTTAACGTAGATGGACAACATGATCACATTAGAGATACGTGTATCCCTACATTTTTATCCTTTAACATACCATTGTTTATATCAGCAGTAATTATGTCGGTATTCGTATTGACTTAATTAAATATACTAAAAAAACGAAAAGATAGGAGGTTATTAGACCTTCTATTTTTTTAATTTAAATGAATATAA
>NZ_RLIH01000007.1 GCF_004006535.1 Anaerosphaera multitolerans | reverse complement strand
TTGACATTTCATTGTCAACAGCCTGAGATTGAGACCAATATCTCAATCTTTTTACAAATTTATTTAATTAAGGTTAAGGTTTTATTTAGCCAATTCAAGGTCCTTATAGATTTCCACAAGCTCATCATAGGTAACACCTTTACACTGTAGTCCCACTAATAAGCCGTCTCTTTCAAAGTCAAGGCTATCATTACCGTAGTAAATTGCAGGTACTCCGTCTAATGTAACCTCTTGTACATTTTCTCCCCCTGTTGCATATCCTGCTTCCTCGCTGGAAACTCTTTCAAATAATATGATTTCCTTGCCGTCTTTTTCATAATAGAAGTGTCCATAGTCTGATTTTTTATCCTCTGTAAAAGTCATAACGTACTTATATTCATACTTGCTATCCTTTAGGACAAGAGGGTTAAAGGTAAGTCTCTCTTCAACTACCTTATCAACTGAATCATAAATTCTATATTTTTCATCTTCAGCTTCTCTTTCCGCTTTAGTCATAGCTTTCCATTCCTCATGCTCTACTCCATTTTCATCTATCCAAGTTCCACCTGAAATCATAACTTCTTCTCCGTCTTTATTGTAAGGAATGGTATCTTCTTTCATAACTGTAAGCTCATTACCATCTTTGTCAAAAAGCTGTCCCTTTAACTGCTCAGGTACGGGAACTTCTATTGGTGCATCTGAAACTCTCTCTTCTTCAATTATCTGTATTCTTCCCGAAGGTAGCACTGCCTCTTTAATAGTCCTATAAAGCTCCTGACCCATTGAGGTCATTGGAAGTAGAAGTACTACTGCAGCTGCAGTTGCTGTTATAGCCTTAAATTTATTACTCTTTCTCTTTTTATTATCTTTCATTTTATTAAACACCTCTTCTTTTACTTTCTCATCGGAAGCGTAGAGATTTGATAGTTTTTTCGCAAACTCCAAGTCTTTAATGTAATCTAAATCTTTTTCCATAGTTTCAAAATTTTCAATTTTCAACATTTCATCTATATCTTTAGAAAATTTTTCTTCCCTATTCATAGTAAGCCTCCATTCTTTCTCTTAACTTTTGAATACTTCTGTGTAATATCACTGCTACATTTGAACTGGATAGTCCTGTTAATTCGGCAATGTCAGTATTGGAAAGTTCAGCTCCAAATTTGTAACTAAGTACCAATTGCTCCTTGGAATTTAGTTTTTTGATTTCCCCTCTTAAATAATCATATTCTTCAGCCTTTTCCAAATTATCTTCCACATAATTTTCTGACGCAAAGAAATCTTTAAACTTATCCATTGATATTATCTTATGTTTACTGTTTCTTCTGTAATAATCTACAATAGTATTTCTGGCAATGGCAAATATCCAAACTTCAAGCTTAGACTTATTAGGGTCAAATCCATTTAAAGATCTATAGATTTTTTGAAAGATTTCAGAGGTAATGTCCTTTGAATCTTCATTATTTGAAACTCTATAGCTTACAAATTTAAATACTCTGTTAAAAAATTTATCATAGATAAATTCAAAGTCTTTTTGAGTTACGTAGGATTTACTTAAATTTAAACTTTCACTTATTTCTTCTATCAAATCGTCACCTCTTCCTGTAAGCTCATTAACCTTCACTAGTTAATACGTAGGTAAATTTGAAATATTACATTTAATTTTTTTGTTTTATCTCTTGAAAATTAATGAGCTTGGTCCTTCAATAGTTAGTAGGTTAGTATTCTTAAAATATTACATTTAAAAATATTTTAAAAACACATAAAACCAAATGAATTTTGACCTTCAATAGTTAATACGTAAAAGAAAGTGTTATATTACAAAATTTTCTAAAAAAATAACACTGGGCGTCCAGTGTTATATCTCAATCTTTTTAAAACCCTTGCCCTGTATTTCCACAGTATCACTTACTGCTAAAAAGGCATTGGGGTCTATTTCCCTAACTAAGTTCTTCACAGCTACAATTTCCCTTGAAGAGCATATTAGATAAATTATTTTTACTTCATTATTCTTATAGGAACCTTCCCCATTAATATAGGTAATTCCCCTACCTACTTCTTCATGTATTTTCTCTGTAATTATTTCATATTCAGGACTTATAATAAATACCTGCTTTTGTTTTCCCACACCAAGTTGAATCATATCTATTACTTGGTAGGTTATAAATAAAGCCACTAAAGTAAAAAGAGCTTTATCAACTGAATATATAAAGGAACTCATTCCTATTATAAAACAATTTAAAAATAAAAGTACATTTCCTATTTGAATATTAAATTTTTTCTTTATAATTGCAGCCGGTATATCAAAACCTCCTGCCGAGGCTCCATACTTAAACAAAGTTCCTCCACCGACACCGTTTATAACACCGCCAAATATACAGGCTAAAATAATTTCATGGGTTATTGCATAACCTAAAGGTTTTAAAGTTTCAAAAAAACTAATCCAAAGGGACAAAACCACTATGGATATTCCCGAAAAAAACATAAAGTCAAAATCTAAAAAAAACAACCCCAAAATAAATAGCGGTATGTTTAAAATAAATACTAACAATCCCAAGGGAAGTCCTGTCAGACTTTCAATTAAAACTGAAAGCCCACTTACACCGCCTGATATCATTTCATTTGGTTTTAATATGTAGACCAAAGCAAAAGCGGAAAGCATATCTCCCAAAAGTACACCAAACAGCGTTTTAAAAGCTTTTTTCTTATCAATCTTCAACTTAAATTTCATAGTACACCTCTCATAGCACCTCTATATAATAATACTATGAACCTAGTCTTTTTTATATAGCTTTCACCTATTTTTTAAATAACTTTCAACTGTTACACTTAAAAAAAAGTAGCATTGCCAAGCAACACTACTTTTTAATATTACAATTATTGAATTTCTATTTCAACTTTTTCTTCTACTGCATTAAGGATGCTTCCGTCTAATAATAATGCTGTAACTTTTTCAAGTTCATCATATAATTCAACGTCTTTATCATTTTCAAGGAATGATATAGCTTTTCTTACAACATCATATGCCGCTTGAGTTCCTGCTCCAAGTTTTCTTCCTTCTTCTTTTCTAAAGTCGATTCCTTGACAAGCTGCCATAATTTCAGTAGCAACTATTCTTCTTGAGTTGAAAACTATTTCTCTAGCTTTTCTAGCTGCTGTAGTAGCCATTGAAACAAAGTCTTCTTGGTTTTCTGAAGAAGGTATTGAGTCAACACTTGCCGGATGAGCTAAAATTTTGTTTTCAGATGCAAGAGATGCTGCTGCATATTGTGTAATCATAAATCCGGAGTTTACACCCGGATGCTTTACAAGGAAAGCCGGGAAGTCTGAAAGTTGACTGTTAACTAATCTTTCAACACGTCTTTCAGATACGTTTCCGATTTCTGCAGCTCCTATTCCAAGTAGGTCAAATGGTTGTGCCATTGGTTCTCCGTGGAAGTTACCGCCTGAAATAACGTCTCCGTCCGGTGTGATAATTGGGTTATCAGTACCTGAGTTAATTTCTATTTCAACTTTTTCCTTTACGTAAGCAATTGAATCTTTGTTTGCTCCGTGAATTTGTGGCATACAACGTAGTGAATAAGGGTCTTGTACTCTTAATTGCGCTGTATGAGTAATATAAGTTGAACCTTCTACTAATTCTCTAATGTTCTTAGCTGTTGCAAGACATCCCTTATGAGGACGAATTATATGAAGTTTTTCATAGAAAGCATCTATAATTCCTCTATGAGCTTCCATTGAAAGTGCTCCTGCAATGTCAGCAAGTTTTAATAAGTCAATTGCATCATGGGTAGCAAGCGCTCCAATAGCTGTTAGTACAGATGTACCATTAATTAATGCAAGTCCTTCTTTAGCTACAAGAGTAACTATTTCAAGACCGGCTTTTTCCATAGCTTCCTTACCCGGTAGTAATTCACCGTCATAGTACGCACGTCCAAGACCTAGCATTGGAAGTACCATATGAGCAAGTGGCGCTAAGTCTCCTGATGCTCCTAATGAACCTTTCTCAGGAATAAAAGGAATAACATTTTTGTTTAGCATTGCCAATAAAGTATTTACAACACTTAATCTAATTCCTGAATACCCTTTTACAAGTGAGTTAATTCTAATAAGAATTGTAGCTCTTACTTCATCTTCAGGAAGCGGATTACCGTATCCCACAGCGTGAGTACGAATTAAGTTTTCTTGTAATTGTGAACTTTCGTCATTTGAGATGCTTACTTCACATAGTGAACCAAAACCTGTAGTTACTCCGTAAACCACTCTTTCCTGTTCTACTATTTCATCTACAATTCTTCTGGATTCTTCAATAGCTGCAATAGCACTTTCAGCTATTTCAACTTCAACGTGGTCTCTTGCTACTGCTACTAATTCTTCAAGAGTCAAATCACTACCGTTTAAAATTACTTTATTCATAATTTTTCCCCCTTTTATTGTAGGTTCCCCTACTATCCTCGTTTATGTGTTATCCACTAATACTACTTTCCTACTAACCTAGCATTAACGCTCCGATTACTCCACCTATCATAAGCGGTATATCAAAAGCTATAAATGTAGGCACACAGGTGTCCCAAATGTGATCGTGTTGTCCGTCCGCGTTAAGACCTGATGTTGGTCCTAAAGTTGAGTCAGATGCCGGTGAACCTGCATCTCCAAGTGCTGCTGCAACACCGATTAACAATATTGTAGCACCTGTTCCAAAGCCAATCTCTTGACATAATGGTACATAAATTGCCGCAATTATAGGAATTGTACCAAAAGATGTACCAATACCCATAGTTATTAATAATCCTACTAATAACATTAACGTTGCTGCTATCATTTTAGAGCCGTGCATGTATTGAGCTACAGTAGTAACTAATTCTTCTACTCCACCGCTTTCTCTTAGAACAGTACCATAACCAGCCGCCACTAACATAACGAAAGCTATAAAGCCCATCATGTCAATTCCGCCTTCCATTACTTCATCTATTTCACTCCACTTAATACATCCTGTTATAACCATAGTAAATATACCGGCTATTGCTGCATATGGAAGTGACGTAGTAAGTATCGAAACTACTGCTGTAACTATACAACCTGCTAGTGCTCCCCAAGCTTCTTTTGTCATATGAACTTCATCTTCCAAGCTTGCTGATCCTTCAATTACCACGTCAGCATATTCTCTATCTCTACTGTAAAGTAGAAATACCACTAATACCAAACCTATAAACATTGAAAGGGCTCCAATCCACATTACCGAAACTACATCTGCATTAGTAATAGGAAGACCAAACTGGCTGATATTGTCTACTAAAATACCATGGAACAATAAACCGAATCCCATCGGTACAGCTAAATAAGGTGCCTTAAGTCCAAATGTAAGGGCACAAGCCACTGCTCTTCTGTCCACTTTAAGTTTATTCATTACCGGTAATAATGGCGGTATTAATATTGGTACAAATGCAATGTGAACAGGAACAAGGTTCTGTGAAAAACAAGCAATAAATGCAATCATAAAAATCATTAAAAATTTCTTTCCCGCTACAATCTTAGATACTTTCTTAGCTAAAATCGTACCAAGACCTGATTTAGCAAGTCCTACAGCAAAAGCTCCCAACAATATGTAACTAAGTGCTGTTGCTGAGTTTCCACCCATACCACTAATAAGTACGTCTATTATGTTATTGTCTGCTCCAGACACATAAATAGGCATACCTGCTGCCAATCCACCAACGATAGCCGCTACTAAAATTGAAAGCATTACGTTAAACTTAATTAAACACAACGCAACCATTACTATAACGGATATAACTACTGGGTTTAATAATAACATTTTCCTACCTCCTCGTTAATTCATCTAATAAGTGCTTACTACCTACTATAAAATATTATAACACATAAACTTATAATGAATGGCTATATTGTAACTGTCCTTCATCAAATATAGGTCTAAATAAATATAGCTTTTAAAAACAATATATACTTTCCTATGATAACGTGATAACAGCAAGGTTCCTATGTTTTTCGCCGCAAAAAATCAAAATGTCAAATTTACGACTATTTACGTCTAACTTTCGTCAAATGACACCTAACTATTCTAATTTATATGTACCCTCTTTAATAGATTCCCATCTAAAAATATTTTAAACTCTTTAAGCAAAGGTTTTACTTTTCTCTTTATCCTATTAACAAATTAAATCAGTTTATCGATTTTACTCAATTGACACCAGATTACAACTGAATTATACTGATACTATATGAATTGAAAATTATAATTATTTTTTATTATACATTTATTAGACGGGGTGCTTTATGAGTAAAATTTATTGCAAATTATTTGGAATTCCTCAAATTTTAAAAGATGGAGAAAAGGTGTTTTTCCCCTATGCCAAGATTAATGCCTTAATTTATTATATTATTATAAATACAGTTGTTTCCAGAGATGAGATAGCAGGTTTATTATGGCCTGATGAAAATGAAAAGACGGCAAAGAAGAATTTACGAAATGCCCTATATCAGGCTAAAAAACACTTGGATTCAGATTTTATAATTTCACCAAAAAAATCTATTTTAGTTTTAAATGAAGATATTGATATAGAATGTGATGTAAATCTATTTACAGAAGATCCTGAAAAAAATTTGGACTTATATGAAGGAGATTTCTTACAGGGTTTCTTTTTAAAGGATTCTGATGAATATGAACATTGGATTACAAAAACCAGAAATTTTTACCAGGATAAGTTTACAAATGTTTTATATCAGAAAATTGAAAAAGATATTGAAAATGGCATTTACAACAATATTGAAAAAAACATTAACAAATTAATCCAAATAGATGAATTTGACGAAAGAAATTTCAGACTTTTAATGAGATACTTTCAAAAGACAGGCAGGGCGGGAAAAGTTATTGAAACTTACCAAGACCTTTCCAAACTCCTTTTAAATGAACTTGGAGTGGAACCTGACGAAAAGACGAAAGCCATCTATGAAGATTCAATTAAGTTAATTAATTTAAAAAATGCTACTTCTAGATCAAAAAACGAATATTTCTATGGTCGATATAATGAAATTGCATTAATTGAACAGACTATTGACAATTTTTCCAAGGATATAGAAACAAAGTCCATATTCTTAACGGGAGAAGCAGGTATCGGCAAGAGCTTTTTAAAAAAGAAAGTCTTAGAGCACAAAGAACAGGACTTCTTTATTTTAGAATCATTTTCTTACCAGGCTGAAGAAAATCATGTCTTAAGACCTTTTGGGATTATTATTAATAAACTAAGTAAAATTTTAAAAGATGAAAAAATTGAATTTCCAACTTTTTGGAATGCAACTATTTCAAAATTATTTCCCAATTTTGATGATTTTTCCACAGATGCCACTCTGCTGGAGACTAAAGATTCGCCTGATGCACTTAATCTTAACTTAGTTACTCAAATTATTGTAGAGTCAATTAAAAAAGTTTCGGAAGTGAAAAAATTAATTATAATCTTTGAAGATATACAGTGGATGGACGAGTCTTCAATTAAACTTTTAACCTCTGTAATGCTCCATATAAAGTCTGAGGCTATGTTTATATTGACATCAAGAAATCAATACAATAAGGCTGTAGACGATTTAATAGTTGCTCTTGACAGATACCATAAGGTTGAAAAAATTCAGCTTTCCAGATTTAGTTTTGAAGAATCCAAGGAATTTATTAAAAAATCTCTGCCGGAAATGGAATTCGATGAAGAAACTTTTGAAAAAATCTATTCGGAAACAGAAGGAAATAGTTTTTTCCTAAATGAATATGTACACTTAATTAAATCTAAAAAAGATACTAATATTATGACTTCTAAGATGATAGATACTATAAAATCCAGATTTTTATATCTTTCTGAAAATGAAAAAAAACTTCTGGACATTGTCAGTTTCTTCTATGATAGAGCTCCTTTAAGTGTGGTTAGCGAAATAATGGGAAAAAATGAAATAGATTTACTTCCCTCCATTGAGGAGCTTTGTAAAAGAAATATTATAAGTGAAGTTGAAAATAATAATAGTATATATCTTACTTACACTCATATTAAGCTGAGAGAGTATGTGTATATGACACAGTCCAGTGCAAAAAAACGAATTACTCATAAACAAATCGGAGATCTTATGGAGGCAAAACTTGACAAGCGCAAGAACGACCCATACCTTTTATCTAAATTGGTATACCATTACAACAACGCAGGTGAAGAGCTTAAGTCCTTGAAGTATAGAATTGAAACTTTAAATTATTATTTAAACTTTTCTCATGAGCTGTTTCCAATACTAAATCTTGCGGAAACTCCAAGTAATAACATTGTCTATATTTCAAGAGATAAAATTCAAAATTCCCTTGATGAACTTGAAGATATTTTTGAAAAGCTTAAAAAAGACAATCAATCTGATGAGTTAAAACTTTTGGAAATTGAATTCTTCTATATGAAGGGACGTTATTTAATCCGAGACGGCGATTATAAAGAAGGCGTTGACGATATGAAGAGCGTTATTCAAAAGGCCATTGAACTTGATGAAAAAGATTTTGTCCTAGACGGATATAAACAGATGATATTCTATAATATCCAAACTAACAATGCCAATGATATGATTGAGTATATTGAGCTTGCTTTGGATTTGGCTGTAAAGTGTAACTACCATAAGGAAATCGGAATCTTACTTAGACTTAAAGGTCTATACAATATGATGACGGGAAATTACTTTACTGCTGAAAAACTCCTTACGGAGTCCATTAATACTTTTAATGTAACAGAGGACGTTGCCAACAGGTATGCCATTAACATTGCAGCTGCTTATAATTATATTGGCGAGCTTAGGTTCGCCTTGGGAGAATATGAAGATTCTATTACAAACTTTAAAAAGGCCATTGAACTTACTATTAACAAAAATGCACTTTCAAGTTTGTCAGTCTTCTATATAAATTTAGGAAAATCCTATTTTGCAATGGAAGATATTGATGAAGCGCTTAATTATTTCAATTTAGCCTATGAGTTATACGGTCAGTTTGACTCTTTCTGGAAGAGACCTGTTCTTGAATCCTATATGGCATTAATTGAAGTTAAAAAAGGCAACTACAAAGATTCCTATGAACATATTTCCAGTGCTATGAAATTTTCGGAAAAAATGGAAGACCCTAGAGCTTTCGGTTCGGTTTACTTTGCTCTATATCAAATTTCCATCTTTGGTGAATCCAATAAAGAACTACAGGATATTTATAAAGACATATTAGTTGAGGACAGTAAGACTTATAAGGAAAAAGCCCTAAGTTCACTGGATATGTATAGGGATTTATATGAGATAAATATAGTTAATGAAAATAAAATAATATTAAATTAAACAGGAATAGGGGAGCTTTTGCTGAGAACATACCCTTAAAGCTGATCCAGATAATGCTGGCGTAGTGAATTCCACTATAGTTGGCACCTGTTAGAAAGGTGAGACTATGAAAAATAATACAAAAATGATTACAGAAGCAGGGGCTATGATTGCTCTTGCTCAAGTTTTGAGTTATATTAAACTCTTTCAACTTCCACAAGGCGGTTCTATAACCTTTGGAAGTATGGTTCCCATAATTTTATTCGCCTCTTATTGGGGAGGAAAATACGGATTAATTGCAGCTTTTACCTATGGATTTATGCAATTTATATTTGGAGGTTTTGTATTAAATCCAATGTCCATATTACTTGATTATATTCTTGCTTTTGGAATATTGGGCATCGTTGGATTTTTTCCAAAAACTCTAAAGGGAGTATTAACCGGTTCAACTATTGCCATAATATTTAGATTTTTATGTCACTTTTTATCGGGTTGGCTGATTTTTTGGTTCTATGCTCCGGACAATATTGCACCATGGCTTTATTCTCTGCAATATAATTCCTTCGTATTAGTGGAATTAATAATTACATTGGTTATTATTACCACAATATACAAACCCTATATGAATTTTAAGAACACATCAAAATAAAAGATGTGTTTTTCTTTTCCCTCTTATTCTATAAAAATTTTAACTCCCTGCCATAATTGTGGTATATTATAAATATAGGAGGTGTTTTATGAAAAAAATTATAATTTTATTTTCTCTAGTTTTTCTACTTGTGGGATGTGGAACTAAGAATGAAAATAAAAATACTAACACTAATAACAACGGTGTTGAAGTTAGTGAGGAAGAACAAGCAAATGAAATTCTTCTACATTATGAGGGAAGAACTAATGATTATAGCGCAGAAGTTACAATTTCTCAATTCACTGATGATGATGCAGAACTTATTAAGTCAGAGTTCGGAGAAGATTCTGATGAATATATAATGCTACAGGACAACAGACCTACATACAAAGTAGAAAGTTTTATACTGTATGACGGAGAAGGAAATGTAGATTTAAAAGAAGTGACTGAATTAAAAATCTCAATATCTCCAATGGATATTAACTCCATATATTTCACAGAACAGGATATTGTAAAAGTACTTCAAGGAAAGGATAACATTTCTCACAATTACTTTATCTATGAAGATTTAAGAAATGAGTTACCCACTGAAGATACTGTAATTGAAATGATAGGTACCTTTGACGGAAATTCTCAATTAGATTTTACTGTTGAATTAAACTCCATTTAGTAATGTAAGGAGTATTTATGAAAAAAATCCTAATTTGAATTTTGAAATTGAATTAAACTCCGTTAAGTAACGTAAAAAAGACTCACATTAGTGGGTCTTTTAATTATCTACTCTTTCAATTTTAGCACCTAGGGTTCTGAATTTTTCCTCTATGTTTTCATAACCTCTGTCTATATGGTAAATTTCAGAAATTTCAGTTTCTCCTTCCGCCACAATTCCCGCAAGAATTAAAGCAGCTCCCGCTCTTAAATCAGTAGCCTTAACTTTTTCTCCCTTTAATTTTTTTCCGCCTGTAACTACGGCTTCCCTATCATTTACTGAAATATCCGCTCCCATTTTTACAAGCTCATCAACGTGCATAAATCTGTTTTCAAAAACAGTTTCTTTTGCAATACTAGTTCCCTTTAACTGTGTCATTAAAGCTAAAAATTGCGCCTGCATATCTGTAGGAAAACCGGGGTATGGAAGTGTCTTTATATTTATAGGTTTTAATTTTGAATTACCTATAACTCGAATTTTATCATCATTTTCAATTACTTCCGCTCCACATTCTTCAAGTTTTGCTACTATCGGTTTCATATGAGAACTTATTACATTTTCAACGGTAATATCACCTTGGCAAATAGCTGCCGCTACCATAAAAGTTCCGGCTTCAATCCTATCAGGTATTACTTGGTGAGAGCATCCTTTCAATTCTTCAACACCCTTAATCCTAATAGTTGAGGTGCCGGCTCCGGAAACCTTGGCCCCCATTTTTCTTAAAAAGTTTGCAAGATCAACTATTTCAGGCTCCATTGCAGCATTTTCAATTACAGTTTCCCCTTCTGCCAATACAGCTGCCATAATTATATTTTCAGTGGCACCTACTGACGGAAAGTCTAAATAAATCCTGCTGCCTACTAATTTATCACTGTAGGCTGTAATATCTCCTACATTGTTTTCAATAGTAGCACCTAGCGCTTCAAATCCCTTAAGATGTAAGTCTATAGGTCTGGAACCTATGTTACAACCTCCCGGTAGGGAATTTACCGTTTTTCCCATTCTCGCAAGCAAAGGACCCATAACCAAGAAAGAAGCTCTCATCTTATTCATTAACTCGTACTTAGTCTCATAAGAATTTAAGTTTTTTGAATTTATTATAAATTTATTTTTCCCTACTTTATCGACTTTACAACCTAAAGACTCTAACACCTCAACCATAATTTCCACGTCTTTAAGTTCAGGAACGTCTTCTAAAAAAATGTCCTCCGTTCCTAATATAGAAGCAGCAAGTATTGGAAGTGCAGCGTTTTTTGCTCCGCTTATCCTAACTGAACCGTGAAGGTTTAAACTCTTTTTAACAATAATTTTTTCCAATCAAATTCCCCCACATATTTTTTTCAAAAACATTATACCACATAATATTTATTCCACCAATTAAGATATTTAGAGCAACGCCCCTTAAAACACTTTATATCTATAGCTTTTTCATTGTTAAGGTTTATTGTTTGCAATATTATAAATCAATAAAACAAAGCGGCTTAACCGCCTTATTTCACAATATCTATTAAATTAACATCCTATTCATTTGATTTTAAAGATTCCACCATATCTATCTTTTTAAGTTTATTGTGGAATATGAACATTATTACCAAACTTACTAACACAGTAATTGAAGCAGCTATTACATAACTTGTCCAATTTAATTTGGGATCCATCATGGACTCATAGGGAACTACCATTTGCAATACGCTATAATGGAGTAATTTCCCTACAAAAATTCCTAGGAGAATTCCAATTATTGTCAATATCCACGTTTCACGGTATATATACTCTGTCGTCTCCTTTGAATAAAAACCTAAAACTTTAATTGTAGATATTTCTCTCTTTCGCTCCTCAATATTTATATTGGTTAAATTATATAACACTACCATTGCCAATAAACTTGAAGCCACTGTAATTATTAACTCTACTTTTGAAATGGAGTTCATCAACTTATTTACCAATACTCTAATACTAGCTATATCTACAACAGAGACTACGGCTTTATGAGATATAAAACCTGAACTTAAATTATCTATTTCCTCCGAAGAATAATCTTCCAACTTTAATAAATCGGTATTGATTTCATACTTTCTTCCAAATACTTTTTCATAATATTCCTTATCCATATACATATAGTGTCCAATGTACATTTCACTTATTCCCCTTACCTCTACTTCATGCTCTTTATCTTCACTGTCTTTAAATTTAAAGGTATCTCCTGTTTTCAATTTCTTTAACTTAGAAAACTTTTCACTTATTATAACCCCACTATTAGGAAGCTCTATTTTTTCCTTGGTTTTTCGATTTCTTACAGTTACATAATCATATAAATCTTTATTTTCATTGGGAACTATAAGCATAATATTTTGATTTAAGTCCTTATTTTCCACCTCAAAGGATTCCTCATAGACGGATATATAATTTAAATCTTTGGACTTTAAGTAGTCTCTATACTCCATATAGGAGTCTTCATCTATTTCTCTATCATAGGTTACGGAAATATTATATTTTAAAATCTCTCCGAACTGTATTTCTTCAATCCCGCTTATTGAAGATCTTAACCCGAAACCTAAAACCAATAATGCCATACATCCCATTACTCCTATTATGGTCATTATCATTCGATTTTTATACCTAAACAAATTTCGTGCAGTTACTTTAAAGAAAAAATTCATTCTACTCCAAAGGGGAGTAATTCTCTCCAAAAATATTCTATTACCGCTTTTAGGAGGCTTCACTCTTAAAAGATTGGCCGCATTTTCTTTTAAGGATACTCTTACTGCCATCTTCGCAGCCAAAGCTGTAAAAATATACCCTATACATATTGATAACAGAATTTTAAAAGGATAGTACTCATAGGCCAAGTTCCCCTCAAATATAGTCCCCGTTGAATAGGCAGTCCCAATTATATCCGGGAGATAGTAACTGCCCAAAAGAGCTCCTATTACTCCTCCAATTATAGAAGCTGATGCTCCGTAGAAGGAAAACTTTTTTGAAATGTCGGAATTACTATATCCCAAAGCTTTATAGGTACCTATTACCGTCCTTTGTTCTTCCACCATGCGTGTCATTGTTGTAAAACTCACTAAAAGTGCAATCATAAAGAAAAATACGGGGAATATTAAAGACAATAAGTCCATACTTCTAGCATCGTTTAAATAGGAGTTTAAATCAGCATTATTGTACCTTGGAGTTATTACATAGCGTGGTCTTTTTAGAATATTTAAAATTCGTCTTGCCTCAGAGATTTTTTCCTCCCCATCAGCTATTTTTTCATCAGCCTTTATTTTCTCCTTATTAAACTCTCTTTCTCCCTTGACTAAGTCATTTTCTCCCTTATAGAGTTTATCTCTGGCATCCTTTAATTTTTCCTCTCCTTTTTTTACTTCCTCTTCATATTGCTCCAGCCCTTCATTATAGGATTTTCTACCTTCTGTAAATGCCATTTTCCCCGCATCTAATTCAGCTCTTCCCTCAAGAAATTCTTCATAACCTTCTATATAGGATTTTTCTCCATCTTCATATTCACGTTGTCCATCAAGTAATTTGCTTTTACTGTCGGCTAATTCCCTGCTGCCATCTTCAAGTTCTCTCTTGCCTTCCTCATATTCCCTTTTACCTGATTCCAGCTTTTCTTTACTTTCAGAGTACTCCTTTTCTCCATCTTCCGCTTCCTCTATTCCCTCTTGAAGTTGCTTTTCTCCTTCAGCTAATTGTTCTTCTGCCAGTTCCAGCTTTAATTTACCTTCTTCAAGCTCTTTTTGTTTGGATTTTATTTCATCAATGCCCTCCTTGGCACTTTGTAGCTGTCCCATTATTAAATCATAATCCTTTGAAATATCAACATCGGGAGGAAGTAGGGAATTTATTTCATTTAAACTGCTCTCTATTAATTCCTTTTTAGATTTTAAAGCAATTAAAGTTTCTCTTCCCTGTCTTATTCCTTCTTCAACTTGTCCCAACATAACTTCCAATTGCAATATTTGTTCCAGTATTTGATCCTTCTCTTCTTGGGAAAGCCCCGGCATATTTAATGCCAGTTCCAATTCATTAATTTGGTCTTCTATAGTAGCTTTTTTGGATTCTAAATCTCTTAAAGTCTCCTCTGCCAAATTTATTCCCGCTAAAATTTCTCCATGACCATCAATTAAAGGTTTGGCACTTGACAGAGAATTGACCATTGAGTTTACAGCACTTGATACCTCATCAATATTTGAAGTACTAAGTCCTAAAGCAGAACCTATTTCAGAAACCGCTTCATTAATCTGTTTTTCTCCATCTTCTAAAATTTTTTTATTCTCTTCAATTTCTTTTTTGCCGGAATTTAATTGTTCAGTGGACTCCTTAATCTTATCCCAACCCTCATCAAGTTTCTTTCTTCCATCTGAAAGTTGTTTCTCCGCCTCTTCAATTTGCGTTTTACTTGATTCCAACATTGAAAGTCCGCTTTCATATTCCATTTTACCTTGAGTATAGGCAATTTTTCCCGTTGAAAGTTCACTTTTTGCATCGTCAAGTTTTTTTCTTCCATCTTTTAAATCTTCATATCCCTCATCAAGTTCTTTCTGACCTTTATCAATATCTTTCTCCGACTTATATAATTTTTCCTTAGCTTCATCTAACTTAGACTTTGCATCCTTTGTTTGAGTGTCAAATTCATCTTGACCCTCTCTATATTCCCTTTGACCTTCTCCTAACTCTTGTCTTGCATCTGAAAGTTCTTTTTCTGCATCAGAAAGCTTTGTTTTTGCATCAGTTATTTTATCCTCACCCTCTTTTATTTCATCTCCAATATCATCCTTTAAAGTTATAAATCTATTATCAGGACGATATTTAAAATCCAAATCCAGAGATCTTCTATAGCCTTCCAGTTTTTCTCTATATTTCTTTGATGTAGTCTTTAAATCAAAAGTATCTTTATATATTAAACGAGCATATGTAGGTTCACTTTTAAACTCAAAAGGACTTACAAAACCAAAACCCTTTATTTCGCCTAGACCCCTTTCAGAATAGCCTCTGCCCTCATCGGAAATATAATTTAAACTGCTGCAAAATCCAACGATTTTATAAGTGTAATCTTCTAAAACATCTTCACTTTCGTCATCTTCTAAAGCAAATTTATCTACTTCTTTTTTAAAAACAATTGTATCACCTAAATTATATTCCCTTTCTTTTAAACTTATATCCAGCATTATTTCACCTAGATTTTCAGGAGCCCTACCCTCTTTAATTATGGGCATATTTATTTTATAAGGCATATTCATAACTTTAATTAATAAGGTTGTATCCTCAATTCCAAGGTCAATATCATAGCCGTATTCAAGTTCATATAAGTTTTTCTGAGACTCGACAATCTCAAAATCTTCAGCTTCAAAACCCATGGGAATACTGACTAAAATATCTTCAAAATTATATTTCTGTACATGGGTGTTAGCAGTGTTTCTCATAATAGGCCCACTTGAAATTAAACCTATAAAAACAAATACTCCCAGTCCAACTATAAGTAAAATGGAAATATATTTTGAAAAGGTTTTTTTAATTTCTCTAAGAGTATCTTTTCTAATAAGGTTCACTCTTTTCACCTACCATTCAATACTGTCTATAGTTTCAGGATTTTTATTTACAGTTACCTTTCTAATTTTGGCATCTGCAATTTCTATAACTCTATCAGCTGCGGGGGCAATTGCTTTATTATGAGTAATTACAATTACAGTAGTACCGGTAGTTCTGCTTAAATCTTTTAATAAACTTAGAACTTGTTTTCCTGTCTTGTAATCTAAGGCTCCCGTCGGCTCATCGCACATTAAAAGTTTTGGATTTTTTGCCACAGCTCTTGCTATTGAAACTCTTTGTTGCTCTCCTCCGGAAAGTTGAGAAGGAAAACTGTTCATCCTATCTTCAAGTCCTACATCTCTTAAAACTTCTTTTGGATTTTTTGCATTTTTAACAATTTGTGTTGCCAGTTCCACATTTTCTAAAGCAGTTAAATTGGGCATTAAATTATAAAATTGAAATACAAATCCCATATCATACCTTCTATAGCTAGTAAGTTCCCTTTCATTTAATTTGGTAATATCTTTACCGTCTATTAGGATACTCCCATCTGATGCCCTGTCCATTCCGCCCAAAATATTTAAAAAAGTTGATTTCCCCGCACCCGAAGGTCCGATTATAAGAGCAAATTCACCTTTTTCTATTTCAAAATTTAAATTATTATTGGCAATTATTATATTTTCACCCATTGTATATCTTTTAGATAAATTTCTAACTTCTATAAAAGCCATATGCCCTCCAAACTATATCTTTTGCTTTAAGTTCTCTATATTTATTTTTAAAAAATTACATATGAAAGGTTCAAAATACTTAACATTATCAGCTGAACCGGAATCATTATTTACATGAACTAAACCGTAGCAACCATGGATTAAAAACAATGCCATTGGATAAGCTGTATCTTCATTTAATCCCGATTCCTCAGGTATTAGTCCCTCATTTTTAGCATCCAGTAAGAATTTAGATACAGGCTCTGCAAAGGCGGTTAAAAAACATAATAACACCGTGGTTTCATAGGAGATATTCTCAGGGTTATTAAAAGCTATGTAGTAACTCCTTATTCCATCTTCAATGGATTTAAGCAAACCTTCATACTTATTTATAATTGATTTACTCTCATCTTGTAATATTATCTTTCTCTTATCCACTTCGCTTTTAATCATCTGTTTCATTGCTTCATTATAAATTTCCTGTTTAGATTCAAAATAATAATAAAACATTCCCGGATGTCCATTTACTTTCTTTAAAATATCTCGAACAGATACATTTTCATAGCCCCTTTCTTTAAATAAGTCCAGAGCTATACCTATCAATTCTTGTTTTCTAACTTCCGGTGCTTTAGATACTCTACTCAACAGAAGCCCCCCTAACTATACTTTCATTACTAGATTCTTTTTGAAAGAACATCGTTCAAATAAATAGTATCAAAGGCTTTATCCCTTGTCAATTTAATATTTTCTAAATACATTTGACTTTCAATTTGAAAGTGTATATAATGTATTTTAGATGTATACTTCTTTGACGTTATAACTTTTATAATTTGAAAGAGGTGTAAAAAAATGATTAAACCTAGACCAGAAATTGTTGATATTTTACCATATGTACCTGGAAAACCTATTGAAGATGTACAGAGAGAATATGGATTAGAGCATGTTATAAAACTTGCTTCAAATGAAAATCCTTTAGGTACTAGTGGGAAGGTAAAAGAGGCATTAATTGATTATATTAAAGGTGGCTTAAATTTATATCCTGATGGAAATTCAACTAACTTAAAAGAAAAGTTAGCACAAAAATATAATTTAAACACGGATAATTTTCTACCTACTAATGGTGGTGATGAAGCTTTAAGTTTAATTGTACAAGCATATGTTAATCCAACGGATGAAGTAATCTTAAGTGAGTTAACTTTTCCAAGGTATACACATACATCAACAATCATGGGAGCTAAACTTACCTATATCCCAATGAAAGATTTAAAATATGATTTAGACGGAATATATAATGCCATAAATGAAAACACTAAATTAATTTGGCTATGTAACCCTAATAATCCAACCGGCACTATGTTATCGGAAAAAGAAATATTGGATTTTCTAAATAAAGTTCCAGAAGATATACTAGTTGTATATGATGAAGCTTATATTGAATTTGTAGACTCTCCAAATGCAGTTAAAAATGCTTACTTATTATTTAAAGAATATCCTAATGTAATAACATTAAAAACTTTCTCCAAGATACATGGATTAGCAGGTCTTAGGATAGGATATTTAGTAGGAGAACCCGAAATATTAAATAATATGAATAAGATTCGAGACCCTTTTAATTGTAATACCCTAGCTCAAATAGCAGCTATACATGCGTTAGATGACGATGAGTTTATTAAAAAAGTATATGACAACAATATTAAGGGTAAAGAATATCTTTACAAAAATTTAAATGAATTAAATATTCCATACACTGACAGTCAAACAAATCACATTTTTATTGAAACACCTACTATAGATTCTAAAACTTTATTTGAGGAAATGCAAAAAAAAGGTGTTATTGTGAGACCTTTCGGAGAAAATTATACCAGAGTCTCAATAGGAACAGAAGCAGAAAATATAAAATTTATAGAAGCTTTAAAAGAAATACTAAATAACATATAATTTAATTTTTACATTTTTCTACTTTATCATAAATGTTCACACTACCTTAATTTAAAAACTCCACCAAGGATTTGGTGGAGTTTTTAAATTAATATGATCTATTTATGACCATTTCAAATATTCCAATTTTAATTAACCTATTTCCAAACTAGACATTGCATTACTTATTGTTCTAAATGACCAATTGATATGATTCACTAATTTTTCTTTAGCAACTTCATAATCTTGTTTTTCAATACTTTCAAGAATTTCAATATGCTGCATAGTTGTTTCTTGACCTGTATCAGTCAATATATAAGCTTGATCCTGATATCTCTCAATTTGATTTTGTATCGTACCCATTACAATTTTCACATAATTATTCTGAGAATTGTCTATTATAATATTGTGAAATCTTAAATCAAGATCTATTAACTTAGACACATCCACTTTTTCTCCCTTTTCATATAATTCTAAAACTGATAATAGTTCTTGTCTTAAATTTTCAATTTTAGTTTTGCTAATTCTTCTTATTGAGCTTTTTAATGCCAGCGCTTCAATATTTTCTCTTACTTCATAAATATCGGCTAGATCTCTTGTTGATAAACCTATTACAATGCTTCCAACACCATCTATGCACTTTACATAATTCTCAGTTTCTAATTTAGTTAATGCCTTTCTTACAGGTGTCCTACTCATATTCAATAGTTCTCCAATCCTATTCTCAGTAATTAAATCGCCATCTTTTATATCTCCAGAAATAATTTTTTCTTTTAAAAAGTCATATGCTTTACTAGATAAGGTACTTCTTTTCCTTTCAATCATCTTTACACAATCCCACCTTATTAACAAAATTTTAAAAAATTATAATATTCGTTTAATAATTAAATAAACATAAATTTCTTTAATATATTATACCCATAAAAAGAGTTGTAGTAAAATTAACAATTAATTTTACTACAACTCTTTTCCTATAAATAAAAACTGTTTAATATACAGGGTAAAGAGCTTTCTCTCCTTTTACCATATTTACCAAATTCGTTATTGCAATTTCTTTTAACTGCCCCATTGACTCTATTGATATATATGAAATATGTGGTGTAATAATAATATTTCTCTCTTTTAACATTGGATCATCCAACTTAGGTGGTTCATTTTTCAATACATCTAAAAACGCCCCTGCAATTATTTTTTCATTAACTGCTTTTATTAAGTCCTCTTCCTTTATAATTTTACCTCTTGAAGTATTAATTATATATGCTGAGTTTTTCATTAATTCAAATTCATTCATGCCTATCTTATTAGCATTGGAGTCATCACCTCTTAAATTTATACTTACATAATCCGCTCTTTTAAATCCTTCTTCCCAATCTACTTTCTCTACTCCATATTTTTCAATATCCTCTTTTGAGAAATATTCGTCATAAGCTATTACTTCTATTCCTAAACTTTTTGCCCTCTCTCCTATTACCTTTCCTATTGTGCCGAAACCTACAATCAATAGAGTTTGATTACTTAATCTATGTCTTTCTTCACCCGCTGCTGTTGCTCCCCATCTACCATCTTCTAAATCTTTATTTAGATTATTTGAATATTGAGCTATTCTCTTATTTGCATAAAACATAGATGCTAAAACATAATCAGCCAGATCCTCTGCACAATATCCTTGAACATTTGCAACCATAATTTCTTTTTCTTTGGCAGCTTCTATATCTATCCTGTCAAATCCTCCACCATAAGTTGCTATACCCTTACAATTTTCAAGCTTCTCTATTGTACTTCGTGGTATATCAACATAAACTTGTGCTAAAATACCATCTGCCTTATAACCAAACTCTTCTAAATCTTTAGCATAATCATTGCCTGAATATTTTATCTCCACTCCTGGTAATAATTTTGGCAACATTTCTTTTTCTAAGTTGTAATCTTCCCACTCTTCATCAATTATCCAAATTAACATTTCTTCCTCCTAATATTATAAAAACATCATTGTCAATGGTCTTACAAAAGTAACGCACATCAATACTACAATCAACGCCAATATAAAATACATGATTTGTTTACTAATTTCACCAATAGAAATTTTTGAAATTGATGCTGCAACAAATAAATCAATTCCATAAGGCGGAGTACAAAATCCTATAGCTAAATTCATAGTTAACATTATACCAAACGTTACAGGACTCATTCCAAAGCTCATAACGATAGGAAGTAGTATTGGTGTTAATATTATAGTTGCTGGTATGTTATCAATAAACATTCCTATTATCACTAGTAAAATATTTATAAGAAGTAATACTACTATTCCATTATCACTTAGGCTTGTAATAAACATAGCTATCTTCATTGGTATTTGTTGCATCGTTAAAAATGCTGCAAAAGCTGTTGATAACCCAACCATAAAAGTTGTTGCTCCATTTACTACTATCGCATCTCTCACTGCGTTATAAGCGCCTTTTAAATCCAGTTCTTTATATACAAAGATTCCTACAATAAATGAATATACAACTGATACTACTGCTGCTTCTGTTGGAGTAAATATTCCCGAATATATCCCACCTAGTATTATTACAGGTGAAAGGATTGCCCAAATAGCATCTTTAAAAGCTACTAAAATATCTTTAGCACTGCTTCTTTTATCACTACCCCTATATCCTCTTTTTTTAGATATTATGTAGCATACTATCATAAGTGCAACACCCATTAATATTCCCGGCAAGAAACCAGCAGTAAACATATCTGTTATTGATGTTCCTGATACAACACCATATATTACAAATGGAACACTTGGAGGTATTATTACTCCTATAGTTCCAGCTGCAGCCGTTAATGCCGCTGAAAAAGCCTTGTCATATCCTCTATCAACCATTTGCGGTATCATAAATGCTCCTACTGCTGAAACTGTTGCTACTGCTGAACCTGAAATAGCTGCAAAAAACATACATACAACTACTGTAACCATTCCTAATCCACCAGTTATATGACCAATAAAACTTTCAAAAAAATTAACTAACCGTTTTGCAATTCCGCCACTGCTCATTATATTTCCTGCTAACATAAAGAAGGGTATTGCTAGTAATGGAAACGAATCTACACCTGCTACTGCATTTTGAGCTATCATTAATGTAGGCATATCAGTAAATGTAACCATCGCTATCAAGCTAGAAATTCCTATTGCATAGCCTATTGGAACACTTAAAAATAGAAGTACAAAAAACACTCCAAATAATAATATTGCATCCATGTTATACCTCCTTGCCTTCTTCTAATTCATTATCTTCTACTACTTCAGTATTCTTAAATCCATTAAAAATATCAAATACTATTCTAATAGATACTATTAGAAAACTTATAGGAACTGAGGCATATACATATATTAGAGGTATTCTCATACCTGAAGATAAAGCATTTCTTGCATTCATTGATCCTAATAATTTAAATCCTTGATATACCATAAAAAGACTAAAGATCAGCCAAATAATATCTACCAACGTATCTATTATTTTCTTTGCTGTTTCTCCTTTAAATATTGCAAATATTAAATCTACTTTTATATGTTCATCTTTACTATATGCAATACTGGTTCCTAACCAAATTTGCCATATGAAAATATATCTAGATAATTCTTCAGACCAAGTAAGAGAAGTATTAAAGAAAGATCTCATTATTATTTGGATGAAAACGATTATTACATTTAATACTAAACTACCTACTAACAGTTTTTCTTCAAAGGAATTATATTTTTCAATGAATTTATTCATCCCTAACCTCCCTTTTTCAAATAGGTGGTTATATTCCCACCTATTATCACATTATTTATTATATTTTTCACACATTTCAAACAATTCTGCTCCAAATTGTTCTCTATATTTATCATACATTGGTTTAAGGGCCTCTTTAAATTCATTTTTTTGTTCTTCTGAAAGCCTATTAACCACTAATCCTCCTTCAGTCTCCAATTTCTCAATTGCTACTTCATTATCTTCTAATTCCATTTTTCTTTGGCTTTCAACACATTTTTTACCCTCTGCAGTTATTATCTCCTGCTGTTCAGGTGTTAAACTCTCAAATTTTGCTTTATTCATTACAAAGGCTAAAAAGTTATGAACGTGTTCATCCACACTTAAATATTCTTGAACTTCAAAGAATTTATTGGCAAATATTAAGGAAGGCGGATTTTCCTGAGCATCTACTGTTCCTTGTTGTAAACCTGTATATAACTCATTAAAACTCATTGGAGTTGGATTTGCTCCTAACGTTTTATAATAGTCTATAAAAATTGGACTCTCCATTACTCTAACTTTTACACCTTTAAGATCTTCCGGCTTTTCTATTGGTTTGTTATTTGTAGTTGTACTTCTAGGACCATTGTATGTATATCCTAAATTATGCATTCCTTGATCAGCCAATTTTTCATCAAAATATTTTCCAACATCACCATCTAGAGCGTTAAAAGCTGACTCAGAATTTTTAAATAGATAGGGCATATCTAATATTCCAAAGTCTTCTGCATATGTGGTCAATACAGATGATGAAGGCAAAGCTACATCAAGTGTACCCATTGCCACTGACTCAGTTAATTGCACGTCTCCTCCTAAAGAAGCATTAGGATAAATTTCCACAATAATATCTCCATTGGTTTGTTCTTCAACATTCTTTTTAAAGTCCAATAATGTTTTGTGAGTTGATCTATCTTCAGGCTCAACGTGACCAATTTTTATTGTAACAGCTCCTGTATTAGTTTTTGTTGTATCTGACGCTTCGTTTTGATTATTAGTTGATTTATTTCCCCCACCACAGCCAACCAAGAGTAAGCTTAACAATACTAAACTTGTTATCAAAAGGTACATTTTCTTTTTCATAGTTCTATTTCCTTTCATTGATTTTAATATTAAACAACCACATTGATTTTTTCTTCATATCGATTAATTAATCTAAAATAGTAATTTCCTCATTTGTAGCATCTAATCTTATATGGTCTCCTTCTTTTACTACCTCATAAAACTCTTTATCTACTTTATCAACAAGAGGTATTTCAAAAATTATAGCACTAGATACAAGTACCGTTTCCGGTCTTTCAACTATCATGCCTACAGGCTGTGTATTTGTCTGCATAAGTTGAAATAATCCATCTGCTTGCACAACCGAACTTCCTTTACCGCTTGGAAACATTAAAATCTTATTTGCCATACTTCTACCAGTAAAATCATGAGCTTTTTCAATCATTACTCCTGTTTCCGGCTCAATTAAATAAAACATAATATCATCTTTAGAAATAGTAACTTGCGCTTCTACACAACCTTCTGAAATCATATGGCATTTAAACACTTTGCTCATTATTTTACCTCCCCTGTAATAGCTGCGTTAACACATGTATCCAAATCTCTAATGACAAAATTTATTCCTCTTCTTTGAGGATAATATGCACATTTAGGTGACTCTGTAAGTCCTATTTTCCCCTCTAAGAACTTCCAACAATCCTGATCAGGACATGAATCCTGTACTATATGTGCTCCAGCCTCTTCTAAAACATCATTTAAACCCATTCTAATGGCCATTCTTTTAACATGTGATGATGCTAGTATATAAATTTCTTTTTTTAGTTTCTTATCTCTTACCATATTTGCTATGTGTATTATTTCTTTTAAAGTAAAATGCGGACATCCAAACATAACAAAGTCAATTTCTCTATTTCCTTCCAAAGAAATATCCTCCAATATTTCTTCAAAATCATCATCTGTTATAGTAACTTTTCTCTTAGGTTCTTTTCCTCCGAAAGCTGCCTCTAATGTAGGTGCTTCTGGCGTAAACCCGACTATATGATACATATCATAGGAGCCTGAAGTATTTAATTGAGCTCCAAGGTTTCTTAAACCTTCGGGTCCTATATGTTCAGGTAAACCAACAAATACCGGAATTCCATGACCTATTTTTTTACCACACATCCCCAACATATGATACTTGTAATCGTTATCCATAGTAGCCTTTACTTCTACAAGTATATCCCCATATCTATTTTCATCAAATAAAAGACCATATTCCGGAACATACCCTGTAATTGCAGCTAATAAAGCTGAATTTGCCCCTTCTCTATTTGACCTTGCCCCCCAAACTGCATTAGCATATGGCGTAGCACTTGACTCTGAATAAGCAATTACCTCTCCAAAATTAGGAACATTTGTATCTATATAAGGAGTACAATTATAACTCAACACTGCACCTAATGCTTTGTAAGCATCATTAGTTCTCTGCATTTTTTCATAATCTTCTGAAGAAACACGATTATCTCCTTTAAAATAACATAAGCTAAAACCCGGATTCACTGTCGCTGGAACTCTAAATTTAGCTCCCATCCCTGCCATTTTTTCTGCAAACCATCTATCAGCATCTTGATTGCATAAAGCAATGTGAGCTCTGGTTATAGGCACCATTCTTTTTGCATTAAATGATTCTCCAATAGCTACCTGAACTTTCATTGCCAGTTGGGGACCTTCCCCATATTTCCCATCTAACATATCTTGTTGATGTTTGTTTAATTCCATTAAAAAACCTCCTTATAAATATATTTTAGATGTATACTTCTTGTATACTAAATAATATCTCACTATCATATTAAAGTCAAGAAGAATATAAATAAAAATTACAAATCCTTTACGTCAAACATTTATTACATTTATAATTGGAATGATATAGATTGAAAATAAATAAATATATATTCGTATTCATATTTTATTTACATATTTAAGTAATTTTTTTTATATTTTAGAAATTATTATCACATTTGTAACAGGCATTACTGGTGATACTCCTGTATTTAATATCATGTCTATATTTTATCTAGTATAGGAAGTAACATGGAAATAGCTTTTCATATATTTTATTAAGTTCTAGAGAAGTTCAAAAAAGGTAATAGTCATTCTTATTGATATAGGTATGATTGCTGATTTATTAATAGGCATTTTTATTTTTTATAATAAATCTAGAAAATATGAAAATATAGAACATAGATATAAAACAATTGAAGGTCCTAATAAACTAGGAAAACCTCAAATCAGCACTTTGCTTGGTACTACAAATTCTATGATTATCCAACTAATTTTTAATTTTTTAACCTAAGAAGCATTGTAGGATCATTAATTATGTCACTTTTTGATTCTAAGATTATTAAATCTACTGTAATGATTTTAATAAAGTATGGGAATCGGTACAACACTTGGAATCTCCCTAATATTAGAGTACTTTGTGTTCCACTCCGCATAAGTTTGAGTTATTCTATCCCTACAACTGCTTGTGTTATCTGTGTAGCAACGATATAGTCATGTAAGTTATCCTACTTCTGACAATACACTTCTAGAAAGTTCCAGACTAAATGCTAACGATCAACATAATAATATTAGAGATTATTCTGTTCCTACTTTAATAGCATATTACATACCTATTTTTTAGGTGTTATTACATCAAGAATAATTCTATAAATTTCTTAAAAAATATGGTATTATATACTAAATGAATGTTGTTATCATTATAAAATATATTTGGAGGTATATTATGGAAAAGACTTTAAAAATAGATGGTATGACTTGTGAACATTGCTCAGCTAGAGTAAAGGATGCTCTTGAAGCTTTAGATAATGTTGAATCTGTAAAAGTTTCACTTTTTAAAAATAAGGCTGTTGTTCAGGGCGAAAATTTAGATGAGTCCACACTTAAATCAGCAGTTGAAAATAGCGGATATAAAGTTACTTCTATAGATTAAATTTATATTTAAACAAAAAATCTTGTTCAGAAAAACTACTGAACAAGATTTTTAATTTTTTGAAATTATTTATTATTTTTCACTATAGCGTAAACTTAATAGTGATTTAATAATTGGAATAACCAGTAATAGGAAACATACGGTTAATAAAACTATTGAAATAGGAGAACCAAACATTTGTACAACATTTCCGTTTGCTATTACAGCAGCCTTTCTCAAGGCAGATTCACACATAGTTCCCAATACCAATCCCAATATTAAAGCTGAAGCCGAGAATTTCAAATATGAAAATACAAATCCGATAACTCCTGCTATTACCATTAGTTTAACGTCGCCAGTTCCATTCTTTACAGCATAAGAACCAATTGTTGCTAACATTATTATTACAGGTCCTAAAATTGAATATGGAATGGATAAAATTTTAGCAAATATTTTAGCTACAAAAATTGATATTAAAACCATTAAAATATTTGTAACTATCATTGAAGCAAATACGCTTGAAAGATATTCAGGTTGATTTTTCAAAAGTAATGGCCCTAATTGAACACCTTTCATTACAAGCGCAGACATCATTATAGCCGCCGCATTTCCCCCAGGAATTCCCAATGATAATAGCGGTACCATTGAGCCTCCTGTTGCAGCGTTATTAGCAGTTTCCGAAGCTGCCACTCCATCAATTATACCGGTACCAAATTTTTCAGGATGTTTTGATAATTTAGTTTCTGTAGTATAGGATAGAAATGATGCAATCGTCGCTCCTGCTCCGGGCAATATTCCAACAATAGTTCCTAGTATAGAACTTCTAAGCATTACCCACTTAATTGATAAAAATTCTTTTATTGACGGAAATACAGTCTTAGTACTTGCCTTATTTAAATCTTCGTCTTTTTTTTCTTTAATAACTGTATTTTTTAAAACTTCAGTTATTGCAAACATACCTATCATTACAGGTATCATTTCAACTCCTGAAACTAAAGTTTCAGTTCCAAAGGTAAACCTCGGCACTCCCAACATTGGATCCAATCCAATAGTCGAAAGCCACAGTCCTGTTAATCCCGCAATAACAGTCTTAATTATATTCCCTGAATCCAAAGCCGTTAAAACCGATAGACCTAAAAATGAAACTGCAAATATTTCACCAGGTCCAAATTTCAAAGCCATTGCCGATAATTGAGGCGATACTAAAGCCATAGCAAAAGCTGCAACTAATCCTCCAAATGCCGAACAAACCAATGAAACTCCTAAGGCCTTGCCCGCTTCACCTCTAGCTGCCATAGGATATCCATCAAAAGTCGTAGGGGCATTTGACGGTGTACCAGGTATTTTAAACAGTATGGCAGTAATTCCGCCGCCTGTTATTGATGCACAATAAACTGCCACTAAAAACGCTATTGCTACAACGCCGTTTAATGAGTAGGCAAAAGGCAAAGCCAATGCCACTGCCATTGAAGCACTTACTCCAGGCATTGCACCAAAAATTACTCCCAGAACAGTACCCGCAAATATTAATAGAAATGTACTTGGAGCGAATACTATCTGAAATCCTTGAATTAAAAGTGAAAACATTTATACCCCTCCTTAAATCATTTCTAATAAAATAGCAAATTCTCTAAACGGTCCTATTCCCCTAGGTAAAATAATGGAAAGTCCTTTTGAAAATATGAAAAACAGTAAAAATGTTGCTATTAAAGAAATTACAAATAATTTCAAATATTTCTTCTCGCCTAATAGTACTCCATAGGAGAACAGAAGTAGTAAAGTAGTAGGAACAAATCCTAGGAAGTCTAATAGTACAGACATTACTGCTATAATAATAATTCCTATAAAAATTCTACTTTTAAAGAAAGAAGTTACCATAGACATTTCAAAATTTAAGTAAACACCATGTTCTTTTTTATTTTTCTTTGCTACATTAATCATGTTTACGGCTAATGAAAATAGTAAGAGTACTAATATGATTTGAGGCCATAGGGCGGCCCCAATCACATCTGAACCCGGTAGATTATCTAATCTACCAACGTCAATTAAACAGTAACCGAAAAACAGAAATAATATAATGTTAAAAATCATTTCCATAAGTATTAATTCACTCCTTTTTAAGAGACTATGAACCTAAAGCCTCTTTAAGTCCTTCATACTCTTCTGCCCACCAAGTTTTATAATCTTCGTGGTTTAAATATCCAGGTCTTTGATCCAATCCCTGTGAAGCAGCCCATGATTTAAACTCTTCAGTAGCAACTGCTTTTTTAGCTGCAGCATCGAAGGCATCTATAACTTCTTGTGGTGTTCCTTCCACTGCAAAAATTCCTCTTGCCGGGCCATAGAAGGCATCAATACCCAATTCTCCCGTACATTGAACATCTTTTAACTCTTCAGTTGTAAGTCTTTCTTCAGCACATACTGCCAATACCTTAATATCTTCCGATTGAATCAATCCCATAACTTCCGCAGGTCCTACTACAGCTATTGGAAGGTGACCACCCATTACGTCAGCGTTCATTTGTGCTCCTTCTGAATATGCAACAGGTTCTACCTTATCTCCAAATACAAGTTTTACTATAGCTCCATCAAGACCGGTAATTGACATACATCCGGCTTTAATAGCTCCAGGATTTTCCTCAACATATGCTAAAAGTTCTTCTAAGTTTTGATAAGGTGAATTTTTTCCTGCAATAATTATATTAACATCGTGAACTAAACGTGATACAGGAATGGTCTTTTCATATACAGGTACATCAGTAACTCCTGTTATCTCCGCCAACATTGGAGATTGTGTGCTTAGTAACCAGGTATATCCGTCTGCAGGCTGTTTAATAGCAAAATCCACACCCGTAACTCCTCCTGCACCTTCCTTATTGTTAATAACTACAGGTACATTTAATTCCTTCTCTAATTCAGAAGCAAATGTTCTTAATGTAGTATCAGCTCCTCCTCCAGCGCCCCACGGACAAATTATTTCAATTCTTCTTTCAAATTCCCACGCACCAGTATCTGCATCAGCCGTATTTGTAGCGGCATTATTACCCTTATTTCCACCTGAATTTCCACATCCTACTAACAACGCACCAACTAACACTAATGTACTGATTAAACTAATTCTTTTCTTCATTTTCTTTTTCATGTTTACTCCTCCTCATTTTGTTAATTATCATTATAATAATTTATTAATGAACCCTTTTTTAAAATTTCCTTTTCAACCTCTGTTAAATTTCCAACTCCCAAAATAATTCTTTTTACTTTATTGGAAATAATATAGGCTTCTATGGATTTCTTGTTGTTCTTTATAGCTTTTAAAATGTCAGGCACATATACATAATCACCTATATTCATTTCTGGTATCTCCTTTACTATAAAAGGAATAATTCCCCAATTAATTAAATTAGAACGATACCTTTTAGTTGCATAATCTAACGCAAAGTTAGCAACACCCCCCAATACTCTTTGACTACTAGCTGCCTGTTCTCTAGCTGAACCATCCCCCGGTCTATTGGCATAAATTCCACTTCCATAAGTTAGGCTTTTAAAATCAATATCATATTTTATACTTACATTTTTTTCAAAAAAGTCTAATTTTTCTAATAATTCTATAAAATCCTGACTTTCTTTATTATTTAATGTTTCAGCTATTTTTTTTGCCCTTTCAACATAACCGGGATCTTTTCTTGATAATGTAAATTCTGCTAATTTAAAAGGATTAGATCTATATGAAGATGTTTCTCCCGATGGAATTAATTCATCGGTGGTCGTAACATCATCGGTAATAAAAGAAGCTATTTTTACCAACAGATCTCTTTTAAGCGGCTGAAATTCAGGCCAATCTTTAATATTTGGACCTAAGATTAGTTCACTACTAGGGTCCTCTTTTCCAAATCCGTTGAAAACTCTTGCTTTATAGGAAGAATTATCATAAATATGCTCCCTTTCCTCAAAAGAGAAGTCCAGAGATTCCGCTGAAGATAGAACACCTTCATTTACAACTGTTGCTGCAATACTTTTTGAATCCATTAAGGCAACGTAGGATAATTGCCCTTCTGAAGGTTTGGAACCTTCTCTGTTAGGAAAATTCCTAGTCGTATGTCTTATGGAAAAACCTCCATTTTGAGGAACGTCTCCTGCACCGAAACACGGTCCGCAAAAGGCGCTTCTCATAGTTACTCCTGATTTCATTAAATCAGAAACTATTCCCTTATTTACAAGGTCTAAATAAATAGGCTGACTTGCAGGATAAACACTCATCGTCAATCCTTTTGAACCTACAAACTTTCCATTTAAAATATCTCTTACTGCAGCAATGTTTTCAAAACTTCCACCTGCACATCCTGCAACTACAGCCTGATCCACTTCAAGCTGCCCTCTTTCATTTATAGATTTTTTTAAATTTATTTCAAGATTTGAAGAGGAATAAATTTCTTTTGCATTTTTTTCAATAAGTTGAATTATGTCTTCAGTATTTTCTTTAAATTCTTCAATGGAATATACGTTACTTGGATGAAAAGGAACAGCAATCATAGGTTTAATTTCATCTAAGTTTATTTCCAAAGCTCTATCATAATAGGCTTTTTCTTCCGGTTCCATATAGAGGTAATCATCTTTTCTTCCGTGGTCTTCCAAATATTTTTTAACTTTATCGTCTGTTTGCCAAATCGTACTTAAACATGTAGTTTCAGTGGACATAACGTCTATGCCATTACGAAACTCCACAGATAAATTATCTATTCCATCTCCTATAAACTCCATTATGGAATTTTTAACAAATTTATTTTCAAATACCTCTTTGATAATAGTTAGAGCAACATCCATCGGTCCAACAAAATCCTTTGGTTTTCCTCTTAAAACAACGGCTACAACCTCAGGATAATCTATGTCATAGGTATAACCTAAAAGCTGTTTTACTAATTCTCCTCCACCTTCACCAATAGCCATAGTCCCCAAAGCCCCATATCTTGTGTGGCTATCAGAACCTAAAATCATTTTTCCACCGCCGGCCATTTCCTCTCTCATATACTGGTGAATAACAGCTTGGTGAGCCGGAACACAAATTCCTCCGTATTTTTTTGCTGCTGAAAGAGCAAATACGTGATCATCTTCATTTATCGTCCCTCCTGTAGCATTTAAACTGTTATGACAATTAGTCAATACATAGGGAATTGAAAATCTTTTTAAACCACTTGCTCGAGCAGTCTGTATAATATTTACATATGTAATGTCATGGGAAGTTAAATAATCAAATTTAAGTTTTAAATGAGTTTCATCTTTAGATTTATTGTGATTATTTAAAATTTTGTAGGACATCGTTTTCTTCCGGCCAGATTTTATTGTGTCAGTATCTGAAGTTTTTTTGAGGTCTCCATTCTCCCAACAAACTCCATGGTCAAAAACTTTCATACTTACCTCCTATTATTAAATTTTAATAGCTTAAATCTTTAGAAATTTCTACAATAATTCGCAGTGTTAATTGAATTGATTAAAAAGTATAGTTGAAAAAGTTAAAATTCATTTTACATATCGTTTACAATAATTTACATATAATTTACTTTCTATTATTAATATACCTCATTTTTGAGAACTGAAGTGTTTTTTTGATGTGTTCCAATGTTTTTCCTCTGTCTTTCCCAAGCTACTATGTTAAATCAGGACTTTAAACTTAGTCTTTTTGAAATGGTTCCTATTTTTTGGTATACTTAAACGTGTATATTTAACACTTAAAGTTATTGCACTTGAATTTTAAGAAAGGAAATAACTATGATTGAATTTAAAAATGTTTCAAAGGTCTATCCCGGAAACCAAATTGCCTGTGAAGATGTGAGTATTAAAATTGAAAAGGGTGAATTTGTTTGTTTCATAGGTACCTCCGGTTCGGGAAAGACCACATGTATGAGAATGATTAACAGAATGAATGAGCCCACAAGTGGCGAATTAATTATTGATGGAAATAATATTATGTCATTAAATCCGGTGGACTTAAGAAGGAAAATAGGCTATGTAATCCAGCAAATCGGACTTATGCCTCATATGACCATTTACGACAATATTGTAATGGTTCCCAGACTTTTAAAATGGGATGAAGAAAAACTAAGACCTTTAGCTGAAGGCCTTATAGAGAAAGTGGATTTACCCGTGGATTATTTGGAAAAATATCCTTCAGAACTATCGGGTGGACAACAGCAGAGAATCGGAGTGCTAAGAGCTCTTGCGGCAGATCAGGACATTATTTTAATGGACGAGCCCTTTGGAGCGCTGGACCCAATAACTAGAGACTCACTGCAAAAGCTGGTAAAAAAACTTCAATATGAGTTGGGAAAGACTATAGTCTTTGTAACTCATGATATTAACGAAGCACTTACTCTAGGAGATAAAATTGTAATAATGGACAAAGGTCATGTAATCCAATATGATACTCCTGAAAATATTTTAAAGTATCCGGCAAATGATTATGTGAAGAACTTACTGGGAGAAGAAAAATTAAATGAAGCTAAAACTTCCTATAATACCGTTGAAACCATAATGATTAAAAATCCTGTCTCTATTGAAGAGGATAAGACTGCCTATGAGGCAATTAATCTTATGAGAGAAAAGCGTGTAGATACTCTTTTTATAACTGACAAGGACAGCTATTTAAAAGGAGTTGTAGGTATATTTGACCTTGGAAAAGTCGGAAGAAGAAATCCGCAAATGAGAGATATTATGACAGAAGCAGTATCAATTCCAAATGATACTAAAATCATTGAGGCCATTCATCAGTTTTATGTTTTAAAAGTTAAAAACTTGCCTGTGGTTAATGATGAAAATAAATTAGTTGGAATTGTAACAAGAGCTTCTATTGTAGACATTATATATACTAATATCTGGAGTGAAGATGATGATTCAGAAGATATTCACGATGATTTTTCCGATGTAGTGGAATTGTTAAATGAGGCAGAAGGTGATTCTAATGCTTAATTTCTTATTGGAAAACTATATGAAAATAATAAGCAAATCAGGCGAACACCTTTTTATTGCAGCTATAGCTTTAGTTTTAGGCGTAGTAGTTGCCGTCCCTATTGGAATTGCAATTTCTAAATCTAAAATTGCTTCAAAGGTAGTAATGACTATAGCTTCCGTACTGCAAACAATCCCCTCCTTTGCACTTTTGTCAATTATGACCATTATTGGAGTTGGAAAACTGCCTGCTGTAATTGCATTGTTTATTTACTCCCTGCTTCCAATTTTAAGGAATACCTATCTTGGAATTGTTGGAGTAGATGCAAATACTGTTGATGCTGCTAAGGGAATGGGTATGACTGAAAGACAGGTACTGTTTGAGGTGAAAATTCCAATGGCCATGCCTGTTATTATGAGTGGGATTAGACTGTCTGCAGTCTATGTAATAGCTTGGACTACTTTAGCTTCTTATATTGGAGCAGGCGGATTGGGAGATTTTATATTTACAGGTCTGCAAAACTATATACCTCCAATGATTATTTGGGGTACTATACCTGTAACTTTAATGGCGCTTCTCTGCGACTTTTTCCTTGGAAAATTAGAAGCCCGAATGTCTCCTTATAAAAAGTCAGGAGGCGATGTAGTTGAAGCTTAAAAAAGCGATTTTAATTATACTTTGTGCAGTATTACTTACAAGTTGTACTTTCCCCGGACTTGGCGGAGATGTCAAGAAAGATGTGGTAATCGCATCAGGGAATACTACTGAAAGACAAGTACTTGCTGAAATTTTAAAGCAGATGACAGAACATCATACTGATTTAAATGTCAGTTTAATAAACAATTTAGGTTCCACAACTCTTATTCATACTGCAATGTTAAAAAACGAAGTCAATGTAAGTAGCGGTATGTATACGGGAACTTCCCTTACGGGTGAACTTGCCTTGGAGCCTGTAAAGGATCCTAAAGAGGCCCTTGAAATCTGTAAGGAAGAATATTTAAGCAGATATAATAGAATATGGTACGATTCCTATGGTTTTGAAAATACCTACGCCTTTATGGTTTCCAGAAAGTTTGCAGAGGAAAATAACATTAAAACTGTTTCCGATCTTGAAGCTTTAAAGGACTCTATTAAAGTTGGAGTCGATATTTCCTGGATGGATAGAAAGGGAGATGGATATGAAGATTTTAAAAAAATTTATAACTTTTCCTTTAATAAAATCTATCCTATGGAAATAGGCCTTGTATACTCTGCCATTAACAATGGAGAGATGGATGTAGTTTTAGGATACTCCACTGACGGCAGAATTAATTCTTACGATTTGGTTCTGTTGGAAGATGATAAAATGCTTTTTCCTGCATACGACTGCTCTCCCGTTGCATCAAAGACATTAATAGAAAATCATCCTGAGTTAGATAAGATATTTAAAGTGCTATCTAATAAGATTTCTTCAGAAGATATGCAAAAAATGAACAGGGAAGGCGATGAAGATTTAGTTGAGCCTAAAATAATCGCCAAGGAGTTCCTAGAGGAAAAGAATTATTTTGAAAATGAGGTGAATTTATGATTAAGGATATGATCACCTATTATTCCATAAACAGTTCCTATGTTATGGAGCAGTTTGTAAGACATTTTTTAATATCCATTTATGGAGTTTTAATTGCAGCTATTGTAGGAATACCCCTCGGGTTTTTTATATCTAAAAGGTACAAGCTTTCCAATACTATAATAGGATTTGCCAATGTACTTCAGACTATTCCTTCCCTTGCACTGCTGGCAATATTAATGCTTGCCATGGGTATAGGCTCAAATACCGTAATTATGGCTGTGTTTTTATATAGCTTGCTACCGATTTTAAAAAACACTACTACAGGTATAAATTCCATAAGCCCCGACATTATTGATGCAGCTCAAGGAATGGGAATGACTAGGATGCAAAGCATTGTTAAAGTTGAACTTCCTCTATGTCTTTCAGTAATTATGGGAGGAATTAGAAATGCACTGGTAGTTGCCATAGGAGTTACTGCAATAGGTACTTTTATTGGAGCAGGAGGTCTTGGAGATATTATTTCAAGAGGCGTAAACGTAGCTCACGGATATGCCATAATATTGGCAGGAGCTTTACCAACGGCACTAATGGCAATAATGTCAGATCTTCTACTTGGATATTTAGAAAAGAAATTAATGCCTAATACAGGTTATAAAATTAAAGAATAAAAATAGCCCCCAACTGTAAAGAAGGGGGTTTTATTTATCTTATAAAATTATAATATCTTACTTAAAAAGTTCTTTGTCCTATCTTCCTGAGGATTGTTAAACAATTCCAAAGGAGTGTTTTCTTCAACTATTAGTCCATCATCCATAAATATAACTCTGTCCGCCACTTCCTTGGCAAAACCCATTTCATGAGTTACTATTACCATTGTCATACCATCTTTTGCCAAAGACTTTATTACATCTAAAACCTCTCCCACCATTTCAGGGTCAAGGGCAGATGTAGGTTCATCAAATAGCATTACTTTAGGCTCCATTGCAAGAGCTCTAACTATGGCAATTCTCTGCTGCTGGCCACCTGATAATTTTTTGGGGTAAGTATCTCTCTTCTCTTCAAGGCCTACTCTTTTTAAAAGCTCCATAGCTTTTTCTTCAGCCTCTTCCTTACTAAGTCCCCTTACCATCATTGGAGCTAAGGTTATATTTTCTATAATACTCTTATGGGGAAAAAGATTAAATGACTGAAATACCATGCCCATTTTTTCTCTGATTTTATCTATATTAGTATTTTTATCGGTAATGTCAATTCCGTCAAAGTAAATATTTCCTCCCGTAGGAACTTCAAGTAAATTCAAACATCTTAAAAATGTAGATTTCCCGGAACCGCTGGGACCTATAACAACTAGAACCTCTCCGTCATCTATCTCCTGATTAATCCCCTTAAGAACCTTTAAATCTCCAAAACTCTTTTCCAAATTTGTAACTTTAATCATTTGCAAGTCTCCTTTCAAATTTATTCATTAATTTTGAAAGGCTGAAAGTCATTATAAAGTAAAGGATGGCAGCGTACATTAAGGGTCTAAATACCTCAAAGGTAGTTCCTTTAATTACATTTCCCATATAGGTTAAATCCGCCACTCCCACATTTAAAACTATTGCCGTTTCCTTTATAAGTGCTATAAATTCATTGCCCAATGACGGAAGTATATTTTTAAGGGCCTGTGGAAATATTATTGCCTTCATAGTTTGTTTTTCACTAAGTCCTAGACATCTTCCAGCTTCAAACTGACCTTTGTCCACAGATTCTATACCGCCTCTAATTAACTCTGCAATATAAGCTGCAGCATTTATACAAATTGCAACGGAACAAAGTAGGATTTGATTCTTTAACAATTCCAAACTTGGCGGAATTTTACTTCTAAGTCCGAAGTAAATCAATAATAGTTGAACCATCATTGGTGTACCTCTAATAATTTCTACATAGGCCGAACCGAAAAAAGAAAAAACTTTATTCTTACTCATTCTCATTAGACAAATAATTATTCCAAGTAAAAATCCAAATACAACGCCTATTAAGGACAACATCAGAGTTGTTCTCACACCTAGTAGATATGCAATTCCATATTGTTTTATAAAAGCTATCTGGCTTTCAATAAATCCCATGTAATACCTCCTACAAAAAATTCCCTGAATCAGGGAACTTTTTTACTCTGTTTCTTCAGATAACTTCATAAACGTATCAAACCAACTTTCAATGGCATTTGCAGCTTTAATTTCCTCCACTGCTTCATTCATAACTGCCAGTAAATCGGAATTTCCTTTTTTAACTGCAATTCCTGAACCGTCTTCATTAGGAATATCAAAGTCAACTACCATTAAATCTTCAGGACTTCTACTTCTAAATTGCTCTGCAGGGTAATTAGTCATAAAAACAGCATCTAGGGAACCATTTTTAAGTTCCATAATCATATTGTTGTTATTTGGAATAGCCACAATCTCAGCGTCAAAGTTAGCTTCCGCATATTCCTGTTGAGTAGTTCCCAATTGAACTCCAATTTTCTTTCCGGCTAAGTCATCAATAGTCTTAAACTTATCCTCATCTACCTTTTTAATAACTATGTCCTGACCTTGTTCAAAGTAAGGTTCTGAAAAATCAGCCGCCTGTTTTCTAGTTTCGGTAATAACCATACCCGCTATAACAAAGTCAATATCTCCTGTCTGAAGCGCCGCAAGCAGTCCGTCAAATTGCATATCGCTTACTTTTAATTCCACACCTAGTTTTTCAGCTACTACCTTAGCTATTTCAAGGTCCACACCCACGATTTCATCTTCCGCACCATCTATTATATGCCACTCATAAGGTGGATATTCAGCTGATGTACCAAGTACAATTTCTCCCTTTTCCTTAATTCTATCTATGTTTTCACCTGTAAGTTCTGTAGGAGTTACTTCCACCTTTTGAACATCAAAAGTCTGTTTAGCTTCTTTGGCTTCATTACCACTATTGTTACCACTTGCATTATTATTGCCGCTTCCCTTATTACTTCCGCATGCTGTTAATATTCCAATTACTAATAAAATACTTGCTAATAAATATAATTTCTTTTTCATTTTTATCCTCCTAATTATTTTTTATAGTCCCTTATAAAAAATAACCTCTCATGGGTTTGGAAGACAGATATTTATAATTACTAAGCTTCCAAAAGCTCTTGACCATACCATTTACAATATTCAAGATTAAGGCCTCCTTTTTTATGTAATTTTTCTTATTATACTGGATTTTACAATTTTTTTCAACGTATTTTTCCAATTTATACTTTGATTTAAGACTTTTAAAATAATATCTCTAAATATTATCTTTAATAAAAATAGACTTACGCCTACTTTTATTAAAGATTTAATTAATATATTTTTCTTAAAAATTCTCTAGTTCTATCTTCTTTAGGATTTTCAAATATTTCCTTAGGTGTACCTTCTTCTGCAATAAGCCCCTTATCAACAAAAATAACCTTTGAAGAAACATCTTTTGCAAATTGCATCTCATGAGTTACTACTACCATTGTATATCCTGACTTAGCCAGTCCAATAATAGTATTTAAAACCTCCTCCACCATTTCCGGATCAAGGGCTGAAGTAGGCTCATCAAAAAGCATCAATGTAGGCTCCATGCAAAGTGCCCTTGCAATTGCCACTCTTTGTTTTTGTCCACCTGAAAGCTGGGAGGGTTTTGCATTTACATACTCCGCCATTCCTACCTTAGTAAGATTTTCAACTGCTTTCTTCTCAGCTTCTTTTCTATCCACTCCAAGAACCTTTATAGGACCTATGGTACAATTTTTAAGGACATTTAAATTACTATAGAGATTAAAGGATTGAAAAACCATTGCCATTTTAGCTCTGGCCTTTCTAATGTCCGAATTATCGTCCATCAGGTTCTTATCTTCAAAGTAAATAGAACCTGAGCTAGGCTCTTCCAGTTGATTAATACACCTTAATAGTGTACTCTTACCTGAACCCGAAGATCCTATTATAGATACGACATCTCCCTTATTTACAGTGAAGTTAATTCCCTTTAGCACTTCATTATTTCCAAAGTTCTTTTTTAAATTTTCAACTTTTAAAATTTCTCTCATACTCTACCTCATATCTGCATCTGATTGCCCATTTGAAGTTCGTAACTTTCAGGTCCTTCAAATTTCTTTTCTATAAACCGTAAAATATAGGTTATTACAGTTGTTAAAAATAAATATATTATAGCCACAACTGTAAAAGTTCCAAACATATCGAAATTTTGACCCGCTATGGTTTTCGCTGCAAAGAACAACTCGGAAACTGAAATTACATTTAAAACAGAAGTGTCCTTTATATTAATTACAAATTCATTACCCGTAGCAGGAAGTATATTTCTCATAGTTTGAGGAGCTATAACGTAAAGCATAGTTTGGACGTGGCTCATACCACTGGCATAAGCTGCCTCAAACTGCCCCTTGTCTATGGCAATAATACCGCCTCTTACCACTTCAGACATATAGGCTCCCGTATTTATTGACACTATTATATAAGCCGCTAGTAGTCTATCTATTTGAATACCGTAAAATTTAGCTATACCATAGTAAAATAACATAGCTTGAACTATCATTGGAGTTCCTCTAAATACCAATATATATATATTCATTAATAAATTAACAAGTTTTTGAATAATCCCCTTAAATCCCTTTTGTTTGGGAATGGTCTTTATTCCGCCAACTACTAAACCTATTAATAACCCTACTAGAGTACCAAGTATGGAAATTTTTAAAGTAACTATAGTGCCATTTATAAACATTTGAGAATATTGTTGAAATATTTGAATAATCGCTTCCATAATACTCCTCTTAATTAGCTGCTGGTTGGTTCTTTACGGCCTCTTCCATTATAGCTTGTCTATCTTCTTCAGTAAGTTTATTTAAAACTTCATCTATTTGCTCTTTTAAATCGGAGCCCTTTTTAAGTCCTGCAGCTATTGTATTTTCATTGTCCTTAACTTCAAAACCCTTACCTTCTTCAAAATAAACCGCTGTCAATTCAGGCATTGCCATTGCAATAGACATAGCCTCAGGCATTTCAGCAATATAGCCGTCAATTACTCCACTTTGAAGCGCCACTCTCATTTGAGGAAAATCTTCCATTGCCTCTTGTTTATCCACGCCTTTAATTTGATCCAGGATATCATAGTGTACTGTACTTAATTGACCTGTAATTTTAGCTCCTGCAAAATCTTCTAGGGAAGTTGCATTTTCATATTCTGAACCCTTTTGAACTATCATTACATAATCACTTACCCAGTAGGGAGCAGTAAAATCAATTTGCTCCGCTCTATCAGCTGTCGGACTCATTCCCGCCATAATTACGTCAATCTTATCAGATTGAACAGCTGGTGGAAGTCCATCCCATTGTGTCTTTACAATAACCAATTCTCTTCCAAGACCATCAGCAACTTTTTTCGCTATTTCCACATCATATCCACCGGCATACTCATTTGAGCCTTCTATCTTTACAGCACCGTTAGAATCATCTTGTTGAGTCCAGTTATAAGGAGCATATCCACACTCCATTCCAACTTTAAGTACTTGAGCAGAACCTGTACCTGAATCAGATTCTTCGACAGTATTTGCCTTGTTGGAACTTGAACATGCAACTAATGATAATGACATTGAAATTGCCAGCAATAACATTCCCGCTTTCTTAAACCTTCTCATTTTCTTCCTCCTTGATTTAATAAAATAAAAAAACTTCCGCACCAAAGAACTAGCTTTGGGACGAAAGTTATATCCGTGTTACCACCCACATTTATACGCATCTCACAACGCATACCTCATAAAGTACTACCATACTTCTGCCCTGTAACGTAGGTCACTCACGCCTTAAAATCAAAACCATCCTCTAAGGTGCTCCAAGTCTTTCTTCAGTTTAAAGTAATTTATGCCCTTCCACCAACAGCACTCTCTATTAAATTCTTTTTAAACCTACTCATCTCTTCACTGCTTCTGTTAATTATATCTATTATTACAGTGTTTTTCAAGTGTTTTTTATATAGCTCTACTTAAATACTACTCTACTGTTAATGTCTATCTTAGATTTTTCTTCAGGGTGCTCTAAAATATTACCAAAGACCATCTGAGACTTTAATATCCAATTTTTCGGAATGTCCCACTTATCTTTTACTTCCTCATCTATAATTGGATTGTAGTGTTGTAAATTTGCTCCCAGCCCAAGTTCTCTAAGCCCAATCCAAAGGCCTATTGTAACTATTCCGTTAGCATGTTCAGACCATGTATCTAAATTTGGAGCATAACTGCCCAACCCTTTCTTCGCCTCTTCTAAAATATCCTTGTCTTCAAAGATTAAAATAGTTCCATAACCATTTTTAAAACCATTAATTTTAGCCTCTGTCTCTTTAAATTTTTCTTCGCCACCTACTATTTTTCTAAGAGTTTCCATAACAATAGTTCCCCAAAGATAGTCATGATCTTCTCCAAATAAAACCACTACTTTTTCCGACTGAACGTTAAAAGGACTTGGAGAATACTTTACAATTTCTCTTATAGCCTCTTTTATTTCCTCTTCACTTACTTTTATATTTTTATCTAATACATAAAAACTTCTTCTGTTTTTTAATAATTCTACTGTCTTAAGTTCCATATTTTTTCCTCCATTTTTAAGTGATGTATCTGTTCTTAGTTTTACCCTATTGATTTCTATTATTAACATTCAATTTCAATTTCACTTTCTTTTAATTTTTAATTAATATATAATATCTTCGGTGATAATATGAAAACAGTACTAATTACAGGGGCCTCCCGAGGAATAGGAAGGGCCATTGCCAAAAAATTAGCAGAACTTAATTATAGAATAATAATAAATTACAATAATAGCGAAGAGGAAGCCTTAGCATTACAAAATGAGATTAGAAAATTAAACGTTGACGCCCTTGCCGTTAAAGCAGACATATCCAAGTTGGAAGAAGTGAAAAAATTGTTTAAAACAGTTGAAGAGAAGTTTAATGGAGTGGATATTTTAATTAACAATGCAGGTATTTCCAAAATATCTCTTTTCCAAGATCTTCCTCCCTCTGAATTTCAGGAAATATTTAATATAAATGTCTTTGGTATCTACAATACCATCCACTGTGCCCTCCCCTATATGTTAAAAAAACATGACGGAGTAATACTAAATATCTCCTCTATTTGGGGCTCTAACGGAGCATCTTGCGAAGTGGCTTACTCCGCCACCAAAGGCGCCGTAGATTCTCTTACAAAGTCTTTGGCAGTGGAACTTGCACCTTCAAATATAAGGGTCAATGCCATAGCCCCCGGAGTAGTAAATACAGATATGATGAGGTGCTATTCCAATGAAGACCTGCAACTTATATGTAATGAGATTCCCATGTTACGTCTAGCTGATCCAAGAGAAATTGCAGAACTGGCAGCCTATATAATCTCGGAGAAAAACTCCTATATGACAGGTCAGATAATAGGTCTTACAGGCGGGATGTGTGTTTAAATTTTTTAAAATCCATATGTAATTAAATATAATTTAATAATAAAAACAACATAACTATGTAAAGGAGGCAACTGATATTCCAGTTACCTCCTTTTTAATGTTTAAACTTTTTATTTATACAGCTCTTCAAATACTTTGTATAGATATAAATTGTCATCAACTGAAGCCAATTCCCTTACCGAGTGCATTGAAAGCATTGGATTTCCTATATCCACCGACCTTATATTCAGCTGACTTGCAGTAATAGGCCCAATTGTGGAACCTCCTGCCTTATCAGATCTGTTAAAGAAAGTTTGGTAAGGAACTTTTGCACTTTTACAAAGCTGTTTAAATATAGCTCCTGAAATTGCATCTGATGTATAGGCCTTATTGGCTGCATACTTAATAACAGGACCCTTGCCCATTTTAGGTTTATTTGTAGGGTCAGCCATATCTTCAAAATTAGGATGTACAGCATGAGCCATATCTGCTGAAACTATATAACTGTTTTCAATTGCCCGTAAAAATTCCTCTCTGTTTTTATTTAAGCCTATGGCAATTCTTTCAAGAGTATTGGACATCATCGGACTGTCGGCTCCCTGTCTTGACCTGCTTCCAACTTCTTCATTATCTGTACATACCAAAACATTTACACCCTTTGAGGGTTTTGTTGAAGTTAAAGCAACCATACTTCCATAAGCCATTGCCAAATTATCCAATCTTCCCACAGATATAAATTCATTTTCAAGACCTATTATCTTACCCTTTTGTCTGTCATATAGGTACATATCATAATCTAAAATATCTTCTTGCTTCACTCCCGCTTCCTCAGCCAAAACTCCTAAAAAGAAATCTTCACTTAACTTTTCTTCACTTAAAGTTAAAAGAGGCAGGGTATGCTTTTGAGGATTAAACTCAAAACCCTTATTAACGTCACGATTCATATGAATTGCCAGACTTGGAATTATCATTATATCCCTATCTATGTTTAACAGTTTAACTTTAGGATTTAATATATCATCTGACTTTATTACTATTCTTCCCGCAACGGAAAGAGGTCTGTCAAACCACGTAGAAAGTATTACTCCACCGTATACTTCAGTATTTAAAGTTACATTGTTAAGTTTTTTTATTTCCGGATTGCTCTTAATTCTAAATCCCGGCGAATCACTGTGAGATCCAATGATTTTAAAACCTTCACTTTCCAAATCTTCGCTTCCAATAGTAAAGGCAATTAAGGCACTTCCATTGTTTAAAATAAAATAGGATTCGCCTTTTTTTAAATTCCAAGTATCACTGACTTTTAATTCTTTAAAACCTTTTTCCAATAAAAAAGTTCTCATATTGTCCACTGCATAGTAGGAACAGGGACTTTCGTCTATGAATTCTATTAGATTTTCTGCCAATGTAATCTTATCCATTTTACTCCTCCCCTAAAGCTTTCACTAACTTTAAATAACGTTCTTCTATAATTTCTATATCTATATCATTAAATTTATTAATGGTCATAGCAAAATCTATGGCACTTTGAATTTCCTCATCCGGTTTTTCTTTTAACATCTCTTGTGCTCTTTTTACAAGTTTACCAAGTTCAGTATACCTGTTCATTATCAAGTGTTCTTCTTTAATGTGGTCTAATAGATAATTAAAGGGCCAATCTTTAGTAGTTTCAGTTATAACGGACTTATAAGGAACTGACAGTCCCCTAAGTTTTAAATCTTTTAAATAATCCATTAAAACTTCTCTTTCAAAGTCTGAAAATAAAATAAATTCCATATCAGGAGTCTCATCTACCTTAGCTACTTCTCTTTTATAGTTTGGAAGTTCCATTAATGTTCCAACTTTTTGACCAATGTCTTCTACTTCAACATCAACGCTTTCTATATTGTAGGTCTTTGCAATTTCTTTTAATAACTTATATTTCTCACCATCTTTTTCAAAGCCGTATATTAATAATTTTTTCTCCAAAATATCATCTCCCTAAATTATATACCCAATCCCTTTTCCTTTACCTTTGTAATTATAATAGATATAATGAATATAATAAATGACTTGGGGGGATTTTATGCACAAACAGGAAAGTAAAATGATTAAGGGATTTATCTATGCAATGCTAGGCGCTATTTCTTGGGGATTTTCAGGAACCTGCGGTCAATACCTGTTAGATAGCAAAGGGCTTGATCCTCAGTACATAGTAAACGTTAGGATTGTATTTTCCGGAATTATTTTATTTATTACATCTCTCTTTCAATATAGAGAAAAAACCTTTGACATATTTAAAAACAAATCAGATGTCTATAGGTTAATTCTCTTTGGAATATTCGGAATTTTATGTTGTCAGTATGCCTATCTTCAAGCAATTGGTCGAACTAATGCTCCCACTGCAACAGTACTTCAATTTTTAAGCACTGTTTTTATTATGATTGGAGTATGTGCCAAGGAAAGAAGATTTCCAAGACCAATTGAACTAATATCCGTCTTCTTTGCTGTTTTAGGAACTGTAATACTGGCAACTCATTTAAAATTAAATACCCTCGTAATAAGTCCTGACGGTTTGTTTTGGGGATTACTTGCAGCCTTTGGAGTTGTTATGTACACACTTACCCCCATTGAACTGCTTAAAAAGTATCCCACCTCTGTAGTTACAGGATTGGCAATGATAATAGGAGGAGTAATAATAACCTTTATAAACAAGCCTTGGAATCAAAATGTAGTTTTTGACTTTATGACAGTCCTTGCCTTAGCCGGAATGGTTCTCTTTGGTACAGTTCTTTCTTTCTCCTTATTTTTAACCGGAGTAAGCATTATAGGTCCTGTTAAAGGCTCATTAATTACCGGTGTTGAGGCAATATCAGCCTTGATTTTTTCCATAATATTACTTGGTTCTCACTTTGCATTTATGGACATACTTGGTATGGCCTCAATCCTCTTTGCGGTTTCAATTTTAAGTTTTAAATAAAAGAGACTTCCCTTAGTTAAGAAGTCTCTCTTTTATTGCCCTCAATTATTTCATTTAAAATCACTATATCCGTTTCCCTCATACCAAATTTGGCAATATTACCCACAGTTTTTATAGTCTCATCTACAGTGGATTTTACTATTCCATCTCCGGATTTAAAGCTATTTCCGCTTAAAGCCTGCTCATAAGCCAAAAAAGCGTTTCGAAGACTTGAGGCTATTTTCATAGCACAAGACGGTTTGGCTCCATCACAAAGCAAACCGGAATTTACTACTAGAGCATTTGACAATGTTTCTTCAAGTACATTAACAGGTCTGTCTTCCATAAAACCTATTCCTATAACTGAAGCTGCCGCCGCTGATACTACACCACAATAAGCGGATAGTTTTCCAATGTTTTGCTTTAAATATAAGCTTATTAAATTGGAAAACATCAAAGCCCTATAAAACTTATCTTTTTCAACCTTGTACTCTTTAGCATAGAAAATTATAGGAACTGAAACAGTAATCCCTTGATTTCCACTTCCAGAGTTTATAACTACAGGTTTCTCACATCCGTCCATTCTTGCGTCTGAGCCCGCTGCTGCATAAGCAACTAACTTTTCATTGAAACTTGTAGCATCTGAGTATATTAAAGATCCGATATTAGAACCCCAGTTTTCCTCCAATCCTTTTTCTGCAATGCTTTGATTATATTCTATCTCCATATCTAAAATAGGTGTTATTTCATCATAATTACAACTTTTAGCAAAATCGTATATCTTCTTAAATGAAAAATCAACTTTAGATTGAACTTGATTTTCAGAGTCTTTCTTAAAAACCACTTCATTATTTTTTTCAATAAGGATAATGTTAGTATGATCTTTCTCTACTATAACTTTTGAATTCTCCTCCTCACTATACAACTCAATTTCAATATAAAGATTTTCCACGCCAGGTATAAGTTCAATATCAACAATACCAGCTTCAATTAATCTATCAATATCATTTAATTTGCTCTTATCAATATTTGAAAGTACTTCTAATTCTTTTGAAGCATCTCCCAAAAAAGCACCTGTCACTATTGATATTTCTAAACCTCTTCTGCCATCTGTCCCAGGAACAACTACACTGTTAGCGTTTTTTATAATATTGCCTGAAACCTTTGCAACTATTTTATCAGGCATTTTTCCCATAACCTCCCTAGCCTTTGCTGCAACGTAAGCTAAGGCAATAGGCTCTGTACAACCAAAGGCAGGTATAAGTTCCTGCTTCATATATTCAATATAATTCATAACCTTCCCCTTTAATAACCGACTAAACTTCTGTTCCATATTCCATAACATACTGTACAAAATATTCCACTCCTAAACCCAGAGCAGTTTCATCAATGTCAAAATAAGGATTATGTTGTGGAAATCGCTTATCTATTTTCTTAAAACCACCGCCTAAAAATAATAAGCACTTAGGATTTTTATATTTTGCAAAATCTTCTCCACCCATCTGCTTTTCATATTCAATAAGTTTGTCTTTTCCAAAAACTTTTTCAGCTGCTTTTAAACCTGTTTCTACACAATCTTCATCATTAATTAAAGCAGGAGTTCCCAGATGGTACTCTAATTTCATTTCCGTTCTAGTAGCATCCCCTACACCTTCTATAACTCTTTCTAATATCTTAGGATAATCGTCCCTTAGTTGATTATTAAAAGTTCTTGTTGTACCCATTAAATGAGCAGAATCAGGTATAACATTTGAAGTTGTTCCTGAATGAAAAGATGTAACGCTAATAACAGATGTGTCTTGAGGATTAACTTCCCTGCTAACTATCCTCTGTATAGAAGACAAAAGTTCTGAGCCTGCAATAATTGGATCAATTGCCTGATGCGGTAAAGCACCATGTCCACCTTTCCCATTAATAAAAATATCAAAAGTATCAGCAGCAGCCATAATAGGTCCTTTTCTTAATGAAGCATACCCTATTTCCATTTGGCTCCAAATATGCAAAGCAATTATTCTATCACACTCTAAAACTAGTTTCTCATCTTTCATATAAGCAGCGCCACTATCCTCAATAAACTCTTCTGCAGGTTGGAAAATCAATCTTACATTTACTTCCAATTCATTTTTAATTCTTGATAATACTTTAGCTACTCCTAATAAAATCGTTATATGTGCATCATGCCCACATGCATGCATAACTCCTTCATTTTTTGACCTATAAGTACAACTACTAAGTTCAGTCATCGGCAAAGCATCAATGTCAGCTCGTATTCCAATTACTTTATCACTTTCTTTCGCTGATTTTATTGTAGCTATTACCCCTGTCTTTGTTGATTTTATATATGGAATACCAAGATTATCTAAATATCCCATTATTACTTTTTGAGTATTAAATTCTTCCCACGATTTTTCTGGATTTTCATGAAAATATCTTCTCAAGTCTATTAATTCATTTTCTATATCTTTTACTAATTCTTTAATCAACTTTTTCTCCTCCTAAAACGGACCGTAATTAATTCTAGTTGCTACAATTAAAGCTATAATACTAACCAATGTCAGAATTAAAATTAGCGGCGTAACAAACTTCCACCATTTCTTCAGCGGTATTTTTGCAATAGTCAAAAATATCAGTAAAGTTCCACTTGTAAACCACAATGAGTTTGTTATTCCATCTCCAAATTGAAACGCTAAAATCATAGTTTGTCTTGTCATACCGATTAAGTCTGCTAATGGTATAAGTATTGGCATTAAAGCCATTGCCTTCGCCGAACCAGAAGTAATTAGACCATTAAATAATGCTATAACAAACATTACTGCAATAGCTGTAATAGAACCCGGTAAATTCATTAAAGGTTGAGAAATCGCATTAATTATCGGATCTATTATTCCCGATTCAGTTAATATCCACTGAATACCTCTTGCAAGACCAATAACAAGGGCTGGTCTTAACCCATCTTTAGCACCATCTACTATACAGTCCACTATTTCATTTGCATCTAGATTATTAATAATACCAGCTACAACTCCCGTAAATAGAAAACATGCCGATAAATTATTCATTGACCAACCAAATCTAGAAACTCCTATTATTGCAGCTATAAAAGTAATCAGAAAGACAAAAAGAGATAATCCCTGTCTTCTTGAAAGAGGATCGGACATTATTTCATCATAGTCCACTATAAATTCTGAAGCATCTATATCTTTAGTAATAGATAATGTATTGTCTTTTTTTACTTTTCTAGCATACCTTAAAACATACCAAATAATTATAATATCAAAAATAACCAAGACTATAAATCTAAATAGAAAACCCGAGAACATGGGTAGCTCTGCTATTTCATGAGAAATACCTACCGTGTAGACACTTGTAGGAGATATGGAAAAACTTAACATATCAATCATTGCTGAGCAAGCAACTCCCGTCATTAAATCATATCCTAAAGCAATACACAAAGATATTATTATTGGTATAAATGGTACGATTTGTTCATTCCATCCTAAAAAACCACCAAAACATGCAAATATTATCATTATAATAACTAAGATTTTTTCTGAACCTATCTTCTCTGCTTTTGATAAAATTTTAGCTACTCCCTTATCTAATGTCTTTGTTCTTTTATAAACCTCAATACACCCTGCGACGAGCATCACTAAAAACATCATTCCTGCTGAAGATTCAAGGCCATTTGGTATAGCTTGAAATATTGCTTGTGGTCCCAAGTATACTTTTTCAGTTTTATGAAAAGAATTAGGTATAACTACTGTTCTGTCATTAATTATTTCCCTTTCAAAAGAGCCAGGGCTTACAAAAAGCGATAATATGTAACAAGCAACAATAACTCCAAAAACTATTACAAACGCATTAATAGTTGTATTTTTTTTCTTACTGTTATCTTTCTTTTGACCTAACATTTTGACCTCCTCATTTTTAAATTCCATAAAGTTTAAATGCTAATTCAATGTTTTACTTCATCAATAAAATAAAATAAAATAAACTAACATAAAATGAAATAAAAATATAAACTTCTAATTTAAATCTTTAATATAGTATTATTCGGCATACTCACCTCCTACAAATTTTCAATTATATTAAATGCAAAAATTGTACCAATAAAATTTAACGCAGATACACACTATCTTTAAAACAGAGTTCTCAATTTTGCAAATTTAAGAACTATATTTTGCATAATTGCTAAAAATACTATATTATAACTACAGGTGATATTATGTATAATTTAAAAAATATTCAAAGTTCTACACAAGAAGTAGCAGAAGCTATAAAAGCTATCTTATCTACCGATGTAACTATAATTAACCAAGATTTAATCCGAATCGCAGCAACAGGAAGATACAAATCTTTTATAGGAGAACAACTTTCAGAAGGTTGCTCATATGAATTTATATTAAAAAGTAAGAAACCAGAACGTATAGTCCAAAAAGAAATAAGTAGTAGGTGTAAAAATTGTAGTTCTCTAAATTCTTGTGAAGAAATAGCAACTATAGGATATCCAATAATTGATTTTAACGATGAACCTATAGGCGTTATTGGCCTTATAGCCTTTACACAAGAACAACACGACTATATTTTCAACAATTTACACTCAATTAATACTTTCTTAGGAAAGTTATCATTTTTACTTGCCGGTAATTTACAATATGAAGAAATGATAGAAGATTTACTACTTAAAAACAAGGAAATTAACAACCTAATTAATTCACTTGAATCCGGAATAATAATAACAGATGATAAAAATAATATAAAAAACTACAATAAAAAAGCCTTACAGTTGCTTAATTGTAAAGATTCAGAGTTAAATAATATAAATATTACAAAAGTATTTAGTAATATAAATCTGGAAAAACTATATTCTCAACAAGTTGCTCGAATAGATAATACTTTTAATAAGTCTTATGACGAATTCATTATAAAAGCAGTTGAAAATCAAATTAACAATAATACAAAAAGCTATCTTTTTGAAATTTCCAAATATTCAAATGCAATCATAGATGCCTATAATATTTTAGAAAGTAAAAATAATATTGATTTCAACCATATATTAGGGCAAAGTACTGCAATGAAAAACACTATTACTCTTGCAAAACAAGTAGCAAAAAGTGACTCTTCCATTATGATTAGAGGAGAAAGCGGTACAGGTAAAGAATTATTTGCTAGAGCTATACATAATAATTCTTTAAGAAAAAACAATCCTTTTGTTGCTATTAATTGCTCTTCTATTCCCGACAGTTTATTAGAAAGTGAACTATTCGGATATGAAAAAGGAGCTTTTAGCGGAGCAAGCAATACTGGAAAAATAGGCAGATTTGAACTTGCCAACAAAGGAACTCTTTTCCTAGATGAAATTGGCGATTTACCTATTCATTTACAACCCAAGCTTCTTAGAGTATTACAGGACGGTTCATTTACTCGACTTGGCGGAAACAAAACTATTAAAGTCAATTTCAGACTTATCACAGCTACTAATAGGAACTTAGAAAATATGATAGAAAACAACGAATTTAGAGATGATTTGTACTATCGATTAAATGTCATCCCGATTAATGTACCATCTTTAAGAGATCGAAAAGATGATATTCCAATAATTGCTAATTACAAACTTCGTGAATATTGCGAAAGATTAAATAAAAATGAAAAGACTTTTTCAGATAAAATAATTGAAATTTTTAAAAAATTTTACTGGAAAGGAAATGTTCGCGAATTAGAAAATATAGTTGAGTATCTAGTAAATATTTCAAACGAAGATGAAATAACCGACAATTTACTACCCTATCATTTTCATTCCAATAGTTTAATTGAAACTACAGAACGAAACTCAAAGGAAAATTTCATGAGTTTTTTAGACGACAATACTTCATTAAAAAAATGTATCGAAAACTTTGAAAAACAACTATTAGAAAAATACATTAATAGATTTGGCAATTCAACAAAGAATAAACAAAAAATAGCAGATATTTTAGAGATAAATCTCTCTACACTATACCGAAAACTTTATAAATATGACATCTTTTAATTCAAATATAAGAAGCACCACGAGTTGATTTAATAATAAATTCCAACAAAATAGTGCTTCTTATATCTCTAAATTACATTTTACAACAACTTTTATTTATTTTTCATACACTATTTTTCCGCCGATTATAGTCATAGAAGCTTTAATGTCCTTTATCTTTATAGGATCAATTTCAAATATATCCTCATCTATAACTGTAAAATCCGCTAAATATCCCTTCTTAATCCTACCTTTAACATCTTCCTCAAATTCTAAATAACTTGAACCGATAGTATAGGCATCAATGGCAGTGTAGATATCAACCTTTTCTTCAGGGAAAAATCCGCCCTCCGGAAATCCGTTTTTATCACATCTGGTTACTGCTGCATAGATGTTCGGAAAAGGATTTAAGTCTTCAACAGGAGCATCTGTCCCATATCCAATATGAGCTCCCAGTTTATCAAGTGTATTAAAAGCATAAGATGTGCTTGAAAGCTCTCTTCCCACTCTATCTTCAACTACATGCATATCATAGTCTAAAAATATTGGTTGATAAAGAACTCCCACATCTAACTTTGCTATTCTCTCCAAAAGGGGCATATCAGTTATCTGACAGTGTACTAAAGAGTGTCTTAATTTATTTTCGCCATCTTCAAAACTTTTCTCATAGGCATCTATAGTCTCTTCAATGGCACCGTCTCCTATTACGTGAGTTACAACTTGAAACCCTCTTTTGCTGGCCTCAGCTACAAGCTCTTCCTGAAGATCGTATTCCAATGCCGATACTCCATGATTATTTCTGTCATTGACATATCCGTCTCTCATCATTGCAGTACTGGCACCGAGACTTCCATCTTTAAACATTTTTATAGGTCCGAATTTCAGTTTGGTCCCCTTGTATATGTCTTTTTTCATCTCTCCATTTAAAATATAATCCATTTCTTCTCCGGAATAAGCACAAAATTGATGTCTATATCTAATATCTACAAGATTGTCCTCATAGATACTTCTAATGGATTCAAAATCTCCATAGGTATTGGGAGCTGACACATCATTTGATTGAACGCTGGTAAGTCCTACACTTTGTGCATATTTTAAAGCTTTTACCATAAAGTCTATTTTTTCATCTTTAGTATATTCAGGAATTACTTGTTCAATCCATTGAACTGCATTTTCAGTAAACACTCCTGTAGGTTCATTATTCTCATCAAATTCAATAGTACCACCTCTAGGTACTTCCGTATAAATGGTGATATTTTTCATTTCCAAAACCTTTGAATTTACAGCACAAATATGGCCGCATACTCTTTCAAGAACGATTGGAATTTCTGTGGAGATTCTATCCACATCTTTTTTATTTAAAATTCTTTTTTCCCCGCTTGTAAATAAATCCTGATTCCAACCCATAGTTCTTATACCTTTTTCCACAAGCTTTGGATTTTCTCTAATAAATTTCTTAGTAACTTCCACTATTTCATCTATTGAAGTACAAGAAGAAAGGTCAACTTGCACATAAGCAGCTCCAACACAGGAAATGTGACAGTGAGAATCGTTTAAACCCGGAAGTATGGTTTTACCGGTTAAGTCAATTTTTTCATCAAAATCCAATTTTTCTAAATCTTTATAGCTTCCAACTTCTATAATCTTATCTTCTTCAACTAGTACTGCATCTGCAAATTTTTCTCTTTCCAAGTAAAATTTGCCGCCATAAAATAACTTTTTCATGCTACACCTTCTCTTCTTTAAGCTTCTTATCAAAGTACATATATACTATAACTCCCAGAACCTGTACTATAAGACCAAGAAATGCATTTACCGGATCTTCAAATAATGTATTTAATACTAGACCTGAGAATAAAATAATAGTTAAAATAACACTGTATGGATATAAAAACATTTTATAAGGTCTTTCTATTTCAGGATATTTTTTCCTCATAACAATAACTGCCACTATTGTAAGTAAATTATATAACATTGCCGTAAATACTACTAGTGAAGTAAGTTGGTCTAAATTTCTAGTAAATACCAAAATTATTGATAATATCATTTGAGCTATTAATGCAGCAGTCGGAACTCTATATTTTGGATGAAGCTCCGCAAAAGATTTAAAGAAGTGTCCCTCTACTGCCATGGCATAGTACATTCTAGGCTGAGCTATTATTAAACCGTTAAGTCCACCAAACATTGCAAGGACCATACCAACTGAAACTATTATTCCACCTGTATTCCCCAAAACTCTAATAGCCGCCTCTGTACCCAAATATAAATTTCCCGCCTCAATATTTGAAACTATTTCATTGTAAGGCAATACTCTATATATGGCATAGTTAAAAAGAGTATACAATACAGTAATGCCACCTATTCCAATAAATAAAGCTCTAGGTAAGTTTTTCTTAGGATCCTTCATCTCTTCTGTCATTGAATTTAAGTTTGTCCAACCTTCATAGGCCCATAAACTTGCCACCGTTGCAAAGGCAATCATCTTTACAATTTGAAATATACTTGCATCTCCACCTACCATAGGTTTTAATGTCAACTGGGGACTTTCTTTTCCCATAAATAAAGCTGCAAAAAGAATAATTAATATCGGTACCAACTTAGCTACCATTGAAATATTTTGTAGAAAAGCTCCTTGTTTAATACCAAATAGATTATAAACCGTCAATAATATAATAAGTACTGTGGCAATCAGTTTAATTTGCATATCTGAAATTTCAAAAAAAGATCTCATTGCCGATGGAAGTGCAATTGCCATTGCAGCTACTGAACCGGGCCCACCAATAATCCAATCTGTAAATCCTCTTAAAAAACCCACCATAGGGTGAAAGGCTTCTGTAAGGTACACTGTAGAGCCTCCCGCTCTAGGTATACTTACTCCTAATTCCGCATAACAAAGACCTGCAAGAAGAGTTACCAAACCTCCAACTAACCAGGCAAGCAAAGATAATCCCAAACTCATTCCGGTTCTCTCTAAAACGTAAGAACCAAGATAAAAAATTCCGGAGCCAATCATAATTCCACCAATAATGCTGACCCCTCCAAAAACTCCTATTTCTCGATTAAATTCCGTCTCCATAGAAGTAACCTGTTCTATGTGTTTTTTTCTGTCCATATTTTCCCTCCTTATAATTAATTATTTTTATAGTACCATATTTTAAGTTGTGAAATTCAATTTTTAAAAATTTTATATAAAAAAGAGCTAACTTTTAAAAGTCAGCTCTTAATTTCTAAATTATTAATAGTTATAGAATCCCTTTCCAGTTTTTCTACCTAGCTGTCCAGCTCTTACCATCTTTCTCAACAATACATGTGGTCTATACTTAGTATCACCAAATTCATTGTAAAGTACTTCCATTATTGCAAGAACTACATCAAGTCCTATTAAATCTCCCAGAGCTAAAGGTCCCATTGGATGATTTGCACCCAGTTTCATTGCATTGTCAATATCTTCAACACTTGCAATTCCATCTGCATAAATTCCAATAGCCTCATTGATCATTGGAACTAAAATTCTATTTACTACAAATCCCGGTGCCTCAGCAACTTCCACAGGAGTTTTCCCAATATCTTGAGATAATTCAATAATTGTCTTTTGCACACCATCGTCAGTAAGTTGTCCTGATATTACCTCCACTAATTTCATTGCAGGTACAGGATTGAAAAAGTGCATTCCTATTACTTTTTCAGGCCTATTTGTTGCAGAGCCTATATCAGTTATTGAAAGTGAAGATGTATTTGATGCAAGTATTGTAGATTCTTTACATACTTCATCCAACTCTTTAAATATTGCTTTTTTAACTTGTGGATTTTCAGTTGCAGCTTCAATTACTAAGTCCACATCAGCTATATCATTAATATCATGTGAAGTTGAAATATTTTTAAGAGCTGTCTCCATCTCTTCCTTGGTCATTCTCTCCTTAGACACATTTTTTTCATAGCCTTTTTTAATTCTCTCTTCTGCCGCTTTTAAAGCTTCAGGAGCTATATCTCTTATTATAACTTCATGTTTTGGAGCTATAACTTGGGCTATACCTGACCCCATTGTTCCTGAGCCGATTACTGCTACTTTCATTCTCAAAACCTCCAAATTTTTTAAACTTACTTTCCGTTAAATTGAGCGCTTCTCTTTTCTAAAAATGCTTTCATTCCCTCTTTTTGGTCTTCTGTTGCAAAGCATAATCCGAAATTCGCCCTTTCAATGTCCATTCCACTATTTAAATCAGTTTGCATTCCTGTATCAATTGCTTGTTTTGCATATCTAACTGCTATTTTTGAATTTTTTGCAATTTTATTTGCAAGTTCCAATGCTTTATCCAACAATTCTTCAGGTTCTACAACTTCTGAAACTAAACCTATTCTATAGGCTTCATCTGCAGAAACGTGTTCACCTGTAAATATCATTCTCTTAGCATCTGACGTTCCTATTGCTCTTGGCAATCTTTGAGTTCCACCAAATCCGGGTGTAATACCAAGACCTACTTCCGGCTGACCTATTTTCGCTTTTTTAGATGCAATTCTAATATCACAGGATAGTGCAAGTTCACAGCCGCCTCCTAAAGCAAATCCGTTTATTGCCGCTATTACAGGCTTATTAAGTCTTTCTATTTTAAAGAAAGCTTCCATTCCTTTATTTGCAAACTTATATCCTTCCTCTGCACTTAGTTCAGACATTTCCTTAATATCCGCCCCTGCTACGAATGCTTTTCCTGCACCAGTTAGAATTACAACTTTTACGTCTTCTCTGTCAGCAAGTTCTGTAAAATAATCGTTAAGTTCTTCTAAAAGCTCTGAATTTAAAGCATTTAAACTTTCTTCCTTTGAAATAGTAACAATAAGAATATTATCCTTAAATTCTTCCTTTAAATATTTATACATAATATACCTTCTTTTTCTAAAATAGATTAATCTCTTTCAACTATTAGAGCTGTTCCTTGACCTCCACCTATACATAAAGTGGCTAGTCCCTTTTTAGCATCTCTTCTACCCATTTCATACAAAAGTGTTGTTAGTATTCTAGCTCCACTTGCACCTATTGGGTGACCTATTGCTATAGCTCCTCCATTTACATTAACTTTATCCATATCTAAATTAAGTTCTTTTGCCACAGCTGCCGCTTGTGCCGCAAAAGCTTCATTTGCTTCAATTAAATCTAAATCAGAAATTTTAAGCCCTGCCTTTTCCAATGCTTTGTTTGAAGATGGAATTGGACCTGTTCCCATTATAGTCGGATCCACACCTGCAGAGGCATATGAAACTATAGTTGCAAGTGGCTCTACTCCCAATTCCTTAGCTTTTTTCTCAGTCATAACTACAACCATAGCAGCTCCGTCATTAATTCCCGATGCATTACCTGCAGTAACAGTACCGTCTTTTTTAAATGCCGGTCTTAACTTTCCTAAAGCTTCTTCTGTTACACCATCTCTAATAAATTCATCAGTATCTACTACAGTTACATTACCTTTTCTATCTTTTATCTCAACAGGTACTATTTCCTCTTTAAAAACTCCTTCAGCTCTTGCTTTAGAAGCTCTGTTTTGAGAAACTGTTGCAAGGTGATCTTGAGCTTCTCTTGTAATGTCAAATTGTTCACTTACATTTTCAGCAGTTATTCCCATGTGATAATTATGGAAGGCATCTACCAATCCATCCTTAAGCATTTCATCCACTAAAGTAGTGTCTCCCATTTTAGCTCCCCATCTTTCCTTTGTCGCAAGAAATGGAGCTTGAGACATTGATTCTGTTCCACCGCAAAGTACCACTTCAGCATCTCCAGCTTTAATAATTTGAGCAGCCAAAGATACAGATCTAAGTCCTGAACCACAAACCTTGTTAATGGTCATAGCCGGAACTTCAACTGGCAATCCCGCATGAATTGCAACTTGTCTTGCCACGTTTTGTCCAAGACCAGCTTGTAGCACATTACCTAAAATAACTTCATCTACAGCCTCCGGAGCTACCTTAGCTCTCTTTAAAGCTTCCTTTGCCGCTACTACCCCAAGTTCAACTGCAGAAACATTTTTAAATACACCCCCAAATGATCCCACAGGTGTTCTAACCGCACTTGCAATTACAATTTTTTCCATTTTATCCTCCTTAAGCATTGTATAAGATTACAATTTTAACGCAATAATTTAAGCATAATCCCATTTATAACAAAACCAATTATATGATTATTCTTAATTGAAGTAAATATTGTCAATTATTTATCATATATCGGATTATGTTCCACATACAGATATATTATACTTTCATACCCTATTTTTTTCAAGTATATCATACTGTAAAAGGCTATGAAACCTCTCATATAAAATATATGAACAATTATATAATAGTAAACAGGATTATAGTGTGTAATAAGACTATACCCAATTTTCTTTCAAAACTCAATTTTTAACTCTACTTATTTTATACACTTTTGAAAAATTATAGTCAAGTTAACTTTAAAAAAATAATCATATGATTTCTCATATGATTATTTTTTAAACTCTTCTTCCAATATATCTATAATTTTTTTAGCCGCTCTGCCATCTCCATATGGATTTACAGCCTGAGCCATTTTATTATATTCTTCTTCATTGTGTAAAAGCTCTTTCAAGTTGTCATAGATAACCTTGTAATCAGTGCCCAATAATTTTGCTGTGTTGGCTTCAACACCTTCCATTCTCTCCGTTTCTTCTCTTAAGACAAGTACCGGCTTACCAAGGGAGGGCGCTTCCTCCTGAACTCCTCCTGAGTCAGTCATTACTAAGTAAACCTTGTTCATTAAATTTGAAAAGGGAAGGTAATCCAAAGGTTCTATTAAATGAACTTTTTCTTCTCCCTTAAAGTATTTGTAAGCTATTTCTCTAACTTTTGGATTTAGATGAATTGGAAATATAACTTCCACATCTTCTTCCCTTACTACGTCTAAAACAGCCTTAAATATATTTTCCATAGGCTGCCCTATATTTTCTCTTCTATGAGAAGTTAAAAGAATTATTTTTTTATTTTCAAAATCTATTTTATTTAAAAGTTCATCTTCAAATACATAATTGTCATCTATGGCATATTTAAGAGCATCTATTACCGTATTGCCAGTAATATAAATGTTTTCTTCATTGTAACCTTCTTTTAAAAGATTTTCCCTATTATTTTTAGTCGGAGCAAAATGGTAGTTAGTTAAAACACTTGTCAACTTCCTATTAGCCTCTTCAGGATAGGGGGAATAAATATTTCCAGATCTTAAACCCGCCTCCACATGACCTATTTTTATTTTTTTATAAAATGCCGCAAGCCCCGCAGAAAATACAGTTGTTGTATCTCCTTGTATAAGTAATACATCGGGTTTTACTTCATCAAATATTTTTTCAAGCCCTAACATTGAATTTGTTGTAATCTCTGTAAGTGTTTGCCCTGATTTAAAAATATTTATATCATAATCGGGTACTATATCAAAAATCTTCAAAACCTGATCTAACATCTCTCTATGTTGTCCCGTAACGGCCACTACCGATTTAATATTTTCTCTTTTTTCAAGCTCTTTTACAATCGGAGCCATTTTTATAGCTTCAGGTCTGGTTCCAAAAACTGTAAGTACTTTCATTCTATTCCTCCTTTGACCTAAACATACCTGTCATTACTCCTATTAGCAATATTGCCGCAACAATTAAAATTGAAATGACAAGCCCTACTTTAGAATTAAAATCCGAAACTAAATTAGCTAGGATTCCAAATATTATAGAAATTATATAGAGGACCAGTACTGTCTGTCTTTGACTAAGACCTAAATCTAAAAGTCTATGGTGTAAATGTCCCTTATCTGCCTGCACCATACTCTTCCCGCTTAATTTTCTACGAACCATTGCAAATGCCGTATCAAATACCGGCACTCCCAAAATTAAAACAGGTACAAATATAGTAAGAGCCGCTGCCGATTTCATTACTCCCTCTACCGATATGTAGGAAAGTACAAAACCTAAAAATAAAGCTCCCGTATCTCCCATAAAAATCTTAGCCGGATTAAAATTAAAAGGTAAAAATCCAAAACAAGCTCCGGCTAAAATTGCCGCAATTACAGCAATGTCACCATATCCAAATTTATAGGCTATGGTCATTAGTGATATTGCACATATCATAGAAACTCCGGCAGCAAGACCATCTAATCCATCTATTAAATTAACTGTATTTGTAATTCCGACTATCCAAAACAAAGTCACAGGAATTGACAGAAAGGCTAAGTAAATTATAGTATTTCCAAAGGAAAAAGGATTTGTAAAGAAGCTGATCCTCACACCACCGGCTATTAAAGATATTCCGGCCAAAAGTTGAAAAACTATTTTCATCTTTGGACTCAACCCTTTTCTGTCATCAATTAATCCCGAAATTACAATTATAGTAGCCCCCAATAATAAGCCTACAATTTTTCTGTCTACTTCTAAAAAATATAAAATACTAATTATTGTAGCTAAGTACATGGCAACACCGCCGGCTAAAGGCATGGCCTTTTTATGGACCCTTCTCTTATCTTTAGGAATATCCATAAAGCCAAGTTTAGGAGCTAACTTAATAGCTATAGGTGTTAAGACCAAAGAAATAATAAAAGCTACTACAAAAGGTGCTATTAAACTTTTCATATAATCTCCATTCTCTACTTAGTTCCGAACAATCTGTCCCCGGCATCTCCAAGTCCTGGAATTATATAGCCATGTTCATCTAAATAATCATCAACTGATCCTACATAAATATCAACGTCAGGGTGACTTTTTTGAACAACTTCTATTCCCTCAGGCGCTGCCAATATATTTAAAGATCTAATATCTTTTGCACCAAGTTTTTTTAACTCATCTATTGCCGCAACTAAAGACCCTCCCGTTGCCAACATCGGATCTAAAAGGATAATAGTTCTTTCACTTATATCCTTAGGTAATTTGCAATAGTAGGTCACAGGGTTTAAAGTATCGGGATCTCTGAACATTCCAATATGACCTATTCTCGCACCAGGAACTACGGATAAAACTCCATCTACCATTCCCAGACCTGCCCTTAAAATAGGGACTACTGCTACTTTTTTGCCGCTTATTTTCTTACCGACAGTCTTGGTTAAAGGCGTTTCAATTTCCACTTCTTCAGTCTCAAGGTCTCTAGTTACTTCATAGCCCATAAGAGCAGACATCTCTCTTACGATTTCCCTAAAGTCCTTTGAACCGGTTTCCTTCTTTCTAAGAATTGTCAATTTATGTTGAATTAACGGATGATTCATTACTATTAATTCTCCCATTGTTATCCTCCTAAAGTCCAAAAATTATTTTACCGCCACAAGCCTTAACAATTCTATTCATAACACTTGCGCCAATTCCTCTAACTTCAAAGCCTTCAATATATATTAAATCTACCTTTTCATCATCACAACGTCTGAGCATTTCAAATAAATTTCCGGCTATTTCTTCCATGTTTTCTCTGCTTCCAAGATTTAAAAGTAAATCCACATTCTTATAATCATTAACAGTCTCCTCTGTTGCAAGCACCGCAATCTTTAAATGTGAATTTTCTTCAGCTCTTTTATTTATCTCCTTTACAACTTTATCCAAATCACCTACAAAACACTGCGCTTCCGCTCTGGGAGCATAGTGTCTATACTTTTGTCCAGGCGACTTAGGAATTACCTCGCTACTTGAATCAATAATTCCGGGGTCTACTTCAATACCGGGTATTAATACCTCAATATCTTCTTTAGTAACTTTTCCCGGTCTTAAAATCATTGGCGGATTTACAGTTAAGTCCACTACTGTAGATTCAATTCCCACATCGGACCTGCCACCATCAACTACAATATCCACTTTTGAACCTAAGTCTTCAAGAACTCTATTAAAAGAAGTAGTTGAAGGTTTACCGGAAATATTTGCAGAAGGTGCAGCAATTGGAAGCATACAATCCTTAAGAATTGCTCTTGCAACTTTATGTGAGGGCATTCTTATTGCAACTGTATCAAGCCCAGCCGTCACTACCTCTGATACCTTTTCAGATTTCTTCAATATCAAAGTTAGAGGTCCCGGCCAGAACATTTCCATTAAATCTTTTGCACTGTCAGGTATTTCGCTTACTAATTCCTCCACCTGAGCTATTTCAGCAATATGAAGTATTAGCGGATTATCCTGTGGTCTGCCCTTAGCCTTAAAAATTGACTTACAAGCTTCCTTATCATATCCGTTTGCACCCAGCCCATAGACAGTCTCTGTTGGAAACACTACCAGCTTTCCCTCTTTAAAAGCCTTACTTATCCTCTTTATTTTATCATCTTCAATATTATCTACATCAATTTTTATTATTTCAGTATTCATCTATATAATCAGACCTTTCATACAAATATTATTATATCAATGTTTACATACTCACACAAGAAAATAAGAGCCCTTATAATAATTTAATAATATCTTAGATTTTAAGGTTTAATATTAAAAATTATATATACTTATAAGAAAATATTATAACATATTTTGCATAATTTACTCTTTTAAAAACTCTATAATAATACTGCTAAAATTTCCATTACCTTATTATTTAGAAAATATTTTTAAATTTATTATCTTCACATTTTTCATAATTGATTATTTAAAAAACTATGAAACCTTTACAATAACTACATTTATATCATAATATCATTTATAAATATGTCAATTTATGCTATACTATTTATGACGAAGTTTTAATATTAATATTAGGAGGAGTAATATGAACAATCCGTGGGAATATGATGATTTTATTTTTAATGGCGATGAACTTAAAGGAATGACTAGAAAGGGTAAAGACAGAGTTAAAAACGAAGGACTTACCGATATGATAATACCCGAAACCACACCTGATGGCCTGCCAGTAAAGAGAATAGGCGAAAATGCTTTTTATAGAAGAAAATTGACCTCTGTAGTAATACCTAAAACTGTGGAATCTATAGGCTATGATGCCTTTGGCGTTTGTAGTTTAGTTGAAGTTGAAATTCCTGAATCAGTAACAGAAATAGATGCTTTTGCATTTTATAGAAATAAACTTAAAAAAGTAAAAATGAGTCCAAATGTTAAAAGTATTGGAATTAATGCTTTTTCATTAAATGAATTAGAAGAATTTGAACTTCCAGAGGTTTTAGAAACAATAGGTTCTTCAGCCTTTTATAAGAATTTACTTACTGAAATTAAGATTCCTAAATCAATTAAAAGTATTGATATGTATGCATTTAATAAGAACAGCATTTTAAACGTTGAGATACCTAGCACCATTGAATTTTTACACGATAGAGCTTTTGATCCTAATACAAATGTAGATATGATTTAATTGAAATTAAAAATCAGCTGCCTTGACAGCTGATTTTTTTATTTAAGCTTAATTAAAATCTATTTAATTGAACCATTTCACTAAATGTTTCAAGTTGAGTTTTAACTTGACCAAAGTCTTCCATTTGTTGGTCATAACCCATCTTTATTAGAGGTATTCCCTCTGCTTCATAGGCTTGTTTCAATGAAGGATATTCCATTTCCTCAGTATCGTTAAAGTTCATCATAAACAGTAGACATCCATCTGCGTCATTATCTATAGCCAAGTCCACTACATACTTAGGTCTCTTCCAAATATCCGGGTCGTAAAGTATTGGATCTTCATCCATACGTGCAAATTGATCTGCAAGTGCCATCATTGGATCTTCAATGGACATATCAATATCCACCTTTAGTCCTCTTGACTCATGAGCCACATCATCTGCAACTATACAAATTTTATAATCATCTAAAACTTGTAATAGACCAGGATTATCAGCTATAATTCCGCTGGTAACCACTCTACTTCCATCCCAATCTTCCTCAGGCATAGATTTCAACTCTTCATTTAACTTCTTTAAAAGTTCATTGTGTTCATCTTTTAGCATAAAGTATGAACTCTTTAATACATAACATCTGTCGGAAGCTTTAATAGTTTGCGGATGAGAAGCCGCAAGTTTTATAAACTCTCTTTTTAAAGCTCTGTTTTCATTATAAACTTCAAAAGCTTTTTTTAAGTTTTCATCTGTAATTTCCACATCACAGATTTTTTCCAATTCCTCTTTAGCCTTATTGAAAATTGTCGCATTATAAACTTTTCCAAATTCTTCTTTTCTGTGTTGTCCATGGTTTAAAAATACCATTGGTATTTCTCTTCCCGCACTTACTTTATAGTTTTGAGACAGTGGTCTTAAAGTATCGTCTAAAGTTGTAAGTATTGAAGCTGATAGTCCATCAAGTGTACCATCTAATGCCATTTCTAAACATCTTAGCGCTAAAGAATAATAAAATGTCGGGAAGTATTCCTTAGCTTTTTCAATAGGGCCTACTCCGCCCCAAACTCCCATAGGAACCATTCCACCAGCATATACTATCTCTTCAGGAGCATAGTATGGGAATATCCCCACTGCTTTTTTACCTTCAGCAAGGTATTTATCTAGTTGCTTCCTTGGATTTTTTGCAATATATTCAAATTGTTCTAACAAATTTTTAACTTCACTCATAGCTACTACCCCTCATTATTAAATAGTTGGTTTTGACCAATCAGTTTCTTTCGTATTTTCAAAGTTTGTATAAACATCTTCGCCCTTTGCTTCTCTTTCAGCTTTTCTTTCATCCATAATTTCCACAAGACCTTGAACTCTTGTATTGTATTGCTCTGTAGAGAAGTTTCTCTCATCTGCTTGGTCACCGTCAAAGTGTACTACTGGAATATCCAAGTCTTCCTTCCATCTTCTTTCAATTTCAGGCATAGCACCACTCCATGGTTTACAACTACGGTTGTAGTTAACTAAAGCACCGCTGATTCCGTTTTCTTTAGCCATAGTTTCACGCCATTCAACACCGGTTTCAATACATACTGAACATGGAGCCTTACTATATGCAGCAGCCATCTCCCTTACTCCGTCATATCTAAATCCAAATGCAGGAGCATATACTACAGCTGTTACGTTTACTCCGCTATTTTTCAACGGTTCAAATAAAGGTCTAAGAGCCGGCCAACAAGGTATACCTTCAAAAAGAATTCTGTGCTCCTCAGGATATTCCCAAGTTGAAGTTCCCTCTCTAACTGACTGTTCAAATTCTTGAGCCAGTATTTCAAAACCAAGTGCAGCATCTTCATCACATCTTGCAGCTACAATGTCAGCCATGTGGTTAAATAAGTCAAAACCGCTTAATGGAGATGGTTTATATTGCATATAGGAACAAGCTTTTAACCAAGCTGCAGCTGTTCTATTAGCCACGTCACAAGCATCCTTAAATTTCTTTTCATCAAATTTCTTACCAGTTAACTCTTCAAGTTGTTTAATAGCGTATTCAAATTGAGCAACCATATAATCAACTTTTTCTTCCGGTACTTCAACAGTATTTGAAAAAGGTACGTCAACCATAATTAGTGGTATATTGTGCATTCTTGCAAGGTTCTCATACCATTTAGTCATCATATTACAAATATTATTACAGCATAGTACAAAATCCGGTTGAGGCATCTTTCTAGAGTCTGTCGGCTCACCGGCAGCATATGCCAAGTTAATTCTGGCATATCCGCAGATATCATTGTCATAACCCATATCTTCAGCAGCCTGACAAAGTCTTAAACCATCTTTTTTAGCTGCAGTAGTAGCAGCATGATTTTCAGGATATACTACGTGCAAATCAAAAGCCTTTGCTAATTCAATAGGAAATTTAGATGAACTCCATCCTACCAGTTCTCCTCTTTCCTTAGCAGCCCAAGCTTCACCATAAACCTTATCTACTACGTCTCTAAGCATAGCAGCTGCAGGTTTATAACCCTCCACCGGTCTTGGCTTTATACCAGGTATCTTTTCTAACACTTTCTTTTCCATATTTTCCTCCTATATATGACTAAACTAACTTTTTACTCTTTCTCTCAAGATTTCTTTGCTTTTGATAAGCAAATAAGGCAGCTCCCAAGGCGCCATTTAATTGACACATAGGACTTGTGTGAATTTTATATCCTGTATTTTGCTCAAGAGCTCTTACCATTCCTTTATTTAAAGCCACTCCTCCGGTAAATACCACGTCGTCTTTTAAGCCTATTCTCTTAGCCAAGCTACCTACCCTACTTGCTATAGAGTAGTGGATTCCCTTTACTATATCTTCTATTTTAGTTCCCTTTGCAAGCTGAGATATAACCTCAGATTCAGCAAATACAGTACAAGTTGAGCTAATAGTTACATCCTTTGTAGCCTTTGCGTCAAGATCCTGCAAGTCACTTACATCTACTTCCAATACTCTTGCAATTACGTCTAAAAATCTACCTGTTCCTGCAGCACACTTGTCATTCATTACAAAGTTTTCCAAATGACCGCCATCGCCAATTTTAAGAGCCTTCGCATCCTGTCCGCCTATATCTATAATTGTGTGTACATTTGGAAATAGAAAATGCGCACCCTTAGCGTGACAGGAAAGCTCAGACATTTGCATATCCGCTTCCTCCAAAGCATTTCTACCGTAACCTGTTGCCATAGTGAAACTGATGTCATCCATAGTTAAATTAGCCTTTTCCAACACTTCACTCATTACTCTTGAAGGTCCGGAAGTTCCCGCTCCTACATCAACTACTGCAGTTGCAACTATTTTCTTTCCATTTTCCAATATTACACTTTTTGAAGCTGTTGAACCAATATCCACTCCCATAGTATAAATAGTATTCAATTATTTATCCCCTCTTATATATCATTTATTTCTATATATATTATATCATTTTATTAGCTAAAACTTAACCTCATAGCCTTTTTTATTGTACTATTTATTAATATCTTTGTCAAATGCAACGTTTGCAGCCTTTGGCTATGACTTATAACTGAATATTATCTTTGTGCTAAATTTGATAGCCTTCAACTTAGTAAATTACCTTTAGGATTATTATTTGAGATATTTTAATACTTAAGCTTAAAATAAAGTAACGCTTTCATCTTCATTTTTATCATAATAATAGACCTTAGCGAAATTTCTAAGGTCTATTATTGAAAGTCTCATTTAATCAATTTCAACTTTTATTTCTTATAAATATTGTCAAAGTCCCTTATTATTCTTGGAAGTAACATTTGATGTACCGGACAGATCTTTTCAGGATTTTGATATACACTTTCTGTAAATGCAAGGATGTAGTTTCTCAATAAATTCATATTTACAACTTCATCTACAAGTCCAGCTTGTGCACAATAAAGCGGTCTGGATTTTTCAACATAAGCTTCAATTAATTTATTCATTTTATCAATTGTAGGTTGTAAATCCTTTCCGGCTTTTTTATCCTTCGCAAGTCTTCTTGAGTACATTGCCACTGAAGCAGTTTCACCGTTCATTACGTTAATTTCAGTAGCTGCTGTTCCCAAACTGAAAGCATTTGTATCATTACCTTGAGGTCCGCCTAAAACGTAGTGTGCCGCTGCAGTACCCTTTCTCAATGTTATTTCCAGTTGAGGAAGGTCTGATTGCTGAATTGAATAGATAAGTGATTGACCAAGTCCTAGTAACTCAGCTCTCTCTGCATCATCGCCAACGTCAATTCCGGAAGTATCTTGAATCCAGATTATAGGTAATTTATCTCTTGCACAAAGAGTTACAAATTCATTCATTTTTATTAGACCTTGTCTATAAAGCTTTCCGCCAATACCTATTCCCTTTTCAATATATTCAGGATAGTTCATTAGGAAGCCTTGAACGTTTGCTACAACTCCCACTAAAAGTCCGTTTACCTTAGCAAGACCTGTTACCATTTCCGGACCATATCCGTTCTTATATTCCATAAATTCTGAACCGTCAAATAATCTTGCCATAACTTCATAGATATTGTAAGTTCTCTTAGGGTTCATTGGAACTAATGAATATAAATCATTAGGGTCATATGCAGGGTACTTTGGATCATCTACTCTAAAGAAATCTAAGTCATAAGCAGGAAGCATATCTATATATTTTTTAATACCCTCAATCATTCCGTCTTCTTCTACGTAAACCTCTCTAAAGAAACCTGTTTCAGCAAAGTGAACACTTACTGATCCCGGAGGAGTTGTCTTTTTAGCATTCATAGTAGCATCTGCTATTTGATTTGCTCCCTCTTCATCAATATATCCCTTAGGATTCATACCACCAAGAATTCCCGCTCCACCAACTGCCATATTAGCATCTTTGTGAGCTACTAGAATTGTAGGTGAAATTGAGTGGTATCCACCACCTGCCGGGTTAGTTCCATAAATTCCAACGATTACAGGTACTCCCAATTGGTTGAGTTCAGCATTTCTAAAGAAAGGAGTTCCTCCACCACGTCTGTTTGGATAAACTTTTTCCTGTACGTCAAATTTAACACCTGAACAGTTTAGTACATATACTAGAGGTATTCTTAAACGTTTAGCAGTATCACTTGCTCTAATTAGGTTTTCAGCTTGTCCTGGAACCCAAGCTCCTGCAAGTTTCTTATTGTCAGAAGCCACAACTACTGCCCATTTTCCGTTAATTCTTCCAAGTCCTTTAACGATTCCCGTTGAGCCGTTATCATTTTCCTCAGGATTAAATAATGAATTTAACGGACACCAAGTTCCCTCATCTACTAATTCCGCTATACGTTGTAATGCTGTCCACTGTCCTGATTCATTAAGAGATTCATCAGATCTACCAGCACTTTGAGCTGCAACTATATGCTCATAAATTTCCTGTTCTACCTGTCTAACTAATTCTGTGTTCTCAGCATCAGCAGCCTTAAGAGGTCCACCGATAGTTCCCATATTTTTAAAATACGAGTTCATTGAATATTGTCCCATTAATATCCTCCTTATTATTCCTTAGGAACTTGAATGAAAGCTTGTCCTGGATCTATTTCTTCTCTAATTAACTTAATTACACTTTCCTCAGGTTCATCTAATAGAACAGCCTTTGAAACATCAATATCAAAACCAGTGTTTTCTATTATTTCTTCAGGACTTGAAGTTGGATAGTATCCAGCAAGGTACATTTTCTTAGTTTCTTCATCGAACTTCATAATACCTCTATCAGTTACTACCATTTGAGGACCAACATTTCCTGGAAGTCCAGCTCTTTCACGTCCCCCAGGGCCGTCCATCCAGCCTGGAGAAGTAATATAGTCAATTTTTTCCATAAATCTTCTTTTTTCGTGTTGCATCATAATAATTGTGTTAGTGTATGTTGCAATTCCATTTGCTCCACCTGAACCGGTAAATCTGGTTTTAGGGTTGTTATAATCTCCTATTACTGTTGAGTTTACGTTTCCGTAAGGGTCAATTTGAGCTCCGCCTATGAAAGCAACCATTCTTTTTTTATCATGTTGCCACTCACAAGCTTCAAAGCCTATAAATCTAATATTAGGCCATTGAACAGCACAGTGTGCCATAAGTCTGTTATCTCCAACAGATCTTGGAACCTCAATTGGTGCACAGTCCATTAAACCACTTTCCACTATAAGTGTACAATCCGGTGCATATACTCTCTTAGCTAGTGAAGCACCGATTAGTGGAAGGCCTGTACCAACTATTACAATTTGACCGTCCTTTATCTGTCTACCTATAGTAACAGCTTGCATTTCTTTATTTGTATAATTATCGTATCTTGCCATTATTTTTCCTCCTTTAGAACATTAGTAGCATATCCAAAGCCCGGAACAACATGTAAATTAATAAGTCTAGTAGCTCCTAATTTAGTTAAATATTGGTCGTGATCTTCAATATCATAAACCCATTCTTTCATATAATCAGCGAAATCTTCATCAGTCTTACTTACTACGTTGTACATTTTGAAAAAGTCTGCATCATAGTCGTAGTAATCATAACATTGAGAAGGATGTGCTCCGTAAGGCACATGAACTACTGCATCTACACAGAATCCTGGTATTGAATTCAAAGTAGGCTCTCTTCTTATTTCTTCATTACTTACTAATTCTTCACAAGTTACGATAGTTTTTCTTGCTGCTACTGCAATATCTACATCATGGAATTCATCTCCGATTATTCTACAAGTTCCATCCGGAGAAGCCATCTGTACGTGAATAATAGCTGTATCAATTTTTGGAACCGGTACTGCTATTACCTTATCTCCTTCTTTAAAAGGATTGTCTAAGTAAAAGAATTTATCATTTGGAAGTTTATCGATTTTTTCTCTTTCTTCTCTTGAAATTCCCCATTTTTCAGCAACATCTGTACCCATCATAAGCTTAACTGCTAAGTACGGTAATCCTAAAGAAGCTGCATGAAGTCTTAACATCTCTACGTCTTGAGAGTAGTCTTCCATTAAAAGCTCGCCCTTTTCAACAGCTGCTCTAAATCTTCTGGAAACGTTAGTATAGCCTGAGTTCGCAGTGTAGCAATTTATATATGCCTTAACTCTGCCTTCTCCAATTAGCATATCCCAATCTCCACCTGCAGGTCCTGCTTCACCTATAAAATCCTTTTGTCCTTGTCTAAGAATTTCATATACAGCTGCATAGGGTTTTCTGTTTGTTGTAAATCCGCCAAAAGACATTACATCTCCATCTTCTACGAATTTACTTATAGCATCCTTTAAACTATAAACTTTACTCAAAGTAATACCTCCTTATATTTTTACACTAACATACTTATTATATTTAAACATAAACAATTGAGAACCCTAGGATTCTCAACTGTAAGTTTTATTAACCAAAAATTATTAGGAACACCCCTGCCGCTACAGCAGATCCTATTACTCCAGCAACGTTTGGTCCCATTGCGTGCATCAGTAAGAAGTTTGTCGGATTGTACTTTCTTCCTTCAACTTGCGATACTCTCGCTGCCATAGGTACTGCAGAAACTCCTGCTGAACCTATTAGAGGATTTATCTTACCTCCAGTTGCATAGTAAAGTACTTTTCCGAATAAGACTCCTCCTGCAGTTGAAAATGCAAAGGCAAAAAGTCCAAGTCCAATAATTGCCAAAGTTTTAACACTAAGGAAAATCTCCCCATTTGCAGTTGCCCCAACAGTTAAGCCTAACATTATAGTAACTATATTCATTAAAGCATTTTGAGCTGTATCAGACAATCTATCAACTACTCCGGATTCTTTAAATAGGTTACCCAACATCAACAATCCAAGTAGCGGTGCAACTGATGGTAACAATAGTGCTGTAAATAACACTACTACTACCGGAAATACAATTTTCTCAGTTTTAGAAATTTTTCTTAATTCAACCATTTTTGTTTCACGTTCTTTTTGAGTGGTAAGAAGTTTCATAATAGGCGGTTGAATTAAAGGTATTAGTGCCATGTATGAATAGGCTGCCACTGCAATTGGCGCAAGTAAGTGTGGTGCCAATGCATTTGTTGTATAAATTGCTGTAGGTCCGTCAGCTCCACCTATAATTGCTATTGAAGCTGCTTCCTCCATAGTAAACAGTCCTGTTGCTACTGCCAATGTAAAAGCTGTGTAGATACCAAACTGTGCTGCTGAACCCAATAACAGTGATATTGGATTTGAAATTAAAGGACCAAAATCCGTCATAGCCCCTACACCCATAAATATTAAACAAGGGAATAGGTTGGATTTTACCCCGCTGTAAATAATTCTTAAAACACCTTGATCATACCAAGGTTCAGTCTCAAGCATTAGATTTGCTTCAGGTAAATTCGCAAGTAGCATACCGAAAGCTATCGGAAGAAGTAGTAACGGCTCAAAGCCCTTTCTAATAGCTAAGTAAATAAGAATAAAAGCTATTAAAAACATTACCATATTTCTCCACTCAAGATGTGCAAATCCTGACTGAGACAAGATTTCTGATAATATACTAAAAAAACTCATCGTTAACTCCCTTTATCTTATTTAACTTCAGCTAGAAGTTGATCTGTATCTACATTGTCTCCTTGGTTTACTTTAATTGAAACTGTACCTGATACCGGTGCTACGATTTCGTTTTCCATCTTCATAGCTTCTAATATAAGTACTACATCTCCAGCTTCTACTTGAGAACCTTCTGCTGCTACAATTTTCCAAATATTTCCTGGCATTGGTGATAAAATTTGTTCTCCACCTGTTGACGCTGCGCTAGCCTTTGGCGCTTCTGGAGCTGGTGCCGGTGCTGCCTTTGGTGCTGGAGCTGGTTGTGCCGGTTGTGGTGCAGCTTGTGCTGGTGCTCCAAAATCAGCCATTGTTAAAGACTTAGCTCCACCTGATACTTTTTCTACTTCTACTTCAAAAACTTTTCCATCTACTTTTACTTGATATTTCATGCTTCTACTCCTTTATTAATATTATTTTTGTTGTTAATTAGATAAATCTGCTTCTGCACTTACTGCTCCCACTATTGCTGCCACAAGAGCATCATCACTTTTACGCTCTTCAATTGAAGTTATAGTAAACTTGTCTACAGATAGTTTTGTTTCTTCACTTACAGCTCCTATTATAGCCGCTAATAAAGCTGTATCTACCTTGTCCTCTACTACCGGTTTTGCAGTTGGCTTTGCGGGTTGTTTTGGACCTGCATCTCCCTTGGGAGTATTCTTTTCAATTGCACCTACAATTTTAGAAACAATTGTAATAAAAACTCCTAGACAAACTAAAGCTAAAAATACTAACGCAAAACCTGTTGCTGATATTTTTAATGCATCACCTACTGTCCCCATTGTCATAATAACACCACTCAAAATCTACACCTCCTAATATGTAATTCCATATAGTAAAATTAATTTCAACTTTAAACTCATTATAGCAAAATGGGATTATAATATCAACCAAACTTTGTCAAAAAAACAACGTAAATGTAAATTACTTTTTACGCATTCCTTTACTATAATAAAGCATTATAAGTAAAAAAGAATACCTTTATTTATCTGTCTAGATCAGACTAAGCGAAATCACCACAAAATTTATTTTTATGTAAATTTAAAATTAATTTCACAATTAACTTTAGTAATAGCTCCACTTATGTTATAAAATATATATAACATATATGGAGGTATTTAAATGAAAAAAACTTTAGTTTTGTCATTGTTCTTCGTAATGCTACTTGGTACTACTGCCAGCGCAAAAGTAGTTCCCACAGAACAAGACGTTACTTTAGACGGACAAAAGATTGAAATTGAAGGCTATAGTATTGAAGGAAACAACTACTTTAAACTTAGAGATATAGCTGCAATTTTAAACGGGACAGAGGCGCAGTTTAACGTAGAATACAACAGTTCCAAAAATATAATTGAAATAAGCAGAAATAAAAATTATGCCAAGCTTCCCACTGATCTTGCAGTTTCAACTTCTAAAGATACAGAATCAAAGAAGTCATCTCAAAAGGTCTATATAGATGGGGAAATAGTTAATTACACCGCTTACTATATAAACGGTAACAACTACTTTAAACTTAGAGACCTGGGCAAGACTATAGGATTTTATGTGGACTATGATGAAAGTTCAAGAACCATCCTAATTAAATCCGAAAAGGTGGAACCTACAGATTTAATTGAGCGAGAAGAAGTTACTTTTAAAAGTTTTGCCGTAGATACTTTAAGTAACAAACAGGAATTTAAAATAGGAGAAAAGAAAGACATAACCATGGACGACTTTATCTCCAATATAGAATCTGCAGTTTTGCTTTCCACAGACGAAAGACAATTCTCTGCAAAAGTAGAGTATGACGATGGAAAAAATACAGTAAAAATAGCTCCTCTGCTTTTTAAAATTAAGGGCTCCTTAAATTTCACTCCAATTTTTAAAGTTGAACAGGGAGAAGAAACTTACTTTGAAAATGCAAGTGGAAATATAAATTTAAAATCGCTTACTTCAAAGATAAACGACTCTAAGGACTTTAGAATTGTTTTGGGCTACTATGTTGGAGAAGCAAGCCCACAAAATTTCAGAAGCTTTTCAATATTGGAATTTAAAAACTGAAAATAGTGGTATAATATAATAGGAGGGATATTATGAAAGTAAATAAAGATACTGTTATAGGAGAAATCCTTACAAATAAACCGGAAGCTATTGGAACTCTTATGAGTTTTGGTATGGGATGTGTAATGTGTCCTGCAAGCCAACTTGAAACTTTAGAAGAAGCTTCAATGGTTCATGGTTTAGATGTTAACTTACTTGTAGATGCTCTTAACAAAACTGAAGAAGCTTAAGGCAAAAATTAAAAAGCACCCTGTCAAAAATTGACATCGGTGCTTTTATTTTATAGATTTTTATATTGAATTAAAATCTAATTACCTTTTTAAGAACCTGATTTTTCATTTCATTTCCTTTTAAAATTAAATTCTTTAATCAAGGTTAAAACAATAAAGAAAGGAGTGAAGTTTAAAATTATATCTCTATATGCATTTGGATGTAGTTCTTCAAAAAATCCGCTGATAAATACGAAAATTAATACGATAGCCATAACTACAACATAATTTACTAACACTTCAACTATTTTATTTCCACTCTTTAACTTTACTTCAATTTTATAAGATAAAGTTCCAATTAATACCACTACTGCCCTAAAAAGTATATGTGAATTTGTGTCCTCTAACCTATCCATTATACTTAGCTGAACAATACTGCTAAGTATAGTAGCAAATGTAAATATTACACTGTAAATCGTGATAAAATCAACCAGCTTTTCCTTTTTTAAGTTCAATTTTCCCTCCAAGCTATGTGTTTTATTTTCATTGTAGCCCTTTTAATATATTGTTCTTATGGGGAACAAATATCTTTTTCGTATTTCTTACTGCTTTTATTCTCTCTTCAGCCAGTATATTTGCAGCCAAGGCTGTAGATATATTGTCTCGTTTAGCTATTGCAAATACTTTCTCCACTTGATAGTAAATATTTTCAACCTTTCTCATAGCTCTTTCTAAGTCATAGCCGCCATGCATTTCGTCAACTACATTTATAACTCCACCTGCATTTATAATAAAATCCGGAGCATAGACTATTCCTCTTTCCATTAAAACATCTCCGTGTTTTATATCTGCAAGCTGATTATTAGCTGAGCCTGCTATTACCCTTGCTTTTATTTTAGTTGTCGTTTCATCATTTATAACGGCACCTAGAGCACAAGGGGCATAAATATCTACATCCATGGTATATACTTCATCAATTCCCACTTCAACTGCTCCCATTTCCACAGCTTTTCCAACAGACTCTTCATTTAAATCTGCCACATATACTTTAGCTCCCTCAGATATAAGTTTTTCAACTAGGAGAAGTCCCACATTTCCAGTGCCCTGAACCACTACACTTCTCCCGCTGAGATTATCTGAACCGAAAGCTTCCTTTACTGCTGCTTTTAGTCCGAAGAATATTCCGTGAGCCGTTACCGGTGAAGGATTACCTGATGTTCCGGGCTTTGTGGAAGTACCTACAACGTAGTCAGTTTCCGTATAAATCCAATCCATATCCTGCTCAGTAGTACCTACATCCTCTGCCGTTATGTACCTGCCGTTTAGTCCTTCAACAAATTTCCCAAAAGCTCTTATTTGCCCCTCACTTTTAGGCCTTTTGGGATCCTTCAGTAATACTGCCTTAGCTCCTCCAACATCAACGCCTGCAGCAGCGTTTTTATAAGTCATTCCCCTTGCTAAACGAAAGGCATCTGTTATAGCATCTTTTTCATTTTTATATTCCCAGTACCTTAAACCTCCAAGGGCTGGTCCTAAAGTAGTATCATGAATACATATAATTGCCTTTAAACCGCTTTCTCTATCTTGACAAAATACAATTTCCTCATAATCATAACTTTCCAAAGTCTTAAATATTTCCATAATAATCTCCTTCCAAATACAGTGCATTAAATTTTTTCTACCTCATATTCTAAACCAGCAAAATATTATATATTCACCTGTTTAAAATTTTCCATAACACACTATTTATCAAACATAAATGATTTTCTATATTTTACACTTTTACCCAGGAATTTAAAATAGATTTTCAAAACTCTTTATAAAAATCTGTATTAACACTGCATTTATTTAGAATATTCGAAAACCCAAGTACTCTCATATAAAATATGATAAAATTATATGTAAACACCTTATATCTTACCAATGTTACATACATTTATTGAAGTCTACAATATAACTTTCATCTATATTTAAAATCACATTTAGATTCCAAGATTATAGCCCTTTAAAAACAGATACTTATTAAGTCTTTAAGGAGAAAATATGAAAAGCGAAAATATGTTAAATAAAAAAGAAAACTTTATATTAACGATATTCAGCCTAATAGCATTAATAATTATACTATGTGGTATCATCCCTCTAACTAAGCTTTTAAATTCAAAAACCTTTATTATGTTGGGAATTACAACTTTTGCATTGGGAAATATAATAGCCTATAGTCTTGCATACTTACGGACTAAAAAACACCTTTTCACCTTAATATCTTGGTCAATAATACTACTAGTCCAAGTGTTTTTAATATTTACAAACTTAATTTAAAATAATTTTTTTATATTGTCTATTCAGTTAATTTAACCTTAATATTTTGACATTAAAAAAAACCAAATCCTTGTCCTGATTTAGGGATTCAATTTATAAATGCCTCTTTTTATAATACACAACATCACCATATATTTTTATAAATCATGTTACAAAAAGCTAGGTTTAATCTAAAAAGAATACTTTCACTTCTTCAGCAGAATGTTTTTATTTTGAAATATTAACTCTTTAATAATTATAACTTTTTAAAAATTTACTAAGATTTTAAAAAATAATATTTAAAAATCCGGCAAGTAATTTATCACCTGCCGGTCTCTAACTTGTTTATTATTTTATAAATTTTACATTTTCACTAATTTCTTTAATAGCCTTATCCTTTCGCTTGTTAAATATCACTTTATTCTTTTCAAATAAATTGTTTCCTTGCGTGTCAATAGATACAATTAAAGGTCCAAATTCTTTAACACGACAAACCCAAAGAGTTTCGGGCATTCCTAAATCTTCCCATTTATAATCCTCTATTTCCTCCACCTCTGTAGCCGCTACAACTGCACATCCCGCTGGGAAAACCACATGAATTGCTTTTTCTTCACGGCATGCTATTTCCGTGTCTCTACCCATTCCACCTTTACCTATAATTAGTTTAACCCCTGTACGTTCAATAAATTTTTTTTCAAATTTTTCCATTCTCATACTAGTTGTCGGTCCTATAGAAACCATCTCATACTTATTATTTTCTAGCGGACGAACTATAGGACCAGCATGAAAAATAGCCCCACCTTGTAAGTCAACCGGAAGTTCGATGTTCCTTTCTATTAATCTACGATGTGCAACATCTCTACAGGTTACAAAATGTCCCGTAAGGTAAATTATATCTCCTACTTCTATTCCTTCCAAATCTTCAGAGCTTATTGGAGTAGTAAGTATTTTTTTCTTTTTCATATTACCGCCTCCTTATGAGAAACAATATTATAATTTAAATCTCTATCAAAAATTATATGTCCTCTCCTATGTGACCAACATCCTACATTTACTGCTACACCTATAGTCGAAGGATGTCTAGCAGTATTTTCAATATTAACTCCCATAACAGAATAATTTCCACCCATTCCCTGTGGTCCCAGCCCAATAGAGTTAATTCCGTCCTCTAAAAGTTTCTCCATCTTTGCTGCTCTTTCATTCTCATTCTTACTTCCAACACTGCGCATTAAAGCTTTTTTTGAAAGTAGGGCTGCAGTTTCTACAGACGTAGCTACTCCAACACCTACTAACAAAGGTGGACATGCATTTAATCCGTAACTGGTCATTACATCCAATACAAATTCAGTAATTCCCTCATAGCCTGCCCCCGGCATTAAAACCATTGCCTTACCCGGTAGAGAACATCCTCCACCTGCCATATAGGTGTATATCTCCGCCTGATCACTGTCAGGTATAATTTCCCAAAATACTGTAGGCGTACCCTTTCCCACATTTTTCTTCGTATTATATTCATCAAATGTTTCAACACTATTGTGACGCAAAGGAGCTTTAATAGTTGCATCAATTACCGCTTCCTTAAGTATCCCTTCAAGTTCTCCTATTAAGGGAAAATTCGAGCCACATTTTACCCAGTACTGTATTACGCCTGTATCTTGACAACAAGGTCGATTTAAATCCATAGCTAACTGTTGATTTGTCTCCATAGTTTCATAGATTATCTTAGCAAGAGAATTAGTTTCTTTTTCTTTTAAACTTGCTAGTTTTTCCTCTACATCATCAGGTAGTTTCTTGCCAACAAAAGCCGTAAATCGACTCATTATATTAGTCATTTCTTGAATCTGATGTTCTTTGTTCATATATATTCCCTCCAAACTACTGAAGTTAAAATTAATTTTACTCACAGATAAATTTATAATTGATTTCCCAAATAAAAAACTTACTACTACAACCCTTTTCTCATCTCCAATTACGGATAGAAAGGAAAGAAAATAGGTAACAAGACAAGACTAACTATAGATGCTAAAATAATCAATGGAAGTCCAGCCTTTATGTAATCTCTAAATTTGTATCCACCTGCCGAAAGCACCATTGTATTTGCCGGCATACCTATTGGTGTTGCATAAGCTAAAGAACCGCCTATTACAGTTGCCATTAAAACAGCCCTTGGATCTGCTCCCATCTCCATAGCTATGGAAAGGCTTATGGGAACCATTAAAGCAGTTGTTGCAGTGTTTGACATAAAATTTGTTAAAATTACACATATAACAAAGACTGCCACTAATAGGGCAAAGGGTGAAGGATTATCTCCCATCAATCCCACAACTTTATTCGCAATTAATTGTCCTGCACCAGTTTCCTCCAATGCTGCGGCTAAAGCTAAGGTTCCGCCAAAAAGAAAAATTGTCTGCATGTCTATAGATTTATATGCCTGTTCCTCGCTAATTACCCCACTAAGAACTAATACAATAGCCCCTACGCAACCTGTAACATATAGAGGTATGCCTATTTGTTTTTCAAAAATCATTCCAATTACAGTTAAGATTAAAACTATAAGCGATGTGTATTGTTTCCACTTAGGAACATTACTATAATCAACTGTATCTCCATATGCTTGAGAATCACTCTCTTTTACTTCTGGTAAAAGCTTATATCCAAAAAAAGCAAAGAATAAAATACCAACTATAAGTATGGGACCACCAACTAAGGCATATTCAAAAAAACCAAATTCCATATTTATTTCTTGAAGAGCTGACTGTGCTATCATATTTCCAGGCGCTCCTATAAGAGATAAATTTCCTCCCATAGCTGCTGCAAATACTAGCGGCATTAATAATCTAGAACGTGCAAATCCTGATTTTGAAGAAATACCAATAACTACTGGTATCAATACAGCAGCTGTACCTGTATTACTTAAAAATCCAGACATAATACCTGTAATAACCATAATTGCAACAATAAGCTGTCTTTCTGTTTTCGCAAATTTTGTAACAATAGAACCTATTTTATTAGCCATGCCAGTATCAAAAAGTGCGCCCCCCACAACAAACATTGCAACAAATAAAATTACGTTTGTATCTACGAAACCCTTAAATGCAGCTTTAGGATCAAGAACTCCTGTTAAGATTAAACCCACACATACAATCATAGATGTAAGTGCTAACGGAATTTTTTCCCAAACAAACATAATAATAGCGAACAACAAAAAAAGTAAAGTTATTGAAGCTGTACTCATTTTAAAACCTCCCCTTCACAAACAATCTTATTAATATATTTTATATTGGATCCATTATTAAATATATTAATAAGATTATACTAACTTCCTTTTTCATTGTCAATATAAACGCCCAACTAAATTTTTAGTATTTAATCTCTGCCAAACTTTATTTTTAAAATATCAAAAAATAGCTATTATGAAAGAAACAATAATTTCTATAATAGCTATTTTTATTTTTGAATAAGATTTTTATAATTGCAATTGCATACAAACTTTAATTTTAAAAAAATTATATTAATTAGTTAAGTTATTTAAAATGTGTAAGTATATTCTCCATACTTCGGAATATGTGGTTACTCATTAATGTTCTAGCAAGTTCTCTATCCCTATTTTCAAGAGCATTTAAAATATCTTTATGCTCTGAAATTGAAGTTTTGGCATATTCTTCCTTTGTCACATTATCACCCATAGAAAGTCCGTTCCACATAGAAGAAAGTAGTGATTCCATTCTTTCGTTGCCGGATGCTTTCCAAATCGCAACATGAAATGCTTGATTATAAGCACCATAATCCTTTGCTTTATTATTTTTTATAACTTCTACTCCACCATTATACGCAGCTACAACATCACTTAAATCCGCCTTGTTTTCACAAACCATAACTGCAGCTTCTCTTTCTAATATGGCTCTTATTTCATAATGATCTCTTATAGTCTTAGGAGTTACTCCCATTACTAAAGCTTCTTTATTCGGCCTTAACTTCACAAGTCCATTTGAATCTAAAATATATAGAGCTTCTCTAACAGGCGTTACAGAAACTCCCAGTTTCTTAGCTGTAGCTTCTAAAGAGATAGTTTCACCCTCTTTAATATTGCGTGAAAGAATTTGTTTTCTTAAAACTGATGCTATCTGCTCTCTAGCAGGCAATAATTTTATAGGTTTTAAATTAGTCATACTCTCCCACCTCAATCATATCCTCTGACAGTGATTTAAAATAATCATTCAATGCACTTAAAATACTTTCTTTTTCCCCATAAAAAGACTTTTTGATTTCAATTATTTGTTCTTTTATACTATCAACACCTCTTTCTCTATTATTTACCGCATAGTTAAAATATCCCGATAAAAGTTGATTATGGATATTACAAATAGGATACACACCTAAAATCTCTGAAATATATCTATGAATTTCCACTTCCTTTCTCCTTGAAGGAGACTTAATATATTCCGCCATTATTTTTTCCAAATCGGACAACTTATTTTCTTCTATAATTTGTATAATTATACTGTATTCAATAAATGCCAACGTTCTAAAAGTAGACTTTATGTTTTTTTTTGTTGGCGCCACGGCTACTACGCGACGATTAGGAAGTTTTTTAGCAAAGCCTGTCCATTCAAGAATCTGAAGACTTTCTCTAACAGGCATTCTTGATAAGCCTACCACCCTTGCTATATCTTCTTGGACCAATTCATCTCCATCTTCTATATTGCCTAAAATTATTTCTTCAATAATATTTTCTGTTATATAATCTTTAGGCTGTTTTATATTAATCTTCTCCATCTACATTCTCCGATAAAAGTTTATTTTTAAAATATTTATCTGCACCATATACAGCGCCTACAGGATTATGTGCTAGTACTCTATCCTTTGCAATAAGAGTAGTAACCAATGCATTTGAATGCTTATAAAAAAGTGAATCATGGCCCACACAAAGTCCTACTACAATATTAAATTCAGTTCCCATTTTATTTAAATATTCTGCTTGTCCAATAGGATTACACATTGCTTCAAATTCCTCTGGATTGAGTTTTTTATTTTCTGAAATACCAACTTCCGATTTATCTATTCCTCCTACTTTACAAATTACAGAAATAACTTCTAATTGAAAATTGTTTTTTAAGATGCTATGTATTATAGCAGCTTCTTTTTGTAAGCCTTTACAAAAAGCTATCCCTACTTTTTTGTAACTCATTCTAATACACAATTCGCCTATTTCTTTAAGCCTTACCCAATTTCCATATCCATCAGCTTCAATCTCAGAACTTTTAATATAAAAGTCTTCATATTCTTTATATATCTTAAATGAGTTTGATTTTATATTTTGTTTCTCAGTAGGACAATTCTTAGGTAAGTTTAAATCATCTCCTTTAGCACAAGCTAAAACTTTACACATAGCACAATTCAATTTAATTCCTCCTTAAACTTTATACAATATATTGTATCCTTTTTATCTTATTTATGTCAATCCTACTCATTAGCACCGATATAAATCAAGATAGCATTCTAGATAGAAGTCTTATTAAAGCATAATTTCTTCTAAAAGAACTCTTAAAATATTTAATAACTTGTATTTATATATTTTTTTCACTTTCTAATTTATATAGCTCCTATAATTTAATAACTTATCCTTTTTTATTAAAGGTCAATGCCACTACATAAAGGGCTGCTATAATAAAAAGTTTCTTTGCAATATAGTTGGGAATTACGCTTCCTGTATAATTTTGTAATAAAGACCATACTGCCCCCACTATAAAGATTATAATAAAATACAAAATTATAAATTTCTTATTGTCCATACTTACCTCTTAGAACTTATTTTTCTTCTCTTTGTCTCTTAAAATATCCTAACCTATTTTATAACAAATTAACCACAGTTCAATATATTATACTGCAAGAAATCAGAAAATTATAAAATTATTAAATTAAAAAATATGAGAAACCACTACTGTCTCTGGAGTTTCACATATTTGTATTCACAAAAATTTATAAATCCATAATACGAATCTATTACTCTATCACTTATTTTTTCCACCGGTATGTTTCCGCTGGACAATTTCAAACAGTTTAAGATTGGTGTTTGATTTTAAAATAATATCTCCCTTTATAATAAATATGATTATTAGTCTTACATTAAAGTTTTTATCTTCAAATATTACTTCTTCTCCAATAGATCTCACCGATACCACAACTCTGCCTTTTTGCATAAAAGGTGCTACATCTAATTTAATTTCACTCCCATTTACTTTTATTGTAATATCTTCCTTAACCAATGCTGAATTAATAGGGACTAAATCAAATATCATTGTAAAAACAAAGGATACATATCTTAAAATTTTTTTCATCTCTTGCTCCTTAAAATAGTTAGTTTTTTCTATACAATTCTCAATAGTATGTCTGACTAATTAAAGCCTTTATACCATCCTCATTTAAATACATTATATTCGCATCAATCATATGTTTACTAGAAGCTTCACATACAGAATATAAAATACTAATTTTAGTTATTTAATTCATAATTTCCATTTCTAAAAATTGTAGTACTTAAATTTGCATAAAAATAGAGGGTGACTAAACCCTCTAAGTGTGGAGCTAACGGCGGGAATCGAACCCGCGACCTCTACATTACCAATTCATTTTTTAATATTCTTTAATTCTAAATGGCTATTTTAAGCCTTTTCATTTCTCCATATTTCTATAAAACTACTCTTTTTTATCTTCTGCATGATTTTTTAGTACGATTTTAGTACGGTTATTTTTTATGTATATTAAATCACCTACAATCCTACTTGTTAATTTTCTTTCATTTTCATACGTATCATTCATAAATAATATCAAAGGTATTATTAGTAATATAATTAAACCAACAACATTTGTTATATTGGTGAAATTTACATTTGTCGTTTTTAATACAGAGTTAAGTATAGCTACAGCTCCTGACCCTAATAAAACCCCTATTACTCTTAGAATATCTATTTTAGGTATATTACATTCTTTATCTTTTAAATACTCTATAAATGAAACTAATTGAGTATCCATTTTCTGTTTAGAAAAATATAATTCTAAAGCTACTTTAATTTCTTTCAACTTTTTTTCAGAAAAATCATATTTACTAAAAATCTCACTTCTTTTATCTCCTTCTTTTATAGATATGTACCAAATTATTAATATAATGCAAATTATTGGTAATAATAACGCTTCTAATCTAGCTTTTTTAAATAAAAAGAATCCAAATAATACATAAAATATTAGTATTAATGCAAAAGCCATTTTATGCTCTTTGGCTTTTAACTTAACTACGTCTTTTATATTTTCTCCAATATAAATACTCCCTTCTTGCAAATATAACAGCTTTAACTGTGCATAAATATAATCGTACATATAGCATACCTCCTTTTTTATATATACCCAAATCTTAACCATTAATAATAGCACCCTTAAAAGCTCTTTCCTCCATTCTTTCTTTTTTGATTAAGTAATTCTCAACTGGCCTATTTACTAAATTAGTTTTTGAGTAACGCTCTCCATAATAAATAGGTTTAAAATATGATGGCTCTATTCCCTTTATAGCTTCTTTAAAAAATCTTGTTTTTTTAGCTTTCCCTCAGCTCTTCTCTTTATTCTTCTTAGTTCATTAATTGATAAGTCGTAATGTTTTGCTATGTCTTTAACGTCTTTTCTCCCCATTTCTATGCCATAGTAGGCTTTTATTATCCTTAATTCTTCAACCTCTAAATTCAAAGATAATGCTTTTCTTATTTCCATACTAAACTGCCTATCTATGCTATCAGTTTCAATATTTACCGTTTCATCTTCAATAGTATCTTCCATTGTTAAACTTTCATCTTCAAACCCCTTTACAGGAGTATCCAAGGAAACATCTTTATTATAGTCTTGCCTATTCCTTGTTACTGATTTTAGATAAGATACCGCATAAGATGAAAAAGTAAATCCCTTTTCAACATCAAACTTTTCTACCGCCTCAATAAGCTTTAAATACCCCTCTTGAAGTAATTCATCATAATCATGATATTCTAATTTAAAAGAACCATTAAGCTTTATAGCATAAGGTACTAACTTTAAGTTATTTAATACTATTTCATTTCTTAGTTCTATATTGGATTTATCTTTAGCATATAGCTTAAATAAGCGATTATTATCTTTACTATCAATCATTAAGTTAGTTCCTTTTTATACTGTCATGGAGTTGTTTCGTTTTATTAATCTTTGGGATATTATTAATTCATCATGGGGTTTGTTTCGTTTAACCTTCACAAACTTTTTTCTTTGCATGGGGTTTGTTTCGTTTTATATTCCAACAATTTCCAACATTTCTATGTTTTTATGTTAATTTTAATATGTTTCTGTGCTTATGCTATTGATGAGTTCATTATTCTGACAAGTTTTTCAATGCTTTTTTCTTAATATTTTTACATTGCCTCTCACTATATCCAACAAAACTTGTTACTTGTTTCCATGTCAAATTATTAAGACATCTCTTTTCTATTACCTTTATTTCTATTTCTGACAAGCAATTAATTGCATTTTCAAGCATATTTAATTTCAAAGCAACAGTATTATACTTTTCTTTAATTTCATTTGATTTTATACTATTTTGTGCGTTTTCAATTAAAAGAAATCTATTTGAATTCACAGCTTTCAATTCTAAATAATTTCTCAACAAAAATTCTACTGTTTCATTATTAAAATGCAATATAATTTACCTCTCTTTATTTTTCTACTTATGTACTTAAAAAAGAGATTGAAGCTTTAAGCCCCAACCTCTTGATAGTAAATAGCCATTTTCTTTTTATCCAATACAAAGGAATCATATACCAATCGACCCTCTACTTATTCCTGGTGGGTCTTGATGAATTTTAAACTCTTCAAGCTTTTTAGGTGCTACTGTAGCTACTTTATGACAAAGTAAGAAACCAAAATTTTTGGGTACTCTATTTGATGGTATTTTAATAACATTAATTCCATCTATTTCCGCGACTACACCTTTTATTTTTATTTCTTGTGCTATGTTTGTAGCCATTAAGAAATCTTGATTTTTCTTGATAAGTGTATATATTTTAGGTGTAACCAATAAATAGCGGTCATATTCAGGCACCATGGCCTCATCTAATACCTCATTAGCTTTTAATACCTCACCATAAATATTCTTATCTGTTAAATCCATAGCTGCTGCCTTTGTACCCGCTCCATCAATAATTTTATTAATAACATAGGTGTCTATTTCAGGTATTACTACCTCTCTGTTTTGTCTTGCAAGTGATGAAGCTCCCGCCAATGTATTTAAGGTTTCATCTCTATCCATCTTATCTATTGAATAAGTAAAGGATCTATCTTTAGTTATAGTAAATTCCTCTGTACTATTTCCTAAGTTTGATACATCACCATATCTTGTCATAGGTTTTACTGTACCACTTCTGTCATAATCGTTCATTGGACTTGTATTTACTTTAAATACCTTTACTGTCTTTGCTCCTGTCCAATCAAAATCTTGATTAGTTATAAGCGATAATTTGCTTTCAGCTGTAAATTGTTCATCTACATAAGGCAAATATTTTGTTGCTAAATTTACTGCCATTAATTAAACACTCCTTTTTTATAGGTTTGGGTGTCTAAAAGCATTACTTATTGAAATATCTTCTCCATGGTATGGATTTCCTCCGCCTGTTATAGCTGTTCCTGTATCTTTTTTTCTGCGTTAGCCATTTCATATGTTTTCTTTACTAATTCTAAGCTCTTATCAAAATTATCTTTATTTGAATAATCTAACAACTCAAGTACATCTTTAGGAAGTCCCATTTCATCAATAGACTCATAAGCTTCTACTTTTAGCTCCCTACTGATTAGATTTTTTTCTCTTTCCTCTATTTCATCATTAGGATTTTTCCCTTTTTCTCTGGCCAGTCTCTCCTGTACAATCTTATTAACCTCTTCCTATGTAAAGGTCTTTACTTGATTGTTATTGTCCTCTGTTTGAGTTTCTACGTTCTCAATTTGAGTGCTTTTGTTCCCCTCATCAACATGAGTATTTTTTAAATCTTCCATTTCCTATCTCCTTAAAAAGTATTTCCATAATTTCATATGTATGTTACAATCATACTATATATAGCGTGTATTGACAACATTGTAATAATTGGCACTATATATAGTATTGTTCCTTTTAAATAATTATTAGTCCTTAGTTATAATAAACCCCATATAAAACTAAACTATACTAATAATTATCTCCTTTCTAACTTTAAAAAAAGAACAGTTTTTTTATATTCCCTGTTCTTTTTATTTATATATATTTTTCTGCTATTAATTTATCTGCATATTCTTCATCTTTTAATAATATCCATAAACTCAATAAGTATATTTCTACTTTTGTAAACAATACCTTTTTCCCTTTAATTATATTAACAACATCATCACAACTTGCAATTTTTAAATTTATCCCCTTTATATTTAGCCTTTCCAAATCATTTACTAAGGATACATTTTCCATAGCTTACTCCTCATTAATCAATCTTTCATATTCTTTTTTTACACTTTTTAATATTTCGTTATTAGGTTCATTTAAAAGAACTGCATCTATAAGCTTAACCATTTGATTTACTTTTTTACTTACCTCTTCAAGTGAATTACACTTAATAGAATTACCATATTCACCTACAATTTTATAAATGTTACCTGCCTTTTCTATCTTGACCATAACATACTCCCTATAAATTAATTCTTAAATATATCTCGTAAAAGTTCTCTATAAACCATATAAAACTAATTTTAAATGTATTACCATTTCTGTTAGGTTCTTTCCCCATATAATAATCTATACTTGATACTTTTTTAATGGCCTCTTCTATAACATGCAATGTATACTTTTCTACAAGCTTAATAATTTTGTTTTTATCATCCTTATTGAGGTATGATGCTCCCTTAAAGATAAAAGGTATATATTCATTCCAAACATTAGTTAAATGATTAATAGTTTCTTCTTCGTATTCTTTATAACTACTATCAGAGTAAACAGGAGTAAATAAATTTTCTTTTTCCTTTAACTCTATTACTCTGTTATTTATATCTTTATTTAACTCTATATTTAACTCTGACTCTTTACTCTTACTCTGTGTTACATCATTGTTACAATGTAACTCATCACTGTTACATTGTAACGCTTGTTGTTTCTCCCTGTGACGTCTTACACGTTCTGCCGACTCACTTTCTGATCCTATCATTGTAGGTATTTCATTTAAATAATACTCATCATCTTCAACTATAGACATAAGATTTTTTTGAAGTAAATAATTAACCGTTACTTGTATATCATCTTCTTTTTCGTCAAGTTCCAATGCTAACTCATCTATAAAGCTATCTCCTACACAATCAAAGTATATTTTCCCCTCATCTTTTAAACTCAATAATAAAAGTTTAAGGTATACTATAGTATAAGTATCACCACCTGCTATTTTCCTAAGCCTTTTAATTTCATTTTGTTTGAAAAAGTCCTCTTTAAGCTTTAGCCAATAATACCTTTTAGCCACCTTAACCTCCATTAACTTGTAGATATCTTTCTTTTCTCTTTATTAAGTTATCTATCTCTTTTTTCCCTTCTTCATATTTCCTCTTGTTACACTCTATCCAAATATTTTCTAACTCCTTATCATCTTTAACTTTAAATACTACAAAATAGACAAATTCCTCTTCCAATGTTCTTGTTAGTCCTGGACCTTTTATATCAACTTTTATTACCTGCTCTTCTTCAAGGAGACTAAGAAATATATTTAATGTTCTTGTTTTATAAAAACCCTCTACCTTAATCATTATGCTACCCTCTCTATTAATGGATATATGCCATTATTCTTTAATAACTCATATAGAAACAATCTGCCTTTTTGTGTCCAATAGGTGTGTAATCTTGTATCTAATCTTCCATCTGACCTTTCAATCTCCACTGTTCTACTGTTCGTATAGCCTAAACCTGAATACTTTTGATATAAGAGCCATGTTCCACTCTGTTTATACTGTATACCTAACTCATGTAACTTTTTATTTAAAGCTTTACCACTCATACCATAATCTTTAGCTATTTGTGTAATACTTATTAGGCTTGGACTGTTTAATATCTCATCATAGTAAGTAGCCTTAGGCTCTAATTCCTTTATTCTCTGTTTGTTAACGGTATTACTTAATGTTAAATTATTAATAGTGTTATTAGCTATCTGTAAAGCTCTGGCCATAATTTTATCAGGTGAGTTAAACTCCTTTTCCACCTCAATAAAGTACTGTCTTGCTTGCTTTCCCTTTTCTGTTCTTTGTATCATAGATAACTCTTTGGCCATATCCAATTTAATTATATGATCTATTGATGGTCTGCCTCCTTGAGGTTTATCACTTTTTTGTGAAAAACTCATAAAATCAACCTTTTCAATAAAACCGTAATCAATCATTCTTTCAAACCATTGTGTATATGGTGTTTCAACTTCTAAAAACTGATGTAATAACCTACCGCTAATACAAGGCTCTTGATTTTCATTTAATTCTATTTTTAATAATTCGTTCATATTTAGCTCCTTTCACATATCCCCATTTTTTGGTATAATGAAAGTAGCGTATTTTGCAATACGTTTCTTTCCACAGAAGTAAGGTCGGGTTGGGGAACTCGTTTAAGGCCTTACCTCTGTGCTTTTTTATACCATTATTCAATCTAATCATTTTTACTTACAACCTCTTCATCTAATAAATTATATCTTTTTCGGATATACTCTTCAGGCACTCTTCCTCTTATTGTCATAAAACCCTTTTGTTTCAATTCTCTATTAACTTCTGCCATAACCTTATAACTCATAGATAAACTGATATTTAAAATTTCAGCTACATCTTCAACTTTTATTAGCTTAGCCATTCTTTACTTCTCCTTTCTCTTCATAGCCTAACCTATAACGATATAACGGACACTTTTTTATTGGACATTCTTTAACTTCTTTAAAACTTTGTCCCGAACAATCTAAACATTTTTTTCTAATTGCTTGTTGTCTTGTTAATCTTTTACTATCCATCATAAAATCAATTCTATGTCAATAACTCCATAGCATACTACCCACCTTTCTACTTTAAATTACTTCTTAATACATTTGCATATCTGATGAAAATAAATCATCTAAGCTACAGTTATAATAACTCGCTAATTTTCTCATAATATTTAGTGATGGATTCTTAGCTTGTCCATTTTCCAATTGACGTAAATACATTTCACTAATATCTAAATCTTTGGCCACTTCCCTTTGTTTTTTATTAGCTTTTACTCTTGCTATTTTCAAATTAATATTTCTCACACAATCACCTCTATTCGTAAACGTATTTACGATTTACTCGTTTGTAAATTCGTTATTATCATAATACAATATCTATATATTTATTGTCAATACCTTTTGTAAATATTGTTGTAAATATTTCGTAAGTATATTTGTTACTCTATATTGCTATTTTTTTTTATGTAATATATAATTTCATTAGATGCGGAGGTAAATTATGAATTTTGGAGAGATATTAAAAAAATTAAGGTCTGAAAAAAGAATTACGCAAAAAGAATTAGGAGAAATCATAGGGAAAAGTAACAGAGTCATCAGTTACTACGAAAATGAAATAGGCAAAGATAACTATCCTGACAAAGAAACATTAGAAAAAATAGCAAAATATTTCAATGTGTCGATAAGTTATCTTATGGGATTAGACACCGATAAAATGAGTCCAGAAATGGTACTATTAGATAAATTAATTGATAAAACTTCTGCCGGACTTATATCGTGGGCTGAAATAAATAACTCTTACGAATTTGATTTAGTTTACGATTTATCCAATACATCATTTCCTTTTGAATCAACTTCTAATGGTCCTTATGGTACAAATTATTCTATCGAGTCTTTCGATACCAAGGTATTTGACCTTTATATCGCCAATATCGGTGGCAATGAATATTTACTAATTAATTATAGTGACCATCCTAATAATAGTATTAATTTATATATTATTACAGGCGAATCTGAGGAAGATATAATACATATCGATGAGAGCACAGCTGGATATTTATTAAAAGACTTGCTGGAAATTGTGAAAGGCGAAACTGATTATAACCCAACAAAAAAAATAAAGAATTTAATTGACGATTTAGACAATTTAAATAATCAATCTAATCAAACCCAAGATACTAAAAATAATTCTTTTGAAGCTGATGATTATGAAATGCCTTTTTAATTCATAAATAACCATAGTTTATACAGCAGAAACCCCAGTTAATTCTACATTAACCTGAATTATGGAAACATTAACCAAGTTTATGTATGCAATAACATAATAAATGTATACATTAATAGCATGGCTATAGCTTAGCCATAACTTAGCTATAAAAAATAATGGCAATGTCATAGCATACCTATAGTAAAACCCCACCACTATAAGTTTGTTTATAATTAAATATTGGAGAAAGGAACGAAAAATATGCCATCAAAGAGAATGAAGAGCAATCCTAAAAAGTGGTATTGTTCTTTTTATTATACCGATTTACCAGGGCAATAGAAAAAAGAAGAAAAAAGAGGGCTTTAACTCAATGAGGGGGGCTGACGATTGGGAAAGAGATTTTCTAAACAATATTAGTCTAAATCCTGAAATGAGTTTCAAGGCTCTAAGTGAGAAATACCTAAACGACCTTGACGAAAGAATAAAACTAAACACTTATAAAACTAAAGAAACTTACCTATCTGCTCATTTATTACCTTATTTTGGTGATATGACTATAGGTAATATAACCCCTCTTGTAATAAGAGAGTGGCAAAATCAAATATTAAAGGCTAAAAGTCCACGAACTAAGAAAGAGTATAGTCAAACCTATTTAAAGTCTTTAAATACTCTATTATCAGCTATATTTAATTATGCTGTAAGGTTTCATGGCCTGAAAGAAAATCCATGTTTAAAAGCTGGTTCCATAGGAAAAACCACATCAGATAATGAGATACAAATATGGACTTTGGAAGAGTTTAATAAGTTTATTGATACAGTAGATAGACCCGATTTGCATTTAGGCTTTAATATGCTTTATTGGTCGGGTATGCGTATAGGTGAGTTATTAGCCTTAAATTGGAATGATATAAACTATTCAACTAATACCATTAAAGTAACTAAATCATATCAAAGAATAGAGCAGGAAGACGTCATAACAGAGCCTAAGACTACCAAAAGTAAAAGGGATATTATTATGATTAAATCTGTTATTGATAAGATAAAGGATTTTAAAAAACAAGTCTATAAACCCGAGGGCAAAGACAGGATATTCCCATATCAAAGGCGGGTATTTGAGAAAGCCATAAAACGATACTCTGCCACTGCGGAACTTAACGAAATAAGAATACATGACCTTAGGCACTCCCATGCTTCACTATTAATAAACAATGGTATAAATGTTGTGGCCATATCTAATAGGCTTGGCCATGAAAAAGTAGATACAACTTTAAATATATATTCTCACCTGTTCCCTAATTCAGACAATACATTAATCAATAAATTAGAAAATTTAGAAAGGAATTTAAAATGAATGAAACAGCTACATCTACAACATTATGGCATTATATAATAACAATATTATCATCTGCAGTAATAGCATCTATAATTACAGGCAGTATAAATATTTATTTAAGCAAAAAAGAACATAAGAAAAATATGCAACTATCCGAAAAAAATAATTTCAGTAACGTTATTACCTCTGAAAGAAAATTATGGGTAAATAATATCAGAAATATCCTATCTGAATTTATGGCAGAAGCTGAAAGTTATCCAGAAACAAATTTAAAGAAACTATATCTTCTGAGAAATAAACTGTTCTTATTTTTATTTCCAAAAGAAAATAGCCATAAAAAAATTATGAAAATGGTTGACTATATAACAGTATCTATCCATTTAGCTTTTGATTCTGAAATAGAAGAGGAAAAAGAAACTCATTCCAATAGAGCTGATATTTTAAGAAAAGAACTTTTAAAATATTCACAAATTTTATTAAAAACTGAATGGGACATAATAAAAAAAGAAATAGAAAACGACAGTTTGACCAATGAAGAAAAAGAATTCCAATATAATGAAAATGAAAATATTTTGATTAACCATTATAGTGAAAGTAACATAACTATACCAGATGTTAATCTCAATGATTCAGAAGTAGCACAGATAAATAACAAGTATTGTGATATGATTGATAAGTTTATTGATGATGAAATATATAATAGATATTCTAAATCTGATTTTGAAAGCGATATATCTGATTTAATTGATTCATTTGAAAAAGAGCCTTAAAACAGGCTCTTAATTTATTAGTACGATTTTAGTACGATTAACTTTTTATAAATCGCTGTATGTATGGAGCTAACGGCGGGAATTGAACCCGCGACCTCTACATTACCAATGTAGTGCTCTACCTACTGAGCTACGATAGCATAATATTATATTTAAATCATTAAAAATTTAAGGTTGGTTAAGTATTCCCTCTTTGACTATTTTCTATATTTTAACCCAAAAATCAACGAAAACCTGATACGGCTGATGACAAATCACTTTCAACAAACAACTAACAAATATCACTAACAATATTAGAACCTATCAAAAGTTTTTAACAACATTTTAATCTTTATCATACTTTTAAAGATTACCATTACTGTCAAACTTTGTCAATATTCTTTAATAATTCTGTTATTGTCTTTCTATTTTGGGGAAGTTTAAAAGTTTCTATTATATTTTAAAACATTTATATCTGTTCTTAAAATCCTAACTTTTAAAATATAGTCCCCTATTTTTAGCATTATATAAATATAAAAAAGTGCAGCTAACTGCACTTTAATCTTCATCTTCTTCCTCTGATTCCTCTTCTAAAATCTTTAGCTCTATTTTTTCTATTCTGTTATCTTTAACAGACAACACTTTTAATAAAGCTATATTCTCAAAGTTTACCACTGCTCCTACTTGATCTGGACTTGGGATATAACCTAACAATTCCACCGCTAAACCTGAAATAGTCTCGTGATTATCAGAGTGTAATTCTATATTTAATTCTTCATTTACATCGTCTATGTCCATAAAACCATCAACTAGGTAGAGATCTTCACCGATTTTTTCCATTCTAGGATTTATTTTATCATACTCATCTTCTATTTCTCCAACTATCTCTTCCACTATGTCTTCGACGGTTACTATTCCAGAGAATCCTCCATATTCATCTATTAACACAGCTACGTAATTTTTAGTGTTTTGTAATTCCTTTAAAAGAGAATCAATTTTTTTTGTTTCCGGAATGAAGTAAGGCTCCTTTAAAACTTTATCTATATCAATGCTCTTATAGTCATTTTTAGAATACTCCACAAAGAGATCTTTTAAATAGATAATTCCTACAATATTGTCGGCCTTTTCTTTAAATACCGGAACTCTTGAAAAACCGCTGTCCAAAATTTCATTTATTTTATTATTGTCAAACTCATCATAGTCAATCATATATATTGACGTTCTTGGAGTCATTATCTCATGGGCCATTTTATCATCAAAGTCCATGATTTTAACTATCATTTCCTCACCGGATAAATTTATTACACCCTGTTCCTGAGACACTCTAATATAGGATTTTAACTCTTCTTCAGATATCCTTTCCTCAACGTCTTCAGAATATTGTCCAAGTGCTTTTAATACAAAGGTAGTTGAAAAAGACAGAAATTTAACAAAAGGATAGGTGACTTTAGATATAAAATCAATTATCCTCACCGAAGCCAATCCAACCTTTTCCGCATTTTGAAGCGCTATACGCTTTGGTACAAGCTCTCCAAATATTATAGTTATAAAAGACAACAAAATAGTTATTAACGCTAAGGAAATAGTTGATGCATAAGGTATTCCCATATCTACTAACACCATAGCCAAATAAGGTGAAAGTGAAGTTGCTGCCGAAGCTGATGAAAACAAGTTAGCCAAAGTAATACCTACTTGAATAGTTGATAGAAATCTCGTTTGGTCACTTGTAACTCTTAAAAGAGCTTTTGCCTTTTTATTTCCCTCGTCCGCTAAAGTTTGAATTTTATTCTTATTACTTGATACCATTGCCATCTCTGCCGATGCAAAAAAAGCATTTAAAGCTGTTAAAAATACTATTATTAAAATTTTAGGCAAGAGACTGGGCCCGCCACTGTCCATTTACATTCCTCCAAAATAATTTTATAATAATTATATCAATAATATATTATAATTACCATACTATGTATAAATATATTATTTTTCGGAGGAAATATGTTTTTTATATTTGGAATTAATGAAAATAAAAAAAATATTGAACATAATTTTGATTTAACTATTCACAATTGTGGCAAGTATGCCAGAATTGAAGCTTATGTAACTTATTATGTTTTCTCTTTATTTTTTATTCCCATTATTAAATGGAATAAGAAATATTATTTAAAATACAATTGCTGTAATAAAATTTATGAATTGGATAAAAATCTGGGAATGAGATTGGAAAAAGGAGAAAACATCCAAATTAGAGATGAAGATTTAACTAATGTAGGGTATGATTACGGTCTTATAAGGTGTCCAAATTGCGGAGAACTTTGCAATCCAAATTACGATTTTTGTCCACGTTGTGGCAATCCTTTAAAAAATTAAAAGGAGAGTTATTCCTCTCCTTCTAATAAGTTCTTTACTTTATCCTCTACGGTCTTTAAAGAACTTTTATTTTTATAATTTACTTCTTCAAGTTTTTCAGTACCATCTTTTTTATCATATACTACAAAATCTCTTAAATCTATAAAGCCAATAATACTTACAGCTAGTATTAAAAGTACACCTACTTTAAAAACAAATCTTTTCATTGAGTTACATTTACCCATCTTTCAAAGTCACTTGCCTTTTCCAGATCCTCAATAGTTAATTTAACAGCTGAGTTTGCCGAGCCTGCTGCCGGATAAATTATTTCTTCTGCCTTTAAAGACTCATCTAAATAAACTCTACAACCGTCTTTTATTGCAAAGGGACATACTCCTCCCACTGCATGACCGACTAAGTTCACAACTTCCTCAGCGCTTAGCATTTTAGCCTTGTATGCAAACTCATCCTTAAATTTTCTGTTGTTGATTTTTGCATCTCCCGACACGACAATTAAAAAAGGGTTGCCTTCCCTATCTTTAAAGCTTAGCGTCTTAGCTATTTGGTTAGACCTACACCCCACTGCCTCAGCTGCTAAACTTACCGTTGCCGACGATACGTCAAACTCACTTATTCTATCTTCCAGTCCTTTTTCCCTTAGGTGTTCCACCACTTTTTCAAAAGACATTATTCTTTAAGCCTCCTTTGAACTTCCTTATAATTTCCCATATACCTACCCAGTTCACTGTAAAAGTCCTTTGAGTGATTAGGGTGTTTAAGGTGAATTAATTCATGTAGCACCACTAATTTGATTTCATCTATGGGCCGTTTAGCCAAGTTTAAATTTAAGTTTATCAAACCTCTTTCAGGATAACAAGTTCCCCATCTACTTTTCATTTTTCTAACAGTGTAACTTTTCTCTTTAAGTCCAGTAATTTCTCTTAATTCCTCAAATATATTCTCTAGAACTTTTTTTAATTCTTCTCTATAAAAATTTTCAACTTTTAGTTCATCTGTTAGATAATTTAAAGTATCTCCCTTTAAAAGTTCCCCGAAAAGATAAATTTCACCTTTTTCTATATTATTTATATATTTTTTACTTCTGGCTCTTTCAACTAATTTTAAAAGTTCTTCTTCATTTTCCTCAACTACCTTCATTATAGCTTTTTTACTCATATACTTGGGAGCCGATACCAAAAGAGCTTCAGTAGAAGCTGAAACCCTTATATTTTTTATATTCTTTTTAGTAATTTTAATTTCAATATCCATTATAGCAACGGAGACAACAGTCTACTTACTCCCTCTCTTACTTTATTTATAATAGGCCTTTTCTCATAACTCTCCAAAGTCAGTTCCGTCGACAACTTTACGTCATTTTCAAAATCCTTAATTAAAGTTGCCGTCACTTCCTCGTCAAATATAAAGGCATTTGCTTCAAAGTTCAATTCAAAGGACCTAATATCAAAATTTGCCGTACCAATACTGGAAAGGTAATCATCACAGCAAATTACCTTGGAATGTAGAAAGCCTCCTTCATAAAAGTATGCCCTACAACCCCATTCCAAAAGTTCTCCTATAAAAGAAGTACTTGCCCAATGAACAAAGGGATGGTCCCGTGTTCTTGGAATCATAATATTAACTTCACAGCCTGAAAGAGCTGCCACCTTTAAAGAATTAAATAATCCGTCATCAGGTACAAAATAAGGTGTCTGTATATAAATATGCTTCCTTGCCCGTGAAATTATTTTATCAAATCCGTTCCTTATGGAATCCGCTTTTGTATCCGGTCCGCTGGTAACTATACATATGTCCTTATTTCCATATCTCTTTTCATTAGTTATGGGGGTTATAAAAGCTCCATCTTTTTCACTGGCGGCAAATCTGTAATCCAAGAAAAATCTAAACTGCAGTCCCATCACTGCAGGCCCCATAATTCTAATATGCTCATCTCTCCAAAAACCGAATTTTTCATTTTTGGAAATATATTCATCGCCTACATTAAGACCTCCAACATATCCTATTTCATGGTCTATTACTATAATTTTTCTATGGTTTCTATAGTTCATATGGGTATTGAATTTTCCAAATAGTCCCGGGAAAAATATAGCAAGCTTAACTCCGTTTCTTACTAAGTCCTTCCTATCTCTAGACGTCAGTTTTCTTGCACCCATACCATCTACAAGTAATAAAACCTCTACTCCCTCTTTAACTTTTCTTTTAAAGAGTTCCATTATTTCAGTTCCCAGACCGTCGGATTTAAAAATATAGGATTCAAAGTAAATTGAAGTCTTTGCCTTTTCCATATCGTCTAAAAGTCTTTTAAACATATCTCTTCCATCATTGAACATTTCAATATCGTTCCCTTGATAGAAAATTTCATCTTCAGAGACGTTAAACATCTCTATCATTTCAACGTAATCCTTAGTCCTTTCATTTTCAAAGACATACTTGCCACTTCTTATATCATTTAATTGTTCCTGTGCATTTTTTTGCATTTTTACTTTTATTATATCTTTTTTATCAAACATCTTCTTTTTTGAAAGGTCCTGTCCTATAAATAAATATAAAATAAATCCAAAGATAGGCAAAAAGTTAATAGCCATAACCCAAAGTAAAGTTGAAGTGGGTTTTTTCCTCTCCAAAAATATTATAACTCCGGTAAAGAACAGATTTATTAAAAATAAAATACTGTAAGATCGCACAAAGGATACAAATATATTTCCGTAGGCATTAAAAAAATCCAAAAGGAAATAATATATTTCTAAAAGCATAGCATCACCACTATTTTAAATTTTTCTTAGATTTATACCTTGCTTGTGAATTTAAAATACTCTTTCTAATCCTAAATGTACTTGGAGTTATTTCAATTAATTCATCATCTTCAATAAATTCCAAAGCTTCTTCCAAGCTCATATCCTTAATTGGAGATAATCTTAAAGCCTCGTCAGACCCTGATGCTCTTACGTTAGATTGCTTTTTAGTCTTTGTAACTGAAACTTCCAACTCCACACCTTTAGGAGATTGACCCACTATTTGTCCTTCATATACATCGCTGCCCGGTTCAATAAAGAGTACTCCTCTTTCCTGGGCATTATGAAGTCCATAGGCGGAAGCCACTCCTGTATCAAAGGAAACTATAGAAGCATCTACTCTCTTTGGAATTTCTCCCTTATAGGAAGCGTAGGAGTCAAATACTGAATTTAAGATTCCATTTCCCTTAGTATCGGATAAAAACTCATTTCTATAGCCTATAAGACCTCTTGCCGGTATTTTAAATTCAAGTCTTGCATAACCGCCTGTAGGTTCCTGCATAACCTCCAACTCGCCTTTTCTCATTCCCAGTTTTTCTATTACAGTTCCTACAAATTCATTGGATACATCTACTGTAACTTTTTCCATAGGCTCATATTTTTTCCCATCAATAGTTTTAAATAAAACCTGCGGCTTGGATACTTGAAATTCATAACCTTCTCTTCTCATGTTTTCAATTAAAACACTTAGGTGTAATTCTCCTCTACCGGAAACTTTAAAAGAATCTGTAGAATCTGTCTCCTCAACTCTTAAGCTTACATCTGTCTGTAATTCTCTAAATAATCGGTTTTTAATCTGTCTTGAAGTTAAAAACTTACCCTCTCTTCCTGCAAAGGGAGAGTCATTTACTGAAAAGTTCATGGAAATTGTCGGCTCTGAAATCTTTACAAATTCCAAAGGAGTAGGATCATCCTCACTACAAATAGTATCTCCAATATTTATATTTTCTATTCCTGTAATAGCTACAATAGAACCCGCTTTGGCTACTTTTACAGGAACCCTCTCAAGTCCTTCAAATTCATAAACCTGTGCTATTTTAACTTTTTTAACATCTTGAGGATTTAAATAATTTACTATTACCACTTGGTCGCCCTCGTGAAAAACTCCTCTTTCAACTTTCCCTATTCCAATTCTGCCAATATACTCATTATAGTCAATTGTGGAAATAAGCACTTGAAAAGGTGATTCCACATCACACTTAGGACCGGGTACATATTCAATTATGGTATCAAAAAGAGGATCCATATTAGTTCCCTCTTCCTTTAAATCCAAAGTTGAAATTCCCTGTTTTGCCGAAGTATATACGAAAGGACACTCTAAAATTTCTTCACTTGCACCTAAATCTATAAATAAGTCCAATACCTCATCCATTACTTCCTCAGGTCTTGCCTCAGGCCTGTCAATTTTATTTATACATACTATTACAGGCAAGTTCAGCTCAAAGGATTTCTTTAATACAAACTTAGTCTGCGGCATTGGTCCCTCAAAGGCATCTACTAAAAGTACAACGCCATTTACCATCTTTAAAACTCTTTCCACTTCTCCGCCAAAATCAGCGTGCCCCGGCGTATCAATAATATTTATTTTAACATCTTTGTGTTTTACTGAAGTGTTTTTGGAAAGAATTGTAATTCCTCTTTCTCTTTCAATATCGTTAGAATCCATTACCCTGTCTTCCACCACTTGATTTTCTCTGAATATACCTGATTGTTTTAAAAGTGCATCTACAAGCGTGGTCTTTCCATGGTCTACATGGGCGATTATCGCTATATTTCTAACGTCGTCTCTATAATTCATAGTTTCACATCCCATCTATTAAAGATAAATTATAACACAATTTCACACATACTGTAAAAAAACAAAAAAATATATCTAGCAGCTCAGATAAGCTTAGATATATTTTTTAATAAGTACTAATAATTTTTTACCACTATAATTTCATTTTTGTTAAGTACCAGACTGTCCGTTAAAGCCTTTACCAAAAGCAAGCCTCTTCCACAACATTTAAGGTCTCTAAAATCATAGGAATTAAAGTCATATTTTATTCCACAGCCTTCATCTTTTACTTTAATTATAATTGCGTTGTTTTCAATAGTTACGTTTAAAGAAACACATTTTTCTTCATTTTCTTGATTTCCATGAATTACTCCATTTATAACCAATTCATCTAATATCAACCTCAAGTCAAACATCAATTCCTCGTCCGGAATATGGTCCCTTAAACCGACTAAAACATTTTTTAAAAAAGGTCTTACTTCACTTAAATCACTGGTCACAGTCCCTTTAAAACTAAATATGTTCTCCATTGCTCTCACTCCATTGCATTTAACATTTACCCTGAAAATTCGCATTTAAACTCTTTTCCCAAATTAATCAATTGTTATAAAATATACTACAATTTTTCCACTTTTTAGATTATAATAAGAGAATATGGATATAAAATATTATGTAATATATTTGAAAGGAGAAAGACATGCAAAAATACGAATGTGTACTATGTGGATATATATATGATCCAGCTGTAGGCGATGAAGACGGAGGAATAGAACCGGGCGTTGCTTTTGAAAATCTACCTGAGGATTGGGTATGTCCTCTATGTGGTGCTGGAAAAGAAGATTTTGAACCATATGAAGATTAAAAAACAGGAACTCCAAGGAGTTC
>NZ_RLIH01000006.1 GCF_004006535.1 Anaerosphaera multitolerans | reverse complement strand
ATAATAAATACTATGCGGGTGTAGCTCAGTGGTAGAGCCCCAGCCTTCCAAGCTGGTTGCGAGGGTCCGATTCCCTTCACCCGCTCCAAATATGCACCTATAGCTCAGTAGGATAGAGCAACGGACTTCTAATCCGTGTGCCGGGGGTTCGAATCCTCCTAGGTGCACCACAAAAATATTGGGGTGTAGCCAAGTCGGTAAGGCACCAGACTTTGACTCTGGCATTTCGTAGGTTCGAGTCCTGCCACCCCAGCCATTTAAATTTAAGACCCATTAGCTCAGTCGGCAGAGCACCTGACTTTTAATCAGGGTGTCGCGCGTTCGAATCGCGCATGGGTCACCATTTTAATAAGGAGAGGTACCGAAGTGGTCATAACGGGGCGGTCTTGAAAACCGTTAGGGTGCAAGCCCACGTGGGTTCGAATCCCACCCTCTCCGCCAAAATTCTGTAGTTATTACTACAGAATTTTCTATGATAACTGTATTATGTACTTAAGACCCATTAGCTCAGTCGGCAGAGCACCTGACTTTTAATCAGGGTGTCGCGCGTTCGAATCGCGCATGGGTCACCATTTTTACAAGCTTAGGCTTGTTTTTTATTAAAATTAAAAAAAATCATTGACATTACATATTAACAATAGTAAAATGAATAACAATATTAAAATTAAACTGTTTAGAAAGAAGAGTACCTTATTGGAATGAGTACAGAGAGCTTCGTTTGGTGAGAGAAGTGGAATGAAGATAGGGGAACATGGTCTTTTCTTGGGAAATATCGAAATTTTCTTTAGATATTTACGGGAGCGCCCGTTATAGCGATAGAGTATGATAGTACTTGAAGAGGTTATTACTGTGAGGTAATGACAAATAAAGGTGGTAACACGAAGTTTAGCTTTCGTCCTTTTAGGACGGAAGCTTTTTTTATTTTAAAAATTTGGAGGTAAAAAATGAAAGAGTTAAAAAATTTGTCAGTTGAAACTTTATGTGTGCAAGGTGGCTACCAGCCTAAAAATGGTGAGCCTAGAATATTACCTATTTTTCAATCAACGACTTATAAATATGATGATGCAGATGAAGTAGCGGCATTATTTGATTTGGAAAAAGATGGACATATGTATTCCAGAATATCCAATCCGACAGTGAATGCCTTTGAGGAAAAAATAGCACAAATGGAAGGCGGCGTTGGAGCTTTAGCAACTTCATCAGGTCAATCAGCAACTCTTTTAGCTATTCTTACAATATGTAAGGCAGGGGAACATATTGTGGCAATGAATAATTTATATGGAGGCACCTATACTTTAATAGGATCTACATTGGAAAAGTTCGGTATAAAGACTACTTTTGTTCACTTAAATAATGAAGAGGAACTTAGAGGTGCAATTCAAGATAATACAAAACTTGTATTTTCCGAAACTATAGGAAATCCCGGAGTAGATGTCTTAGATATTGAAAAAATTTCAGCAATAGCTCATGAATACGGTATACCTTTAATAGTTGATAATACTTTTGCCACTCCATACCTATGTAGACCTTTTGATTTTGGAGCCGATATAGTAACACATTCTACAACTAAGTTTTTAGATGGACATGCTACAAGTGTCGGCGGAGTTATAGTAGATAGCGGTAAATTTAATTGGGAAAATGGAAAGTTTTCTTGTTTAACTGATAAAGATCCGAATTACCATGGTCTTAGTTATACTGATACTTTTAAAGAACAAGCCTATATTACTAAGGCAAGAGTAGTCTTTATAAGAGATTTAGGAACTACAATGAGTCCTTTTAACGCTTTTTTAACAAATTTAGGCGTTGAAACTTTAGCTTTGAGAATGGAAAAGCATTCTACAAATTCACTGGAAGTGGCAAAGTTTTTAAAAGATCATCCAAAGGTGGATTGGATAAAGTATCCTTTACTTGAAGGTGACAGTAATTATGAATTAGCTAAAAAGTATGTCCCTAAAGGAGGTAGCGGAATAATTGCCTTTGGAGTAAAGGGTGGAATAGAGGAAACTAAAAAATGGATTAACAACTTAAAGTTGACGACTTTAGTAGTTCACGTTGGAGATATTAGAACCCATGCACTTCATCCGGCAAGTATGACTCATAGACAGCTTAGCGAAGAAGCTCAAATAGAAGCCGGAATACTTCCGAATATGGTTAGACTTTCAGTTGGAATAGAAAATGTTAAGGAAATAATAGAAGATTTAAATCAGGCTTTTGAAGGTTAAAATTGTTAAGGAGTTGAAAATATGCCTCTTATTATACCAAGGGATTTAATTGGAGAAGATGTTTTACAAAGGGAAAATATTTTTGTGATCGGTGAAAATAGAGCACAAAGCCAAGATATTAGACCAATAAAAGTTGCAATAGTAAACTTAATGCCTAAAAAGGAAGAAACTGAAATTCAATTTTTAAGAATGTTATCTAATACTGCCTTGCAAATAAATATTGATTTAATAAGAATGGGTTCCCATAATTCAAAAAATACTGAACAAGAACATCTGGAAAAATTTTACAAGACTTATGAAGAGATAAAAGACAATAAGTATGATGCGATGATAATTACAGGTGCTCCAGTGGAAAAACTTGAGTATGAAAACATTAAATATTGGGATGAATTAAAGAGTATTTTGGAATTTGCTAAAACTAATGTCTATTCTACAATGTTTATTTGTTGGGCGGCACAAGCAGCTCTTTATTATTATTACGATATTGATAGTGAAGTTTTAGATAATAAAATATTTGGAGTATTTGAATTTGAAAAACTTGCTGATGATAAAATCCTAAAGGGTTTTGACGATGAATTTCTGGTTCCACATTCAAGGCATACCTATGTAAGAGAAGAAGAAGTTAGAAAACATTCAGATTTAAAAATTTTAGCGAGTAGGGAAGATACGGGAGTAGGTTTAGTTACCACAGAGGACAATAGGTTTATATTTTCTTTTGGGCACTGGGAATATGATAAGGAAACCTTGCACAATGAATATATTAGGGATTTATCTAAGGGATTAAAAATCAATTTACCTAAGAATTATTATAAAAATAACAATCCTAAAGACGGTATAACCATTAAATGGAGAACTTCGGGAAATTTATTTTTTTCAAACTGGTTAAACTACTGTGTATATCAAGTGACTCCCTTTCATATTGAGGAAATCGAAAAGAAAAGTGTTTCAAAATTCGGCGGTTCATCTTTAAGCGATGCAAAACAATTTTCTAAGGTGAAAAGTATAGTATTATCTGAAGATGAAAGAGATATTATAGTTGTTTCAGCACCGGGAAAGCGAGATTCTAAAGATGAAAAAGTCACAGATTTACTAATAAATATAAGTGAATTAAAAGAAAGTCAAAATAAAATTGAAAGAGTTTTAGCAGAATTAAAAGAAAAATTTATTGAGAATGAAAAGCTTATAGATACTACAGTAGAAACTATAAAGAATAGATTTAAAAACATAGCTATTGATTTAAACTTAGATAAAAAGACTTTTGAAGAAATAGAAAATTCTTTTAAAGATATAGAATCTTCGCAGAGTAGAGATTTTATAGTAAGCCGCGGAGAATATTTAAATGCTAAGTTAATGGCAAAGTATTTAGACTATGAATTTATAGATGCTAAAGACTTAATTAATTTCAATTCTAGAGGAGAAATTGATTTTGAAAAAAGTTATGAAAATGTAAGAGAAAAAATGAGCAAGGGAAAGAAATTCGTAGTTCCTGGCTTCTATGGTAGAGATGTTGAGGGGAATATTAGGACTTTTAATAGAGGCGGTTCAGATTTTACAGGGTCCATTATTGCAAGCGCTCTTAATTCAAAAGTCTATGAAAATTGGACCGACGTAAACGGTGTTATGACTTCAGATCCCAAGAAAGATAGGAAAGCGGAGACTATACCGACTTTAAATTATGATGAATTTGGAAAGATAATAGAAGATGGTGCGGAAATTTATCAAAAAGAAGCTATTGCACCGGTGAGAGAAAAAAACATAATGATTAAAATTCTAAATACCAATAATCCAAACAGTCAGGGAACAATAGTAAAAGATTAGTTATTAACAGGTGTAATTATTTTGCACCTGTTTTAATGTAATTTTAGTATGATTAAAGTATTGGCTATGGTAAAATATATCAAATATTAATTTTTAGGAGGAAGTGAATGGAAAATGTAAACAGGGCTAAAAGCGACAATAAAATGTTAGTTTTTATTTTTTTAGCTCTCTCATACCTAGTGTCAAGTTTTCATAGGGTGTCTTTATCTGTATTATCAGTACCTATTTCTCAAGAATTGGGAATAGGAATGGATACTATTGGAACTTTAGGCTCAATATTATTTTTTATATATGCAATAATTCAAATACCCTGTGGATACTTATGTGATAGAATTGGTCCGAAAAAAATAATATTATTCAGTTTAATTGTCACTACTATTGGTTCCTTGTCTTTTGGTCTATCTAACAGTGTACATAGCCTATTGTTAAGTAGAGTTCTTTTAAGTATAGGAATATCTACAACCTACATACCTGCCATAACTTTTGTAAGGTTGCTTTTCAGGAGTGAAGAGGCAGGAGGGCTTACTGGTATCTTACTGGCCTTTGGTACTATAGGTACTATCGTAGCTTCAAAACCATTACAGCTGTTAGTTGACAATTTCAGCTGGAGAGTCAGCTTTTATATTTTTGCAATAATTCCCTTTATACTATTTTTATTTATTGTATTTTCTGTAGGTGATATAAGGATAAAGGCATCTTCTTCAAGTTTAAAAGACGGGGAGAGGACAAAGGGACTTGGGTTGGACAGAGCTTTAGTTTCTTTGATTATTATTTTTACCATTTGTACCGGTGCCGTTCAATCATTTCAGGGATTGTGGTTTATTCCCTATTTTGTAGATGGCTATAATTTTGCATTTACTACTACAAGTAATCTATTGTTAGTATTTTCAACGGGTTATTTTTTAGGAACGCCGATTATAGGTAGACTTTGCGATAAATTTGACGTTAGAAAATTGTTGCCAATTGTTTCATTAATAAATGTGGTACTATGGATTACTTTAGGCTTAAAAATAGCTCATGCAAATATTATTTTCTTGGGCATATTGTTATTTTCAATTGGATTTTTCAGTGCAGGATTAATTTCCATAGGATTTTATTATGTAGGTAAATTTACAAAGATAGATAGAAGAGCTTTAATAACTAGTATTTTAAGTTTTAGCGGCTATATTTTTACGTCTTTCTTATTAAAGTTTATAGGTGGTATAGTTTCTCTAAGTAGGGGAATGGATAACTTAAATTCTTTTTTTATATTTTATGCAATTATAATTCTCATATGTGCATTTATTTTTAGCTATAGAAAAGAATAATTGTAGAGAAAACAGGATATAATTTCACAATGCAAAATTAGTTTTATTATATAAAATATAGCTTTACAATATGAAAAGCATATTGTATAATGGAACTAATAAAATTTGAAAGGAATGTTTTTTGTGAAAGAATTAAGTACGTCTCAGTTAGTATTAACCGGTGATTTAAATCATCATGGAACTTTATTTGTAGGTAAGGCTTTAATTTGGTTATCGGAAACAGGATTTATGACTGCTTCAATGAGCTATAAAAATCCTGATGAGTTGGTTTTTTTAGCAATGAATGGGTTTAAGTTTTTTAAACCGGTTCCAAAGGGAGATATTGTAAACTTTACGGGCAAAATTGTAAATTTGGGCAATTCAAGTATTACAGTTTATGTTAACGGTGTTTCATCTTTAACTGGTGAGATACACGTTGAAGGTTTTATTACTTATGTATGTATTGATCAAGTTACAAGAAAGAAAAAAAATCATGGTCTTGTAATGGATGATGCGGAGTCAACAGAGGAAATAAGAATTAGAAATCGTGCTTTAGAGTTAGTTAGTTAACGGAATAATTTCTTTTCATAATAAAATATGGGAGTATAGCATGCATAACGTGGTGTTATGTATGCTATTTTATTTGGCTGCTTTTTAAATGTTTTTTATAAATTTATAATGGTATGGCGGGTAATATTATGTAATAATTAGATAAAGGATTAAAAAATTTTAATTTAAAAAATATGCTTTTATATATCAGTTAGTAATTTCAATTTTAAAGAACAACTTAGTACTTATTTAAATTTCATTTGAAATATTTTTAATTTGTAAGAAAAGTCGTAAGTAAAAATTATAAAATAAATAGGATGGGAGTGGAATATGAAAAAGAAAATAGAGTTTACGGAAACAGTTTTAAGAGATGCACATCAAAGTTTAATGGCTACAAGAATGAGATATGAAGATATGCAGCCCGCTCTTGAAATGTTAGATAATGCGGGATATAGAGCTTTAGAGTGTTGGGGAGGAGCAACTTTTGATTCCTGTATAAGATTTCTAAATGAGGATCCTTGGGAGAGAATTAGAAATATAAAGGCACATATGAAAAACACTAAAACTCAAATGCTTTTAAGAGGTCAAAATTTATTGGGTTATAAAAACTATCCTGATGATATTGTGGAAAAATTTATTGAACTTTCAATTAAAAACGGAGTGGATGTAGTAAGAATCTTTGATGCCTTAAATGACGTAAGAAATTTGGAAACTTCAATAAGTGCAGCTAAGAGGTTTGGAGCAGAGACTCAAGTTGCTATTAGTTACACAGTTTCAGAAGTTCATACTATAGAATATTTTACAAAATTAAGCGAGACAATTGCTGAAATGGGCGCTGATAGTTTGGCAATAAAGGATATGTCGGGAATATTAACACCCTACGAAGCCTATGAATTAGTTAGACAAATTACTAAAAGATTAAATTTACCAGTGGAACTTCACACTCATGCTACTACAGGAATGGGTTCTATGACTTATTTAAAGGGAATTGAAGCAGGTGTTGATATAATAGACACTGCAATTTCACCTTTTTCCGGAGGTACCTCTCAACCGCCTACAGAAACACTTTATATGCTTGTGAAGGAGAAGGGATATGATACAAGTTTAAATATTAAAATCCTTGAGGAAATAGCAAATCACTTTGAAAAGGTTAAGGTGAAATATATTGAAGAGAATATTTTACCTGTAAAGATGCTATCTGTAGATCCTAACGGTTTAATATACCAAGTTCCGGGAGGAATGCTTTCTAACCTTTATACTCAATTGGAAGGTCTTAAAAAATTGGAAAAATACGGCGAGGTTTTAGCTGAAATACCTAGAGTTAGAAAGGATTTAGGATACCCGCCTCTTGTAACTCCAATGAGCCAAATGGTAGGAACTCAAGCTACCTTTAATGTGATAATGGGTCAGAGATATAAAATGGTTCCAAAGGAAATAAAGGAATATCTAAAGGGAAATTACGGTAAGAGCCCTGTTAAGATAGATGAAGATTTTAGAAGATCTATAATAGGCGATGCTGAAGTAATAGAGGGAAGACCTGCAGATTATTTACAGCCGGGACTTGCTACTGCAAGAGAAGAAATAGGAGATTTAGCTAGAAGTGAAGAAGATGTGTTGACTTATGCTTTATTCCCTGAAGTAGCAAGAAAGTTTTTAGAAGAGAGAAACAAATAAATCTGAGTATTGGAATATAAAATTTAATAAAAGCTCTATTCATTTTATTGAATAGGGCTTTTTAAATGTCTAAATAAAAGCAAAGATTATGGAAATACATAAGAAAATTTAAGTATTTAATTGACTTTGAATATATTTAAAACTATAATATACTTAAAATTATTTATATAAAGAAACTTATGTAAGAAATTTAAAATATATTTGGAGGTAAATTATGATTTTAGAAGATGTAAAAGAATTAGTAGCGGAAAATTTAGGTTGTGAAATAGAGGATTTAAAAGAAGAAACAAATTTAATAGAAGATTTAAATGCGGATTCTCTAGATATTGTTGAATTAACTATGGCAATTGAAGAAAAATTTGGAGTACAAATTCCAGATGAAGATTTAGAAAAGGTTAGAACTATAGAAGATATAGTTAAGTATATTGGAAAGTAAAAAAATGGAAGTAAGAGAAATAATAGATATTTTTACTAATTCCAACCTGTCCTCTTTAAAATATAAGGACAATAATTTTAGTTTGGAATTGGAAAAAAACTCTTCTAATTTAGATAAGAGTACTACAAGAGAATTAGAAACAAATATTGAAAATAAATTAGAAGGAAAAAAAGAACATAATAAAAATAATAATGAGGGAAATTCCAACTTTAAGTTGGAATCTCCTCTTGTAGGAATTTTTTATTCCAGTCCGTCTCCGGAAAGTCCTAGGTTTGTAGAAATAGGAGATAGTGTTAAAAAGGGAGATGTGCTCTGTATAGTAGAAGCTATGAAAATGTTTAATGAAGTTAAATCCCCTGTAAACGGAATAATAAAAAACAATGGATTTGAAGATGGAGAGCTAATTCAATACGGGGATGTTATTTTTGAGATAGAGGAAATATGATAAAGAAATTATTAATTGCAAATAGAGGAGAGATTGCACTAAGGATAATACGATCTGCTCAAGAATTACAGATAAAGACAGTTGCTGTTTATTCTACTGAAGATGTGGATCAACTACATGTTAAATTTGCAGATGAAAGTATTTGTATAGGACCAGCTCAAAGTGTTGAGAGTTATTTAAATGTTGATAACATTATTTCAGCTGCTTTATCTACAAATTGTGATGCTGTTGCACCGGGATATGGTTTTTTATCTGAGAATGCAAGTTTTGTAAAGAACTTGGAGGAGGTAGGACTTAAGTTTGTAGGTCCATCATCTGAAATTATTGAGATGATGGGAGATAAAATAGCTGCAAGAAATTTAATGATAAAAAACGGGGTACCAGTAGTTCCGGGTTCTGATGGGAAAGTAGAAAGCGAAGAAGAGGCTTTTGAAATTGCGGAGAGAATAGGGTACCCTCTTTTAATTAAGGCATCAGGTGGCGGCGGCGGTAAGGGAATGCGTAGGGTTTTTAGAAGCGAAGATTTGAAAAGAGAGTTTAATGCTGCAAAATCAGAGGCAATTGCCGCTTTTAACAACGGTGATATGTATATTGAAAAACTTATTGTAAATCCCAAGCATGTGGAAGTTCAAATTTTAGCAGATAAATTTTCCAATATAGTAGCTCTTGGTGAAAGAGATTGTTCAATTCAAAGGAAAAATCAAAAAATGATAGAGGAGAGCCCCTGTGTAAGATTAAATGACGATAAGCGCAAGGAGCTTTATGAAACTGCTATAAGAGCGGCAAAAGCTTGTAACTATGAAAATGCGGGAACAGTGGAGTTTGTACTTGATGAGGAAAATAAATTTTATTTTATAGAAATGAATACCAGAATTCAAGTTGAACATCCTGTAACTGAAATGGTTACGAATATAGACTTAATAAAGGAACAATTAAGAATTACATCCGGTCTAAGGCTAAGCATTAAACAGGAAGATGTAAAAGTTGAGGGTTGTGCAATTGAATGTAGAATAAATGCCGAAAATCCGCTTAATAATTTTATGCCGGAATCAGGAGAAGTGGAATTTTTCTATGGTCCGGGAGGAGTGAATACGAGATTTGATTCCTATCTTTACAGCGGAGCCAGAGTCAGCCCTTATTACGATTCAATGCTTGGAAAAATTATAGTAAAAGATAAGACGAGATTGGGAGCAATAAGGAAGATGAGAAGGGCATTGGAGGAAATCATTATAGATGGTGTCAGCACAAACCAGTACTTACTTTATGCTATTTTATTTGATATTGACTTTATAAGGGGAAATTATTCTACTTCTTTTATAGAAGAAAAACTAGATGAACTTCTCAATTTAATGGAGGCATATAGATAAAAATGGATTATTTTAAACTTAATACCGATGTATTTAAAAAAGTAAAACAATTAAGAGAGCGAAGAGATAGAAAAATAGTTAGAAATCTTGTAAAAAATCAAATTGAATTTTTACAATGTAATAAATGCGGAAATACTATTTTGAAATCAGACTTGGAATATAATCAATTTATCTGTCCGAAATGTAAGAATCATTTAAGGATGCCTGCAGAAGATAGATTAAATTTAATAATGGATGAAGGATATACAATAATAGAAGATGAGGATAAGACCTATAATCCCTTGGAGTTTGCAGATTATGAAAGAAAGCTAAAGTCTGCAAGAGAAAAAAGTGAATTAAACGAAGCTGTTTTAATAAGTAAGGGAAGCATTAACGGCAACCAATGTTATTGTTTCGTTATGGACAGTAGATTTTTAATGGGGAGTATGGGTGTATATGTGGGAGAGAAAATTTCCAGATGCTTTGAACTTGCAACTAGAGATGGATTACCTGTAATTTCATTTTCTGCAAGTGGCGGAGCCAGAATGCAGGAAGGAATATTTTCTTTAATGCAGATGGCAAGAACAACCTTTGCCCTTAGAAACCACAGTGAAGAGGGTAATTTATATATATCTGTTATGACTGATCCTACTACCGGCGGAGTGACAGCTAGTTTTGCCAGCCTTGGCGACATAATAATAGCTGAGCCGGGGGCATTAATAGGTTTTACCGGTAGAAGGGTAATTGAACAGACGATTAAAGAAAATTTACCTGAGGAATTTCAAAGTGCAGAATATTTACTTGAACATGGATTTTTAGATGACATAGTTCACAGAAAAGAATTAAAGGAATATTTAGGTTTGATTTTAAAATACCATAGGAGAGATTATGGAAATAAAGTTGTTATTTGATAAATTGTTAAGTGAAGAAAAAGGAAGCGAAGAATTTAATATTTATAAAAAAACCAAACTTAAAGAAGCAAAAGAAAATTTAAATGCTGAAGACAGAGTGTTTTTAGCCAGATATAAAAATAGGCCTAAGGCAATGGACTATATTGAAAATTTAATTGAGGATCCTGTTTTCTTTCATGGAGACAGGAAGTTTAAAGATGATAAGGCCATTGTAGGAGGAATAGGTACTCTTGGAGATGAAGTAGTAACTTTTTTGGGAATTGAAAAAGGAAGAGAATTAAAAGAATCTTTGGAAGCAAACTTTGGAATGCCTCATCCCGAGGGATACAGAAAGGTTCAAAGGCTGGCAAAACAAGCCGAGAAATTCAACAGACCTGTAGTATGTTTTGTAGATACCCAGGGGGCTTATCCGGGTGTAGAGGCGGAAGAAAGAGGTCAGGGAGAGGCAATAGCCAGTACGATTTATGAAATGTGCGGTTTAAAGACCAGTATTGTATCGGTTATAATCGGCGAAGGTTCCAGTGGAGGAGCATTGGCTTTAGGAGTTTGTGATCATCTTATTATGATGGAAAATTCAGTATACTCCATTTTATCGCCTGAAGGCTTTGCTTCTATTTTATGGAAGGATTCTCTAAGAGCTAAAGAGGCAATAAATTTAATGAAATTAACCTCTTATGACCTTTTAAAATATGGCATATGTGATGAAATTATAGAAGAGGATTTGGCTTTAAATCAAGATGACTTTATGGACAACTATAAGAGATTGAAAAAATCTCTTGAAAAAAATATAAGTAGCTTGAAAAAAGTTCCAATGGAAGAATTATTACAAAATAGAAGAAAGAAGTATGAGAATTTAATATGGGATTGAAATTTGTTAAAGCGGGACACTATAATTCAAAAAATGCAGTTAAAAACAGTTTCTTTGAAAGTTACTTAGATACTTCAGATGAATGGATAGTGCAGAGAACCGGAATAGAAACCAGATATTGGGAAGATTCTGACGTAAAGGATATGTCAGTAGAGTCTGTAAAAAAATTAAATTTAACTTCAGGGGAAATTGAAAAGGTAAAGGTTATTATAGTTGCAACTTTAAGTCAGGATTATATTATGCCTTCCATATCTTCAATAATTCAAAGGGAATTTCAGTTTGGTGAAGATGTATTTGCCCTTGATATAAATATGGCCTGTACAGGATTTGTAGGTGGAGCTATAGTGGCTCATCAGATGTTAAGAGAGGGAGAGTATGCTCTTATTGTAGGAGCTGAGAAACTTAGCAAGCTTGTAGATAAAGGTGATAGGTCCACGGTAATGCTCTTTGGTGATGGAGCAGGGGCAGTGTTATTTGAAAAAAACTTAAAACCTTTTTACTATGACAACGGGACAATGGGTAGCGACGATCTTAAATTGTTAAGAGGAGACGATGAAAAAATCTATATGCATGGACAGAATATTTATAAATTCGCACTGGATATAGTACCTAAAAGTCTAAAGAACATATTGGAGAAGTCGTCGACTAAGCCGGAAGAAATAGATTATTTTGTTCTCCATCAGGCTAATTTAAGAATAATTAAAGCGGTATCTAAGAAAATTGGCGGCTTGGAAAAGTACTATACCAATTTACAGAGATATGGAAATACCTCTTCGGCAAGTGTTCCAATATGTCTTGGAGAAATGTATGAAAAGGAAATGTTTAGGGAAGGCCAAAAAATGCTTTTGTTTGGATTTGGGGGAGGTCTTACCTTTGCAGGAGCAATAGTAGATGTTTAGGGAGAAAAGATGAGATTAGAAGAAATATTAAATATTAAATATCCGTTTATTCAAGGTGGAATGGCTCATATTGCCACAGGGGAATTTGCAGCTGCAATTAGTAATGCTGGTGGACTTGGATTAATAGGAACGGGCGGCTTAAGCGCAAGTGATTTAAAAAAGCAGATTGAAATTTGTAAATCCAAGACGGATAAACCCTTTGGAGTAAATATTTTACTAATTAATCCGGAGGTTGAGGAAATAGCTGAAATTGTAAGTGATTATAAGATTCCTGTTGTAACTACAGGAGCGGGAAATCCCGGCAAGTATATTGAAAAGTGGAAAGAGTCAAATATAAAAGTATTTCCCGTAGTTTCTTCAAAAGCCTTGGCAGTGAGAATGGAGCGTCTGGGTGTTGATGGAATAATAGCAGAGGGACAGGAAGCGGGAGGTCATATTGGAGAATTGACAAGTATGGTACTAATACATCAAATAGCCGATGAACTTTCTATTCCCGTTATTGCGGCGGGAGGAATCGCTTCGGGAAAACAAATTTTAGCGGCAGAAGTGCTAGGTGCAGTGGGTGTTCAAATGGGGACTTGTTTACTGGCAACAAATGAATGTCCGGTACATGAGAAGTATAAAGACAGAATTATAGCAGCTAAGTCCTCACAGGTAACGGTGATGGGAAGAATAAACGGTTTACCTAATAGAGTACTTAAAAATAAAATGGTAAATGAATATATAGAAAAGGAAAAACAAGGAGCCACTATGGAAGAACTGGAGATTTTAACTTTAGGCTCATTGAGAAAGGCAGTCCATGAAGGCGATATGACTAATGGTACTATAATGGCCGGTCAAGTGGTGGAAGAAGTAAAAGAGAAGACCAGTGTAAAGGCTCTTTTTGAAAAGCTCTATAGTGATTATCTTTTGGAGAAGAAAAAATTATGTGCAAAGTGAGTTTTTTTAATAAGGAAATGGACATTCCCATTATTCAAGGTGGAATGGGAGTTGGTATATCCCTTGGAAATTTAGCGGGTTCAGTGGCTAGAGAAGGAGCCATGGGTGTAATATCCGGGGTGGATATAGGATATAGAGAAGAGGGTTTTTTAAAGGATCCTCTGGCTAAAAGTAAAGCCGCTTTAAAAAAAGAGATTGAAAAAGCTAAAGCCATTGCCAGAGGCAGGGGTTTAATTGGCGTAAATGTTATGACTGCGGCAAAGGACTATGAAGAACTTGTAAGAGCTTCAAGTGAATATGGGGCTGATGCTGTGATCTGTGGTGCGGGACTTCCTTTAAACCTGCCTGAACTGGTTGGAAAGGAAACGTTGATAGCTCCTATAGTTTCCAGCAAGAGAGCTTTAGCTTTAATTCTAAAGACTTGGAAGAAGAGGTATGATAGACTGCCTGATTTTGTAGTGGTGGAAGGACCTAAGGCAGGAGGTCATCTAGGCTTTAAAAGAGAAGAAATAGAAACAGTAAAATTGGAAGATATAGTAGCTGATGTATTTGAACTTTTAAAGGAGTTAAAAACTGAAAGGGGAAAGAAAATTTATTCTTTCGCTGCAGGAGGAATTAGAACTTTAGAAGACAGGTTGAGGATGAAGGATTTAGGGGCAGATGGAGTTCAGGTGGGAACACCTTTTATTGCAACTGAAGAATGTGATGCCCATATTAATTTTAAACAAGCAATAGTTGATTCAAAGGACTCAGATTTGGAAATTATTTTAAGTCCTGTGGGATTTTGGGCAAGGGCTATAAAAAATGACTTTCTAAAGGGAATAGATTATTCAAAGGTTCAAAAGCGAAGATGTATTGATTGTCTAAAGACTTGTGATCCAAGAAAGACTCCTTACTGTATTTCAAAGGCTCTTTGTGAAAGTGCTAAAGGTAGGTTAAATGTAGTGTTTTCAGGAGAAAATATAGATTCAATAGATGAAATAACTACTGTAAAAGATGTTATAGAAAAACTTATGGGGGAAAGATGAAGATAGCTTTTTTATATGGAGGACAGGGAAGCCAAAAGCCCGGTATGGGTCTTGATTTTTATGAGAATTCACAGGCGGCGAAGGAATTTTATGACTCCATAGATATTGAAAAAAATGTAAAGGAACTGTCCTTTTTCAGTGATGAGAAAACTTTAAAGGAAACAGAAAATACTCAAGTTGCATTAGTTGCCTTCCAAATAATGGTGACAAAACTTTTAAAAGAAAAGGGAATTTCACCTGATGCCACAGCAGGTTTAAGTATTGGGGAATATGGAGCGCTTTACTCTTCAGGTGTGCTCAGGGCAGAAGATGCTTTAAAAATTGCCGAATTTAGAGGAGAGGCAATGAAGAAAAGCTCGGAGAATATAGATACTTTAATGTATGCAATTGTAGGTTCATCTGAGGATATTGTAAGTGAAGTGGTAACAAAACACAGTGATGAAAAAAACTTTGCTTCAATTTCCAATTTAAACTGTCCCGGACAAATTGTGATTTCAGGTGAGCGAAGTGCTGTACTGGCATCAGTGGAAAGTTTAAAGGAAATGGGAAGTAAAGCTATAGAGTTAAAAGTTTCAGGACCTTTTCACACGGAATATATGAAAGATGCTGCAAAGGAATTGGAAAACTTTTTTAAAACTGTGGACTTTAAAGTGGAAACAGTTGATATGTACTACAATCTCACAGGAAAGCAACGAAGTGATGAGGACGTTAAAGAGATGATGATAAAACAGGTTATGAGGACTGTAAGATTTGAAGATGCTTTAAAAAATATGGTTAAAGATGGTGTAGATTTATTTGTGGAAATTGGTTTTAATAATGTCTTAAAGGGCTTTATGAGAAAAGTGGACAGGAAGATTAAAGTAAGTACTATTTCCACATATGATGAGTACTTAAAATTTGTGGAGGAAATACAAGGTGAGTAAGACAGCGTTTATTACCGGTGCTACTAGGGGAATAGGTCGCGCAATTGCTTTAAAGCTAGCAGATGATGATATGAATATTGTTATAAATTATAGAAATTTAGAAGATGCTGAAAAGCTTGAAGCAGAACTTTTGCAAAAAAATGTGGAAGTATTAAAAGTAAAGGGCGACGTTTCCAATTACGCAGATTGTGAAGCTATGTTTGAAAAAATTTCGGAAAAGTTTAACTCTTTGGAAGTTTTAGTAAATAATGCAGGGATTACAAGGGACAATTTAACTTTAAGACTTAGTGAGGAAGACTTTCAAAAGGTTATAGATGTAAACTTAAATGGCACTTTCTACTGTATGAAACTTGCATCTAAGATGATGTTGAAAAAAAGATATGGCAGAATTATTTCCATGAGTTCAATAGTGGGGCTTCATGGGAATGTAGGTCAAATCAACTATGCGGCAAGTAAGGCTGGAATAATCGGAATGACAAAGACATTAGCTCTGGAACTTGCTAGAAGAAATATAACAGTAAATGCAATAGCGCCGGGTTTTATAGAAACTGAAATGACAGGTAATTTAAATGAAGATGTAAAAAAGGAAATGCTTAAAAATATTCCAATGCAAAAATATGGAAAAGTGGATGATGTAGCTGAATTGATTTCTTTTCTTGCCTCAGATAGGGCCGGCTACATTACTGGACAGGTGATTTCTGTCGATGGAGGAATGAATATATGAGGAGAGTAGTCGTTACGGGAATGGGTTTTATATCTCCCATTGGCAATGATATTAAGACTCTTTGGAAAAACGTAAAAGAGGGTAATAGTGCCGTTGATTTTATTGAGGGATTTGATACTTCAGATTTAAGAGTTAAGGTGGCTTGTCAGTGTAGAGATTTTAATCCAAGTGATTATTTTAATAAGAAGGATCAAAGAAGGACAGACAGAGTTAATCAATTTGGAATTGCTGCTGCAAGAAATGCAAAAGAAGACAGTAAAATTGATTTAAATGACTTTGAGCCAACTAGAGTGGGAATTATGGTGGCCTCCGGAATTGGCGGACTTGATACTATTGAAACGGAAACTATAAAAGCATCTCAAAAGGGATTTGATAAGATAAGTCCTTTCTTTATTCCTATGGTAATTGCCAATATGACTGCAGCGCAAATAGCTATTGAATTGGGAGTACATGGATATGTGGGATGTCCCGTGACAGCTTGTGCTTCAGCAAATAATGCTATTTTAGACGGCTATAGAAGTATTGTAGATGGATATAATGATGTGGTATTTGCCGGTGGTGCAGAAGCCAGTATCAACCATTTGGGAATAGGCGGTTTTTCTTCCATGAGGGCGTTAAATGAAAGTAACGATATAAAACGCTCCAGTATTCCCTTTGATAAAGAGAGAGCTGGATTTGTAATGGGAGAAGGAGCGGGAGTCTTGGTGCTTGAAGAATTAAATTCAGCTTTAAAAAGAGGAGCTAAGATTTACGGAGAAATAGTTGGAGGCGCAATAACTTGTGATGCCAACCATATAACAGCTCCGGAAGAAAACGGAATTTGGGCTTCAATGGCAATGGAGCAGGCAGTTAAAAATTCGGGAATGACATTGGAGGATGTGGATTATATAAATGCACATGGTACTTCAACACCTTTAAATGACAAAATAGAAACTAAAGCAGTTAAAAATACCTTCAAAGACCATGCTTATAACTTAAAGTTATCAAGTACAAAGTCTATGACAGGTCATCTACTTGGAGCAAGCGGAGCTATAGAGGCAATAATAACTTTACTTGCAATTGAAAACTCTTTCATACCTCCAACGGTAAATTACCTAGTGGAAGATGAAGAATGTGATTTAAATATAGTTCCAAATAAAGGAATAGAGCAGGATATTAAGTTGGCGCTGTCAAATTCTTTGGGATTCGGCGGTCACAATATTACAATTGCAATGAAAGGATATTAGTATGGAATATAATTCAAATGAAATAATGGAAATTCTTCCCCATAGACATCCCTTTTTATTAGTTGATAAGATAGTGGAATATAAAGAGGGAGATTATGCAAAGGGAATTAAAAACATCAGTATTTCTGACCCTGTCTTTCAAGGACACTTTCCCAACAACCATATTTATCCGGGTGTTTTAATAGTGGAAACGATGGCTCAGGTCGGTGCGGTTGCAATACTATCTACGGAAGAAAACAGAGGGAAACTTGCTTTTTTTACAAGTATTAAATCTGCAAGATTTCTAAAGATGGTAAGGCCGGGAGATACCCTTGAAATAACTGCAAAGCTAAAGTCACAGAAACTCAATATAGGTTTTGCAACTTGTGAGGCATATGTTAAGGGTGAATTAGTTTGTAAGGCTGAAATTTCTTTTGCAATAGGAGAATGATAAAACGCTTGCCCGAAACTTTGAAATTTGTTAATATTAATATGGAGACGAGCAGATTGCTGGAAAAAACATTTGATGAGGTTTATGAAAAATTTAAATTGAACTTTTATAGAAATATATTTACGGGTTTTGCTACTAGGGAATCGACATTAACTACGACTGAGACCTTTTGTACTGAGGTAATTCACGCTTTAGATAGACCTACTATTAATGAGGTAGGAAGATTTTTGGGAATTTCTCAACCGAATATAACTTACAAGGTTAACAATCTTGTTAAAAAGGGTTATGTTAAAAAGGTTCAATCTGAAGAAGATAAGAGAGAGTACTTTTTAGAGCTTACTGAAAAATTCTATAAGTACTATGATATTAAAAATGAGTATATGGACTTGGTAATTAGAAGGGCAAAGGAGAGATTTACTGAAGCGGAGTTGGCAGAGCTGGAGAGAATGTTGAAAATCATCTCTGATGAATTGATGCCTGAAGTTACAGATGGAATACGGAATTTAAAGAGAACCTGAGTTTTTGAAAATCGGGTTCTTTTTATTGCTTGATTAAAGTAAACTATTAAAAGACTGTTAAATATGATATAATGATAAAGTAAAAAAACAGCAAAAACGATTTCAAAATTTATACATAAAAGATATAGGAGGTTATTGCATGAAGGTATACGACATGGAGAATGTTAAAAATTTGGCCTTAGTAGGGCATAGTGGAAGTGGAAAGACCAATCTTACAGAAGCTATGCTATATCAAAGTGGAGCTACAAAAAAACTGGGAAGTGTTACTGAAAAAAATACTTTAAGTGACTTTTCCAAAGAAGAGATGGAGAGAGGAACTTCCATAGGTACCAGTATAATACCTATTGAATGGAGAAATTATAAAGTTAATATAATTGACACTCCGGGTTACCTAGACTTTATGGGAGAGGCTTATGGAGCGCTACGTGCTTCAGAGGCGGCGTTAATGGTAATAGATGCCACTTCCGGAATAGAGGTAGGTACTGAAAGAATGTGGAAGTACACTGAAAAAATCGGATTACCGAGAATTATTTTTGTAAACAAGATAGATGGAGAAAATGTTAACTTCAGAAAATTAATGGAGGAACTTGAGGCCGCTTTTGGTAAGAAAGTAATTCCTTTTTCAGTGCCGATCGGTGAGGGAGAAGATTTTGTAGGAGTTACAGATGTAATTTACCAAAAGGGATTTAAATATAAAGATGGAGCACCTGAAGAAACTGAATTAAGTCACGATCAAATAAAGGCAACTGAAAGAATGTATGAAGAAATTGCCGAAGTTGTGGCGGGTTCTGATGAAGTTTTAATGGAAAAATATTTTGCAGGTGAAAAATTTACAAGAGAAGATTTACTTAGAGGCGTTACTTCCGCTTTACTTGAGGGAGATGCCGTTCCGCTATTAGTTGGCTCCGGAGAAAAGGGAATAGGTATAGATATACTATTAAATACAATAGTGAATTATATGCCGTCTCCTGCTGATGAAAGAGCGCATATGGGCTTTAGATATGAAGAGGGAGAAGAAAGAGAAGGAACTGTTAAAGAACCTTATTCTGCAGTGGTATTTAAAACCGTTACCGACCCTTTTGTAGGAAAAATTTCCATATTTAAAGTTATTTCCGGAAAGATTACTAAAGACACAGCTCTTTATAATTCCACAAAGGATCAAAGTGAAAAAATGGGCGGTCTTTACGTAGTAAGAGGTAAGAACCAAATTGAAATAAGTGAAATTCAAGCGGGAGATATAGGGGCTACTACTAAGTTAAGTGTAACGGAAACAGGAGATACCCTTTGTGATAAAGCTCATCCGGTTAAATATAAGAAAATAAAATATCCAAGTGCCGTATTATATTATGCAATTGAACCAAAAACCAAGGGCGATGAAGAAAAATTGTCAGCATCTTTAAGAAGACTTAGAGAAGAAGACCCAAGCTTTACTGTTGAAAGAAATCCTGAAACGAAACAATTGACTATTGGAGGTCAGGGTCAAGTACAACTAGATGTTATTCTTGAAAAATTAAAGAATATGTTTGGCGTTGAAGTAAATATAGTTCCTTTTATAATTCCTTATAGAGAAACTATTAAAGGCACTGCATCAGTTCAAGGTAAACATAAGAAACAATCAGGTGGAGCAGGACAGTACGGTGATGTGTGGATAAGATTTGAACCTAGCGAAGAAGATTTTGTTTTTGATGAGGAAGTATTTGGAGGTTCTGTGCCAAGAAACTACTTCCCTGCAGTTGAAAAGGGAATTATAGAGTCTAAGGAAAAGGGAGTACTGGCCGGTTATCCTGTAACTAATTTTAAAGCAGTACTTTATGACGGTTCCTATCACGATGTGGATTCAAATGAAATGTCCTTTAAATTGGCAGCTTCTCTTGCTTTTAGAAAGGGAATGGAAGAGGCAAAACCAGCACTTCTTGAACCTATTATGAAAGTTGAAGTATCTATACCTGACGCTTATTTAGGCGATGTAATGGGAGATATGAATAAACGTAGGGGAAGAATTTTGGGAATGGACCAGCAGGCAGACGGTTCTCAACTGTTAATTGCCGAAGCTCCTCAAGCTGAAATGTTTGAATATTCCATAGATTTAAGAGCTATGACACAGGGTAGAGGTACTTTCTCAATGGAATTTGTAAGATATGAAGAAGTTCCTGCAAATATTGCTGAAAAAATTGTAGCAGAGGCAAATCAAAAAGAATAAATAAATATAAAGTAAAAAGTTGGTGATATCACCAACTTTTATTTTATTTGTAGTGTGTCTACATATGCTTTTGTATCTAGGATCTGTTTTTTCACAGCATCGGGACTCGGTCCTCCATAGACATTTCTCTGAGAGAGAATATAGTCCAAATCTATATACTTATAGACGTCAGCTTCAAAAAGATCGGAAAAGTTAGTTAATTCTTCCATAGATAACTCCTCTAGGGAGATGTTTTTATCTACGCAGTAACTGACCAAATTTCCTGTGATTTTGTAGGCATCTCTAAAGGGAAGACCTTTTTTAACTAGGTAGTCAGCCAAATCAGTGGCGTTTATAAAACCCCTCTTTGCCTTATCACGCATATTTTCTTTATTAACTTTAAGCGTCTTCATCATTCCATTAAAGATTAAAATGGACATTTCCACAGTTTCAATACTGTCAAAAATATTTTCCTTGTCCTCTTGAAGATCTTTGTTATAGGAAAGAGGAAGAGCCTTTATAAGGTTTAAAGTAGCCATTAAATTTCCAAAGACTCTTGAACTTTTTCCCCTTACAAGCTCTGCCATATCGGGATTTTTCTTTTGAGGCATAATAGATGAACCTGTGGAGTAGGAATCATCTAACTCTATAAATTTAAATTCCTGACTTGCCCAAAGAATAATTTCTTCGGAAAATCTGGATAGATGTAACATAACCATTGAAATATCAAAATTTAACTCCACTATAAAATCTCTGTCGGAAACGGAATCCATACTGTTCCTCGTAGGTATTTTAAAGTTTAAAAGTTCAGTGGTTTTAAATCTATCAATGGGGTAGGTAGTAGTAGCTAAAGCTCCGCTGCCCAAAGGATTTTCATTCATTCTATTATAGCAGTCAATTAATCGGGATATGTCCCTTGTAAGCATTTGAACATAGGCCATAATATGGTGAGCAAAGGTTACAGGTTGTGCCACTTGTAAATGAGTATAACCGGGCATAACAGTATTTAAATTGGCTTTGGCCACTTCTATAAGAGTTTCAATTAAAGTCTTCAGGTCTATTACAATGCTTTCAATTTTAGCTTTTAAATACATTCTAATATCTACTGAAACCTGGTCATTTCGAGAGCGGGCAGTATGGAGTTTTTTACCCGCATCTCCTATTCTCTCTGTCAACTCTTCTTCTATAAACATGTGTATATCTTCAGCCATAGGATTTATTTCAAGTTCTCCGGAATCTATTTCAAAGAGAATATTTTTTAAACCGTTTTGAATTTTAGAGTTGTCATCATCGGTAATTATACCTGTTGCACATAGCATATTGGCATGTGCCATTGAGCCCATAATGTCCTCTTTATACATTTTATAGTCAATGCCAATGGAGGAATTAAAATCATTGGCAAGACTGTCTAATTCCTTTTTAAATCTACTGCTCCACATTTTCATAGCGTATTACCTGTCATTGAATTATTTTTAAGTTTTTTCTTCATCATAGATTGTACCTTAGTAGAAAGGGAATATAGGTTTACAAAACCCTGACTATCGTGTTGGTCATATACTCCGTCTTCTCCGAAAGTAGCAAATTCTTCATTGTAAAGTGAATACGGAGATGTAACTCCTGCATTAATAATATTGCCCTTGTACAATTTTAATTTTACTTCTCCGGTAACAGTTTCCTGAGTCTTGTTTACAAATGCTGAAAGAGCTTCTCTAAGTGGTGAAAACCACTTACCATTGTAAACTACATTGGCAAATTCCACAGAAACTACGTCTTTATAGTGTTGAGTATCGCCGTCTAAAGTTATGGACTCTAAGATTTCGTGGGCTTTATATAAAATAGCTCCGCCCGGATTTTCATATACTCCTCTAACTTTCATTCCTACAAGACGATTTTCAATTATATCATCTATACCCACTCCGTTTTCACCGCCGACTTTATTTAATACTTTAATTATATTTTTACCGGACATTTTCTCTCCGTTAACTGCCACGGGTATTCCTTTTTCAAAGGAGATAGTAACATAGGTAGGAGTATTAGGTGCATTTTCAGGTGATACAGACATCTTTAAGAAATTATCGTAATTAGGTTCCGTATCAGGGTATTCCAAATCCAATCCCTCGTGGGAAACGTGCCAAATATTCCTATCTTCAGAATAGATATTATCTTCTTTCATAGGTAGAGGAATGTTACGTTCCTTTGCATATTCAATTTCATCTTCCCTTGATTTAAGCTCCCAAGTTCTCCAAGGAGCTATAATTTCCATATCAGGATCAAAGGCCTTAACAGCCAGCTCAAAACGAACCTGGTCGTTTCCCTTTCCTGTACATCCATGGGCAATTGCATCAGCACCTTCTCTATGAGCTATCTCAACTAATCTTTTTGCTATTACAGGTCTTGCAAAAGAAGTTCCAAGTAAGTACTTACCTTCATATTTTGCGCCTGCTTTAAGAGTTTCAAATACAAAGTCTTCAACAAACTCATCTGTTAAGTCTTCAATAAATATTTTGCTGGCTCCAGTTTGAATGGCTTTTTCTTCCAAACCTTCTAATTCGTCGTCCTGTCCAACATTTCCAACTACTGCAATTACTTCACAACCATAATTTTCCTTTAGCCAAGGGATGGTAATGGAAGTATCCAAACCTCCTGAATAAGCAAGTACAACTTTTTTAATTTCATTATTTTTTTTCATTCTTCTTCCCCCAAAAATTATAATAAAAAAGTCTCCTTCAAAAGAAAGAGACGAATATATCCGCGTTACCACTCTAATTGGTGTTAAATAGGTTGGTATAAAAAAATCTCTTTCAAAAGAAAGAGACGGAAATATCCGTGGTACCACTCTAATTGATGTTCAATCAAGGGTAATTTGGTATAAAAAAAGTCTCTTTCATAAAGAAAGAGACGAATATATCCGCGGTACCACTCTGATTGATGTAATAACACCCACTTTAGTTTTAACGTAAACTTAAACGGATAAGGCTAACTAAAAGCTCGCAATATCATCTCAATGGTCCTACTTCGTAATTATCTTCCTTATTGAACTCACACTCTACTTCAACTCGCTGAAATTCCAATAATACTACTACCATTTCAAAGATTTTGTTTTTCAAATATTAAATGTAATTGTAATAATAAACTTTGAAAAAGTCAAGGGTAAATTGTAAAATTTAATTATTTTTTATAAATATCAGTTTATTTGCCGTTGATAACTCTTTATTAAAGTTAAAACCGTCATAATTAAAACTTTTAACCTCTTCAATATCTTCAACATTGTTTTTGGACATATAATTTATAAGCTGTCCTCTTCCTTTTTTAGAGGTAGTGGAGTGGATTTTTAAATCATTGTCTCTATTAATCATAAATTTTACAAATAGGGATTTTTTAATAACATCTTTATCTAATACTTTTAAAAATTCATCTGATAGTAAATTTAAAAATAAACTGTCTTCTTCTAAAAGGTAAGAGGAAATTTTTTCCTTCCAAAAGTCTATTAGTTTAATATTGCTCTTTAAGGTTATATTTTTAGAAAAGTCCAATCTGTGAAGTGCAATGCCATCAAAGGGTTTTATTAAACCGTAAAGAGGGGAGATTATTCTAACAGTATTATCTATATAATTTAATTGAGAAGGGAACAATTCTTTTAAATTCATATTTCGATACATAAGGCCATTAAAAGTAAAGATAGCATTACTTTTTTTGTTATGATTAATAGTCTGCCACTCCTTATAACTTTTTTCTGCTATTTTATCATTAAGTTTAAATTCCTTCTTTAGCTCGTCTTTAGAATAGGATTTTAAACTATTTATAATTTCAATTGTTTCATTTTTAAAAATTAAATCATTATTATAATTTTGTGAATTTTCTAGCTTCATTTCCTTTGCAGGTGTAATTAATATTTTCATTTCAATCCTCTGTGTTTTTAGTTATTTGTTGTATGTAAAAAATAGTTTACAAAAGTCTAATAAATGTCAAAAATATTTTACTTTAAATTTATTATATATTAAATATTTTGAAAATTTTAAACTTTAATATAAGTATACTTTAAATCTAATTTGTGTCAAAAAATATCTATAAAATAAAATATAAATTTTCACTTGCAGAAAAGAGCTTTAAATCAAAGGTTAAACAGAATATAAATATTGGTAAAAATTCTAAATAAAAATAAATATTTTACAATTTATTTATTAAATAAATATTCTCGTCTAAATTACGTCAAAAATCAACATTATAAAAAGACTATACTTTCTTGGTTTATCAAGATGAAATAAATTTTTGGTTTATATTTTGACAGTTTTAAGACAGATGATGAACTATAATTGATTTACAAAAAATAAAGGAGGAGGAATTTCATGAATAATGAAATGAGTAGGAGCAAAGCTCTTACAAGGTTCGTGGTCTATAGTTTATTTGGAATTTTTATGTTTTTCGTATCTATTGACCTTATGGGAAAAAGCACTATACCTTTAGACCACGTAGTTACATTAATTAGAAAAATACCCTACTACGATTCAATTTATGGGTTGGTCTTGGTATTTATAGGGGTGGCTCTGCCTTTTATAAGAGGAACTTGGAAAACTACAAAGATTAAAATGTTTTTTTCTATTATAAATATCTTTGCAATACCTTTTGTAATAATGGCGGTATTTAATATTGGACCGGCAGGTTTACTTGAAAATGATATGATACCCTTCATATTTGGAAAGGTAGTAGTACCTGTTACTACAATAGTACCTGTGGGGGCAGTATTCTTAGCATTTATAGTTTCCTACGGCTTAATGGAGTTTATAGGAATATTTATGAGACCTGTAATGGTTCCCATATTTAAAACTCCGGGAAGATCTGCAGTAGATGCTGTGGCTTCTTTCGTAGGTTCGTATTCTTTAGCACTTTTAATTACAAATAGAGTTTATGTGGAAGGAAAGTATACGGGAAAAGAAGCTGCAATAATAGCAACAGGATTTTCCACAGTATCAGCTGCCTTTATGATAATAGTAGCTACTACTTTGGACTTTATGGACCATTGGAGTATTTATTTTTGGGTTTCTTTAGTGGTTACTTTCATAGTTACAGCTATAACTGCCAGATTATATCCGTTGTCCGGTAAGCCTGATGAGTATTACGAAGGTCAAAAGGGTGATGTTGAACAGGATGTAGAGGGAAGTAAGTGGAAAGCTGCAGTAGAAGTTGCAGTGGAAGTAAGTTCAAATGCTCCGGGTGTTTGGGAAAATGTAAAAGTTAATTTTCTAGATGGACTACAGTTGGCTCTTAATATGGCTCCGTCATTAATGGCAATAGGAACTTTAGGACTAATAGTGGCAAAGTACACACCTATATTTGACATAGTGGGCTATATCTTCTATCCATTTACCTTGATAACAAGGTTGCCTGAACCGCTTTTAGCAGCAAAGGCAATGTCCATGAGTATTGTGGAAATGTTCCTACCTGCAGCACCTGTAGTGGGGACGCCATTAGTAACAAGATTTGTAGTTGGAGTTGTATGTGTATCTGAAATATTGTTCTTCAGTGCTTCAATTCCATGTATGATGGCAACGGAGATACCTTTAAAGATGAGGGATTACTTTATAATTTGGTTTGAGCGTGTTGCCTTGTCAATATTAATAACTACACCGATTGCCTTTTTAATATTCGGTTAAAAATTAAATTAAATTAGAAATAGTGGAGATGGCTCCACTATTTTTTTATGTCAAAATTGCAATAAATTAGAAAAAGAGGTACAATTGTAAATTGAAATTTACTATAGTCTAAGAATTGTCAAATAAAATTTACGTTAATGCTTTATCAAAATAAAATGAGACTTCAAATCTTAAGAATATTTGTAAAAATAATGGACAGTTTTAAGACAGCTTATAGACTATAATAAAAAAGCAAAAAAGAAAGAAGGAGGAATTTCATGAATAATGAAATGAGTAGGAGCAAAGCTCTTACAAGATTCGTGGTCTATAGTTTATTTGGAATTTTTATGTTTTTCGTATCTATTGACCTTATGGGAAAAAGCACTATACCTTTAGACCACGTAGTTACATTAATTAGAAAAATACCCTACTATGATTCAATTTATGGATTGGCCTTGGTATTTATAGGGGTGGCTCTGCCTTTTATAAAGGGAACTTGGAAAAAGACGAGGATAAAAATGTTCTTTTCCATTATAAATATCTTTGCAATACCTTTTGTAATAATGGCGGTATTTAATATTGGACCGGCAGGTTTACTTGAAGATGATATGATACCTTTCATATTTGGAAAGGTAGTAGTACCTGTTACTACAATAGTACCTGTGGGGGCGGTATTCTTAGCATTTATAGTTTCTTACGGCTTAATGGAGTTTATAGGAATATTTATGAGACCTGTAATGGTTCCCATATTTAAAACTCCAGGAAGATCTGCAGTAGATGCTGTGGCTTCTTTTGTAGGTTCATATTCTTTAGCACTTTTAATTACAAATAGAGTTTATGTGGAAGGAAAGTATACGGGAAAAGAAGCTGCAATAATAGCAACAGGATTTTCCACAGTATCAGCTGCCTTTATGATAATAGTAGCTACTACTTTGGACTTTATGGACCATTGGAGTATTTATTTTTGGGTTTCTTTAGTGGTTACTTTCATAGTTACAGCTATAACTGCCAGATTATATCCGTTGTCCGGTAAGCCTGATGAGTATTACGAAGGTCAAAAGGGTGATGTTGAACAGGATGTAGAGGGAAGTAAGTGGAAAGCTGCAGTAGAAGTTGCAGTGGAAGTAAGTTCAAATGCTCCGGGTGTTTGGGAAAATGTAAAAGTTAATTTTCTAGATGGACTACAGTTGGCTCTTAATATGGCTCCGTCATTAATGGCAATAGGAACTTTAGGACTAATAGTGGCAAAGTACACACCTATATTTGACATAGTGGGCTATATCTTCTATCCATTTACCTTGATAACAAGGTTGCCTGAACCGCTTTTAGCAGCAAAGGCAATGTCCATGAGTATAGTGGAAATGTTCCTACCTGCAGCACCTGTAGTGGGAACGCCATTAGTAACAAGATTTGTAGTTGGAGTTGTATGTGTATCTGAAATATTGTTCTTCAGTGCTTCAATTCCATGTATACTTGCAACGGAAATACCTTTAAAGATGAGAGATTACTTTATAATTTGGTTTGAGCGTGTTGCCTTGTCAATATTAATAGCGACGCCGATAGCCTTTTTAATATTCGGCTAGAAAGTGGAGGTTTTAACCTCCATTTTTTTATGTCTTCTTTTAGAATAAAAGGTGAAAAAATTCTATAATTATTGTAGAATTAATAGAGAAGGGAAACCGGTGAATGTGATGAAAAAGACTAATGCAATGAGAATTTTAGAAAATAAGGGTATAGATTATGAAATTATAGAATATTCACCAAAGGGTGGTATATCCGGCGTAGAGGTTGCAGCTACTTTAAAGGAAGACGAAAATCTGGTATTTAAAACCTTAGTAACACAATCAAAGGATGATCACTATGTTTTTGTAGTGCCTGTTGCAAGGGAACTGGATTTAAAAAAAGCTGCAGCATCAAGTAAAGAGAAGAAAATTGAAATGATTCCACAAAGAGAATTATTGGGGCTTACTGGATATGTTCATGGTGGATGTTCGCCTGTGGGAATGAAAAAACAATTTAAGACTTTTATAGATTTAAGTGCAAAAGATTTAAATTATTTTTATATAAGCGGAGGGAAAATAGGAATGCAAATAAAAATTTCCCCCCTAGATTTGAAAAGTTTAATAGATGCTGAATTTTATGACTTGGTAAAGGATGATTTAGATGAATTATAGAGAAAGAGTAAAAGAGTGGCTTGATAGTGCTATAGTTTCAGAGGACTTAAAAACTGAAATTAGAAGTATAGATGATGAAGAAGAACTTAAGGATAGATTTTACAGGGATTTGGAATTTGGTACTGCGGGAATTAGGGGTATAGTTGGAGTCGGTACCAACAGAATGAATGAAATCACCGTGGCAAGAGCTACACAGGGCCTTGCAAATACTATTATAAAACGAGGACAGACTGCCATGGATAGAGGCGTTGTAATAGCTCGTGATGTAAGACATATGTCTCGTGAGTTTTCGGAAATAGTAGTAAGGGTTTTAGCTGCTAACGGAATTAATGCCCATATATTTAACGATATAAGACCTACGCCGATGTTGTCTTATGCAGTTAGGTATCTTGGGACTATTTCGGGTATAGTAATTACGGCAAGTCATAACCCTAAACAATATAATGGTTACAAAGTTTATTGGGAAGAGGGTTCTCAAATTTTAGACGATATTGCCAATGAAATTCAGGAAGAAATTGAAAAGCTTAAATTTGAGGATATTAAAATTTTAGATTATAAGAGCACTGTAGTAAGTGGTTTTGTACATGTGATTAAAAGTGATTTGGATATAAGTTACTATAGAAAGACTTTATCAAAAAGTATAAATGATGATATTGATAAGGATATATGTGTAGTTTATTCACCTTTAAACGGTACAGGCAATAAACCTGTAAGGTACGTATTGGCAGAAAGAGGATTTACTAATATTAATGTAGTTCCTGAACAGGAAAATCCTGATCCTGATTTTGAAACTGTGGGCTACCCAAATCCTGAAGATGTAAATGCCTTTGAATATTCTTTAAGGCTTGCAAATGAAATAGATGCGGATTTAATATTTGCAACAGATCCTGACTGTGATAGAGTTGCAATGTTGGCTAAAAAGTCCGAAGGAGATTATTATGTATTTAATGGAAATCAAACGGGAGTTTTACTTACCTACTATATTTTAAATTCCTTATATGAAAGGAATATAATCCCCTTTAACGGTGCCATAGTTAAGTCTATTGTAACTGGTAACTTGGCGAAGGAAATAGCTGAAAGCATGGGAGTAACAGTATTTGAAACTTTAACCGGATTTAAAAATATCTGTGCATTGCCAAATCTTTGGGACAGGACAAAGGAATATAAATTTATTTTCGGTTATGAAGAAAGTATTGGTTATGTTTACGGTGACCATGTAAGGGATAAGGATGGAGTGATTTCCTCAATGATGATAGTTGAAATGGCGGCTTATTACAAGAAGAAGGGGAAAAATCTTATAGAGGTATTAGAGGATATATATAAGGAATTTGGCTACTTTAAAGAGGATTTAACCAGTATCGTACTTGAGGGAATTGAGGGACAGGAGAGAATTTCAAGAATGATGGAATTCTTTAGGAAAAGTGAATTTAGTGGTTTCGGCGGTATTAAATTGGAAGAGAAAATAGATTATATAAGAGGATATAATGGCGTTGGACCTTCAAATGTACTGATTTATCATTTAGAAGACGGTTCTTGGTTCGCAGTAAGACCTTCGGGAACTGAACCGAAAATAAAACTTTACGTGTATTCGAAAGATGAAAATGAAGAAGAGGCTGTAAGGAAGGTAAAGGACATTAAAGAAGATGTAGAAAACAAACTTTACAGTGTAAATTAATGGAGGACATATGATTATTTATTGTGAACTGAACCCGAAATTGACAAGGAAATATAAGTCAAATAATTTTAGGAAGAATGTGGAAAACGAAGCTGAGGAATCAAGAGTATATGCTTCGGGATATGGAATTGACAGTGTGGTATTTTTAAGGAATTTAGGTGCCAATCCAAAACTCATTACCTTTTTAGGAGGAGATACTGGAGAGGAAATAAAAGTTAGATTAAAGGCGATTTCTGTGGATTTTGATTATATTCCCATTAGAGATGAAAATACAGAGGAAATTCTAATAAAAAACAAGTCCTTTAAAACCACTGTAAAAACTAAAAGTCCGAGGATAACTGCGGAAAATCGAGATGATTTTTTAGTTAAACTTTCAAAGGAAAGTGCAGATAGAAATCTGGTATGTGTGCCCTATATTGATTATGATGCTTGGGGAGAGCATACCTACGAAGATATATTAAAGATGTGCAAGAGAAGAGGCATTGACGTAGCTTTAAATATTAAGGATTTTGATGAAGTTGAGGGAACAAAACCCTATATTGCCATAGTTGAGAAAGAAGAGTTATCCAGATTTACAAATACAATGATTAAAACTCAATTTGACGTTGTAAGAGCTTCAAAACAAGTTTTGAAAAATGGAGTTGATAATTTAATAGTTGTATCTGAAAATGGGGTAATAGTTGGAAATAAAGACGGTTTTCAAAAGGTTGACTTTGAAAAGTATAAACCCAATGTTAAGAAGATAAACAGTGACTTAATGCTTGCGGGAATAGGCTTTGGATTTGAGCGAAGTTATGATTTTGAAACCACAATTAAACTTGCAACAGCCGCTTCAATAGTGGAAAATTTTGTTAAATTCAGAGTTGTCTCCATGGCCGATATAAAGAGATTAATGACGGGGATTGAAATTAAAAAAATTTAAGGGGGAAGTATGAAGAATTTTAGTTTAAATAGAGATGATGTGTTGTTTTTATTTATTGATTTACAGGATAAACTTTTAAAGGCAATTGACAACAGAGATGAAGTGGTGAAAAAGGCTTCAATAGTTGCCGAAATGGCAAGTATTATGGATATGGATAAACTAATTACAGTACAATATTCTAAAGGCTTGGGACATACTAATGAAGACGTTAAAAAATCTATGGAAGATACTGCGGAAATAGATAAAAGCAGTTTTAGTTGTATGTTAAATGAAGAATTTAAAAATGAACTGGCAAAGAAGAATAAAAAGCAAATTGTAATTTGCGGAGTGGAAGCTCATATATGTGTTATGTTGACGGCAAGAGATTTAATTAAGGCAGGATATGAAGTATTTATTGTAAGTGATGCAGTAGGTTCAAGAACGGATTTTAATTATAAAAATGCCTTATCTCAATTGTCCGATATGGGTTGTGTAGTTTCAAACGTTGAATCAATAATGTTTGATTTAAATTCAATATCAGGTACTGAGGAATTTAAAAAAGTGCAAAAGCTAATAATGTAATTAAGTCTGGCGAGAGTCAGGCTTTTTTTATTTAAGTCAACTGTTTTATTTTAAGATACTTTTAAAAGGTCAATTTAATTTAGTGAGGTTGTAATTAAGAGTATTTCTTTTAAAGGGAAATATTTTTAATTTTCAGTTTTGTTAAATTTTGGAATTTTGCGGGAGAATAATACTTGCTAATAAAAAATAGCCTTAATAGTTAATTGTACTAACTTGAAATTTAATATACAATATAATAGGTGATTAGATGAAGATTTTACATACTGCAGATCTCCATTTAGGTAGATTTTATAAGGGAGAGCTTCCTAGAGAAATCTCCTCTCTTAGAAGAGAGGAATTATGGAAAAGTTTTACAAATACAATAAATTATATAGAAAAAAATAATATTGAAGTTTTTTTAATCTGTGGAGACATATATGAAAGAGAGTTTTTTACACTTGCAGATATGTTGAGATTTAGTGAGTTAATAAACAGCTTAAAAAACACTTATACTTTTATAGTGGGTGGGAACCATGATTATATTGACGAAAACTCCCTTTTATATAAAGTTGATTTTAATGAAAAAGTTCATATTTTTAAAGGTAGTGAATATTTTGATATAGATGAACTTAATTTAAGAGTTCACGGAATTTCATGGAATCGTCAGTTTGATTTTAGCGCAGATTTAAATTTTGAAATAGATAAATCAAAGACCAATATTCTAATGCTCCATGGAACAGTAGGAGGCAGAAGTCATTTTCCCTTAGATTTAAAGGCTATTAACAGCTATGAATTTGATTATATTGCCCTTGGACATATTCATTTAAGTCAAAGGATTCAGGAAAATTGTTATTATTGCGGTTGCCCTGAGGCCTTAAGTTTTTCTGAAACGGGAGGAAAGGGATTTATAGTTGTGGAACTGGACAAGGGAGTAAGAAAGGTGGAGTTTATAGAAAATTCCATTAGAAACTACAATGAAATATTTTTGGACATAGAAGAAGATATGTCCATTGGAGCTATATTGGAAAAGTTCCATCTTCTTTTAAGGGATAAAGAAGATGATTTAAATAGAATAGTTGTAAGAGGTAATCATAACAGACCGGGTTATGTTGCAGAAGTACTTAAAGGTCAAAAGGATTATTTTTATATTGAAATTATAGATGAATTATCTTTAAGTATTCCTTTAAAGGAATTATATAGAGCAAATTCAGATAATATTATTGGAAGGTATATTGAGCTTGCAAAAGATGATGAAAAATTACTTTCAGTTGGATTGAGAGCACTTTTAGAGGCGAAAGATGAAGATTAAAGAACTTGGAATTTTAAAGTTTGGAAAATTTAATAATAAAAAAATCAAACTTGAAAAGGGCTTAAATTTAATAATTGGAGATAATGAAAGCGGAAAGTCCACTATTTTTGCTTTTCTGGTGGGAATGTTCTACGGTTTCGGAAAGGATTCTCTTAAAAGGAGGATTTTTGATGGTAATTTAGAAAAGTATAGACCGTGGACGGGAGAGGAATATAGAGGCTACTTAGAAGTTGAAGTTGGAGATGAATTTAGAATTGAAAGGGATTTTCACAATAATAAATTAAAGTTTATTAATTTAACCACCGGTGAGGATCTATCCAACAGAGAAGAACTTACTAAGTATACTAAGATAAAACAACCCGGAGTTTACTTTTTTAACGTCAATAGTTTGGTCTTTACAAATACCTTTTTTGTAGGACAGTTGGAAACGGAATTAAAAGAAGAAAGTTATAGAGTTATTAAAGAAAAAATTGAAAACTTTTCTGGAGCGGGTATAGAAGCTGTAGATCCTTTGAAGGCGGTTTCTCTTTTAGAAGATGAGCTTGTAAGTTTAGGAAGAAAGACTTTAAGTAAAAGTACTATTGGAAAATTAATTAAAGAAATAGAAGAGCTTCAAAGGAAAGTTTCCCCCCTTGAAGAAGTAAGAAGTGACTATGACTTGCTTTTAAAGGAACAGGATAAGTTAAAAGCTAAAAAGAAAATTCTTGAAGAGCAGCTTAATAGATGTAGATTAATAGAAGAACAAAGGTGCTATAATGAAGTTCTTGAAAAGAAAAAAAGTATAGAAACTTTAAAAGCAAAGAAAAAAGAAAAAAATTCAATAGATTATAGTATATATGAAAAGGTAGTTGCCATTGAAAAGGAAATAGACAGTATTGAATTTAAAATTAAAGAACTTTCCTCAATTGATTTTAATTGCGAGATTATAGATTTACAAAAAGAGGAAGAAATAAGGAAGGACTACTTAAAAACTCAAAACTTAAATGATACTTTAAAAGAATTGGATATTATAAACTATTCCAAGGAAATTGAATTTTTACTTTTAGATATTAAAAATGTAAAAAATACAAATCATAAAATATATTCTTTAATAGCTGTGTCCGGTTTTGCAGTTTTAGTGATTTTAATTTTGTCCATTGTTTTAAAAATCTACTACTTAAATGCAATAAGTATAATTCCTTTAATTTATATTTATTTAAGAGTTATAAAATTTAGAGTTAATTTAGATGTAATAAAAAGACTTAATTTAAAAGTGGAGGACTATAGAGAAAAATCTCATAAAAAAACCGTAAAGAAGAAAGAGATGGATATAGAATTTACGGAACTTAAAGAGAAATATGGTTTTGCAAGTGTAAAAGAAGTTGAAAATTATTTAAAGGCACAATTGGAGCTTTTGGGAAAACATAAATTAAAAAACGAGCTCTTAGACAGCGAAATTAAAAAATCTAAAGTTGAAATTGAAAATCTTAAAATTAAATTAGAAGAGCTGGAAAGTGAAAAAGCAAATATTTTTAAAAAATATGGAATTGAAAATCTAGATGAATTTAGAAATAAGTTTAACTATGATATGAAAAGTCTCTCTATAGATTCTGAAATTGAAAATCTGGAACGGATAATAGATTTGTTGTTAGAGGGAAGAGAATTTGAAGAATTGGATCATAAAATTGAAGTTGCGGAAATAGATGCTAAATCTTTAAGTGAAGAACATAAGGAAATAGAGTTGAGCTTAACAAGATTGAGAGAACGAATTTCAATAATTGAAGATTCAATTTCCGATTTGGAAAATTATAAAGAAGAATTGAACTTTAAAGTTAGAGAATTAAAAGAGTTTGAGGAAGAAAGAGATACTGTAGAAAAAGCAATTGAATTAATAGAGAGAATTGCAGGAGAAAATAAGGATGATATACTTCCCCTTTTAAAAAGTAAGATGTCAAGTTTACTGAGTATATTTACGGACTCAAAGTATGAGAGAATGAATATAGATTCGGAATTCAATATAAGTATCTATGATAAAGAGGTGGAGAAGTATGTAGATATTGAAAGTGTAAGTAACGGAACTATTGATCAAATATACTTGGCTTTTAGACTGACGGTTTTAAATTTATTATTTGAAAATGCGCCTGTGGTTTTAGACGACCATTTCCTGCAATATGATGATTTGCGATTGAAAAGCACTTTGAAATATCTATGTGAGGAAGCTGAAAATAGGCAGGTGGTAATTTTTTCTGCAACAAATAGAGAAAGAGAAATAGTGGAGAAATTTGAAACAGGATATAACTTAATAGATTTAAATTAAATTTTTGACAGTAAAAAATAAATATTAACGGCTATCTTTAAAGTATTCCAATTATTGTCAGATATAAGATTTCTTGAATATAATTCTATATTTTAAAGCAAAGAACTTACTTATTCATTTACAGTTCTTTGTTAAATATTTTTAACTATGAAAGTTTAAAGTCTGTGGAGATAAATATATTATTTTTAATCTGAATTAAATTTTGAAACAATAAATATAAAGGTATTGAAGTAGGAAGCGTGGTTCTATGAGTGGGAAAAAATATGACGAAGAAATCGACGAGGTTTTTGTACAATTGTTAAAGGGTTTGGTTGCCTTTTTTATTGTAATGCTTGTAACGGATATTATATTACTGGGATTGTTGGCCTTTGTAATAGGAGCAACGGGAATCCCTGAAATTAAGAAGAAGTAGTAAAAATTGAAATTAAAACTTCGATTTGCTATGAAATCAAGGGGTGTTTTATGGATATAATACTTTCTATTTTTATTTTAGTTGTACAGGTTTTTGTAATTTGGTTAATAGTTAAGGCGGCTTTTAACAGTGCGATTGAAGAGGTGAAATTTAAAAAAGTCCTAAAGGAAACTATAAGAGAGATTCTTATAGAGGAGGGATTAATAGGGGATGAAAAACAGTAAGAAAGGAGAAATCCTTTCTTTTTTATAGGTCTAATAGGTAAATATAATATCCATAAAATTTAAGTAGTTTTATTGTTGATTATAAAACTTTAATATATAAGTGATATAATAATAGGGGAATTTTAAAAATAATACTTTGGTAAAGGCGGTTAAAATTAAATAAGTTCAAACTTAACTAAAGTATAGCTATAAACTAATATAATATGAGGTACGTATGATTTGGGCAATTGGCGATTTACATTTTGATTCAACGGGAGAAAAACCAATGGATGTCTTTGGATCAAAGTGGGAGAATCATGAAGAAAAAATTATAAGTCACTGGAAGGAAGTAGTTGCTTCTGATGATTTGGTTTTACTTCCGGGAGATATTTCCTGGGCATTAAAATTAAAGGAATCGGAAGAGGATTTAAAAAAAATAGACAGCCTTCCCGGGAAAAAAATAATTTCAAAGGGAAATCATGACTATTGGTGGAGTTCTCTTAGTAAATTAAAGGCTATGGAATTAAGTACTATAGAATTTCTTCACAACAATTCCTATGTATATAAAGATGTTGGAATTTATGGTACGAGAGGATGGATTTCAAAGGATACTCAGGGATTTAATGAAAAAGATGAGACTATATATTTAAGGGAGTTAAATAGATTAAAAAATTCTCTTGAATCAAATAAAGAGGTGTCTAAAAAAATAGTTATGATACATTATCCTCCCTTTAATCAAGATTTAGTACCTAATGAATTTGCGGAAGTTATGAGCGAATATGGAGTTGATATTTGTATATATGGGCACCTGCACTCTGAGGGACATAAATTTGTAGTTGAGGGAGTTATAGGTGGAGTTGAGTATAGGTGTGTATCCAGTGACTATGTGGATTTTAAATTACAGGAGATAATTATTTAATGGAAAGAGAAATAGAAGTTAAACTGTTGGGACTGGACGTAAAGGAAGTTGAAGGTAAATTAATAGATTTGGGCGCAAAGTTAGTAGCAAGAGAATACCAGGAAAACATAACTATTGATTCATCTATTAATCCAATTTCCGACAATACTCAGGGATATTTGCGAATTAGACATACTAAAGACCTAATAGACGGAGAAGAATATTTGTATTTAACCTTTAAAGAACAGATTACAAATAGGGAAGTAAGGGAAAATATTGAACATACTACTGAAATTTCCAATAAAGAGGAAACTTTAAACATATTTCGACTATTGGGATATAATATATATGATACAGGATATAAAAATAGAGTATCATATATATATAAAAATGCTCGTTTTGATATAGATTTCTGGGATGAAAACACCTATCCTTATCCTTTTATTGAGATTGAAGTTGAAAATAAAGAGGAGCTTTACAAGTTGTTAAAGGAGCTTGAAATATCTGAAAATACAGTTTCTACTTTGTCGATAGCTCAATTGAAAAAATCTTTAAAAAAAATAAGGTGACATATATAACATATATGGTATAATAGTTTTTGAAAAGGGAGGATGAATATGTCAAAATATACTTATATAAAGTGGTTTAACGAAGTTAATAAGGATGATATTCCTGAAGTTGGAGGAAAAGGGGCAAATTTAGGAGAGCTAACTCACATGGGACTACCTGTGCCTCCGGGATTTTGTGTTACTGCAGGTGGATATGATAAGTTTATTGAGCATGCGGAATTAGATGAAGTTGTAAAACTTTTAATGGAACCTTTAAATGTTGACGATGTTGATTCACTAACAGAAGTAAGTAGAGAAATTCAAGATAAAATAAATAAGGGTGAAATATATAAAAAATTAGAAGAGGAAATAATAGAGGCCTATAGGGAATTTGCAAAGGATATAAATGTGGAAAATCCGGAAGTTGCTGTAAGATCATCTGCTACAGCAGAGGATTTACCTGATGCTTCTTTTGCGGGACAACAAGATACCTATCTTCATATTAGAGGGGAGAAAGAACTTGTTAAACACGTTAGAATGTGTTGGGCATCACTATGGACTTCAAGAGCTATTTACTATCGTGAAAAACAAAATTTTGATCATTTTGATGTATCACTTTCAGTAGTAGTTCAAAAAATGGTAAATTCTGAGAAGTCAGGAGTTATGTTTACGGCAAATCCAATTAATAACAATGTTGATGAGATGATGATAAATGCAAGTTGGGGTTTGGGGGAAGCTGTAGTTTCAGGTTCAGTTACACCTGATGAATATATAATTGATAAAAAAACAAAGAGCATAATTGAAAAAAATATAGATTCTAAAAAGGCAATGGTTATTAAAAAAAGTGACGGAGTTGGAACGGAAGAAGTAAGTGTTGCCGATTATTTAGGAGAAGAATTCGTAGATGGCGAATGTTTAAATGAGGAAGAGTTAAACACTTTAATTGAAAGAGGATTAAAGGTTGAGGAGCTTTATGGCAGTGTACAAGATACTGAATGGGGCTTTGATAAAGATACAAAAGAATTTTATTTCCTACAGTCAAGACCTATTACCACTATAAAAAAAGAGGAAAAAGAAGTTTTAAAACCTTTGGCTAAAGGACTTCCTGCATCACCGGGAATAGGAAGGGGAAAAGTAAAATTAATAAAGGATATTTCAGAAATTAACTTAGTAGAAGATGGAGATATATTAGTAACGGAAATGACCAATCCCGATATGGTACCTGCTATGAGAAAAGCAGCAGGGGTAGTCACCGATGAGGGAGGTAGAACCTGCCACGCTGCTATTGTATCTCGTGAACTTCAAATACCGTGTATAGTTGGAGCTAAAAATGCAACTAAGGTATTGAAAAACGGACAGGAAGTAACAGTTGATGCTACAAGGGGAATAGTTTATGAGGGAAATGTGCTTAATGAAAAAGAGGAAAAGAAACCGGAAACCGTAAGTGCAGCTCAAGGTCAAGTAAATATTACCGATGCTTTGAGAAGTTTAACAGCTCCCGTAACTGCTACAAAAATATATATGAACCTTGGAGAACCTGAGTTAATAGAGAGATATAAGGATCTTCCTTTTGACGGAATAGGCCTTATGAGAACTGAATTTATATTTACAAATATGATTGGAGCCCATCCGATGTATCTTGTAAAAACAGGACAGCAACAACTTATGATTGATAAGTTGGCGGAGGGAATTTCAAAAGTTGCCTCAGCAATCTATCCAAGAAATCTGGTAGTTCGAATGAGTGACTTTAGAACTAATGAATTTAGAGGATTAAAGGGCGGAGATGAAGTTGAACCTATTGAAGCAAATCCGATGATTGGTTGGAGAGGTGTTTCAAGATATATTTCCCCAGAATATGAGGAAGGATTTAGACTTGAATGTAAAGCAATGTACAAAGTGAGAGAAGAATTCGGACTTACTAATGTAATTGCAATGCTTCCATTTGTAAGGACTACTGATGAGTTAGTAACAGTAAAGGAAATTATGGCTAGTGAAGGATTGAAACAATCTAAAAACTTTAAAATTTGGATTATGGCAGAGGTGCCTTCTGTTGTGTTCCAAGCTGAAGAATTTGCGGAATTAGTAGATGGCTTCTCCATAGGATCAAATGACCTAACTCAACTTGTAATGGGAGCCGACAGAGATTCAGGAATATTAAACAATATGGGTTACTTTGACGAGAGAAATGAACCTGTAAAAAGAGCTTTAAAAATCTTAATTGATGCTTGTAATAAGAAGGGTAAAACTTGTTCAATCTGTGGTCAAGGACCAAGTCAGTATCCTGAACTTACACAGTATCTTGTAGAATGTGGAGTAACGTCAGTAAGTGTAAACCCTGATACTGTAGACTATACTAGAAAACTTGTGGCCAGTGTGGAACAAAAGATGATTTTAGATAAATTGAGAAATATTTAATAGATTGTAAAAGTAAGGCTGTTTCAAGGCTATAGATTTTGAAACAGCCTTTTTTATGATATTATAATATTAATAATTAAGGTTTTTACAAGTTATAATTTAATTATTGTTAATATTGCTTAGGTGAAATTTAATGGCTTAATTAATTAAGTTAAGGAGGACGAAATGAATAGGGAAAACTTTTTAAAGGAACATGCACCTTGTTACATATATAATCAAAGGGAGATTATTGACCAATGCAATAAACTGAAGACAGCATTAAAGGATTTTAAATTTTTATATTCAATTAAAACAAATCCCTTTCCCGCAGTGGTACATGAAGTATATGAGCAGGGCTTTGGTTCTGATGCAGCTTCTGCAAATGAAGTTCGCATTTCAGCTGATTCGGGTATGTCTCCCAATCAGATTTTTTATTCAGCACCCGGAAAAACTGACAGGGATATTATTGAATGTTATGGCAAGTGCGTTATGACTGCAGATAGTTTTTGGGATATTCACAGAATGAATAAAGAGGCGGAAAATCGTGGAGAGATATTAAAGATTGCTGTGCGTATTAATCCGAATTTTTCCATGACTGATGAAGTGGGAAATCCTGCAAAATTCGGTATTGATGAAGACCGGTTACCTGAACTGGAAAAAGTTTTAAGTGAGTGTTTCAATGTGGAAATGATTGGAATTCATGTCCATGTGCGTTCTCAGATTTTAGATTATAAATTAATAGGTCAGTACTATATAAGGTGTTTTAAACTGGCTCAAAAAATAAATAATTTAGAAAATGTTAATATTGAATTTATTAATTTCGGTAGTGGAATAGGGGCGCTATATGATAAGGCAAAAGATAAACCTGTGGATTTGGAAAAACTCTCTGAGATGGTAGTGGAAATAGTAAGAGAGAATAAAGAAACCTTAAATGCTGAACTATATATTGAGACGGGACGTTTCGTAGTATGTAATGCCGGAACTTATTATACCAGGATTGTAGATATAAAAGTGTCACACGGGAAAAAATATCTCATAGTGCAGAATGGAATGAACGGTTTTCTACGGCCTACAATTTCCAATATGCTTAATAAGATGAAAGCGGCAGGAGAGTTGTCTTTAACTGAACAGGAACCTTTGTATACTAAGGAAAATGAGTTTGAAGTAAGGATTTTAAATAATTCAAAAAAAATTGAAAAAGTAGATATAGTGGGAAATCTTTGTACTTCAATGGATATAATTTGTGAAGATAAAGAGCTGCCTTATGCGGAAATCGGAGATATTGTTGAGATTACCAATGCAGGAAGTTATGCATATTCACTTTCTCCACTTTTCTTTGCAAGTCATGATTTGCCGGGAGAATATTACAGCCTAATAGATGGAAATATATTGTAATTTAATGTTTTATTTCATAGGATTAAATTTTAAAATATTTTTTAACAATTAAAGATTTTAATTAATTTTAAAGTAAGTTATAAGTTAATAAAATTGTAGAACAGCGAAATTTCGCTGTTTTTTAAATTTACTATATAATAGCTTGACGTATATAGATAATCTATATATACTATGTATAGACGGTCTACATATGGAGGTGTAAAAATGTCTAAGAGTAAAATGGTTTTGTCAGGCGGCAACAGTATGTTGGTTTTAAAATTGCTGGAGGAAGAGGAGATGTACGGTTACCAAATTATTGAGGAATTGGAAAGACGCTCTGAGAACGTATTTAAATTAAAGGCGGGAACTCTCTATCCTATTTTACATGGATTGGAGAAGAAAGAATTAGTTACTTCCTATGAAAAAGAAGCTGAAAATGGGAAAGTAAGAAAGTACTATACCATTACTTCCGAAGGGAAAAAAATTCTTTCGCAGCAGGTTGAAGAGTGGACTGACTATATGAATGCAATGGAAAAGGTTATTGGAGGTGCGAACTATGCAGTCTAGTAATAGAGTTCATACATTTATAGAAGAGGTGTGCGAACAGATTTGTTGGAAAAAATCTCATAAAATAGTTTCTAAAGAATTGGAAAATCATATTGAAGATCAATTTGAAGAAAATATTAAACTTGGAATGAGTGAAGATGAAGCAACTGAAAAAGCTATTGAGGAAATGGGAAACGGGACTGTAATCGGTTTGGAGTTAAATGAAATTCACAGACCGAAGTCTCAATGGAAATTGATTTTAACTTTTATATTTTTGTCCCTTGGAGGTTTATTCTTGCGTTATCAGTATTTAAGTAATTTACCTATTCCATATTATTATATAGGAGATTTGAGGTTTACCATAGTGGGAATAGTGATTATGGTACTTGCCTATTATATAAATTTATCTACATTACTAAAAAATACTAAACTGATTTATATAGTAACTTTTGTAATTACTATACTTTTAATGATTCCTATAGGTAAATATAATGGAGCTTATACTTTAGCTATGCGATTTGTAGTTTTTTATCCTCTTGTTTTTGTCTTGGTGGTTTATAGTCAAAGAGGTAGGGGATATGAAGGTTATATAAGGTCAATTTTATTAATGTTGCCTCTTTTAATACTTGCACTTTTAGTGAGATACTCCAGTGCTTTGCTTTTATTTGGAATTAGCATTCTTGTAATTTTAGCTTATGCTTTAAAAGAAGAATGGTTTAAAACTCCAAAAATTGAGAGCTTTATTATTTTAATTATCAGTATTATTTTTATATCTGTTTTTCTTTTTCTTGTATATAAACTGTTATTTCCGCAATATATTGAAGAAGTAGTGTATAATAAAAATTTATTGCTTGGCAACACACATCCCTTTGCTTTAGTTTATCAAACAGCTTTATCTGGATCAAAATTTATAGGTAGGGGAGAATTTACTGGAGGAGCTGAAAGTTTACCTATGTATGAGACAAATGGTTTTTTAACCTATTTAATTCTAAAATTGGGCTGGATTTTCTTTGTTTTTCTTTTAGTCTTAATAGTAAGTTTTGCTTATGGAATATTCAAACTATCTAAGAGGTATAATACAAAGTTTGGAAACTATATATCGCTGTCTATAATTTCAACATTTGTCTTACAGTTTATGCTTTATGCTCTATTTAATTTGGGCATTGGTTTCTTTCCACCGTTGTCTTTACCATTTATTTCCTATGGCTCAACACTACAATTAGTAAATTTTCTACTTTTAGGTATTTTATTATCTACATTTCGCCACAGTGGCATTATAGAAGATATCTTGCCTGATCAGAAAAAAAGTAGGACAGTTAGTTAATATTTGATTAAAAAAATACTTGTGATATGGTTTGTATTTAAGGGGATAGAATAAAGTTGATTTCATGGAGCTAAATATCTATATATAATAAAAAGTATAAATACATTACTATAATTAAAAATTATAAGTAAATAGTAGGCCAAGGAAAGCAAGTAATAATATAATAAATATTTTTAAATTAAGTTAACTGCTAAGAGAAAGCTTTAAAAGAAAATAATATTTTTATTACAATTGAATTTATATTTTAAGGTTTTGTTGTTTTTAATCTTGGGAAGTATAGAAAGTTAAGTAATTAAATTTAAATTCTAAAATTTTGTTGTAATCTGTAATAAATTTAAGTTTGCTACGTATTAATTAGTAAGGGGTTAAATATAACTTTATATTAAAAAGTTTAAGGAAAACTAAACTGACAACTAATAGCAGAACAGTGTAGGTGAAAAATGAAAAAATTCATAATAGCTATATTGCTTTTAATATCAATATTTTTTATATTTCCCAAAACAGGACTTTATGGGCTACTTTTTGATTGGGATAGGTATGAACCTGTAGATGAAAATTCTACAGAGACGATTTCAGATTTAAATCAGCTAAGTCCCAAGACTAAAAAGTTGGCTGAGAAATTTTTGGAAAAATGTGCGGAGAATAATTTAGCAGTAGAAATTACAGAGACCTATAGGACGCAGGCAAGACAGAATATGCTTTATGAGCAGGGTAGAAGTACTCCCGGTCCTATAGTAACTTGGACAAAGACCAGTAAACACACTAAGAGAAGGGCTTTTGATATAGTAAAAGCCAATACAAGCAATCCCTATGGAGATGAGGAATTTTTTAAAAAGTGTGCGGATATTGGAGAAGAGATAGGGCTAACATCTGGATATTATTTTGAAAGATACCAGGATATGCCTCATTTTGAATATAATCCTTGGTGGAATTAAATTAAATATTTAAGTCATGTGCTGACCGTCAAATTGATTGAAAATCAAATTGGAGGTCAGTTTTATTTTATAAATTAAGTAGTAGAACAAAAGGCTAAGAGTAATAATAATAATTTTTAATTATAAGTATTTAATTCCTAAATAATTATAGATGTATTAAGTAATATATTCCGGTATACTTACTTAAATTTTACAAGAGTTAATAAGGTTTGTAATTTACTAATGTAGAGAGCAAAAAATTTGATTTATACCCTTCTTTATGCTATAATCACAACGTTAAAGGAGGGTGCATATGGCTATAAATTTAGTTGAATATTTAGAGAGAAGCGCAGAAAGATTTCCTGATAAGTTAGCTATAAGTGATGAAAAACTGGAGCTTACTTTCAGTGAACTTAGAAGTTACGCAAAGTCAATTGCTAGTTATATTAACAGTATAACTTCTGAAACTAATAGACCGATAGCTGTGGAAGTAGATAGATGTACCCAAAGTATAGTTATGTTTTTAGGTGTATTGTACAGTGGGAATTTTTATGTGCCAATTGATAATAAAATGCCTAAAGAGAGAGTTGAAGTAATTTTAAATGATATTAAGCCCCTTTTATCTTTAGATATTAAAGAAAATGGCTTTTTTGCTAAATTTGATGGTAAACGAAATAATTTTGACAATATAGTTAATTTTAAAGTTAATGAAGAAGCTTTAAAAGTGAGACAGGATAATTTAATTGATATGGATCCATGTTATATGATTTATACTTCAGGTTCTACGGGAATGCCCAAGGGAGTAGTTATAAGCCATAGAATGGTAATGGATTTTGCGGACTTTTTAAGTGAGACCTTTGGTATAAATAATGAAGATGTCTTAGCCAATCAGGCACCTTTTTATTTTGATTGTTCTGTAAAGTGTATCTATCAAATGTTGAGAAACGGTTCAACATTGTATATTATGAGACCGACTTACTTTATGTTCCCAATTAAGGCTATTGAGTTTTTCAATGAAAAGAAAATTACAACACTATTGTGGGCGACTTCAGGTTTAAATATACTTTCATCATCGGGAGTTTTTGAAAAGTTAAAGCCTGAAACAGTAAATAAAGTTTTTTTCTCCGGAGAAATGCTTTATGCCAAGGATTATTTGCTTTGGAAGGAAGCTTGTAAAGAGAAAGCTAAGTTTATAAATCTTTACGGCCCCACTGAAGTTACTGTGGACTGCACTTACTATGAAATAGAACGAGATTTTAATAAAGATGAAGTAATTCCCATTGGGAAAGCCTGCAGAAATATGAATGTATATCTATTAAATGAAAATGATGAACTTGCAAAGGGCGATGAAATAGGAGAGATTTGTGCAAGAGGTACGGGAATATCCTATGGATATTACGACAATAGAGAAAAAACAGAAGAAGTATTTGTTCAAAATCCCTTTAATGATAAATTTAGAGATATAATATATAGAACCGGAGATTTGGCAAGATACAATGAATTTGGAGAGTTGGTATATGTTTCCAGAAAAGATAATCAAGTAAAACACATGGGTAGCAGAATTGAACTTGGTGAAATTGAAGTAGCGGCTGTTTCTGTTGATCTTGTAAGTGAAGCGGTGGTTTTTTACGATGATGATAATAAAAAAATTATACTTTTCTGTAAGAGCACTGTAAAAGAAAATGATATTCTAAAAATATTAAAGGAAAAACTTCCAAAATATATGATTCCAAATGAAATATATGTGTTGGAGGAGTTCCCCTATAATAGAAATGGGAAAATTGATAGAGTAAAATTAAAGGTGTTGTATTTTGAAGAGCTTAGTAAAAAATAAAGAGGAATTTAATATACTATTGAATAAATTTCTCACTAAGGAATTTATTAATAATGGGAATAGGTTAATTAGAGATTATAAAAAACTAATTGAAGAAAATAGACTTTGTTATGTTGAAAGTGATGAATATCTGTTTGTTTATGAGGATTGCGGAAAATTTTACAATTTATATTATTTTATAAATAGGGATTGCAAAAAAGTAAGTATAGACGGAGCGGAATTTAACAAAACCATTGTTTTTGATGAAATATATAAAGGAGACTTTAATAATTTTAATATTGTAGACTTGTTTTTAAATTTGGGTTTTGAAAAATATTTAAGCCGCAGATACAAGGTATTAAATTTAAGTAAAAAAGAAGCTGTACTTCCACGCGAGGTAACTTTTGCAAAACTAAAGGACTTAGATACTATATTAGATTTGCAGAAAAATTATATAGACAGATATACGGGAAATGTAATCTTAGATTTGCCTATGAGTGAAGCTATAAAGAATAAAGAAGTACTGACTATTGAAAAAAAAGGTGAAGTTTTAGCTTACTTAAGATTTACAAAAGATAAAAAAACAGTGACATTAGAAGGAATAGCTGTAAATGAAAATCACAGAGGAGAGGGCTATTCAAAAAAACTAATGGAATACTTTATAAATTATTTTTCTACAGGAGAGTATAGGAAAATTGATTTGTGGGTTAGGGATGACAATATTGGCGCTATAAAGTTATATGATTTTTTTAAGTTTGAAGATGGAAAATATATATGCGATAATTATATAAAATTTTAGGAGGCTATTGTGGATATTAAAGAAAAGATTATTGAAATAATTCAAGATTTAAATGAAGATTTTAATCCAAGTGAAGAAGTGGATATAATTGAAGATGGTATTTTGGATTCCTTTGACATAATAAATTTTATAATGGAAGCTGATGAGGCTTTCGGAGTAAAAATAGGAGTTGAGGACATAGTACCGGAAAATTTTGAAAATGTGGATTCCATTGCTAAATTAATTGAAAGATTAAAATAATTTACTATGATTTTATTTGAAAGCAGTTTTATAATTTTTACAATTTTAATAATATTTTTATACTATACTTTTTTAAAGAATTATCAATGGCAGTTATTACTTGTGGGAAGTTTGTTCTTTTATTATTATTTTACAAAGTCAAACTTTATTATTTTCAGCATAGTAAATACTTTTCTATTCGCCTTACTAATAGAGAGAGTTGAAAATAAATCTGTAAGGAAATTTTTATTACTAGCCTGTCTGATTATTAATTTTGGATTGTTATTCCTAATTAAGTATAGTAATTTTTTTATAAGTAAGTATGGAATTTTAATTCCCTTGGGAATTTCTTTTTATATGTTCCAATCTATTTCCTACGTTATAGATGTTTATAGGGGAAGTTATAAAGCTGATAGAAATATTTTTAAGTTTGCTCTTTTTATTTCCTACTTTCCACAGATTATACAGGGACCGATTGGGAGGTATAATAAACTTGCGCCTCAAATGTTTAAAAGGCACGAATATGACAGCGATGCTTTCAGATACGGGTTTGAAACTATATGTTGGGGAGCTTTTAAAAAAATATTTGTAGCAGATAGAATAGCTACTTTTGTAAATACGGTTTTTTCAAGTTATGATAGCTATTATGGAGCGGTAATTTTTCTAGCTGTTTTTGCTTACAGTATTCAAATATATACGGACTTTTCAGGTGGAATAGACATAGTGAGAGGGATCTCTCAAATTCTGGGAATTGAGTTGGATGTAAACTTTAGAAGACCTTTTTTTGCAAACTCAGTTTCTGACTTTTGGAGACGGTGGCACATTACTTTAAGTGCCTGGATGAAGGATTATGTTTTTTATTCTTTAAACTTATCTAAACCCTTGGCCTTTATAAATAAAAAGGCAAGAAAACTATTGGGCAATAAAAAGGGGAAACTAATATCCGTAAGTATTTCCACCTATATATTATATTTTATAGTGGGTATATGGCACGGTGCAGGCAGCAATTATGTATTTTACGGTTTATGGAACGGTACTATTATATCTTTAAGTTTGTACTTTGAATCTTATTTTAAAAAGGTGAAAAAACAACTTAAAATAGACAATTACGCCAATTGGTTTATGGTATTTCAAGTACTAAGAACTAATGTATTAGTGACGCTGGGAAGATATTTCAGCAGGGCGGACAGTGCAGGTACTGCCTTTGCAATGTTAAAACGAACTTTTTTAAATTTCAGCTTTGCTGATATTAAATTGGCTACACTTTATGATATGGGCTATACATCCGGAGGAATACTTTTGTTAATACTTTGTATAATAATAGTACTTCTAGTGGACTGGGCCTTTGAAAGAAAGATAAATCTCTATAGGAAATTTGATGAGGCTGGAACATTTATACAACTTTTAGTAATTGGACTATTTGTTTTACTAATGGTCTTTGGTGTAATTTATGCTGAAGGTTATGTATCAACAGAATTTATATACAGGCAGTATTAGGAGGTTAGCATGAGTACTAAAAAATTTTTTACAATGTTTGTTTTAATTGTATTAATTATATTTATTCCTATCCTGCTTTTAAATGTATTAGTAGATCCCTTTGGGCTTTTTGGGGATAAGATCTATAAATGGGATTCCTATAATTTTACACAAAATCCCAGAACAGCCAAAATTGAATACATTAACAAACACAAAGATAAGTTTAATTCCTATATAGTAGGTTCTTCGGGATGCGGTTCCATTCAGGTGGATACTTTAAATAACTATACAGCCGACAGCTATTACAATGCTTTTTATTACGGATCCGATTTAATGGACTCCTACAATACGATAAAGTATTTAAGCGAAAACACTGAAGTGGAAAACATACTCTTGGGGATTAATTACAATACGGCTATGTTTTTTGATATAGGTGATGATGAAATAAATCAAAGAATGCACGGTAAGGCAGTGGGAAAGAATCTATTAAATTTTTATACCACCTACCTTTTTGCAAATCCAAGGTATGCCTTGGCGAAAATTAATGATGCAAAGGAAGATTCGTTTTTTCAAAAGAGTTTTGATGTATTCTTACCCGAAACAGGCGTATATGACAAGAGTACAAGAGATGTGGAAAATATAGGCAACTTTGAGGATTATGTGGCAAAGGAAAATTATAGTGTATTTAACAATTATCCTAGGGAGGAAAAGAAGTTAGTTGAGCTTGGTTCCTTTAAAAATTGTATGACGGATATAAAAAAACTTTGCGACAATTCAGGAATAAATTTAGAAGTAGTGGTATTTCCCATATATTGGGAAGATTTTGACAATTATGATGTAGAGGAACTTGAAACTTTTTATAGAGAACTTGCAAATATAACTGACTTTTGGGATTTTTCAAAATCTAAAATCAGTACTGACGCCAGATATTTTTATGATAGTACTCACTTTAGAAACAGTGTGGGAGATATGATGTTGGCGAAGATATATAATGATAGTGAAGTTTATATGCCCAATGACTTTGGTCACCATGTAGACAGTGGAAATGTGGAAAGCTTTCTAAGAGACTTTAAATCCTATGAACTAAAGTTCGATGATTATGATTATACAGTTGAAGTACCTGTTATACTTCTTCACAGTATAGATGACGGGGAGTATTCAATTTCCAAGGAGCAATTTGAAAGACAGATTAGGCTTATCAAAGAAAGCGGATATAATACAGTCTCCTTAAAAGACCTTTACGACTATACAGAAAAAGGAGTGGAACTGCCTGATAATCCAATACTAATTACCTTTGATGATGGCTATACTTCCAATTATGAAGTGGCTTACCCGTTATTTAAAGAGCTAAATATGAAGTCTACAATTTATTTAATAGGCTCCAGTTTAGGAAAGGACACTTACAAGGAAACAGGTGAAGAGATAATTCCTCATTTTGATTCCTCAGAAGCAGTTGAGATGTGGGAAAGTGGTTTAATAGATATACAAAGCCACAGTTATGATATGCATCAATCGGAGAAGTTTGAAGAAAATAGTCCGGTGAGGAAAAGCGTTCAGAGATTTGAAGGTGAAAGTGAAGATGAGTATATTAAGGCCTTTAAAGATGACTTTGAAAAAGAAAGTATAATTATTGAGGAGATTACCAAGGAACCTATTCATTCCTTTAGTTATCCTACGGGGTACTATAGTGAAGAAACGGAAGTTCTTTTGGGATTACTTGGGGTTAAATCAACACTTACAATTGATGAAGGTAAAAATACCATAATAAAGGGTCTACCTCAATCCTTATTTAAATTAAAACGAATAAATATATATAGAGATATGCCAGATGAAAATTTATTAAATGCTTTGAAATAGAAACCGCTTAGGCGGTTTTTTATTTGCTTAATTGAATTTTAATGCATTAATTGATAGAATTTACTTAACGGAAGGGTGAGTGTAATGGAAAGAATAAAAAAAGTTATAGGAAAAATGCGGGAAGAAAATGTAGAACAGTTTTTAATTTGTGATGCATATTCAATTTTTTATTTAACGGGAATTAAAATTGATGCAGGAGAAAGATTGTATGTTTTATCCGTTAAATCCAGTGGGAAAATTCAGCTTTTTATAAATAAATTATTCCCTATAGGTCAAGTAGAGGGAATTGATTATGTATGGCTGGATGATACAGATGATCAAGTGGGAATTTTAGCAAGGAATGTAGTAGACAGTGGCATTGTCGGTATAGATAAGAAAATGGTTGCTAAATTTCTAATTCCACTTATGAAAATGAAGACAGGGGTTGAGTTTATAGACGGTTCATATCTTGTTGATGATTTCAGATCAAGGAAAGATAGTGAAGAAATAGAAAAAATGAAAGCTGCTTCAAGCTTAAATGATAGGGCAATGGAAAAAATGAAAGAAAAACTTTCAGATGATTTAAGTGAAAAGGAAATGAGAGATTACTTAAAGGAAGTTTATAGTTCATTGGAATCCTATGAATTCAGTTTTGATCCCATTGTAGGTTATGGAGATAATGCGGCGGATCCTCACCATGCTATAGATAATTCAAGGAAAAAAACGGGAGACAGCATAGTTGTAGATATAGGGTGTATATTGGATGACTATTGCTCCGATATGACAAGAACATTTTTTTATAGGGAAGTAAGTGAAGAAGCTAGAAAGATTTATGAAACTGTACTGGAGGCAAACTTGGCGGGAATAGCTGCTGTAAAGCCGGGAGCAAGATTTTGTGATGTGGATAGGGCAGCTAGAGAGGTAATAGAAAAAGCGGGATATGGGGAATACTTTACTCATAGAACGGGACACTCCATAGGAATGGAAACTCATGAAATAGGAGATGTATCTTCAATTAATGAGGATTTACTAAAACCCGGTAACATATTTTCCATAGAACCGGGTATATATATACCGGGAGTAGCAGGAGTTAGAATAGAGGATTTAGTCCTTGTTACAGAAGACGGATGCGAAGTGTTAAATGATTATCCCAAGAATTTAACTATTATTAAATAGTTAGTAAAGAGGAGCTTATTATGAAAGATATAAATATTGTCCCTTTAATTACAGTTAATACTGAAATGGAGTACAATATTATAGTGGGAGCTCTTGATGAAAATGAAATACCTTTTTTTGTAAAAAACTATGATATTGGCAGCTATATGAGAATTATAACCGGAAGTACTTTATACGGAGCCCAAATTTTAGTGGAGGAAAGCGACTATGAAAAAGCTAAGGAATTGTTAATTACAATACTTGGCTTGGAAGAGTTTGAAAAATGAAAACACCTTTTGCAAGGTGTTTTTTTAGAGGTATAGATCTTTATTTATAATTTTTTTCCATAAGAGATAATTTAAAATTGAAACGGTGATAAATAAAAGAATTCCAAGTTTTAAACTACCTATGGAGAGTTTGGATTCTATGGCAAAAAGTAAAATTAAAGGAATTGAAAGTATTAAAATTACTAAAATCATGGAAAATCTTTGTTTTACTACTTCAACTTCACTTGTCCAGTTATAGTTTAGAGTATTTAAATCATAAAGAAGTCCTACTAAGTTGGCAAATATTGAATAGTTTAAAGCCGCTGCAAGATTAACTATTAAGTTACCAAGCCCTTGGTTAAAGCGAAGTGCTAAAACTGTTGCCAAAGCTATTAAAGGGATTGCCATTAGCCCTACGCCTAATTTTATCTTTGAGTAAAAAATGTCCTCTTTTTTTAAAGGCAGACTGAGAGAAATCCAAAGATTTTTCCCCTCAATGGAAAGGGAGCAATAGGTAATTTGAGCTATTGACGCAAAACCACATAAAAGTAGAAGACTGTTTGAATTTATAACTTCAGTTAAATTTGAAATATTTGAAAAACTGTCTAGAGTTTCATTATTTAAAAAGGTCGATAATATTAGAACTATTATTATAGTAATTGGCATTACAATGGTATTAGAAACATAGATACTGCTTGAAAAATAAAGTTTTAAATCTTTTTTGAATAATGCCTTGTTTAAACTGTTGTTTTTATAATTTTCCTTTTTCTTAAGTCTTTGTTTACTTTTTAAATTTAATTTATTATAAAGGGTAAAATAATTTTTTTCTATAAAGTAAAAACCTATAAAAAGTATGCCAAGAGATAAAATTATAAATACAGTTGCATTTAAAATACTTCCTTCAATTAAGGCTCTTTCAAAAAAATTAAAGGGGAAATATATTAATTTAAAGAGAACCTTAAATTTCAAAAGAAATGTTAAAAGATTATTTAAAAGTACTTTTTCAAAAACATAAATAAGTATATAAATTATTGCAACTAAAATAAATCCCAGAATAGCCCCCAATTGTTTCTTATATTTAAAAGTAAAGTATTTGGAAAACAGCATTGAGATTAAAAGTGATAATATTAAGGGAACTGCCGGAAATACCAATAGCAGTAATATGGAAAACACTGTAAAGAGCGGATTTGTTTTTAAGGTTAAATATATTGTGGGAAAGGCAAGTAAGGTTGCAATATAAAATAAACTGGAAATATACATTCCCATAAATTTCCCGAAAATTATTTCCGAATCTCTAAAGGGTAGAGGGAATAATATATTGTATTCTTTTTCGCTGAATAAGCTTAAATATCCTACACCTGCAACAGAAAATAAAATAAAGAAAAATGTCAATAGGCTAAATGTATAGGGGATTAGTTCTCTGTTGTAAACATATAATAATTTAGTTCCCATTATTGAGTTGATTAGAAAGACAAAACCTAAAATAAACATTCCTATTTGGGAAAGAGAATTTTTGGCTTTGTTGGAATTTATATATTTTTTTAGCTCAACATTTAATAGTAATTTTAATTTATTAATTCTCATTTTTCATTAACTCCAAAAATATATTTTCTAAAGAGGAGTCCTCTACAATATTTTCAGTATAGCCCTGTTTTATAATATTACCGTCTTTTATAATTGCAATTTTATTACAGAGGTTCTGTGCTACTTCTAAGACGTGTGTCGAAAAAAATATGGCACAACCCCTTTGGCACATTTCTTTAAATTGTTCCTTTAAGAAATGAGTAGCTGTTGGATCTAAACCGACAAAGGGTTCGTCTAGAATTAAGAGTTTGGGATTATGGATTAGGGCACTGATAATTGCCAATTTTTGTTTCATTCCGTGGGAATAAGTGGAAATTTGAGAATATAAATCCTGATTTAAATCAAAAACATTTGAATATTCTTCAATTTTTTCTTTTTTTTCACTTTCATTTATTTCAAAAATATCTCCAATAAAGTTCAGGTACTCAAGGCCGCTCATAAATTCATAAAGTTCAGGGTTATCAGGGATATATGCCGTAATCTTCTTACAATTTAAGGGATTTGACTTAATATCCATGTTGTCAATTTCTATACTTCCGCTTTCAAAGTCAATTAAACCTACGACAGCTTTTATAGTAGTGGTTTTTCCGGCGCCGTTTTTACCGATAAAGCCGAAGATATCTCCTGAATCTATATTTAAGTTAACATTTTTTAAAATATGTTTACTTCCATAGCTTTTATTTAAATTTTTAATTTTTAACATCTTATCACCATAATTAACAACAAAAAACCCCTACAATATTCGGGGTTGTATGTTATTTATCTTCTTTTAAATTTCCCTCATCTTCTTTAGTTTCATCTGTAGTACTTAAAGGTTGCTCAGCAGTTTCGGTTTTCGTTTCTTCGCTATTTATTTTTTCTAGAGGCATTTCTTCTACATAGGAATGCATACTTTTTAAATTATTTAAGTAGGTCTCCAAATTTATTTCCTTGGTATCGTAAAGCTTTCTCATAATCCCATCTATATTAGGAGAGTTTTTTCTAACTAATTCAGTTCTGATTTTATTAAGCAATTGAATTTTTTCAGCGTCATAGGTATTAAAAAGCTTTTCAATATCTTCATAGATAATATCGGAAATTGTGGGGTTTAATTTGTCAGTAGTAATACCTATTGCAAGTCCGCCCTTTTCTAAAATTCTATTCATCAATAGAGTTGAGTTAGATAGAATGTCACATCTTTCATATAGAATATTTGACTTTTGGGCTCTTTTTTCCAAAGAATTATTTAACATAAAATCATTAGTGGCGATAAGTACGTAGTCATATGCAAAAAAGATGAAATCACTATTTAAATTTTCTTCTTTTATAAAAAGTTTATCTGTATATTCTTTTTGTAATTCATATATTTCATCTACAAAAGTATCGGAGATTACGTAAACTTTAAATTCAGTTTTTAAAAGAATTTTTATTCTTGAAAGACTTAAAAGTCCTCCGCCAAGTACCAGTACATTTTTATTTCTTGTATCAAAACTTACGGGTAAATATCTCATAAAATCCCCCTCCCATATTTAATCGTTTATTATATTATAACTTATAAACCTAAGAATATACAAGGTTATTAGGATTTAAAAATATTAGAATTGATAAAAGAATTGCAATGTATTTGTAATATTACTTAACCTTTTGTGTGTTATAATAACTATAGATTATTTATTTTTGAATGGAGGTTTGAAAGATGAATAATAAGAAGATCACAAAGGCTATATCTCTTGGACTTTGTGCTGTTTTATTAATCCCCAGTGCAGTGTATGCAAAAGAATTTAAAGACGTGAAAAAAAGCGAAGGATATGGTTGGGCATATGATTATATAGACGAGATGAGTGATAAGGGAGTTATTGAGGGTTATCCCGATAACACTTTTAAGCCGGATAAGGCTGTAAATTTCGAAGAAACTCTCCAACTACTCAAGGGAATAATCAATCCTTCAAAGGATGAAGTTAAAAAGGCAGTTGAAAAATATGGAGAAGCTTGCGAGAAGTATGGAGTGAGTTCTTGGGCTAAAGAGGCAGTTGCAATAGGAATTGACAAGAACATAATTACTGAAGATACTTTAAAAGAGGCTCAAAGCAAGGGTTTTATTGATTCCAAAAATTTAGTATATCCAAATAGAAATACAATTGCTGTATATTTTGGAAGAGGTTTGAACTTATCTTCCAGCGGAGATGTTGATGTTTTAAAACATAAAGATATAGATAAAATACCTGCATCTACTAAGGGATATTTAGCTTCTTTAGTTGAAGCCGGAATCTTTTCAGCTACGGGCTCAGAAGGAAACTTTGACGGAGACAGATATATTAGAAGATCCGAAATGGCAAAGATAACAAAATTGTCCTATGATTATAAGACCAAGGCGGGAAGTGTAAGTACAGAAACTAAAGACGCAACAGGTACTGTAGTACTTACTACAGATATTAATAATTTAGAAACTATTATTATTGAAAAGGATTCTAAAAGATCACAATTTAGAGTAAATACCAGTACAACTTTTAAAATGAATGATAAGTCAGCTGTATTCAGTGATATTAAATCAGGTCAAGAGGTAAAAATTACCTATACTGAAAGTTCAGATTCCACTATTACGGGAATTGCAAAGACAGTTGAAGTTACTAATAGCTCTAAAGATTTAATAGGCTATATTACAGCTACTAATTCTAACGGAATTACTGTTAAGTATACTACTAATAAGGATAACTTAGACATTAAGTCTGAAGACATTAACACTACTGACAGCGGATTGTTTGAATTGGCTTCAAATGCTAAAATATACGAATTGGGCAAGGAAGTTCAAGCCAGAGATTTAACTTTAGATTCACTTGTGGAGTTTAAAACCGATTCATCCGGAAAAGTTACTGATATTATTTCTTTCCCTAAGACTGGAACAGTTACTGGGGAAGTTATAAGTATTAGTTCAACTTCAGGAAATGATAGTAAAGAAACGATTAGATTAAAACTTTCAAACGGTAAGACATATACTTTCTATGGTAATTATATACGTAGTGGAAACTCCAGATTATTTGATGATATCAGAGTAAATGACAAAGTTACCCTTACTACAAATTACAAAAACATTTCCAGAGTTGGAGAAAAAGGTGAAAATCTAAATATTGGTAGAATTGTAAGTGTATATAGAGGTAGTAGTTCCGGAAACAGAGTTGGAGAAATAGTTTTAGAAGATACAAATGGAAATAGAAACACTTATTACTTAACTGATGCCACTTCTGTCTATGATTATAATGGAATTAAAAGAGCTCAAATGGACTTAGATTCTTTAGAAGGTATGACTGTTGAACTTGATCTTGATGGAAGTAGAGTTTTAAAAATAAAAGAAATTGACGAAGGTTCTATATTTGATACAGTTGCTCAAGTTATTGACATACAAGTTAAGTCGGGAGCAATGGGAAGTACTACTAAAACCTATACTATTAGAGTTGTAAACGACGGTAAAAAAGGCGATTTAAGACAAGGTGAGGTATTTACATTTGATGCAGATGTAAACTATGACAGGTATACAATAATTAGAATTGCCGGATATAAAGTAAATGGCGATTTGGGAAGTGTAACAATTGACGAAATTGCTAAAGAAAAAGAAATAGTAGATTACTATGACTACGATACAGGTAGGGGTACAGAGTTTATTTAAAAAGAAATTTTAAAAGTGAGTTTCCAAAAGGAAACTCACTTTTTATCTTAAAAATCCGGATATTATTTCTTCTTCTGCTTCTTCTTCTGTCATTCCCAAAGTTTTAAGTTTTATAATCTGTTCTCCGGCTATTTTACCTATGGCAGCCTCATGAATAAGTGAAGCATCAATGTGATTTGCAGTAACGTCGGGTACAGCTTTAACTGTTGCATTATCCATAATAATTGCATCGCACTCCGAATGACCATTACATTGATTGTTACCGTTAATTACGGAATAGAAAGCCTGCTTTGAATTTTCTTTGGCAACTGAACGGGAAACTATGTTGGCGCTGGAATTTTTTCCGTTAAGCTCAATTTGAAAATCTGTTTTCGCAAATTGAGTACCACTGGTCATAATTATCTCCTTGGTAATTAAAGTTGCATCATCGGCTAAATCCGCCTTTGTAAGTCGGTCTGTAGAATCTACTCCCTCAATTTGGACGCTGTCCATTTCCATAGTGCTGCCTTTGTCCAAATGAATAACTGTTACAGGATTAATTATATTTTCACCTGTACCACTACCTTCACCGTAGTGTTTTTCAACATACTTAACTTTTGAGTTCTTTCCTATGTGGAATGTGTGAATTCCATCATGTTGTGTTAAGTGTCTATCGTCATTGTGAATTCCGCATCCTGCTATTATAAAAATGTCGCAGTCATCGCCAATATAGAAATCATTATAGACTAAGTCTACAATACCGCTATTTTCTATTACTACGGGTATGTGTACCAATTCTTTCTTAGTACCTGGCTTAACAATTATATCTATTCCAGAACCGTTTTCTTTATTTTTAATTTCAATATTTTCAGTACTGCGCCTACTTTGGCTTTTACCGTTAACTCTAATGTTATGGGCGGTATTTGGTTCTTCGCTAATATCTGCAACAGTATTTAAAATATTTTTAACCACATTATCCAATATTATGCCTCCATTCTCAAGTATTCACACGCATCAACTGTACCTAGAAGTTTAGGGAACATTTCCTCTTTACTTCCCTCATCAGTAATTTCTCCGTCAGTGATGATAATTATTTTATCTGCTATTTCTAAAATTCGCTCCTGATGGGAAATAATTAATACAGATCCCTTAGTTTCTTTACGAAGCTGGTCAAATATTTTAATTAGATTTTGAAAACTCCAAAGGTCTATTCCTGCTTCCGGTTCATCAAAAATGGAAAGTTTTGTATTTCGAGCCAGTAGCATAGCTATTTCTATACGTTTCATTTCGCCGCCTGACAGGCTGTCGTTTAATTCACGATTTACATAGTCTATTGCACAGAGTCCCACCTGTGAAAGGTAACTGCAAGATTCTTCTGTACTAAGATTTTTACCGGCAGCAAAACGGAGTAAGTCTCGAACTAACAGACCTTTAAAACGTACGGGCTGCTGAAAAGCAAAACCTATACCTGCCTTAGCTCTTTCAGTAATATCTAAATTAGTAATATCTTTGCCTTCAAATAAAATTTGACCGCTTGTAGGCTGTTCAGTTCCCATAACTATCTTAGCCAATGTAGATTTTCCGCTTCCATTCGGTCCTGTTATAACTACAAATTGTTCCGGTTCGATTTTTAAATTTATATTTTTAAGAATTTCTTTCTTTTTTCCAGTGGTTTCATCTTCTACTTCGAAACCAATATTTCTAAGCTCTAACATTAAATACCCCTCTTCTTTATATGTTAAGTATATTTATACCTAGTATAATTATATTATTTATAATTTAGTAAGTTTTATATTCCTATAAAAACTGAATTAAAACAATCTTCTTTTATTATACCCCTTTATAATTTATTTATATAGAGAAATTACCTGAATATGGAAAAAATCATAGTAATTAAATATAATATAATTTCCAGCCTATATTAAAAATTAAAATGCCTATAATATATGGACTTGTAGAACTTAGCAGCCATTAAAAATATTTTTAACTTACTTTAATTATGCTATAATGAAGGTGGAGGTATTGTTGTGAAGAAATTTAAGAAAATAATGGCCGTTTCTTTAATTGGAACGGTTTTAACAGTAAATACAGTTAGTGCAAAAACTTTTTCTGATGTAACTTCTACCGGAGGTTATCAGTGGATTTATTCCAGTTTAGATAATCTGTCTAATAGAGGAATCTTTGGCGGATATCCCGACGGTACTTTTAAACCGCAAAGGGCGGTGAGTTTTCTTGAAGTTATGCAGGTAATTAAGAATGTTAAAAATCCATCGGCTGATGAAATAGAAAATGCTAAGAAGACTTACGGAACTATTGTTTCAAAATACAATGTAGATTCTTGGGCTACAGATGCTCTATGTTATAATTTAATGAATGGTACAATTACTGAAAAAACTTTAAAAGCAGCTTCAGAAAATGGCTTTTTAAAAGAGGGAAATAAATTATACCCTGATAGGAATTCTGTTTCAGTATATTTTGGAAGAGCTTTAAACTTAAAAAGCGATGGAAATGTGGGATTGTTAAAGCACAACGATTTAGACAGTATTCCGGAAATGACTAAGGGTTATCTTGCAAGTTTAATTGAAGCGGGAATTTTTTCTGACACCGGTTCAGATGGATATTTCAACGGTAAAAAATATATATCAAGGGCTGAAGTTGCAACTATTGCAGATAAGACTTTAACATATTTGGAAAACAACCCTGCTGCTGGAGAAAGCACACAAGAGGAAGTTGTGAGCGAAGCTTTAAGTTCAAATTATATTGAAGAAGGTGTAGTTGAATATATAGGCGAATCCAATTCTGCGGGTACTCTTGGATTAAATTCTAAAAATTTTGCTTTTGATCTTGAAGAAATTAAAATTTTAGATGAAGGAAGGGTTTACTCCGGAGATTTAAGCAGTATTAAGGGAATGGAAGTTAAAGCTACAATTTCAGAGGGAGAGGTAGTTGAGCTGCAGTTGTTAAAAAAAGCGGAGACGGAAGTTAGCGATTCTGTAAATTTAACAGGTAAAGTTCTCTCTGTAAAGAAAGACGGAGCGGAAAATACTTTAACTGTTCAGGTTTTAGTTTCTGATAATTTAAAAATATCAGTTGGAAGTACTGTAACGATTAAAGTAAACGGAAATTATAATGAAGATGACGTTTTAAGTATTTCAGGGAATATTGAAAACTCTGGACTTGTAGATGTAAAAGTTAATTAGGTGAAGGTACTCCTTCACCTTTTATGTGAGGAAATATGGAAATATTTAATAGATTAAAGATGCTGATAGGCGAAGAAAATTTAAAAAAACTTCAAAGTTCCAAAGTACTGGTAATTGGATTAGGCGGCGTTGGAGGAAGTCTTTGCGAAGCTTTAGTAAGAGGCGGTATAGGTGAAATTGATATAGTTGATGGCGATGAAGTTGATGAGACAAATCTCAACAGACAGATTATCGCCACTGTGAATTCTGTTGGTATGAGAAAAGTAGATGCAATGGAAGAAAGACTTAAATCTATAAATCCAATGGTTAAAATAAATAAATATGATTTGATTTTAAGTGATGAAACTATGGATGTTTTTAATTTTGAAAAATATGATTACATTTGTGATGCCATAGACAGTGTAAAGGCAAAAATAAGCCTTGCTGAAAGAGCTTACTTCAACGGCTATAATTTAATATCGGCAATGGGTACAGGAAATAAACTGGATCCTACAAAGCTAGAAGTAACAGATATTAATAAAACCAGCGTTTGTCCTCTGGCTCGAGTTATGAGAAGAGAATTAAAAGACAGGGGTGTAAAGAAATTAAAGGTGGTCTATTCAAGGGAAATACCCCATAAGCCACTTTTTGACTTTGAGGGGAAAATTGTTCCGGGTTCTATTTCCTTCGTTCCGCCTGTATGTGGAATGATAATGGCATCTGAAATTATAAATAGTTTAATTGAAATATAGGAGAAATATGAATTATAAAGATTTAAACGATAGGCAAAGTGAAGCCTTACTTCAAACGGAAGGTCCCGTTTTAATTTTAGCGGGAGCGGGTTCGGGAAAGACTAAGGTAGTAACGAGTAAAATTGCATACTTAATTGAGGAAAAGAATGTATATCCATCAAATATTTTAGCTATCACTTTTACTAATAAAGCTGCAAGCGAAATGAAAGAAAGAGTTTCCAATTTAATAGATGTTGATGTAGATGCAATGTGGATAGGAACTTTTCATGCTATTTGTTTGAGAATATTGAGAAGGAATATAGATAGAATTAGTTATTCCTCTAATTTTTCCATTTATGACAGAGATGATCAGAATACAGTTGTGAGAGACTGTATAAAAGAGCTGGATTTAAATAAAGACGTATATAAAAATAGGGGAATTATTGCGAAAATTTCCGAACTTAAAAATGAAGGTATACTTCCTGATGAATTTATAAATTCGAATCATATGGATTTTTATAATCGAAATGTGGGAGAAGTATATGCACTTTATGAAAAAAAATTAAAAGAAAACAATGCTCTTGATTTTGATGACTTAATAATTAAAACCGTAGATATACTCAAGGAAAATAAAGATATTAGAGATTACTATCAAAATAAGTTTCAATATATATTTGTTGATGAGTATCAGGATACTAACGCCATTCAATATAAGTTGATTAAATTGTTATGTAGAGAAAATCCTAATTTAACTGTAGTAGGCGACAATGACCAATCTATTTACAAGTGGAGGGGTGCGGATATAGGGAATATTTTAAATTTTGAAAAGGATTTTGAAAATGCCACAGTGGTACTTCTGGAACAAAATTATAGATCTACATCAAATATATTAAAGGTTGCCAATGCAGTTATTAGAAACAATCCAAATCGAAAAGATAAAAGACTTTGGACTGATAGGGACGACGGAAGACAGGTTAGCTATCAACAGTATGGACATTCTCAAGAAGAGGAAAGAGATGTAGTAAATAAAATTTTGCAGTTTAACTATAAGGGATATGCTTTTTCCGATATGGCAATCCTCTACAGAACAAATGCGCAGTCCAGAGGTTTTGAAGAGGCCTTGGTAAGAGAGAGGGTTCCTTATAAAATAGTTGGAGGGTTAAAGTTCTATGACAGAAAAGAAGTAAAGGATATTATAGCCTACTTAACTGTAATCCAAAATTCAAATGACAATGTTGCAGTTACAAGGATTATTAACGTTCCTAAGAGAGGTATTGGAGATCAGACTGTATTAAAACTAAGTGAATTTGCAATAGAAAACAATCTTTCCCTCTATGACGTAGTATCTAATTTAGAAAGTTATGAGGAGTTAAATTTAAGAGCAAGAAAGAACATAAGAGAATTTGCAAATTTAATTAATTTGTTAAAGGGAAAGAAAGAAGAACTTTCAATTTCTCAATTAATAGAAAAGGTAATCTATGAATCAGGTTATGTAGCTGAGCTTGAAGCAGAAAACACCGTGGAAGCAAGAACTCGAATAGAAAATATAAAAGAACTTATTTCCACAGCAGTGGAATATGAAAGAGAAAATGCAGAGGGAAGTTTGGAGGATTTTCTATCGGGAATAAGTTTATTGTCAGAGGTGGATAAGACAAATCCTTCTGAAAACGGAGTAAAACTTATGACGGTCCATGCAGCAAAGGGATTGGAATTTAAAGCGGTGTTTTTAGTTGGAATGGAAGAGGGTCTATTCCCGACATCCAGAGCTCTTGAAAGTGATGAAGATATTGAAGAGGAGAGAAGACTTTGTTATGTGGGTATTACAAGGGCTGAAGAAATTTTATGTATAAGCTCTGCCCAAACCAGAACACTTTACGGGAAGACCAGTCCTACATTGGAATCAAGATTTATAGGTGAAATGGAAGATACTGTTGAAATTATAAAACCTGTTAATAAAATAGAGGAAGGTCATAATTTAGTAAAGGTAAGAGATTTTACGGAATATAATCCAAAGGTTTCAAAGATGTCATCTTCTTTAAATAAAAGTGAAGGAAATAATAAAGATAAAAACTTTAACATTGGAGATAAGGTAAATCATAAAAAGTGGGGCCAAGGAATGATAGTTTCTAAAACTGAAAAAAATGGAGATTATGAAATAGTAATTTCCTTTAATGAAAAGGGGTTAAAGAAATTGATGCTATCCTTTGCTCCTATTACATTGGTGAAATAAATGGAAAGAGAAAAACTTATAGAGAAAATGAAAGCTCTAATAGAGCAAATTGATGAATTTAATTACCACTATTATACCCTTGATGAACCGAAAGTCAGCGATAGTGAATATGATAAAATCTATTATGAGTTAAAGGATTTAGAAGATGAAAATAATTTTGTATTGCCAAATTCTCCTACTACCAGAGTGGGCGGAGAGATTCTATCTAAATTTGAAAAACATACTCATATAGCGCCCTTGTATTCTCTTGATAAGGCTCAGAGTTTTGAAGAGTTAACCAGTTGGCATGAGAGAAATTTAAGATTAATTGGAGCTTTAAATGAAAGAGGAGAAAATCTTCCGCAGCCTGAATATGTGGTTGAGTTAAAATTTGACGGATTAACAGTTAATTTAACCTATGAAGACGGTTTTTTAAAAATGGCGTCAACTAGAGGAAACGGCTTTATAGGTGAAGAAATTCTTCCACAAATTAAGACCATATATTCAATTCCCTTGGAGATTAACTACAAAGGTTTAATGGAAGTTCAGGGTGAGGGGTTAATGCCTTTAAAAGCATTAGAAGAATATAATAAAACTCATGATGAACCTTTAAAAAACGCACGTAATGCAGCTGCAGGGGCTCTTAGGAACTTGGATCCATCTGTGACAAAGGAGAGAAACTTAACAGCATACTTTTATAATGTGGGTTATATTGAAGGAAGAGAATTTAAAGACGATTTGGAAATGAAAGAATTTCTATTGGAGAACAGATTTAAAGTAAATAGAGAAAACAAACTTTGTTTAACTTTAGAAGAGGTCTTTAAAGAAATAAACAGAATCGGGGAGATTAGAAATAACCTTGAGGTTTTAATAGACGGAGTAACTATTAAAATAAATGATATGAAAACTCGTCGGCTTTTGGGATTTACAAATAAATTTCCAAGATGGGCAATAGCCTATAAATTTGAAGCTGAGGAAGTTTCCACTAAGTTAATTGAAGTTGTTTGGAACGTGGGAAGATCTTCAAAAGTAACTCCAACGGCAATATTGGAGCCTGTTGAAATAGGAGGAGTTACTATTAAAAGAGCCACTCTTAACAATTATGATGATATAGTTAGAAAAAAAGTAAGATTAAATGGAAGAGTGTTATTGAGAAGGTCCAATGATGTAATACCGGAGATATTAGGGTCTCTGCCGACTGATGAAGAGACCTTTGAAATAGAAAAGCCAACTCATTGTCCATCCTGTGGCACTGAACTTTTTCAAGAGGGTGTCCATATATTTTGTCCTAACACGCTTTCCTGTGTACCTCAATTGGTTTCCCGTCTTACACATTTTGCATCAAGAGATGCTATGAATATTGAGGGTTTAAGTGAAAAGACTGTAGAGAAGCTTTTAAGTGAACTTGATATTAGAGAGATTCCTCAAATTTATGAATTAAAATTCGATGATTTAATTAATTTGGAGGGCTTTAAAGAAAAAAAGAGCAATAATTTGTTAAGTTCAATAGAAAACAGTAAGACTGTGCAACTTCCGAATTTTATCTATGCGCTTGGAATAGCAAATGTGGGGATTAAGACTGCTCAGGATTTGGCAGAACACTATGGCAAGTTTGAAACGTTAAGAGATGCAAAGTATGAAGAGCTTATAAATGTAGGAGAAATAGGACCGATTACTGCAGAGGAAATAGTGGAGTTTTTTAATGATGATCATATAAAAAAATCCATTGACAAGTTGTTACTTTTAGGTGTAAAACCTGAATATGAAGTTTTAAAAATAGAAGATTCTTTCTTTAAAGATAAGAGAGTAGTACTGACGGGAGCATTAGAAATGCCTCGTAAAGAATTGGAGTTAATTTTAATTGGAAAAGGGGCAAAAGTATCCTCATCAGTTAGTAAGAATACTGACTTTGTAATTGCCGGAGAGGATGCCGGTTCAAAATATAATAAGGCGTTGGAATTAAATGTCAGGATTATAGGTGAAGAGGAGTTAAAGGATTTATTAGGAGGGGAATATGGATCGTAAGGAGATAAAACACATTGCAGATATAGCACAGATAGATTTTTCAGATGAGGAGCTTGAAAAATTTGAGGATAGCTTTATTGAAACTATGGGTTTAATTAATAAAATAAGGGAAATTGAAACCGAAGAACTAGAGGAAACTTTCAGGGTTATTGATGCAGTTAACAATTTAAGAGAAGACGAAGTAGGGGAATCCTTAACTCAGGAAAAAGCAGTGGAAAATACTGTTGACAGCAAGTATGGATACTTTAATATTGTGAAGTTTGTAGAATAGGGGTGAGGCTATGAGTTTAACAAATTTAACGGCGCATGAATTAATAGAGGGCTATAAAAATAGAGATTTTTCCTGTGAAGAAGTAACTAAGGAATATCTGGATAAAATTGAAGAAAATGATAGTGATATTAACGCATATATTACAGTTTGTAGAGAAGAAGCTATGAAAAGTGCAAGGGCTGTTGATAACAAATTTTCAAACAGAGAAGAAATGGGATTGTTAGCAGGAGTGCCTCTGGGAATAAAGGATAATATAGCTGTAAAAGATGTAAAGATGACTTGCGCATCTAAGATGTTGGAAAATTTCATATCGCCTTATGATTCTACAGTAACAGATTTAATAAGGTATCATGACGGAATAATACTTGGGAAAACTAATATGGATGAGTTTGCAATGGGTGCTTCTACAAAGAGTTCATACTTTGGAGTTACTAAGAATCCTTTAAATAGTAAGTTAGTACCCGGAGGTTCTTCAGGAGGTTCAGCAGCTGCTGTTGCAGCAGAAGAGTGTGCACTTGCAGTGGGGACTGATACCGGAGGCTCAACTAGACAACCAGCAAGTTTTTGTGGCCTTGTTGGGATTAAACCCACTTACGGTTCTATTTCAAGATATGGGATATCAACTATGGCAAATACCTTTGATCAAGTGGGAGCCTTGGGAAAAGACGTTGAAGATGCCACATTATTACTTAGAGCTTTGGAAGGCAGAGATGAAAGAGATGCAACTTCTATTGGAAATAAGTCTTTAAGAGAGGACTTTGATTTTAGAAGTGGCGTTGAAAATTTAAAAGATTTGAAAATTGCAGTTCCGAAGACTTATATGGATATGGATTTAGATGGACGAATAAAGTCGGATTTTAATGAAGCAATGGAAATTTTAAAGAGCAATGGAGCAGAAATTGACTTTATTGAAATTAAATCCCTAAATTATATATTGGAAACCTACCATATCTTAGTTAATGGGGAACTGGCGCCTAATATGGCAAGGTTTGACGGAGTGCGTTTCGGTCATAGAACTAATGACTATGACAACATCGATGAACTTTATAGAAAATCCAGAGCTGAGGGCTTTGGAGATGAAGTTAAGCGTAGAATTATGATAGGTACTCATATATTGAGCTTAGATTTAGCAAAGGATTATTATTATAAGGCTTTAAAAATTAGGACTTTAATTAAAAATGACTATGATGAAGTCTTTAAAAAGTATAATATCGTAATTAGTCCTACAGTTCCAATGCTTCCTTTTGAAATTGAAAGAGAAATGAGCCCGGTGGAAATATATCAGACAGATTTATTTACTATTCCAGCAAATATGACGGGATGCCCTTCAGCAACTGTACCGATGCCTTTAAAGGACGGACTTTCTGTAGGAATTGGGTTTATGGCAAATAGATTTAAAGATAATGATTTAATTAAGACCATTCTTGGATTTGAAAGGAGTGTAAAGTGATGAGCTATAAGACGATTGTAGGATTGGAAATCCATGTTGAGTTATCAACTAAGACTAAGGCTTTTTGCTCCTGTGCCAATGAGTTTGGAGGGGAACCCAATACGAGAGTGTGTCCAACTTGTTTGGGATTACCCGGAGGACTGCCTGTTTTAAATGAAAATGTAGTTAACTATAGTATTATGGCAGGTCTTGCTTTAAATTGTGAAATTCAAAAGGTATCTAAATTTGACAGGAAAAATTATTTTTATCCGGATTTAACGAAGGGATTTCAAATAACTCAAGATGATATGCCTATTTGCGAAGAGGGCTACTTGGAGATTGAGGGAGATGAAGGACTTAAAAAAGTCGGTATCTTTAAAATTCAAATGGAAGAGGATACGGGAAAGTCTTTACACACGGAAACATATGAAACACTGATGGACTATAATAGATGTGGCGTACCCCTTATTGAAATAGTATCAAAACCGGAAATGAACAGTGGAAGGGAAGCTCGACTTTTTTTAGAAAAATTAAAGAGCACGTTAAAGTATATTGGAGTTTCAGACGTAAAAATGGAAGAAGGCTCTCTAAGATGTGACGTGAACGTCAACGTAGTAGATGAGACTAGCAATAGAAAAACCCAAGTTACAGAAGTTAAAAACATCAATTCTTTTAGAGGTGTAGAAAAAGCAATTGACTTTGAAGTACAAAGACATATTAAACTTTTAGAAGAGGATAGAGATGAAATAAAGACCACTAGAAGATGGGATGACGTAAACAATGAAACAATTCTAATGAGAGAAAAGTACACTGTTGCAGACTATAGGTTTGCTCCTGAAGGTGATTTGGTACCGGTTGTATTATCAGATGAGTGGATAGAAAAAGTAAAAGAGAGATTGCCTGAATTGCCTGAAGCAAAGAAGAATAGATTTATAGAGGAGTACGGACTTGCTGAATATGATGCTGAAGTACTGACATCTTCAACACAACTGGCAAATTACTTTGAAGAAGTAGCAGAACATTTTGAAGATAGAAATATGATTTCTAACTGGATAATGACTGAAGTATTAAGAAGAGTGGACAATATTGAAGATTCCTTTGACTTACCCTTTGGGCCTGAAGATTTTGCATCTTTGCTAAAAGTTATTAAAGAAGGAAAGATAAACAACAATGCTGGTAAAAAAGTCTTAAGGGAAATGTTTGAAAAGGGCAAAAATCCTAATGAGATAATAGAGGAGCAAGGATTGCTTCAAATATCCGATAGTTCTGAAATTGAAAATATAGTGGAAAATGTATTAAAAGAAAATACTCAATCAATTGAAGATTATAAAGCCGGTAAGGACAGAGCTTTTGGCTTCTTAGTTGGACAGGTTATGAAAGCCTCCAAAGGTAAGGCAAATCCTAAAATTGTAAATGAGCTTTTAAGAGAGAAATTAAATAATTTATAGAAATTAAGAAAAAATCCTATTAACTTATTTATAAGTTAATAGGATTTTTTGGATAAGAAAATAGTAAAAAAAAGAGTTTAGTATTAGTTTTATTTATAAATAATTTAGCTGAATAATGCGCCACTAACTATTAATTTCTGAATTTCATTAGTTCCTTCATAAATTTGAGTAATTTTAGCATCTCGCATCATTCGTTCAACATGATATTCTTTCATATAGCCATTTCCACCAAGCATTTGAACACATTCAGTCGTAACGTGCATAGCAGCATTTGTACACATATATTTTGCTTTAGCAGCAGAAAGGGAATATTTTCCATTATTATCTTTATCAGCACAAGCTTTGTAGAGCATAAATTTGGCAGCTTCAATTTCCATTGAAAGTTCAGCCATTTTAAATGCTAAATATTGATTTCTATAAAGAGGTTTCCCAAATTGTTCCCTTTCTTTTAAATAGCTAATAGCAATATCAAAAGCTCCTTCAGCAATACCAAGACCTTGGGCAGCAACTCCAATTCTGCCTCCATCAAGGGTCTTCATAGCCACCCCAAAACCTTTACCATCTAAAGCTATTTTGTTTTCTTCAGGAACTCTTACATCTTCCAATATAATTTCAGATACCTGAGCAGATTTGATACCCATTTTATTTTCAATTTTTCCAACTTTTAAACCAGGGGTTCCGGCTTTTACTATAAAACAAGAAAGGCCTTTTGCTCTTTTTTCGGGTTCAGTAAGTGCATATATGGCATAATATCCTGCAATAGGACCATTGGTATTAAAAATTTTCATTCCATTAAGAACGTATTCATTACCTTCTTTAGTTGCTGTAGTAATAATACCTGCAGCGTCAGATCCTGCATTAGGTTCAGTTAAGCCGAAAGCTCCATGTACTTTACCTGCTGCAACTTCAGGCAGAAATGATTTTTTTTGTTCCTCAGTTGCATTTGAGTTTAGAATGCTACCGCAATAAAGTGAAGTGGAAACAGAATAAGAAATCCCCATTGAAGCATCAACTTTAGAAATTTCTTCCACTGCCAGCGCATATTCTAAATATCCAAGTCCTTGTCCACCATATTCTTTAGAAATAGGAAGACCGATAAAACCAAGTTCACCCATTTTTTTATAAAGTTCAACGGAAAAAGTAGAGGACTCATCTCTTTCAATAACTCCCGGTTTCAATTCATTGTTTGCAAATTCTCTAACTGCCATTTGTATGGACTTTTGTTGTTCATTAAGTTCAAAATTCATAATTTCCTCCTTAAATTAAATAAAGTTTTTAGTTTCAAATGAACTATGTAAGATAATTCAAATCTAATGTAATTAATATAATAGAAATTGCATTAAATAAGTTACGCTAATAGTTAGCGTACTAACTATTAAAGCAAATATATCATTTGAAACTGTATATGTCAATATATAGATATAATATTTTTTAGTCTTTAATATTTATTGTTAAGGTATTGACAAACATAAAAGATAGTACGATAATGGAGTAAAGTAAAAAACACTTGATTTTATCTTTATAATTTCTGTGTAAAATATTTAATATGCACTTAAGTTAAAATTATGATTAGTATATTTAAAGGTGAAAAATAATATAATTCTAAGCAACAATTAGCTCGCTAAATACTAGTTATATGTATAATTGGAAATCAAATCATATTATATATAACTATATTTAAATATAAATATTTGGAGGTAAACTTATGAAAAACTTATTAATGGAAGTGGAAAATGAAATTGCTGTTGTTACTATTAATCGACCAAAATCGCTTAATGCATTAAACAGCGAGACACTAGCTGAAATCAATGAAGTTTTTAGTGAAATTGAAAAAAGGAAAGATATCAAAGTCGTAATATTGACAGGTAGTGGGGAGAAATCCTTTGTTGCAGGTGCAGATATATCTGAAATGGTAAATGCAAATGCGCAGGAAGGAAGAACAATGGGGATGTTAGCTTATGAAGCTTTTAGCAAAATAGAAAATATGCCGCAAGTTACTATAGCTGCTGTAAACGGTTTCGCACTTGGAGGTGGATGTGAGCTTTCAATGTCATGTGATATTAGAGTGGCTTCTGAAAATGCTAAATTTGGGCAACCTGAAGTAGGGTTGGGAATAATTCCCGGTTTTGGTGGAACACAAAGATTGGCAAGACTTGTGGGTAAGGGAAGAGCTAAAGAATTGATTTTTACTACTGACATGATTGATGCAAATGAAGCATATAGAATTGGACTGGCTAATAAAGTAGTAGAGCAAAAAGAATTAATTGATGAGTGTAAAAAAATGGCTTCAAAAATTATTTCAAAAGGCAGTTTTGCTGTAACTCTTGCAAAACAAGCGATAAATATAGGAACAGAGACAGACCTTGCAAGTGGACTTCAATTAGAAGCTAATCTATTCGGTCTTTCTTTTGCTACTGATGATAAAAAAGAAGGAATGACTGCATTTTTAGAAAAACGTGCAGCAAATTTAACAGATTTTTAAATAATATAAAAATAAATGTTATAGGAGGAAGATATGAGAAAAGTTCCCATTATAAGTGCTAAGGAAGCAGCAGATATGATTACTGATAATGCAACCATTACCAGTACCGGGTTTGTAGCAAGCTGTATGCCTGAAGCACTAACTGGTGCTATAGAAAAAAGATTCATAGAAACAAATAGTCCTAAGAATTTAACTGTATTTTATGCTGCCGCTCAAGGTAATCGAGATGGTTCTGGGGCAGATCATTTTGCACATGAAAATTTGGTTAAAAGAGTGATTGGAGGCCATTGGAATATGGTTCCAAAATTAGGGGAAATGGTTCTGGAAGAAAAAATTGAAGGATATAATTTCCCGCAAGGGACATTATCTCAGTTATTTAGAGATATTGCAGGAAAGAAATTAGGTACAATAACTCATGTGGGTTTAAATACCTTTGTAGATCCGAGAATAGAGGGTGGAAAGTTAAATAATATTAGCAAAGAAGACTTAGTAGAAATTATTGAGGTTCTTGGTGAGGAAAAATTAATTTATAAATCTATAAATTTAGATTTTGGATTATTAAGAGGTACTTTTGCAGATGAGAGTGGCAATGTAACGTTAGAACATGAAATTGCAACCACTGAATGCACATCAATGGCACAGGCGGTTAAAAATTGTGGCGGAAAAGTTATTGTACAAGTTGAAAAAGTCGTAGAATCAGGAACCTTAGATCCCAGACTTGTGAAGATTCCTGGAATTTATGTAGATGCAATAGTTGTGGTGGAAGATCCAAAAGATCATGAGCAATGCATTGGATTTGAGTATAATCCATCAATGTCTGGGGAAATTAGAGTACCAATACATAGTGATTCGAAAAAAGTTCTGGATGCAAAAAAGATAATTGCAAGAAGAGCGGCACTTGAATTAGAAGAAAATACAGTTGTAAATCTTGGAATAGGTGCACCGGAGTATGTTTCTGTAGTGGCAAATGAAGAGGGAATATCAGATTATATGACTCTCACTGTTGAAGCTGGTGCAGTTGGGGGAGTACCTCAAGGTGGTTCTCAATTTGGAGGAGCTGTAAATCCTGACTGTATTTTAGATCAGGCATATCAGTTTGATTTTTATGACGGTTCTGGAATAGATCTTGCTTTTTTGGGTCTTGCTCAGGCAGATAAAAGCGGAAATATTAATGTATCAAAATTTGGTCCGCGAATAGCTGGATGTGGCGGATTTATAAATATAACACAAAATGCTAAAAAAGTATTTTTCTGTGGAACTTTTACAGCAGGAGGTTTAATAACCGAGATAATAAATGGAAAATTAAATATTGTTCAGGAAGGAAAGTCTATTAAATTTATAGATGAAGTAGAACAAATTACTTTTAGTGGCGACTATGCAAAAAAAGTGAAACAACCAGTAATGTATATTACGGAAAGAGCAGTTTTTGAGCTAAAAGAAGATGGAATGCATTTGATGGAAGTTGCGCCCGGTATTGATATGAAGACGCAAATACTTGATTTAATGGAATTTACACCAATAATTGATAAACAGTTAAAATTAATGGATTCTAGAATTTTTAGAGAAGAAGAAATGAATATAAAATAATAGATAGGAGAACATCATGAATCTAGGTAATATTATATTAGTAGCGGCTATTTTACTTTTTGCGCTGCTTGCATTTAAACAAATTAGTGCTATAATTTTGGCTCCGGTTGTCTCTATTTTTGTAATTGTGTTTTCTGGGATGCCTATACTATCGAGCTTAAAAGAATATTTTATGCCCTCTGCGGCAAATTATGTTTCAAGTTATTTTTTAGTTTTTTTTGTAGGAGCTATTTTTGGAGCTATATACCAATTTACAGGTGCTGCTGAATCTATAGCAAGATTTATTGCTAAGATTAGTAAGGGAAAATTTGTTGCACCTATAATTATGACAATAACAGGTATTTTAACTTATGGTGGAATTAGCGGGTTTGTAGTATTCTTTGTTGTGTACCCAATTGCGTTACAGTTGTTTAAAGAGGCAAATATAACAAGAAGACTAATACCTGCGGCAATTTCTTCAGGATGTTGGACTTGGTCAATGAGTGGACCTGGTTCTCCTTCTATTCAAAATGTAATTGCTTCTGAAAATTTGGGAACTCCGGCAACGGCAGCTTTCCTTCCGTCGTTAATATCTTCAATAATTATGTATATTTTAATATTTGTATGGTTAGAGTATAGGGCTAAAAAATTTGCAAAAAGTGAGATATTTTTTGTGGATAATACGCTTAAATATCAACTTACTGAAAGTGAACTTTCATATGATGAAAATAAAAGTTTGCCTAATGAATTTTTAGCATTAATACCTATTATAACTATATTAGTTGCATTTAATATATTGAAGTTAGCTGTTGAGACTTCAGTTACTATAGGTATAGTTCTAAGTGTATTATTATTTTATAAGAAAATTGGAAATCCGGGAGAATGGGTTAATGTATTTAATAAAGGAGCTGCAGATTCAGGAACTGCAATTTTAAATACAGCTATTGTAGTTGGATTTGGAGGAATAGTTCAAGAAACACAGGCATTTTCTGATTTAGTAAATTCCTTGGTAAATATTAATATAAGTCCGTTAATCTTTGTAATGATTACAGTGGCAATATGTGCTGGTGCTTGTGGTTCTGCATCCGGAGGGCTTGGTGTTGCTTTTAATGCATTAAAAGATATTTATCTAAGTCTAGGAATTAATTTGGAGTATGTACATAGAATTTCGACAATTGCAGCAGGTACATTAGATACTTTACCTCATCAAGGAGCGCAGATTACTCTTTTGAATATATGTAAATTAACGCATAAAGAAGCTTATTATGACATAGCAATTACTCAAATAATAATTCCGTTTATTATTTGCTTTGTGTTTATCGGTTTAGTAAATATAGGAATAGTGTAAATTAGAAATCGTAGAAGATATTTATACCTTCTACGATTTTTTAGAAAGGAAACAAAATAATTATGAATGTGTTAATTATACTTAGTCCAATAAATAAAGATTTGTTAGAGGAAAATAATTCTTTAATTAAAGGTGATGAAAATATTATATCTGAAGCTTTGATAATTAAAGAAAAAGAAAAGTGTAATATTAGTTCCGTAATTCTATCAAAAAACAAAGCAAGGAGTGAAAAAAGTTTAAGAGATTCAATGGCAATGGGGGTTGATAGCGCATATATTATTGAGGGTGAAGAAATTGATTTAGAAGATCCGAGATTTTGTGCAGAAATTCTTAAGACATTCATTGAAAACTATTTTAGTAAGTTAGATATTATTTTAATAGGCAGTCTTTTTTATAATGAAGATTCAGTGTATGTGTCTACTTATATTTCAGAAAGTTTAAACATTAAAAGAATTTTGTATAGTAGTTTTTTTGATGTTAAAGGAAATATAATATATGCAAAAAGAGAAATTGGGAATGAAGAATATTCATATAGTGTAGATACTCCAATAATAATTCAATCTATTAATGAAAATACTTTTATAAAAAATTTAACTATTGCTGGAATAATTAATGCTTACAGTGAGAAAGAAATTTTTGAAATATCTTTAAGTGAATTAATTGAAGGGGAAAAGTGCTTAGAAAATAAAGTTGAGCTAAATGATGAATTTTATTTGGAGATAGAAAAGAATGGGGAATTAATTTGTTTAACCGGAGAAGATGATAATCAATCAGCTTCTAATTTAGTAGAAATTTTAAAAAAACTAGTGCCTGGAGAAATTGTGAGATGATATATGTTGTAGGAGATAGTAACGTAAATATTAACAAAATGTTGATTCTAAAAGCAAATGAGCTAGCTAAAGAATTAAGTATAAAAACAAAAATTCTCTTTATTGATGATGAAATTAAAAAACATCATAAAGGATATGACGTTGGCGAAATTATCTTATTGAAAAACAAATACTTTAGAAATTATGACTATTATAGATATTCAAAGGCACTTTTGAAGATATTTGAAGATGTAGATATAGTTTTATTTCCCTCAAATGAAAAGTATAAAGAAGTAGCATCAACAATAAGTTATAAATTAAATTTATCCTTATTAAGGGAAGCAGTGGATTTAAAAGTAGAAGATGGAGAAATTCTTGTAGGAAAATTTTCATCAAATGAAGAAAAGTATTTGGAGTATTCTTTCAAAGGACCCGGGCCATATTTAATAACTTTGAAAAATATATTTTCTGAACAAAAAAGTAGCGGCAAGGAAATTGACAAAGTAAAAGTTATAAAAATGGAAACGGAAAGTCCTGTATTATTCATAGAAAATATAGAGATAATAGAACAAAATGAATTTGACATTGAAAATACTGATATTGTATTTGCAGGTGGCAGAGGATTAACAGAAAGCTCGTTTAACAAACTAAGAGAAATTGCTACTTTTTTTAAAGGAGCAGTAGCCGGGTCAAGACCAATGATGGAAAAAGGTCTTATAAAACCATCTGAACAAGTTGGGCAGTCGGGAAAAATCATAAATCCAAAAATATATTTGGCCTTTGGAATTTCGGGAGCAATTCAACATATTACAGGTATGAGGGGATCTGATGTAATAATTGTTATAAATAACAATAAAGATTCCAATATTTTTAAATATGCGGATTATGCAATTGTATCAGATGCAAATTTGGTTATAGAAAAAATGTTATTAAAAATAAGACAAATAAAAGATCAAAAGATGGAGAATTAGAATAAGATTTAAATAAAGGTTTTATAAGCTAAGTTGTGTATATTATTAAATAAAGATGCAGATAATTTAAAACTTATTATATTTATATTGTTTTTAGCAACGTATTTTTTATTAAGTTGAATTTTTCTTTATTTTAATTTCATAGCTATATATTTCTCAATATAAAGAGCACCTTATAAAATATGAGGTGCCCTTTATGTGTTTTCACATATGAAGTTATTTCACTGGTTATTACAATAGAATTAATTGTTATAGTGTGCAAATTCTTCTCAAATATTTTTTCAAATCTCTTTCTTCCTCTTTTGTAAACATAGAGAGTATTTTTTCATTGACTTCCTCTGCTGCTATATTTATAGGTTCTTCCAAAGCCTTTGATTTATCTGTCAGTTTTATTTTTATAAATCTCCTGTCATTTACATCGATTTCTCTAATTATAAGATCTTTTTTCTCCATTCTTTCAAGAATTCCTGAAATAGTGGAGTTTTCAATATCTAAGAAATTCGCCACTTCATTTGGACTGTCAATGTCAAATTGCCATATACATTGTAGAACGCCATATTGAACCGGTGTAACATCAAATTCAGATAATCTTTCTTTAACAATATTAAAGACTTTATGTTGAGAAGTTGTCAATAAAAAGTTAATACATTCTGTTATATTGATAGGAAATCTCTCCTTTCTGAAATTATAATGTAAAATAGATATTTTATTACTAGTTAATGATTATTTCATATATTCTATCGTATAGTTTCCTAAATATTTATAGAATACTAAAATATTTTAAATATACTAAGTCGTTATAATAAAAGTTCATTAACATTATACCAAAAAAAATATTATTATCTACATTTTAATAATTTAGATATATTTAAAATTTCATTATATTTAATCCTATTTCTTCATCAAAATAACGTTTTACTTCACCTTCAATTATGTCAAAAAATATTTCACAGGCTCCGCTGATTATACACTTATTTAAATGACCTCCAAAGGTGTTTTGATTTTCGTCTGAAAATGTAATGTGCATATGTACGTAGTATTCTCCGTCTTTTGTGGTAATATTACCCATAAAGGCTGTAATTTCAAAATCTTCGCCAAAATAATCCGCAGTGTTGTATTCTTTAGTCTCAGTGTTAAAAAGTCCCACAGTTATGTTATTTGAAGCGCCGATTCCGCTTACATTTGCGAGTGTAATTTTATTTTCTTCAATAAATTTAAATATTGATTCAATAACTTCTTCACCCTTATCAACTCTAAGAACTGCCTTATCTTTAAATACTTTTCCTTCCATATTAAATCCTCCCTTTAATGTATTTAATTAATTCTTCGCTTAAATCCTCTCTATTTAAAGCAAAGTCAAAAGTGGCTTTTAAAAATCCGATTTTTGAACCAATATCATATCTTTGTCCTTGAATTTCCAAACCATATATTGATTCATAATTTAAAAGTTCAAGAAGTGCATCGGTAAGTTGGATTTCATTATTTTTACCTGGCTTAATATTTGGTAAAATCTCAAATATTTTAGGGCTAATTATATATCTGCCAATTATAGCTAAATTACTGGGTGCGGAATTTATATCCGGCTTTTCAACCATATTTAAAATTTGATTTTCTTTATTAAGCTCCACTATTCCATACTTGTCAACTTCCAACGGATCTACTTTAGAGAGTCCTATTATTGATGAATTCCGCTTTTCATATAATTTAATTAACTGAGATGTTGCATTTATATCATTGACAATTAATTCATCTCCCAAAAGCAAAGCAAAGGGCTCATTATTAACAAAACTTTTTGCGCAATATACAGCATGACCAAGACCTAGGGCTTCTTTTTGTCTAATAAAGTGTATTTTTGCCAAGCTTTCAATTTCTTTCAACTGTTCTACGAGATTATATTTTTTATCATTAATCAGCTTTTGTTCTAATTCAAAGTTACGATCAAAGTAATCTTCAATAGAAGTTTTATTTCTACTTAAAATTATTAAGATTTCTTCTATTCCACTTTCCACCACTTCTCTAACTATGTATTCAATAGTGGGGGTATCTATAATTGGCAACATTTCTTTGGGACAAGATTTAGTAAAGGGTAAAAATCTGGTTCCTAGTCCTGCAGCAGGTATTACTGCTTTTTTAATTTTCAAAGAATCACCTCATATATATTTTATAATAAAAGAATAATTTGTCACTGTATATTTAAAATATCTTAAATTTGGTGTATCATTATGAGAAAGAAGAGGTGGTATAATGTCAATTAATAGAGAAGAAGCTATGGAATTGTTTTTAAAATACAATGAAACTGATGCATTGATACAACATGGACTTCAAGTTGAGGCAGTAATGATGCATTTTGCACAGTATTTTGATGAAGATGTGGAAAAGTGGGGAGTAGTTGGACTGTGCCATGATTTGGACTATGAAAAGTATCCGGAAGAACACTGTAAAAAAACCAGGGAAATTCTTGAGGCAGAGGGATGGCCTGAGGAATATATCAGGGCTATAGTTTCTCACGGATGGGGTATTTGCAGTGAGGAAAAACCGGAGAGTTTAATGGAGAGGACTCTTTTTGCCATAGATGAACTTACAGGTATTATTAATGCGGCTTGTTTACTTAGACCAAGTAAATCTGTGCTGGACTTGAATTTAAAGTCCTTAAATAAGAAGTTTAAGGATAAGAAATTTGCAGCAGGTTGTAATAGAGATATAATTTTACAGGGAATAGAGATGTTGGAAATGGATAAAAATGTGGTTTTTGAAGAAACTATAAAAGGACTTCAAAAAAGAGCCGACATTTGTGGGCTAAAGGGTGAACTGTAGTTTTCGCCAAAATTTCACTTTTATCTCACAAAATAATTGTATCCTAGACACAGGATATGGAAGGTGATATTTTGTTTAAAATATTAGTAGTAGATGATGAAGCAAAAATTAGAGAGGTAATTAAAACCTATGCTGAATTTGAAGGGCACACTGTAGAAGAGGCTTCTGATGGTTTAGAGGCCATTGAAAAGTGTAAAGAACAGGATTTTGATGTAATAGTTATGGATATAATGATGCCCCGTCTTGATGGTTTTTCTTCTTATAAGGAAATAAGAAAAAATAAGGATATTCCCGTATTGATGTTGTCGGCAAGAGGCGAGGAATATGATAAATTATTCGGTTTTGAAATAGGTATAGATGATTATGTAGTAAAACCTTTTTCACCAAAGGAATTAATGGCAAGATTAAATGTAATAGTGAAAAGGCATCAAAAGACAGTTGAAAATGAAGTTTTAGAATTTGAAGGATTGAAAATAGATCTTGACGGTAAAGTGGTATATGTTGATGATGAAAAAGTGGATATGACTCCAAAGGAGTATGATTTACTTGTATTTTTGGCGACAAATGAAAATATAGCACTATCAAGAGATAAACTTTTAAGTAAGGTTTGGGGCTATGATTTTTACGGCGATGATAGAACGGTAGATACCCATATTAAAATGTTAAGAAATTCAATTAAGGACTATAGAAAATTTATAGTTACTGTAAGAGGAACGGGTTATAAATTTGACACAAGAGAATAAAACTATAAAACTTGATAAAAATAGTATAATGTTTGCCTTTTGGAAGTACTTTTCAGGGTTCGCCGCGGCTATTTTAATTTCTCTCTGGTTGTTTCAAATTGTATTTTTAAATATGTTTTATGAATCTATGAAAGAGGGAGAAGTTACTAAAATCGGAAATTATCTCTTAAGTGAAGCGGATAGTAAAGATTTTGAAAAAAAGCTGTCTGAATACTTTCAAGTTGAAGGTACTAAAGTTCAGGTTATTGATGAAGAAGGTCATTTAATTTATCCGCTTTCATGGATTGAGATGATGATGCATCCTAAAATCCTAAAGGAAAAAGAGTTTAATGAGTACTTTGACGGTGTAAAGGATGGGGAAAAGCCCTATAGAGTTTTTACAACACAGTTAAAAAATGAGGAAAATCCAACTATTATTTATGCAGGCTACTTAGGTAAGACTCAAGGCGTGGATAGATATTTAATGATTCAAACAGATCTTGAACCTGTAGATTCAGCTGTAGGTATACTACAGAAATTATTGATGATTGTTTCAATAATGTCCTTAATTTTAGCTTTAATACTTTCTTATTTTATTTCTAAAAAATTATCCGGTCCCTTAGTTAGAATGTCAAAAACGGCAAAAATATTGGGAAGCGGAAATTTTGAAGTGCATTTTAGTGAAGATGATTATTCTGAAATAAATGATTTATCAAATACTTTAAATTATGCAACTAGCGAATTGGAAAAGACAATGGAGATGCGAAAGGATTTGATCTCCAATGTAAGTCATGATTTGAAGACTCCGCTTACTGTAATTAAATCCTATGGAGAGATGATAAGAGATATTTCAGGGAACAATGAGGAAATGAGAAATCGCCACATTGATACTATTATAAAGGAAGCAGATCATCTGACTATGTTAGTAAATGATTTATTGGATTTATCGAAAATTGAATCTGATTTAGTAGAGGTTAATTATCAGTGGGAAGATTTAAGTCAAATAACCTCAAAGGTAATGGATAGGTTTAAAATTTTCTTTGAACAAAATGACTATAATTTTAATTATATAGTTGAAGGGAACTGTGTTATATATTGTGATAGTAAGCGAATTGAGCAAGTGATTTACAATTTAGTAAACAATGCAATTAACTATTCAAAGGATGAAAAAGAACTAACTATTAAAATAGTTGAAAAAGATGGTAAAGTTGAATTTCATTGTATTGATAAAGGTGTCGGAATAAAAAAAGAGCATTTAAAAGACATATGGGATAAGTTTTACAGAGAAAGAGATAATCACATTCGACCTGAAGTGGGAACGGGGCTTGGGTTATATATAGTAAAAAGTATTTTGGAAATGCACGGTTTTGACTACGGCGTAAATTCTGAATTAGGTAAAGGCTCGGATTTCTACTTTATTGCAGATGCATATAAAAATGATAATGAAAAATTGGATTAGAATGTCCAATTTTTTTATTTTGTCTTTAAAAGGACTATAGTCCTTATTTTTTGAAAATTTAATTTGGTGTGGAATAAGGCTCATTAATGAGGTAGAATATATACAAAGTGGTAGATAGTGGTTGAATGTGGTAAATAATGGTGACAAAATGCTAATAGGTGAATACAGGCACTCTCTCGATTCTAAGGGAAGAATGATAATTCCGGCAAAATTTAGAGATGAATTGGGAGAAGAATTTGTAATGACAAAGGGATTGGATAATTGTCTCTTTGTATATCCAAAAGATGAATGGATAAAAATTGAAAATAAATTAAAAAATTTACCTATGACTAATAAGGCAGTAAGATCCTTTGTTAGGACTTTTTTTTCTGGAGCCGTTGATCAATCTCTTGATAAACAGGGAAGGGTTTTAATACCACAAAACCTTAGGGAACATTCACAAATTAATAAAGAAGCAGTAGTAATTGGAGTAAGTACAAGAGTTGAAATTTGGAGCACTGAAAATTGGGACAGCTATAATGACGATGAGGGATTAAGCTACGAAGAAATGGCTGAAAAGATGACTGAGTTGGGGATATAAATGAAGTTTAATCACAAACCTGTATTATTTGATGATACTATAGAATTATTAAATATTAAAAAAGATGGAATTTATCTTGATGGAACCCTTGGTGGGGCAGGACATTCATCGGAGATATTAAGGAGATTAAATGGAAGTGGTCTACTAGTGGGAATAGACCAAGATTCAAGTGCGCTAAAAAAAGCTGAAGAAGTACTTAGTGAAATTAATAGTAATTACAAGTTATTTAAAAGCAATTATAAGGACTTTGATAGTATTTTAGATTCTTTAAATATAGATAAAGTAGATGGTTTTCTATTGGACTTAGGTGTGAGCTCTTATCAGTTTGATGAAGGCGAGAGAGGATTTTCCTATAATTATGATGCAAAACTTGATATGAGAATGGATATGTCGGCTACCTTTAGTGCTTGGGATATAGTTAACGGATATTCCAAAGAAGAATTGACAAAGATATTAAGGGATTATTCAGAGGAAAAGTGGGCTGCTAGAATAGCTGACTTAATAGTTAAGCGTAGAAATGAGAAGCCTATTAATACGACCTTTGAGTTAGTTGATATAATTAAACAAGCCATACCCGCACCTGCTAGGAGAAAGAAGGGTCATCCTGCAAAAAAAACTTTTCAGGCGTTGAGAATTGAAACCAACAATGAACTTGATATTTTGAGAATGACCATTGGAAGAATGATAGATAGATTAAAACCCGGCGGAAGAATGGCGGTAATATCTTTTCATTCCCTAGAGGATAGAATAGTTAAGGATACTTTTAAATACTATTATTTAGATTGTATTTGCCCTAAAGAAACACCTGTATGTGTTTGCGGTAAAAAGAGAGAAGTTGAAATTATTACGAGAAAACCAATTATAGCTTCTGAGCAAGAACTAAAAGATAACAATAGAGCACATAGTGCAAAGTTAAGAGTAGTTGAAAAGTTGTAGGGGTGTCATATGTATTTAAATAAAAAACAGGCATCAAGTGTTAAGGTGCAGAAGAAAAAGAAAAAAGCTTATAAAAATTCTAAAAAAAACTTGTATATAACACTTCTAATTGTTATGATAATCTTATTTGGGGTTACATTTACATATGCTCAACTTGCTAATTTGGATAAACAAATTATTGCTCAGCAAAAGGAAATTGAGGATTTAGAGAAGACAAAATCTTCTTTAGTTGGTGAGATTAAAGGGATAAAAAGTTCATCACAGATTCAGGAAGAAGCTATGTATAAACTTGGAATGGTATTTCCAAAAGAGGAACAAATTGTCTATGTAGACATTAGTAAAGATGAAGAACAAAAAGATGTTAATAACAACGTTTTTTTGAGCCCTATTATATCAGTATTAAAATCTTTTACTAAAGATTAGAGGGAATTATGAATAAAAGGAATTTTATTGAAAAGCCAAAAAGAAAAAATAGTGTTAAAAAAAAGAACTTTTTAAACATAGCAAATAGTAAAGTTTTTATCATATTTTTCCTTCTGGCTTTTTTATTTGCACTTATAATTATAAAGTTATTTATGATTAATTTTGTTGAAGGTGAGGAATTAACGCGTCAAGCTTTAAATCAACTTTCAAAAAGTGAAACAGTTAAAGCCGATAGAGGAATAATTTACGATAGAAATAAAAAAGAATTGGCAATAAATGTCACTAAATCGAATTTGTACTATGATATGACCTATGATAAAAACAAGTATGACAATAATAAAAATAAGTTTAATGAAGAGGTTGAAAGTGACGCAAAGGTTATAGCTTCAGTGTTGGAAAAGGACGTAGAAGATGTTTTGAAGTACATGGTGGGAAACAAGACTGTGAAAATTGCTTCAAATGTAACTCGTGAAAAGGGTAATGAGCTTAGAAGTCTGGGAATGAATCGACTATCTGTGGAAGATGTTACAAAAAGACTTTACCCCTATGACTCCTTGGCTTGTCATGTAATAGGTTTTACAAATGATGAGGGGACAGGACAATATGGGATTGAATCTAAGTATGATGAAGAACTTTCAGGGATACCGGGGAAAAACATATCTTTAAAGAGCAATGCGCAAAATCAAATACCTTTAACTGATGAGGAAAGTTATGCGCCTAAGGAAGGGGTTTATCCTGTTTTAACCCTTGATGAAAATATACAGCAATTTGCTGAGGATGCTGCGCTTAAATCCAGATTGGAGCATAATGCGGAAATGGTTTCGGTAATAGTTCAGGATACTCAAACGGGAGAAATTTTGGCTATGGCTAATAATGAAGGTTATGACTTAAACAATCCAAAGGACCCTGTGGGAGAGGAAAATATTCAAAATTGGGACAATTATTCTGAAGAGGAAAAACTTGAGCATTGGTATAAAAACTGGAGTAATTTCTGTGTGAATTCTCAATATGAACCGGGATCCACCTTTAAGTTAATTACTGCAGCAGCAGCTCTTGAAGAGGCAAAAACCGATTTGGAAAAAACCTATCTTTGTAATGGAGTGTATACGGAGATTCCTTCCGCCCCAATAACCTGTACTTCAGACAACAGGGGACAGAGATCTTTAGAACAGGCTATGGCAGAAAGTTGTAATATTAGCTTTGTTAGAATAGGTAACGATTTGGGCGCTGAAAATATGTTAAAATATATTAAGGCCTTTGGTTTTGGGGAGAGAACGGGTATAGATCTTCCGGCTGAAGCCAAGGGAGAAATCCCTAAGGATGTAAAGGATATAACACCTGTTAAGCTTTCAAGGCTAAGCTACGGACACGCTATTGCTGTTACACCAATCCAATTGATTAATTCCGTTTCTGCAATAGTAAATGGCGGATATTTAAATACACCGAGAATGGTAGATAGAATTGAAGATAGCAATGGAAATGTAATTGAAGAATTTGAAACTGAAAGAAAGAGAAGGGTTATTTCAGAAGAAAACTCCGAAATAATGAAAGACTTAATGAGAAAAGTTGTGGAAGAGGGAACCGGTAGACGTGCAAAAGTTGAGGGATACCAAGTTGGAGGTAAGACGGGAACAGCAAATGCAGTTTTGGAAACCGGCGGATATGATCCAAATAACTATATCTCATCCTTTGTGGGCGTAGCACCTATGAATGATCCTAAAGTTACTGTATTGGTAATTGTACAAAAACCAAAAGGAGAATTTTTCGGTTCCACTGTAGCAGTACCTGCGGCTCAATCTGTTTTAAAAAATACTTTAGAATATTTAAATATACCTAAGACTGAAGAAGTAAAGGTTGAGGATGAAGAATTAATAGAAGTTCCCAATGTAAGTAATTTATTGCTACCTGAAGCTGGGAAAACATTAGTTGATTTGGGCTTGCAATTTAATGTAAAATCTAAAAATATAACAGATAATGCTGTAGTAATAGGTCAGAAACCTGCAGCGGGAAATTATGTAAAAAAAGAATCCATAGTGGATTTAGAAATAAGTAACAATGAAAGTAAGACGAAAGTTATGCCTAGTTTATATGGAGTAAGCGAAAAGGATTTACAGCCTATTTTGGAAAATTTAGGTATTGACTACACCATTAAAGGTGGAGGACATGTGGTTTCGCAATCTATATATCCGGGAGAAAAAATAGATAATGACAGTTTTTTAACCTTGGAAATGTCTGTGGATGAAAGTGATATAAAGAAAGAATCTAAAGAAGATTCAAAGGGAAATGACATTAAAAACAGTAAGAGTTCCAAGGCAGCAAAAAATAAAGACAGTAATAAAAAGACTGAAAATTAGAAGGGAATAAATATGCAGAACAACTATATATACGCTTTAGTGGCTTTTTTGGTATCAATGGTTATTGGACACTTTATGATTCCTATATTGAAGAAACTAAAGGCGGGACAAAGTATAAGAGAGGATGGTCCTCAAAGTCATCTTAGTAAAGGTGGAACTCCTACCATGGGAGGTTTAATATTCATATTTACCCTTTTAATAGGAATAGCAATATCCAGAAATATAAATATGGAAACGGCAATGTTATTGTTCTCTACTTTAGCCTTCGGATTAGTAGGCTTTTTAGATGACTATATAAAAGTTATAAAGAAGAGAAATCTAGGACTTACAGCAAAGCAAAAATTATTTTTTCAAATTTTAACTGCCTTGATTATACTGGTCTACCAATATAATGGAGAAGGATTAAGTACAGATGTAATAATTCCAATTTTAAATAAATCTGTTAACTTGGGTTTACTCTATATTCCTTTTACAGTATTTGTAGTTGTGGGGACGGTAAACTCCGTAAATTTAACTGATGGTCTTGATGGTCTATCAAGTGGAGTAACAATAATCTGCTTGGCTTTTTTCTCAATAGTGGCTCATAAAATGGGAAGGAGTAACATTGAATTGTTTTCCATAATATTATTAGGAGCACTTGTAGGATTTTTATACTATAATAAATTTCCTGCTAAAATATTTATGGGGGATACCGGTTCTTTAGCGTTAGGCGGAGCAATTAGTGCCATAGCGGTTTTGTTAAATTTACCCTTAATTCTTCCCATTGCCGGAGGAATATACTTTATTGAAACTTTATCGGTAATAATTCAAGTTGTTTCTTTTAAAACCACAGGTAAACGAGTATTTTTAATGTCACCCCTTCACCATCACTATGAGCAAAAGGGTTGGAAAGAAACTAAAGTGGTATTGGTTTTTTGTATAGTTGAAGTTATCTTGTGTATAGTAGCCTACTATATGCTATTTTAGGGGAATATTATGTTTGAAAATAAAAATATTTTGATTTTTGGATTTGGACTTACCGGTAAATCAGCCTTAAAAGCTATGAGTAAATTTACTGGAAGCCTCTATGTTTATGATAAAAATGAAGAAAATTTAAAAGATGATTTAAATATTAGATTTAATATATTTAAAGAAGAAGATTTTGATTTAATAGATTTAATAATAAAAAGTCCCGGTATTTCGCCTGACAATGAACTGTTAATTAGGGCTAGAGATAAAGGAATTAAAATTCTTTCAGATATTGAAGTAGCATATAAAATAACAAAATGTAAAAATTTAATTGCAATTACAGGTACTAACGGTAAAACCACAACGACAACTATAGTTTCTGAAATTTTAAGTAGAGAAAGGACTACTTATACAGTAGGAAATATAGGAAAGGGTATTTTAGATGTTGCTTTAGATGCGAGAGAAGATGATTTTATTGTAATAGAATCAAGCTCCTTTCAATTGGAAAATACAGAGGACTTTAAACCTAAAGTATCAGCTATTACTAATATAACTGTAGATCATTTAGATTGGCATAAGTCTATGGAGAATTATAAAAATGCAAAGTTTAAAATATTTAAAAATCAAGATGAAAATGACTTTACTATTTTAAACTATAGAGATAATACTTTAAATGCTTTAAAGTTTAATAGGAATATATTTTATTTTGCTTTAAAAGATGAAAATAAACTGGGATGTTATGTAAAAAATGATAAAGTCTATTTTAGGAATAATGACTTAAGAGAAGAGGAAATACTATCTGTAAAAGATATAAAAATTCCGGGAACTCACAATTTAGAAAATATACTTACTGCCGTTACCATTTCAAAGTGTTTAAATATTTCAAACAAAATAATTAAAGATACTATTTCCAATTTCTCAGGCGTTGAACATAGAATGGAATTTGTAAAAAATTTAGATGGTGTAATCTATTATAATGATTCAAAGGGGACAAATCCTGACTCCACTATTATGGCAATAAATTCCATAGATGAGAATATTATTTTAATTGCAGGCGGTTATGATAAAAAAGCTGATTATAGTGAAATGCTGAAAATTGGCAGAAAAAAAATTAAAGCTTTAATATTAATGGGTCAAACATCTGATACTATAGAAAGTGTAGCTGGACCTATGGGATATAATATATATAAAGTAAATGATTTGAAAGAGGCTGTTTTAACTGCAAAGGATTTAAGCAAGGACGGAGATACGGTATTACTTTCTCCTGCCTGTGCTTCTTGGGGGATGTATTCATCCTACGAGGAAAGAGGAAGACATTTTAAAAATTTAGTAAGCGGGTTATAATGATGAAAAATTATAAACAAAAAATTAAAGAAGTTGATTTAACTTTACTGGTTGTTTTAATACTTCTTTTGGGATTTGGTCTAATTGCTGTTACAAGTGCTTCTTATCCTGAGGGAATAAAATCTTATAATAATGGTTTTTACTTTGTAAAAAGACAGATTGCATTTATGGTCCTTGGTTTTGTGGCAATGCTTATAGTGTATATAATGCCACGAAAAATGTTGCAAAAATTGACGACTTTTGCATTTGTAGTTTCTCTATGTCTAGTGGCTTTATTATGGAGTCCTTTGGCAAAAGTAATAAACGGTCAGGCAAGATGGATAATAATCCCCATAATCAATATACGGGTACAGCCTTCTGACTTTGTAAAGGTAACTTCCGTTCTTTATTTGGCAAATTATTTAGAGGCAAATCGTAAAAATATAGGCAAGGGTTCAATTTTTATTATGATTTTAGTCATTTTAGTAGTATCAGTGGTGCCAATAATGACTAAAGACTTTTCTACGGCAGTTGTAATAGGAGCATCTTTATTTTTTATGTTCTTAGTTGCCGGAATGAAACCGCATCAATTTGTATCTATGGCAGGTCTTGGGGCAGGCTTAATAGCTTTAATGTTAACACAGGATAAGTATAAATATAGAATAAGTAGGATACTTGGTTTTGCTGGTGATACCAGCATCGACACTTACCAAATAGACCAAGCTCAATATGCAATTGCAATGGGCAGAATAAAGGGAGTTGGATTATTTCAATCAAGACAAAAATACGGGAATGTGCCCTTTGCTTACAATGATTTTATCTTCCCCATAATTTGTGAGGAATTTGGACTTATTGGTGGTATATTTTTAATAGTCTTATTTATACTTTTAATATATAGGGGCTATACTATAGCTTATAGAGCAAAAAATTATTTTGATAAGTTTGTGGCTGTTGGGCTTACTACATATTTGGGAGTTCAAGCCATTTTCAACTTGGGAGTAAGTACTAAACTATTGCCGGTTACCGGAATAACACTTCCCTTTATTTCCTATGGAGGTACGGCGCTATTAGTGGCAATGGTTTCAGTGGGTATTTTACTTCGAATTTCTAAGGACGTGTGACAATGAAATATATTTTATCTGGCGGGGGAACTGGAGGACATATTTATCCGGCACTTGCCATTGCAAAGGAAATAAAAAACAGGGACAGTAATAATGAAATATTATATATTGGAAAGAAGAACAGCCTTGAGGAAGAACTTGTAACAAAGGAAGGTTATGATTTTAAACCTATTCATATAGAGGGATTACCAAGAAAAAAAATTAGTTTTAAGACGATTAAAACTATGTGGACACTTTTAAGGGGAATTGGAGAGAGCAGCTCCATAATAAAAGATTTTGATCCTGACGTTGTAATAGGAACGGGAGGTTATGTCTGTGGTCCGGTTTTATTTGTAGCTCAAAAGAAAAAAATAAAAACCGTAGTTCAAGAGCAAAATGCTTTTCCCGGTAAAACCAATAAGATACTGTCTAAGAAAGCTGATTTAGTTGCCTTGAATTTTAAGGAGGCTGAAAAATACTTAGATAGTGAAAATATGATTATTACGGGAAATCCCATTAGAGATGATTTTAACTATCTAGATAGAGAAAAATCAGCACAAAAACTAGGTAGTGACTTAAAAGGAAAGACTGTACTTTCCTTTGGAGGAAGTGGAGGTCAGGAGTCCACTAATGATGCAGTAATAGGTATGATAAAAGCAAAGCTGGATTTTAACTTTAATTTTATTCATATTACAGGAAAAGAGCACTACGATTATTTTATGGATAGTATTAAGGGTATTGAACTGCCGGAAAATATTAAAATTGTAGATTATTCCTATGAAATTCCTGACATTTTAACAATTAGCGATTTAGTAATAGCAAGTTCAAGTGCAATGACTTTAGCCGAGATTTCTGCAGTGGGAGTTGCAAGTATACTAATACCTAAATCATATACTGCGGGAAACCATCAATACTTTAATGCTAAAAGCTATGAAGAGAAGGGCGCAAGTAGAATAATTTTAGAAAAAGATTTAACATCTGAGGAATTATATGGTAACATAATAGAAATACTTAATAATGATGAAGAAAGGTTAAGTATGGCTAAAGCTTCTAAAGAATTAGGGAATATAGATGCAGTAAAAATATTAGTAGATGAAATAGAAGGTTTGATTCAGTAAGATGAACAGTTCGCAAATTAGAAGAATGAAATATGCAAAAAAGAAAAAACGAAACAGATTTATAAAAAAAATTATTCTTTTTATTGTCCTTGCGATAATAACTTTATTTGCGTTACTTAAATTTGGTGTTTTTAACGTAAGAACTATTTCCGTTACAGGAACTAAAATTGCTTCGCAGGAAGAAATTAAAAAGAAATCGGGAATTAAAGTTGGAGATAATTATTTTTTCCTTACAAAAAAGAAAAGAATAAATGATATAAAGACGATTCCAATTGTTAAGACAGCTTCCATTTCTTTTTCCTTTGGTGGCTATATTGATATTGATGTAGTTGAAAGGACGCCTGTGGCTCAAATAGTAGATTATACTGACTACTATATATTAGACGATGAACTAAAGATAATTGAGGTTAGAAATAACCCTATGCAAAATTTAGTTGAAATTGTGGGAGTTCCTTCTGAAAAGCTTAAACTTGGAAGTTTTTTAACTTTTGAAGATTCAGAAAAAAATAAATTTTTAGAAGATTTATTTAAAAGGAATTCTGTTTTTTCCTTACTTAAGTCAGTTGAATTAGATGATATTGGAATTTATTTTGTTACGAAGGACAACACCGATGTTGATTTTGGAAGCTATAAAAACATTGATTATAAATTTGATATGTTGGAAAAAATTCTTGCAGATGTAAAAAAAGAAAATAAAAAAGTAAATGAAATATATATGGAGAAAGATGGAAATCCAATGGCTGTTACTGAAAGTGAGAGCTCGGATGATGAAACTGAGGATTTTAACTCAAATTATAATTTAAATACTTCAACAAATTTGGAAAATGATTGATAATTTAGTTTTTATCTAGGTTAAAGAGTTATTATATATTGACTATTTCAAAATTTATTTATAAAATAGAGTATATAGCATTTTATGATAACGAAAATGATTATGGATATGAGGAGGATGCTTATGTTGGATTTTGATATGGATCACGACGAATTTGCAAAGATAAAAGTTGTAGGCGTTGGTGGCGGAGGAAACAACGCCGTTAATAGAATGATAAATGCAGGCGTTAAAGGTGTTGAGTTTATAGTATTTAATACTGATATGCAAGCACTAAAAACTTCTCTGGCTGAAAATAGAATTCAGCTTGGGGAAAAAATAACTAAAGGATTAGGTGCCGGTGCAAACCCTGAAGTGGGACAACAAGCCGCTGAAGAAAGTCGTGATGAAATTAGAAATATTCTCGATGGGGCAGATATGGTATTTATTACTGCTGGTATGGGAGGAGGAACCGGTACAGGTGCAGCTCCTGTTATAGCAGAAATAGCAAGGGAACTTGGAATACTTACTGTTGGCGTTGTTACAAAACCTTTTGCCTTTGAAGGATTAAAAAGAGCAAAATCAGCAGAGCGAGGAATAAATTCATTAAAAGATAAAGTAGATACTTTAGTAATAATTCCAAATGATAGACTCCTTTCCATTTCAGATAAAAAGACTAGCTTCTCTAAAGCTTTTGAAATGGCGGATGATGTATTGAAACAAGGTATACAAGGTATTTCAGATTTAATTTCTGTACCTAGTTTAATTAACCTTGATTTTGCCGATGTTAAAACTATTATGGCAGATAAGGGAATAGCTCACATGGGTATTGGAATGGCTTCAGGTGATGAAAGAGCTACAGATGCTGCTAAATTGGCTATTAATTCTCCTCTTTTAGAAACTTCCATAGAAGGTGCTAAATCCGTTCTTTTAAATATAACTGCCGGTAATGACTTAGGAATTTTTGAAGTTAATGAAGCCGCTGATTTAATTCGCGACTGGGTAGATGAAGATGCAAATATTATATTTGGAGCAGGTATAGATGAGTCGTTAAAAGACCAAGTTAAGATAACGGTTATTGCAACTGAATTTGATCAATATAAAGAAGAAGAGAAAAAAGAGACTCCTGAAAAGTTTCAGAAGCCTAGCGCTAAGTCAGAACCTGAAACTACAGATAATGAAGAATTAAAAATACCTTCTTTCTTACGAACAAATAGAAATCAATTTTAATAAAAAAACCTCATCAAAAGATGAGGTTTTTATAATAGAGGTGAGATTATGAAATGTCCTTATTGTGGTTATACAGACTCAAAGGTTGTTGACTCAAGGCCTACTGATGAAGGTTCAACAATTAGAAGACGACGTGAATGTATAGATTGTAAGGGTAGATTTACAACTTATGAAAGAATAGAAGAAACTCCCATTATGGTAATAAAAAAAGATGGGAATAGGCAGAGTTTTGATAGGAATAAAGTTTTAAATGGAATAATAAAATCTTGTGAAAAGAGACCTGTTTCCATAGATGATATTGAAGCTGCAGTAGACAGAATTGAAAAGACTATTCAAAACTCCATGAAAAAAGAAATCACTTCCACTGAAATCGGTGAAATGGTTATGAGAGAACTAAAGGATTTAGATGAAGTATCCTATGTGAGATTTGCATCCGTATATAGACAGTTTAAGGATATAAAAAGTTTCTTTAATGAACTGGAAGATATTATGAAAGCGAAGAATTAAAATGGATCTATTTACAATGAATATGGAAAACAATCTTAAAAGTACTGCACCTTTAGCTAATAGACTTAGACCAAAGAGTTTGGAGGACTTCGTAGGCCAAAGTCACTTGGTGGGAGAGGGGAAGTATTTAAAAAGAGTGATAAAATCCGATAGAGTTTCCTCCATGATTTTTTATGGACCACCCGGTGTAGGAAAAACTACTTTGGCGGAAATTATTGCAAATGCAACTAAAAAGGAATTTATACAGATTTCCGCAGTTACATCTAATTTAAAGGAATTAAGAGAAGTATTGGCAGAAGCGGAAAATAATTTAAAGTATGACAATAGAAACTCTATTTTATTTATAGATGAAATTCACAGGTTTAATAAGACACAGCAGGATGCTCTGCTTCCTTTTGTAGAAAAAGGCATAGTTATTTTAATAGGTGCCACTACGGAAAATCCTTATTTTGAAATCAATAAAGCTCTCCTTTCAAGAATGCAAATATTGACCTTAGAAAGTCTTGAAGAAGAAGATTTGAGGAAGTTAATTAAAAGAGCTATGGAAGATGAAAGAGGATTTGGAAATTTAAAAGTAAATATTAGTGAGGGTGCTGTTAACTATTTAGTAAAAAATTCTTCGGGAGATGGAAGGAATTTGTTGAATTCTTTGGAAATAGCCGTACTTTCCACTGATGCAGTAGAAGGTGTTATTAATATAGATGAAGACGTTATTAGAGATTGTCTTCAAGTGAAAAATATGTTTTATGACAGAGATGGTAATGAACACTATGATACTGCATCTGCCTTTATAAAATCCATTAGAGGTTCAGACCCTGATGCTGCTTTATTTTATTTGGCAAAGATGCTTGAATCTGGAGAGGACCCTAAATTTATAGCAAGAAGAATGATAATTTCAGCTTCAGAAGATATTTCCAACGCTGATCCAATGGCATTGACAGTTGCAGTAGCGGCTTTTAATGCTTTGGAAGTTGTAGGGCTTCCGGAGGCGAGATTAAATTTGGCACAGGCTGCTACCTATTTAGCTTGTGCGCCAAAATCGAATGCTTCCTATATTGGGATTAATTGTGCTATTGACGATATTAAGAAAGGCATAAAATCTACTGTACCAATGTATTTAAGAGATACTCATAGCCCTGATATAGATAATAAGCAAGGGTATAAATATCCTCATAATTATGAAAATAATTATGTAAAACAGCAGTATCTTCCAGATGAATATAAGGATAGAAAATATTATAACCCTAGTAATAATGGTTATGAAAAGAAAATAAAGTCATATCTTGAGAAATTAAAAGGTTAGTTTAAATAATAAAATGCCGGGTATGATTAATTCTTAAGAAGAGTGATATTAAATTATTGCTCTTCTTAATCTATCTAAAACGTATTAAAAATAATTGAAATTGTCTAAAATAGTGAGTTTTTCTGGATATTTTTTTGAAAAATCATTGAATTTAATATATAATGTTTTCTATGTATAAAAGCGAATTAATTAAATTAAATTTATATATTTAGGAGGAATTATGAGGTTAACTGTTAAAGAAATTTTGGAAAACAATGAAAAATATCTTAATAAAGTAATTGAGATAGAAGGATGGATAAAAAATAGCAGGGCATCTAAAAATTATGGCTTTATAGAATTGACAGACGGTTCAAGTTTTGAAAGTTTACAGGTGGTATATGATGATAAACTGCCGAATTTTTCTGAAATTGAAAAGTATACCCTTAGTTCTTCATTGAAAATAGAGGGGGAAATCGTTGAAAGCCCAGGAGCTAAACAACCTATTGAACTTCAGGCTCAAAGTATTGAGGCAATATGTATCTCTGATAAGGACTATCCTCTTCAGAAAAAACGACATACTATGGAGTATTTAAGGACTATAGCTCACTTAAGAGGAAGAACCAATACTTTTAATGCGGTTTTTAGAGTAAGGTCTTTAATTGCCTTTGCAATTCACAAGTATTTTCAAGATAGGGGCTTTGTTTACGTTCACACTCCAATAATAACTGCCTCTGATGCAGAAGGTGCAGGAGAAATGTTTAACGTAACTACTTTGGATTTAAAAAATGTTCCATTAGAAGACGGTGAAGTGGACTATAAAAAAGATTTTTTTGGAAAAGAGACAAACTTAACCGTATCAGGTCAACTTGAAGCTGAAGCTTTTGCTCTTGCTTTTGGAGATGTATATACTTTTGGGCCTACATTTAGAGCTGAAAACTCCAACACACCAAGACATGCTGCAGAGTTTTGGATGATTGAGCCTGAAATGGCTTTTGTGGATTTAGAAGAAAATATGGATGTAGCTGAAGAAATGCTTAAATATATAATTGAGTATGTCTTGGAAAATGCAAAGTATGAAATGGAATTTTTTAATAAATTTATAGATAAAGAACTTTTAAGCAGACTTGATAATGTAGTAAATTCGGAATTTGCAAGGATAACCTATACTGAGGCAATTAAACTCTTGGAAGATTCCAAACACGATTTTAAATATCCGGTACATTGGGGAGTAGATCTTCAAACGGAACATGAGAGATATATAACTGAGCAAATATTTAAAAAACCCGTATTTGTAACTGATTATCCCAAGGATATAAAGGCTTTTTATATGACTGAAAATGAAGATGGAAAAACTGTAGCGGCAATGGACCTTTTAGTACCCGGTGTAGGTGAAATAATAGGAGGTTCTCAAAGAGAGCACAGACTAGAAGTATTAAAAGACAGAATACTGGCAAATGGAATGGAGCCGGAAAGCTACGACTGGTACTTGGATTTACGTAAATATGGAAGTGTAGTGCATTCAGGATTTGGACTTGGATTTGAAAGAGCGGTAATGTATATAACAGGAATGAGTAATATTAGAGATGTAATTCCATTTCCAAGAACTGTAGGTTCTGCAGAATTTTAATATAGGAGTAGAGTATGAACAGTTATAAACCTAATGAAATAGAAAAAAAATGGCAAGACTTTTGGGATGAACATGAAACCTATGTCACTAAGAATGAATATGATAAAGAGAAGTTTTATGCGCTTGTGGAATTCCCATATCCTTCCGGTCAAGGTCTTCATGTAGGCCATCCGAGACCGTATACAGCTTTGGATATATTGGCGAGAAAGAGAAGATACGAGGGATACAATGTACTTTATCCAATGGGATGGGACGCCTTTGGTCTGCCTACTGAAAACTTTGCCATTCAACATAAGATTCATCCTGCTAAAGTCACAGAAAATAATATAAAGAAATTTAAAGAGCAATTAAAGTCAATAGGTTTCTCTTTTGATTGGTCTAGAGAGATTAATACCACTGATCCCAAATATTACAAATGGACTCAATGGATATTTCTTCAATTATTTAAACATGGTTTGGCTTATAAAAATGAAATGCCAATAAATTGGTGCCCTTCATGTAAGGTGGGACTTGCAAATGAAGAGGTTATTGCGGGAAGATGTGAGCGATGTGGAACAGAAGTAATTAGAAAAGTAAAAAGTCAGTGGATGTTAAAAATTACGGAATATGCTCAAAGATTAATAGATGATCTTGATGAAGTGGACTATATAGAAAGGGTTAAGACACAACAGAAAAACTGGATAGGGCGAAGCGAAGGTGCTGAAATAAAGTTTAATATCCCGGAGGTTGATGATGCTCTTGAAGTTTATACCACAAGACCTGATACGATTTTTGGTGCAACTTATATGGTTATAGCTCCTGAACATCCTCTTATTGACGAAAATGCTTCTAAAATATTGAATTTAGACGAAATAAAAGCATATAAAGATGAAAGTTCCAAAAAATCCGACTTTGAGAGAACTGAATTAGTTCACGATAAGACCGGTGTTGAAGCTAAGGGCTTAAAGGCTATTAATCCTTTAACTAACAAAGAAATTCCAATTTGGATATCTGATTATGTTTTAATGAGTTATGGTAAAGGGGCTATAATGGCAGTTCCTGCTCATGACCAAAGAGACTATGAGTTTGCTAAGAAGTTTAATTTGGAAATACTGCCTGTAATTGAAGGCGGAGACATTTCAAAAGAGGCTTATACAGATACAGATAGCGGTCATATGATAAATTCGGATTTCTTAAATGGACTTGAAGTAAAGGAAGCCATTGAAAAAACTATTGACTATTTGGAGAAACACAAGCTAGGTCATAAAAAGGTCAACTTTAAATTGCGTGATTGGGTGTTTTCAAGACAAAGGTACTGGGGAGAGCCAATTCCGTTAGTATACTGTGACGAATGTGGTTGGGTTCCGGTTCCGGAAGAAGACTTGCCGGTAATTCTTCCTGAAGTAGATAATTATGAGCCAACTGATGATGGTGAAAGTCCTCTTTCCAAAATAGAATCTTGGGTAAATACCACCTGTCCGCATTGTGGTAAGCCTGCAAAGAGAGAAACTGACACTATGCCTCAATGGGCCGGAAGTTCTTGGTACTTCTTAAGATATACGGATCCCGACAATGATGAAGCCCTTGCAAGTAAGGAAAATCTTGAATATTGGACCCCTGTAAACTGGTATAATGGAGGAATGGAGCATACAACTTTACACTTGCTGTATTCCAGATTTTGGCATAAGTTCCTATATGATATAGGTGTAGTTCCTACTAAAGAACCTTACCAAAAACGAACTTCTCATGGTATGATTCTTGGCGGTAATAATGAAAAGATGAGTAAGTCAAGAGGTAATGTAATAAATCCGGACGATATAGTAAATGAATTTGGTGCCGATACTTTAAGAACTTATGAAATGTTCATAGGTGACTTTGAAAAAAATGCTCCTTGGAGTGAAAGAGGAGTAAGAGGCTGTAGAAGATTCCTTGAAAGAGTTTGGAATTTACAATCTATTTTAGTAGAGGGAGAGGAATATACTAAGGAATTGGAATCCAGCATTCACAAGACAATTAAAAAGGTTTCAACAGACTATGAAAATTTAAAAGCCAATACAGCCATAGCTGCATTAATGAGTTTGTCAAATGAATTTAATGACTTTGGAAAGATTACAAAAGCGGATTTGAGAACTTATTTAATGTTGTTAAACCCAGTTGCACCTCACATAACTGAAGAGATATGGGAAGTAAATAATTTGGGCGGATATTTAAATGAGCAAGCTTGGCCAATATACGATGAAAGCAAGACTGTTGATGAGATTATGGAAATTCCAGTTCAATTTAATGGAAAAGTTAGATATACCATCAATGTTCCTAAAGATGCAGGAAAAGATGAAGTTCAAAAAATAGCCAAGGAACATGAAAGTTATAATTTACAGACAAAAGATAAAACTATTGTAAAGGAAATTTTTGTCCCGGGAAAAATTTATAATATTGTAGTTAAGTAATTATAAGTAAAGAGAATCATTTTGATTCTCTTTACTTATGTTAACAGTAGATAATATTGTAAAAATAAAGTATAATAACATAAAAATGGGGTGGTATATTTGTACAGCATGACAGGTTATGGAATGGGCATAGCTTCAAATGATACTTATAGTATTAAAGTGGAAATGAAGTCAGTAAATAATAGGTACTGTGACATAGCCATAAAGTTACCCAAGAACTTATTGTCCATAGAGGATAAAATTAAGAGGATAGTAAAACAAAATGTAAATAGAGGAAAAATTGACGTATTTATAAATGTTGATTATATAAATTCAAAAAATGTTAAGATAGATATAAATTCAGCTTTGGCAGAAGAATACTATAATGTACTTAGGAAGTTAAATGATCAATTTAATCTGGATTCAGAAATTACTCTTCGTGACATATATTTAATGCAAGGCGTAATTGTCAGTAAAAGTGAGGAAGAAAATACCGATGAGTATTTTTTACTTATAGAAGAGGCTTTAAATCAAGCTCTTAAAGGATTTTTAGGAATGAGAGAAATAGAGGGCGAAAATTTAAAGAAGGATTTTGAGGAGAAAATTTCAAAAGTATATGAAATCTCTGAAGCTATAAAGTTAAGGGCGCCAATTGCCTTAAAAGAAAATACAGAAAAGTTAAGGAGTACAATTAGCCAAAATATAGATGCTGAAAATTTAGATTTGGCAAGATTAACCACTGAAGTTGCTATAATGGCTGATAAACTTTCAATAGATGAAGAGATAACGAGAATTTTTCTTCACCTTGAACAGTTTAATGATATAATTAACTTAAAGGGAGCTGTAGGAAGAAAACTGGACTTTTTAATTCAGGAACTAAATAGAGAAGTTAATACAATAGGCTCCAAAACTGGTGACATAGAAATATTAAAAAATGTAGTAGATTTAAAATCTGAGATAGAAAAAATAAGAGAACAGGTTCAAAATATTGAGTAGTGTGTAAATAGGAGGTAATCATATTTGTCAGCGGGGTTTTTATTAGTATTATCGGGGCCTTCAGGAAGTGGGAAGGGTACTGTAAGTGAAAGATTAATGGAAAAAAATGATAAAATCATTTATTCCACTTCAGTTACCACTAGAACACCCAGACCTGGAGAAGTAAATGGAGAAAATTATTTTTTTGCAACTATAGATGAATTTGAAGAAATGGTAAAAAAAGGTGAGCTGTTGGAATATGCCTTTGTGCATACGAATTATTACGGCACGCCGAAGAAATTTGTATTTGATGAAATAGAAAAGGGCGAAATAGTTTTCTTGGAAATAGACGTTCAGGGAGCACTTCAAATAAAGGAAAAATATAAGGAGGCTGTCTTTATTTTCTTACTTCCTCCTACAATGGATGAGTTAAAGGATAGATTAATAAAGAGAGACACTGAAACGCAGGAAGAGATAAATACAAGATTTAAAAACGCATTTAAAGAACTTGATTTTGTTGGTGAATATGATTACTTTGTCGTAAATGAAACTGTAGATCAAGCTGTGGCTGATATAGAAAATATAATTGCAGCTGAAAAACTGAGAGTTAAGAGACATAAAGATATAAAAAAGGAAGTAATGGCTGAAAAGAAAGGTGAAGAAATTGATAATTCCATCATTTAGTGAAATAAAGGACGTTACAAACAGTAGATATGAATTGGTTATTCTAACTGCCAAAAGGGCTAGAAAGATAGTAGACGGTGCTAAACCGTTAATAGAAACGGATTCAACTAATCCCGTTACTATTTCTATTGAAGAAATTTTGGATAAGTCCATAGTTTTCGGAGAGCCAATGTCCGATAGAGAATATGCGAAAAAAATAGAAGAAGAAAAGAACTCCAAGTATGAGATCATAAGAGAAAGGGAACTTAGAGAATTGGAAAGTAGAACTGAATTAGAAGATGATTTCATTGGAAGTGACGGAGAAAATGCTTAAGGATAAAAATATTTTATTGGGAGTTACTGGAGGAATTGCAGCTTATAAGTCACCTTCAATAGTGAGTTTATTAAAAAAACAGGGAGCAAATGTTAAAGTTGTAATGACAGATGCTGCTTGTGAATTTGTGACTCCACTTACATTTCAAACAATGTCAAACAAGCCTGTACATGTGGAGATGTTTAATCAGTTGATGAATATGGATGTGGAGCATATTTCTCTTGCAAAGTGGGCAGATGTAATTGTAGTTGCACCTTGTACAGCTAATACAATAGGTAAATTTGCCAACGGTATTTGCGATAATCTATTGACTACTGTTTTAATGGCAAGCAGGTCTAAGATTATTATAGCTCCTGCAATGAATACATTTATGCTAAATAATAAATTCAATCAGGAAAATATTAAAAAGCTGGAAGAACTTGGTGTTGTAGTTTTAGATACTCAAAAAGATCTATTGGCATGTAATGATGTCGGTGCGGGAAAAATGCTTGAGCCTGAGGAAATAGTTCAAGCTATAGACTATGAATTAACTGAAAAGGATTTAAGGGGTAAGAAATTTATTATTACCAGTGGGCCAACTATTGAGGAATTAGACCCAGTAAGATACTTAACAAACCACTCCAGCGGTAAAATGGGCTATGCTCTTGCTAGAGAAGCCAAAAAAAGAGGAGCAACGGTAACTCTTATTTCAGGACCTACTTCCATAGAGCCTCCGAAAGTAGATGAGTTTGTTAGAATTAAAAGTACTCAGGATATGTTTAATGCAGTGGAAAGCAGATTTAACAGTGTTGATGTTTTAATAAAGGCGGCAGCACCTGCAGATTTTAAACCGAAAATTTATTCTGAAGAAAAGATAAAGAAAACTAAATCTGAGGATTTTAACTCCATAGAACTGGAGCAAAATATAGATATAGCAAAACACTTTGGAAAAATAAAGGGAAATAAAATTGTAGTTGGTTTTGCTGCTGAGAGTAACGATGAAATTAACTATGGAAAAGGAAAATTAAAAGCAAAGAACTTTGATTTAATAGTAGTTAACAATATAACAAAAGAAGGAGCAGGTTTTAAGTCGGATACCAATATTGCAAGTATTATAGATAAAGATGAAAATGTAGAATCCTTGAACTCTATGAGCAAGAATGACTTGGCCAATGAAATTTTAAACAGAATCAGAAGACTACTGCAAGCAAGATAAAATCTTGCTTTTTTAATGGGGGATTTTATGAAGTACGTAAATGTATATATCCAAAACAACATTGCAAAAATAGATAGACTATACACTTATAAGCTTCCGGAAAATATGGAATTAAAACCGGGAATGAGAGTTCAAGTTCCTTTTGGTAAAGGGGATAGAAACAGAGTAGGACTGGTAATATCCATAGAAGAAGAATATAAATTGGAATATGATTTAAAAGAAATAATAAAAGTTCTAGACTATGAACCTATTTTAAGTGAGGATTTATTGGAACTTGGATTTTGGATGAAAGAAAAGTACCTAACTAAGTATAATCAAAGTTTTTCACCCCTACTTCCTCCAGGTGACATTAAGGTTATTCAAAAAATAGCAGTTATAAAAGAGGAATATGTTCCAAAAGAAGATGAAGTTGCTTTTTTTAAAGAACTGGAAAAAAATAAGTATAACCTAAGTTTCGTAGATGATAATTTGCAATATGGAAAGCTTGTAAGAGATTTAATTAATAGTAGTGTACTTTCCATAGAATATAAAGTTGAAACTCAAATAAGTGCTAAGATTCTAAAGGCTGTTAAGCTTAAGGAAGATTATCTAAGTAGAATTTCAAAGGGAAATTTAAAGCTTACTGAAAAACAATTAAAAGTAGTTGAGTTTTTGCAAGATAAAGGCGAAGTGCTGAGATCAGAGTTGCTAAAGGAGTTGGAGATTTCCGACTCACCTATTAAATCTTTGGAGACAAAAGGCATTTTGGAAATTCTAGACAGAGAAATTATAAGAGAGCCCTATGAAGAAGTAGCTGCTACAAAATTAAACACATTAAATATGGAGCAGATAAAAGCTTTTAGAGGAATTTTAAACAGTAAAAAAACCGTTAGTTTACTCCATGGATTAACGGGAAGTGGGAAAACGGAAATCTATTTAAAAGTTTCTGAAGAAATTATAAAAGAAGGTGGCCAGGTGATAGTACTGGTGCCTGAAATAGGTCTTACGCCACAGATGATAGAGAGATTTATGGGAAGATTCAGCGGAAGAGTATCGGTACTTCATTCAAAGTTATCTTCAGGAGAAAGATATGATCAATGGCAAAAGACAAAAAATGGAGAGGTGGATATTGTAATAGGAGCAAGGTCGGCTGTATTTGCGCCATTAAATAGATTAAAACTCATAATTGTAGATGAGGAACATGATAGTTCCTATAGATTTCACAATGCCCTTAGATATGATACTGTTGAAGTTGCAGAGAAGCGTATGGAGTTATTAGAGGGAAAACTCTTACTTGGAAGTGCAACACCTGATATAATCACTTACTACAAAGCGGAGAAAGGTTTGTACGACTTATTTGAATTAAAACAAAGGGCTGTTGTGGGAGCAAGACTTCCCGATATTAAAATAGTGGATATGAAAAAGGAATTAATTAAAGGCAATACCTCCATATTTAGTGAGCTTTTAAGAAAGCATATGGCTGAAAAACTTGAGAAAAAAGAGCAGATTATTTTATTTTTAAATAGAAGGGGATTTTCCAACTTTGTATCTTGCAGATCTTGCGGACACGTAATAAAATGTGATAACTGTGATATTTCAATGACCTACCATAAAAATACAAATATTTTAAGGTGTCATTATTGTGGTTCTACAAAGAAGATGGTAAGTAGGTGTCCTGAATGTGGAAGTAAGTTTATAAAACAATTTGGAGTGGGTACACAACAAGTTGAGGAAGAGGTAAAAAGAATATTTCCCAGAGCGAAAGTGCTTAGAATGGATAGGGATACTACAGTTCAAAAAAATAGTTACGATGAAATTTACAATAAAGTGAAAAATAGAGAAGTAGATATACTAATAGGGACGCAAATGCTCGCTAAGGGTTTGGATTTTGAAAATGTAACTTTAGTGGGAGTTATAGCTGCGGATTTATCTCTATATATTTCCGACTATAGAGCAAATGAAACCACCTTTGAATTGTTGACACAGGTATCAGGCAGGGCAGGACGTTCACAAAAAGGCGGAGATGTGGTTATTCAAAGCTACAATCCCGACAATTACAGCATTGTATATGCTAGTAATACTGACTATGAAAATTTTTATAAGAGAGAATTAAAAATTAGAGAGCAGTATAATTATCCGCCCTTTTCAAAATTAATTAACGTGAATTTTTCCTCAGAAGACGAAAGATATATTGATGAAGTTGCATCTGATGTACTTCTTGATATAGTAAAGAGTGTGGGAGGATATAAATTGGAATATACTAGGATTATAAGAATGCTTAGGATTAAAAATATATTTAAATCCAAATTCACTTTAAAGGTAGATCCTGATTATATTAAGGAGTTAACAGAAAGTATAAAAGGGGTATTAATTAAAAATAAAGATAAAATTGAAAAATATAATATTTATGTAGATGTGGAGTTTATTTAATTAGAGGAGTAGAAATGGCTAAAAGAGTAATTAGAACAGATGAAGATCCGATTTTAAGGAAAAAATCAAGAGAAGTTACAAAAATAGATGATAAGATTAAAATTTTAATAGAAGATATGTATGAAACCATGGATGACGCTGAAGGAGTGGGATTAGCTGCACCTCAAGTGGGAATTTTGAGAAAGGTAGTAACTGTAGATGATAGAGATGGAAATAGATTTGCATTAATAAATCCTGAAATAGTTTACAGTCAAGGATCTCAAATTGGTTTTGAAGGCTGTCTTTCAATTCCCGATAGACAGGGAAAGGTTGAAAGGGCTAATGAAGTAAAAGTTAAATATATAGATGTTGAAGGAAATGAAAGTGAAATAGAAGCGAAAGAATATTTGGCTAGAATTTTACAACATGAAATTGATCATCTTAATGGCATACTGTACTCAGATATTGCTGAAGAAATGTATGAAATAACTGATGAAGATGAAGATGGAGAAGAATAAAATGAAGATTGTCTTTTTTGGAACGCCTGAAATTTCCGTTCCAATTCTAGAGATATTAAATGAAAAATATAAGCTTTCATTGGTTGTGACTCAACAGGATAGAAAAAAAGGAAGGGGAAAGAAATTATTACCTCCTCCCGTAAAAGAAAAAGCCTTGGAACTTGGCATAGAAGTATTTCAACCTGAGAATATAAATTCCCAAGAAGCAATTGAAATATTAAAAGGTCAAGAGGCTGATCTATTCGTAGTAATTGCCTTTGGACAAATTTTAAAAGAAGAAGTTTTAAATATTCCAAAGCTATATGCAATAAATATACACGCTTCCTGTTTGCCGAAATTAAGAGGAGCAGCACCTATAAATAGAGCGATAATTCAAGGGCATGCTACTTCCGGTGTAAGTATTATGAAAATGGAAAGAGGTTTGGATACAGGCGATGTGGCACTTTGTGAGGAAATAGATATCTCAAATTTAAATGCAGAGGAATTAAGTGAAAAAATTTCAGAGCTTGGTTCTAAATTAATAGTGGAATTTATTGAAAATTTAAAAGCGGGAAAAGTGAGATTTGATAAACAGGACAGTGACCTTGCAACTTATGCGGATAAAATAGATAAGTTTACAGGCTATATAGATTTTGAAACCATGGATACAAAAACCATCTGTAATTTAGTAAGAGGCTTATATAAGAAACCCGCCGCTTCCACTACTTACAAGGGAGAGAGGTTTAAGATTTTAAAAGCTGAACCTGTGGATACTGATGTGAAAGCAGGGCTCGGAGAAATAATTGAAGTCAATAAAAGTTTGGTAGTAAAAACTTTAGATGGGGCGTTGAGTATTTTGGAAGTTCAGTTTCCCGGAAAGAGGATAATGACTATTGAGGAGCACTTAGCGGGAAATGAGTTTGTTAAAGGAGAATTATTAGGGGGATAATATGTTTAGTTATGGTATATATAATTATCAATATTTAATTTATATCTTGCCCGGTTTAATACTAAGTTTATATGCTCAGTCAAAAATTAAATCGGCTTATGAAAAATATAAAAAAGTTGACAGTGGAACGGGACTTACCGGCGCGGAAGTTGCAAGGATTATAATGGATAGAAACGGACTTAGGGATATTGAGATTTTAGAAACTAAGGGAGTCTTGTCGGACAACTACAATCCTTCAAATAAGACCTTAAATCTTTCAAGAGAGGTTTATTATGGTAGAAGTGTTGCATCTTTAAGTATTGCTGCCCATGAGGTGGGACATGCTCTTCAAGATGCCACAGAGTATTTTCCATTGAAAATAAGGTCTTTCTTAGTTCCTGCAGCGACAATAGGTTCTAACTTATCTTTCTTTTTTATTATTTTAGGTTTATTTTCTTCTGTGTTTTTTGTTAAACTAGGAGTTGCATTATTTGCATTGGCGGTATTGTTTCAAATAGTTACACTTCCTGTGGAATTTAATGCAAGTAGTAGAGCTGAAGATGAACTTTCAAATTCCATTTTAGCACCGGAGATGATGGTGGGAACTAAAAAGGTTTTATCTGCAGCGGCATTGACTTATGTTGCAGCTACTTTGGTAGCAGTTCTTGAACTTTTGAGATTGCTATCCATAGTACAGGACAGGAGAAATTAAAAAATGAAAAACATAAGAAAAAAGGCACTTTTTATTATAGACAATGTCTTTTATAAAGGTGCCTTTTTAAAAGAAGAGCTGGAAATATTAAAAAAATCTGACATAAGCAAGCGGGATTATAATTTAGTAGTGAATATAACAAAGGGAGTAGTTCAAAATAGAACTCTGCTGGATTATATTATAAAAGAACATTCAAAAGTTAAATTTAAAAAAATTCATAAAATTATTTTAACGATATTGGAAATGGGAATTTATCAAATATTTTTTTTAGATAGAGTTCCTGAATATTCAATTATTAACGAAAGTGTAAAACTGGCAAATATTTTCGGTAATAGAGGTTCAGCGGGTTATGTAAACGGTCTTTTAAGAAATTTATATAGAAAAAAAGATGAACTTTTGGAAAGTAAGTTCGGTTTAATGGATTTATATGAAGAGGATAAAAGTCTCTTTTTAAGTATTTATTATTCTCATCCCAAATACTATGTAGATATGTTTCTTAAGGATAAAGGAACTGAATTTACTGAGGATTTGTTAAAAGCAAATAATATGGAGCCTCCCTTTACTATTAGAGTTAATACTTTATTAATTAGCAGAGAGGACCTTAGACAAATCTTAGATGAAAAAGGATATAAATCACAAGACACAACAATGTCAAAATTTGGTATAGTAATAGAAAACCCTGAAGGAATTTTTGAAAGTGAAGAATTTAAAAAGGGTTATTTTTACGTACAAGATGAAGCCTCAATTTTAGTGTCGGAGTTTCTAAATCCCGAGGAGAATTCTAAAGTATTGGATTTGTGCAGTGCTCCGGGAGGTAAGACATCAAGCTTAAGTATGATTATGGGAAGTAGTGGAGAGATTGTGGCTTGTGATATTTCTAAAAGTAAAATTTCCTTAATAAAGGAAAATATTGCAAGGCTGGGGATTAAAAATATTATTCCTACAATAAATGATGCTGAAATTTATAACGATGATTTTAAAGATAGATTTGATTACTTGCTTTTAGATGCGCCTTGTTCAGGTCTTGGACTTTATAGGAAAAAGCCGGAAATAAAATGGAATAGAAGTTATGAGGATATTCAAGCACTTAGTAAAATTCAAAAGAAAATGTTAAAGAATGCTTCAAAATATTTAAAGCCCGGTGGAGAGATGATTTATTCAACATGTACCTTAACTAAAGAGGAGAACGAAGATGTAGTATATAATTTTCTAAGGGAGAATAATGAATTTTCACTGGAGAAAATAAATGGGGAAGAAATTTTAAAGCTATATCCATCAAAGGATAGTACAGATGGTTTCAGTATAGCCAAGCTAAAGCGGAGAACAAATGGAATTAAATAGATTATATATAGATGAATTGGAAGAGTTAATAAAAGAATATGGTGAGCAATCCTATAGAGCGACTCAACTATTTGCTTTTTTACACTCTCAAAAAAGAGGAGATATAGAAAATAGCAATTTGCCTAAAAGTTTAAAGACAAAATTACAAGAGAATTGTACTTTAAGAAAAATTAAAATTTTAGAGGAATTTCAATCTCAAAAAGATGAAACTAAAAAATTGCTATTTGAATTAGATGACTTAAATATAGTAGAGGGCGTTTTAATGAAATATAAACACGGTTATTCTCAGTGTATTTCAACACAAGTTGGATGTAGAATGGGTTGTGTTTTTTGTGCATCAACTAAGGAAGGTTTAATTAGAAATTTAACAGCATCGGAGATGTTGTCACAAATATATGAAGTTGAGAATAAATATGGTATTATAGTTTCAAATGTAATTTTAATGGGAAGCGGAGAACCGCTGGATAATTATGATGAAGTTCTCAGATTTTTAAAAATTTTACACCATGAAAAGGGAAAAAATTTAAGTTATAGAAATATGACTATATCAACATGTGGCATTTCTGATAAAATATATGAACTAGCAGATGAAAATTTGCCAATAACTCTTGCAATATCCTTGCATACAACTAATAATATTAGTAGGGACAGTTTAATGCCAATAAACAAAAGGTATAACCTTGAAAGTATTATAGAATCATGTAAGTATTATTCTGATAAAACCAAGAGTAGGATAACTTTTGAATATACTTTAATACATGGGGAAAATGATTTAGATAAAAATGCCTATGAATTAAAAGAACTTTTAAAAGGATTAAAGTCGCACATCAACTTAATTCCACTTAATCCAATAGAAGAGTATAGTGGGAAAAAGCCAAATCAAAAAGATATCAAAAATTTCATGAAAAAACTTGAAGCTCTCTCTTTAAATGTTACAATTAGAAGAGAGTTAGGTTCAGATATCAATGCGGCATGTGGACAGTTGAGACGAGATTATAAAAGAGGTGGAAGCAATGAATTTTGTTGCAGCAACAAATCAGGGGTGTGTTAGACCTAACAATGAAGATTCCTACTACATTCCCGGAGATATTGAAAATTTATTTATACTGGCTGACGGTATGGGTGGACATTTAGCAGGTGAGACTGCAAGTCAAATGGCCATTGATATTATATCTGAATATTTTTCGCATGAGGAAATAGATTCGGAAGAAAAGTTAATTGAGACTTTTGAAAACTCCATTCACGAGGCCAATGAAAAAATTTTTCAACTATCTAATGATGATGATGATTATAGGGGAATGGGAACGACTCTTTCAATGGTCTATATTTTCGACGACTGTTTCTACTATACCAATATAGGTGATAGTCGTATATATGAAATAAAGCCTGATAAGATTGAGCAAATTACAAAAGATGATTCATTTGTAAATTACTTAATTCAAATAGGTGAAATCAATGAAGAGGAAGCCTTAATTCATCCAAAGCGAAATGTTTTAACTAGAGCTCTTGGAACATCACAAAACATAGGAATAGATGTGGAAAAAACGCCACTTGATAAAGATAAAAAATATTTATTATGCTCTGATGGGCTAACAAATATGGTAAGTGATCAAAAAATTTTGGAAATATTGAACAATAACAATTTAACAGAAGCAAAAACTAAATTAATAGAGGAATCTCTTATTAATGGCGGAATTGACAATGTTACGTTGATAATAATAGATAATGAGTAGGTGTTCTTATGATTGGAAAAGTTTTAGGAAATAGATATGAGATTCTTGAAAAAATAGGTACTGGAGGTATGGGAGACGTATATAAGGCCCATGACCGAAAGTTAGATAGGATTGTAGCAGTAAAGGTATTAAAACCGGAATATACAGATGACAGTACTTTTATAAGAAAATTTAAAAGAGAGTCTCTGGCAGCGGCAAGCATATCACATCCGAATATAGTCAGTATTTATGACGTTGGTTCCGAAGAAATTGATAATAAGAAAATCCATTATATAGTAATGGAATTTATAGATGGGAAGACCTTAAAGGAGATAATTAGAGAAGACGGGCGTTTAAATGAAAAACGAGCTTTAAATTATACTGTTCAAGTTGCAGAGGCACTTAAAACAGCACACTCCAAAGGAATAGTCCATCGAGATATAAAAACGCAAAATATTATGGTTACCAGAGACGACAGAGTAAAGGTAACTGATTTTGGTATTGCCAGAGTGGCAGATAATGCTACGGTGACGGCGACTAATGCTATAATGGGGTCTGTTCATTATTTTTCGCCTGAGCAGGCAAGGGGAGCAAATGTAGACAATAGGTCGGATTTATATTCCCTTGGTATTGTATTATATGAAATGCTTACGGGGAAATTGCCTTTTGATGCGGAAAATCCGGTATCAGTGGCATTAATGCAGGTGCAAAATGATATGCCTCTACCGTCTAAAAGCTATTCAGATATTTCACCTGCCGCTGATTCAATAGTTTTAAAACTGACTATGAAAAATCCTGATGACAGGTATCGTGACGTATATACTTTAATACGTGATATAAAAAACATACAGTTGGGCAGGACTTCAAATACTGACTTTGCAAGGACATCATATCAGGAAACTATGATTATGGACGATCCGAGAGTTCAAAGTAATCCTAACGGTAAAAATAAAAAGGTAATAAGAAGAGAAGATAGACCTAGTAGGGAAATTGAGGAGAAAAAACCTAAAAAGAAAAAGAAAGGTTCTCCGCTTCCTGTGATTTTGGGAATAGTTTCTGCTTTCTTAATATTCTTCCTGTTATTATATGTTGCACCGAGAGTTTTTAATAGATCAGATGAAGCAGCTGAAATGATTTCAGTTCCTCCTATAGTTGGAGAAACTGACGATGTGGCAAGACAAAAATTAGAGGCTGTGGGATTGGTAATATCTATTGAAGGAAATACTGAAGATCCTAAGTATGAAGATAGAGAAGTTGTTTCACAGGATCCGAAGGAAGGAACGGAAGTAGAAAAAGGTTCAACTATTAAAGTTACAGTAAATGTTCTACCAGATGCAATTAATATGCCTGATTTAGTAGGTAAAACTTTAGATGAGGCTAAGGAAATCATGAAAGAAAATGGACTAGAAATTAGTGAGGTTGTAGAAGAACATGACGATGAAGTTGAAGAAGGTAAAATTATAAGTCAAGATCCTACAGCCGGCAGTAGTGCAGTTAAAGATAAAAAAATAACAGTTGTAGTATCCAAGGGAGAAAAGGAAAAAGAAGAAATTTCCATTCCAAACTTTAAAGGATGGGATGAGGAAGAAGCTAGATCAAACTTGGAGGCTAAGGGCTTTATAGTTGAAGTAAAGAAAGATTACTTTAAAAATGTAGGTATAGGTCAAGTTGCCGACTATGATCCTAAGGGAACCGCATTAGAAGGTAGTGTAATAATCCTCTATGTAAATAATGGAGAACCAAGTAGTGGAGGATTGGAAGAAGAAAATACAAATACTGAAGATAATAATGAAGATTCAAAGGAAAGTGATACAGAGTCTAGAAATTTGACTATAAGAGTACCTGATGATGGTGAAAGACACCATGTTTTAGTTAAGAGGACGCTTTCCAGCGGAAATGTTATAGATTTTTTCAACTATAACAAAACTTCCAAAGACAATCCTATTCAAGTACCTATAAAGGATGCTTACAAAGGGGAAAAGTTTGAAGTCTATATTGATGGAATACTTAACAATACGGAAGTAATAGATTAGGAGGATTAATGAGAGGAAAGATAGTAAAACTTACTGGCGGTTTTTACTATGTAAATTCCAATTCTACAATTTATGAAACTAGAGCAAGGGGAAACTTTAGAAATGAAGATATTAAACCTCTTGTAGGTGATGAAGTTGAGTTTAAATATGAAAAAGATAGACTGGGATATATTGAAAAAATATATCCCAGAAAAAATATGCTAATTAGACCGGCCGTTGCCAATGTAGATCAGGTATTAATAGTAATTCCCGTAAAAGATCCCAAGTATAATTTAAATTTAGTTGATAAGTTAATATGTCAATATGAAAATAAGGTAGATGTATTAATAGCCATAAACAAGTATGATTTAGATGAAGAAGAGGCAAGATATTTAATGGAAATTTATAGAAGTGCAGGATTTAAAACCTTTATGATTTCCTATAAATATACTTTTACTTTAGATTTATTAAAGGATTATTTAAAAAATAAGACAACTGCTTTAAGTGGTGTTTCTGCTGCCGGAAAGTCTACAATTGCAAGTTATATATTAAATAGAGAAGTTGAAGTGGGCAGTGTAAGTGAAAAGACGAGAAGGGGAAAACATACTACTAGACATGTGGAGTTATTAAGCGGAGAAGAGGGAATATATCTATTTGACACTCCGGGTTTTTCCAGTTTTGATTTAGATATGAAGCCTGAGGATTTAAAAGATTATTTCAGGGAATTTTTTATTCCCTCTAAGGATTGTAAATTTAATGATTGTAAGCACTTAAACGAACCCGGGTGTAAAGTAGTAGAGCTAGTTAATGAGGGAAAATTACCTAGGTCAAGGTATGAGAACTATAAATTGATATATGAGGAGTTAAAGGAAAAGGAGAGGTATTAATGATTTCACCATCTATTTTATCGGCAGATTTTACAAATATAAGAAGAGATTTTGACATAATGAATGAGACAAAGGTGGACTTTGTACACGTTGACATTATGGATGGAAATTATGTACCGAATATTTCCTTTGGTCCCGGAATAGTATCGCAACTAAGAAAGTTGACTTCTATTGATTTTGACGTCCATCTTATGATTGAGAAACCGGAAAACTATATTGAGGACTTTGTTAAGGCGGGAGCTAATCTTATAACTGTGCATCCAAACTCAACGACTCACTTAAATCGAACTTTGAACTTAATAAAAAGTTTTGGAATTAAAGCGGGTATAGTAATAAATCCTGCTGAAAATTTAGATATACTTAAGTATACACTTTCAGATATAAATTTGCTTTTGATTATGAGCGTTAATCCAGGATTTGGAGGACAAAGCTTTATTAGTTCTTCTCTAAAGAAAATAAGAGAGGCAAGGGAAATAATAGATAATAGTGGATATAATTGTTTAATAGAAGCTGATGGAGGTATTAAACTGGATAATGCCTTAGAAGTTTATAATGCGGGAGCTGATATTTTAGTTGTCGGCTCTGCAATATTTGGAAAAGAGGATCCTACTTCTGAAATTTTAAAATTTAAGGAACTTTTAAAATGAAAGGGCTTTTAGTTTCAAGTGGAAATAAAATAAATAAAGAGCTTTTGGAAAAATATGGAAGAGATAGTTTTATAGTATGTGCTGATGGGGGTATTAAAAACTTTGTTGGGACTGACATAATTCCAGATGCAGTTGTAGGGGATTTTGATTCCATTGACAAAGAGGGGTTAAAATTTATTAAAGATAATAAAATAGCAGTGGAAAAATATCCCAGTGAAAAAGATTTTACCGATACGGAAGCTGCGCTTAATATATTATTGGAACAAGGCGTTGATGATCTTGTTATTTTATCTGCAACGGGTACGAGAATGGACCATACGCTTTCAAATATGTTACTTTTAGAAGGGCTTTATACTAAAATAAAAAGCGTAATTATAGACGATAACAACGAGATATACTATGTAAAAAAGGGAGTTTACAGTTATGCTAAAAATGGATTTAAATATATCAGTGTAATTCCCATAAGTGAAGAGTTGGAATATTCGACAAAGGGTTTAAAATATGAAACTAATCATTTAATAATTAAAAAATATCCCATTGGCGGAGTAAGTAATGAAATACTAAAGGACAGTTGCACTATTGAAGTACATAGAGGAGAAGGGTTTATAATTAAATCAAAAGATTAAAATGGTATGCTTAGGTATATCATTTTTTTGTATAAAGATTTCAAAAATAAAAAAGTACTAACCTAAAGATTAGTACTTATGGAGGCGACAACCAGATTCGAACTGGTGATAAGGGTGTTGCAGACCCGTGCCTTACCACTTGGCTATGTCGCCCTGAGCATTAATAATGATACCATAAAAATTTTACATTATCAAGCATAAAGTTTATATTAGTAGTTTCCAGCTATAATATAAATAGTGCTAACGTTGATAATATAGAGCTTAAATGCTATAATCTAAGTTATAATGAAATGGGAGGACATGATGAAAGAGAAACTTATTGAAATAAAAAATACAGTTGTTAGTAAGTTGGATAAAGTGGAAGAATTAAAAGGAATTGAAGATATAAGAGTTTCTTATTTAGGGAAAAAAGGTGAACTAACACTTGTATTGAGAGAAATGGGCAAACTGTCAAAGGAAGAAAGACCGGTAATTGGTGCTTTGGCAAATGAAGTTAGAGCTGAAATTGAAGAAAGTATTGCCAAAAAAACAAAAGAATTAAATGACATTGTACTTAATAAAAGATTAAAAGATGAAAGAATAGATATTACTTTAAGAAAGAATACTGAAATTTTAGGTCATGAACATCCTCTAAAAAAGACCTTGGAAGAATTGGAAAATTTATTTATTAGAATGGGTTTTACAGTTTATGATGGTCCTGAAGTTGAATCTGTAGAAAATAATTTTGATTTGTTAAATGCTCCGGCAAACCATCCTTCTAGAGACTTAAGTGATACTTTTTATATAGATGATAAAACTATTTTGAGAACTCAGACTTCTCCAGTACAAATTAGAGCTATGAAAGATCTTGGAGCACCACTTAGAGTTGTATGTCCGGGAAGAGTATTTAGATCAGATGAAGTTGACGCTACACATTCTCCTATGTTTCATCAATTGGAAGGAATCGTAGTTGATAAAAATATATCTATGGCAAATTTATTTGAAACTTTAAATATTGTTGTAAAGACTCTTTTTGGAGATGAAATGAAGACTAGATTTAGACCACATAATTTTCCTTTTACTGAACCAAGTGCGGAAGTGGACGTAACTTGTATGACTTGTGGTGGAAAGGGATGTGCAGATTGTAACTATACCGGTTGGAGCATGGAGCTGTTGGGTTGCGGTATGGTACATCCAAATGTACTTAGAAATTGTGGAATAGATCCGGAGATATATAGTGGTTTTGCATTTGGAATGGGAATTGATAGAATTGCAATGGTTAAATATGGAATTAACGATATTAGATTGCTATTTGAAAATGATGCAAGATTTTTAAGACAGTTTTAGTGGAGGTTTAGAATGTTATTACCAGTTAAGTGGTTAAAAGACTATGTTGAGATAGATGAAAATATAAAGGCAATTGCAGATGAAATTACTGCAACGGGTTCTCATGTTGAGTCCATAGAAGATAGATCCTTCGGACTTGAAAAAGTAATAGTTGGAAAAATTGAAAAGATAGAAAAACATCCAAATGCGGATAAGCTTGTGGTTTGTAAAGTAAATATAGGAAGTGAAGTTCTTCAAATTGTAACAGGGGCGCCTAATGTATTTGAAGGGGCTATAGTACCTGTAGCAGTTGATGGAGCTCACCTAGCTAATGATTTGGTAATTAAGAAGGGTGAGTTAAGAGGTCTAGAATCTAATGGAATGTTATGCTCATTAGAAGAACTTGGATATGACAATTCTGTAATACCTAAAGAGGCTAGAGATGGAATTTATATTTTTCCGGAAGATGTAGAAATTGGGAAAAATGCCATTGAAGTTTTAGATTTAGATAAAGAAATTATAGAAATAGAGGTAACTCCAAACAGACCTGATTGTCTAAGTATTATTGGAATGGCAAGAGAGACAGCTGCAACTTTTAATAAGGATTTAAAAGAACCTGAAATAAAATTTAAAAATGAAGTTGAAGATGTTTACGATTATTTTGATGCTATAGAAATTGAAACTGACAACTGTAGTAGATTTTATTCAAAGGTTTTAAAAAATGTAAAAATAGAAAGCTCGCCAATTTGGATTCAAAATCGTCTAATGGCAGCGGGAGTAAGACCTATTAACAACATAGTAGATCTTACAAACTTTGTAATGCTGGAATATGGACAACCTCTTCACGCTTATGATTTAGATTTTTTAAAGTCAAGAAAAATTGTAGTTCGTCAAGCTAGAGAAGGTGAAGAAATTAAAACTCTTGACAACGTAGATAGAGTTTTGTCTAAGGAAGACGTAGTTATAACAGATGGAGAAAAAGCTGTAGGTATTGCAGGTGTAATGGGTGGTTTTGACTCTGAAATCAAACCTACAACAGTAAATGTATTGTTGGAGGGTGCTAATTTCAGTGATGAAAGTGTAAGAAAAACCTCTAAGAAATTACAGATTAGATCTGAGGCCTCATCGAGATTTGAAAAGGGAATTGATCCAAATATAGCTAAGATAGCAGTAGATAGAGTTTGTCAATTGGCAGAGGAGCTTGGAGCTTGTGAAATAGTTGCAGGTGAAATAGACAATTATAAAAACATAAGAAAAGAAAAAGAAGTCAGCTTAAGAGTTGATAGATGCAATCACTTAATAGGATTTGAATTAAGTGCGGAGCAAACAGCAGAAATTCTAAATAGACTGCAATTAAAGTCTAAAGTTGAAAAAGACCTTGTAGTTACAAAGGTACCGACTTTTAGGTTGGATATTGATATAGAAGAGGATTTAATTGAAGAGGTGGCAAGGATTTATGGTTACCACAATATTGAGCCAAAGGAACTTGAAGGAGCTCTTACTGTGGGAGGGAAACCTAAAATCAAGCACCTTGAAGATAGAGTAAAGAAAATTTTAATGTCCTTTGGATTAAGTGAATTTATGACTTATTCCTTTGTAAGCCCTTCTATATTTGATAAATTGGAATTAGATGAAAATTCGCCTTTAAGAGAGGTTGTTAAAATAATTAATCCTCTTGGTGAGGAATATAGTATTATGAGAACTACTATAGTATCAAATATTCTAGAGGTGCTTTCAAAAAATGAACACAGAGGAAATGAAAATGTAGGTGGTTTTGAATTTGGAAATACTTTTATTCCGCAAGAAGGAGAACTGCCTGAAGAAAATCTAAAACTGGCCATTGGTTTTTATGACTTGGGAGATTTCTATTATTTAAAGGAAGCTATAGAAAAGTCTCTTTGGAATATAGGAATTGAAAAGCTGGAATATTCAAGAGCGAATGTTTCATTTCTACATCCGGGAAGATCAGCTGTAATAAGTTTAAATGGCGAAAAAGTGGGCGTTTTTGGAGAGGTTCATCCAAATGTTACCAAAAACCATGATTTAAAGAAGAGATGCTATGTAGCTGAAATTGAATTTGAAAAGCTAATAAAGTACAGCAAGGAAAATTATTTATTTAAAGAGCTTATTAAACATCCTGCTATTAAGAGAGATTTGGCTGTTATAATCGATAGAGATATAGATGTAATTGAAATTGAAAATATAGTTTCAAAACATGGAGGAGATCTTTTAGAGGAGTTTAATGTATTTGATGTATATACAGGAGCGGGAATTGAAGAAAATAAAAAGTCTGTTGCATTTTCAATGCAGTTTAGAGCTCATGATAGAACTTTAGTAGATGGAGAAGTAAACGATATAATTGAATCTATTATCGCCGATTTAAATGTTAAGTTAGAAGCAAAACTAAGAGCATAGTGTTGGGAAATATAAATTTCCTTTATTGAGTAAAGAGGGGATTATTGTGGCAACGGATAAAAAAGTAAAAGTTCAAATTAATGATATGAATTTTTATGTAGTTGGTGATGAAGATGCTAATTATATAAAAAGTCTGGCGAAGTCGCTAAATGATAGAATAAAGAAAGTTCAAAAGTCCAATTATAAATTAAATCAAACTCAATGCTTGGTTTTAACGGCTTTAAACATACTTGATGAAAAAGAAAAGTTTAAAAGCGAACAGAATAAAGTACAAAAGTTAGATAAAAACGGCGAGCTTTATAGGGACAGTCTTAAAACTATTGATGAATTAAAGAAGTTCCAAAAGACACTTATAGATGACAAAGAAAAAAGTGATAAACTAATTTCCAAATATAGAGATGAAGTAAGAGACTTGGAAGCTGAAAATAAAGAATTGAGATTGGAAAAAATCAGCAGAGATAAAGAATTTATTGAGCTACAAGCTGAAATTGAGAATCTTAAAAAGGACAAAAAAACTTTAGAAGAACAAATTTATGATGCTCAAAAGAGAATAATAGATTTAAGTAGGGAAATTGAAAACTAATGAATGAAAATAGTTATGAAATACTTGCTCCGGCAGGTGATTTTGAATCTTTAAAAGCGGGGATAACAGCAGGTTGCAATGCTGTTTATCTTGGCGGGAAAAATTTCGGCGCAAGGGCAAAGGCAAAAAATTTTTCCGATGAGGATTTAAAAAGGGCTGTAGATTTTGCGCACTTAAGAAAAGTGAAAATATACGTTACAATGAATATTTTATTAGAAGATAGTGAAGTAAAAGAGGCTATTGATTTTACAAACTATTTGTATGAAATAGGAGTAGACGGTATAATCGTTCAGGATTTAGGTTTCGGAATTTTAGCTAAAAGTATTTTTAAGAATTTTGATATTCACGCAAGTACTCAAATGGCAATTAATAATTTTTACGGAGCAAAAGCAGTTGAAAATTTAGGCTTTAACAGAGTTGTACTTGCAAGGGAAACGGAACTGGATGAAATTAATAAAATAAAAGAGAATACGAATATTGAAATAGAGGGCTTTGTTCACGGAGCCCTTTGTGTTTGTTTTTCAGGGGAATGTCTTATGAGCTCCATGATAGGGGGCAGATCGGGCAATAGAGGAGAATGTGCCCAACCTTGTAGAAAGGAATATGGTATTTTAAATTTAAAGAAAGACCTTATCTCTGAAGAAAAATATATTCTATCTCCCAAGGATTTAAACACTCTTTTAACTGTAGATGATTATGTAAAAAGAGGAGTTTACTCTCTTAAAATAGAGGGTAGAATGAAAAAACCTCAATACGTATATCAAATTGTATCCAGTTATAAAAAGGCTTTGGAAGAAAATTTAAACAAGGTTGATTTGGAAAATACAGAACAAATATTTAATAGAGGATTTACTAAGGGGCTTTTTAATGGAGACTTTGGCAGAGCCTTTATATCCTATGACCGACCGGACAACAGAGGGATTTTAGTAGGAGAAGTTTTAAAAAAAGTTAAAGACGGATATATTTTAAACTTTACTTATCCCATAGAAGGAGGCGACGGACTTGAAATTTTCAGCAAGGAAAAAAGCTTCGGATTTAATTCCAACTTTAACACAGAAGGTAAGTATATTTTTAAAACCAATAAAAATCTTGCAGTTGGTTCTAGAATTTATAAAACCTATTCTAAAGAGTTATCGGATAATATAGAAAGAGATTTAAACAGTGAGCCTAAATATAGAACCATAGATATAAAGGGAAATTTTAAACTAGGTGAGAAACCTAATATAAGAGTTAGCTCTGAAGATATAGAGGTGGAAGTATTTTCTAATGCTATTGTCGAAGAAGCTAAAAAAGCTCCATTAACTGAGGAGAAAATAAAAGAAAATCTTTCTAAACTGGGAGATAGTGTCTATAAGTTAAATAGTATTGAAATTAATAGTGATGACAATATATTTTTACCGATTTCAATATTAAACAGTTTAAGAAGAGAAGCTATTGAAAAGTTAAATAATATTTTTATTTCCGTAGATAGGGAAACTATTACAATTAATGATTCTGATTTTAATATAAATAGAGAACCTGGAGAAAAAGAAGTGGGTATAAGAGTTGAAATATATAATTTAAGTTCTTTGAAAGAGCTGGAAACATCAAAGGTAAAGGGAATTTATATTCCTATTAAGGTTTTTACAGCGGAAATAACAGATTATCTAAGAGCTAATGATTTAAAAGTAAGTGTAGTTTTAAGAAAATTTCAAAATTCAACTGAATTAGAAGAAGATTTTAATTTTATTAATAACCACTTAGATATAATAGATGAAATTCTTATAAATAATATAGGGCAAGTAGAAAAATTTAAAAATTTAAAAATCAGAAAAGTTGCAGATATAGGTTTAAATATTTTTAATTCATTCAGTGTGAAATTCCTTTTAGAACAGAATTTTAATAGAATTATCCTATCACCTGAGGTTAATAGCTCTCAAATTAGGACCATAGCAAAAAATTACGGAGATGTAATTGAGGTTTTAGCTCATGGTTTGGTACCGGTAATGACTATGAAGCACTGTCCTGCATCAATAGTTAAAAATTGTAGTAGTGATGTTGATTGCCGAAATTGTAACTTTGAAAAGGGATTTTATATTAGAGATAAAAGGAATGTGGACTTTTTAGTAGAAAGATATAATGGAGTTTCGGAAATTTTTAACCCCTATCCCATAGTATTAATAGACAAACTGCAAAAACTTAAAAATTATGGAGTTTCAAGTTTTAAATTAAATCTTAGAGAGGATATAAACTTTACCAGCTCATTATATAAAGAGGCAATAGAAAGAAAAGATGTGGACAGCTCACAACTTAAAGAAATGTTAATAAAAAAATATGAAAATATAACCTATGGTCATTATAATAGGGGGATTTTAAATGGATAATTTAGTTGAAAAATCCAAGCGAGTACTTGAGTTTGATAAGATTTTAGACAGATTAAATTCTATTATCGTATCGGATTTAGGTAGAGCTAAAGCTTCTGAGGAATTACTTTCCACTGATATAAATGAAATTAATCGAAGGCTTGATGAAACTTCAGAAGCTTCAAGTATAATTATAAAAAAAGGAGAACCACCACTTTTTGGCATATACCCAATGAGGGATTATATGAGAAGAGTTAAAATAGGTGGCAGTTTAAGTCCTGGAGCACTTATAAAAATTTCGGATTTTTTAAGAGTTTCAAGGTACTTAAAAAAATATTTTAATTTTGAAGAGGGAGCGGAGAATTTCCCCTTGCTTGAGCAACTTGCTACAAGCTTAAATACTTTTAAAAGTGTTGAAGATGAGATAAATAACGCTATTATCTCAGAAAATGAAATTTCGGACAACGCATCTTCAAAGTTGGCTTCAATAAGAAGACAGATATTGAAAAAGAAAGATGCAATAAGAGATAAATTAAACTCCATAGTAACAAGTGACTCTGAAAGACAGTATTTACAGGACTCCATAGTAACTATAAGAGAGGGAAGGTACGTAGTTCCCGTAAAGCAGGAAAACAAATCCAAAGTAAAGGGTTTGGTCCATGACGTAAGTTCAAGTGGACAAACAGTTTATGTAGAGCCTATGGCAGTTGTTAATTTAAATAATGAGTTAAAGACTTTGCAGGCGGAAGAAAGAGATGAAATTGAAAAAATTCTTTTGAGATTATCTGAATTAGTGGCAGATATAGGATATCAAGTGGAAGCAAATGAAGAAATATTAAAAGAGTTGGATTTTATATTTGCAAAGGGGAAACTTTCCATTGAGTTAAAGGGAAACAGACCTATATTAAATGACAGATGTTATATAAACTTAAAAGAGGCAAGACATCCTCTTTTAAATGTGGAAAAAGTAGTTCCCATAGATATTTACCTAGGGGATGAATTTACTTCTTTAATAGTTACCGGTCCCAATACTGGCGGAAAGACTGTTACTTTAAAAACTTTAGGACTTTTGACTTTAATGGTTCAATACGGCTTGCACATTCCTGCACAGGAAAGTTCTGAAATGGGAATTTTTGAGGAAGTACTTGCGGATATAGGCGATGAACAAAGTATTGAGCAGTCGCTTTCAACTTTTTCCTCCCATATGGTAAATATTGTTGAAATATTAAAAAGGGCAAATGAAAAGTCCCTAGTGCTTTTTGATGAACTTGGAGCGGGAACGGATCCTACTGAAGGTGCGGCATTGGCAAGAGCTATTATGGACTATATGCTGCAAAGAAAAATAAGGACGGTTTCTACAACTCACTATAACCAACTTAAAATATATGCTTTAACTGTAGATGGAGTTGCCAATGCGTCAATGGAATTTAATGTAGATACACTATCTCCTACCTACAAACTTCTAATAGGGGTTCCGGGAAAATCAAATGCCTTTGAAATTTCCAAAAGACTTGGGCTATCTGATGAAATTATTGACTACGCAAGAGATTTAATAAGTGAAGATAATATTGAATTTGAAAATGTACTACAGTCCATAGAAGAGGACAGAAGTAAAATAGAGGAACATAAATTAAGAGCTGAGCAAAGTCAAATGGAGCTTGAGTTAAAAAATGAAGAGCTTAAGAAAGAAATTGAAAAAGTTAAAGCTCAAAGGGATAAAGTTCTTAGAGATGCAAAACAGGAAGCTAAAAAAATGTTAAATCAAGTAAGAGGGGAAATTGATTTAATAATTGAAGAGATAAATGAAATTAAAGCTGAGTTAACTACGGAACAGGCAAGAAGATTGCAACAGGCACAGGATCTATTTAGAGATAATATTAAAAAGGTTTCTGATGATGGATATGAAATTAAATTAGAAAAGGCTAAAAAACCCGTTAAAGATTTAAAGATCGGAGACAGCGTAAAATCCGTTTCGCTAAATGTGGAGGGAGTTGTATTGGAACTGCCTGATAATGACGATAATGTTCTGGTTCAAATGGGTATGATGAAAATGAAACTTCCGAAGAATACCCTTGTCTACTCAGATAAAAGTGAAGAGAAAAGCAAAAGTAAGGTAAAGCGAATTATTGATACAAAATCCAGATTTATAAAATCGGAAATAGATGTAAGAGGTAAAAATTTTGATGAAGCTAAAGTAATAGTGGATAAATATGTTGATGATGCATACCTTTCGGGAATAAAAAGTGTTAGAATAATTCATGGTAAGGGTACGGGCGTTTTAAGGGATAAATTGCAACAGGATTTAAGGAAAAATAAAAATGTAAAGTCCGTTAAAGATGCCAACTACAATGAGGGCGGAATGGGCGTCAGCATTGTGGAATTAAAATAAGTGATGTATAATAAATTTTATTAAATTATAACGAGAAAAGGAGAAACTATGATTGATTTTAAAGAGGAAATTGTAAAGCTCTTAGCAAATAAAATTGAAAATCTTACAGAGGAAGAAATTAGAAATTCCATAGAGACACCTCCAAATTATGAAATGGGAGATTATGCATTTCCGGTTTTTTCATTGGCTAAGGTTTACAGAAAGAATCCTGCAATAATAGCCGCTGAAATAGCGGAGTCTATAGAAAGTGAATATTTTGAAAAGGTTGAGTCGCAATCCGCCTATATTAATTTTTTTGTAAATAAGGAAAAACTTTCAAGTGAAGTTTTAAATGAAGCTCATAATAGGCAGGGAAATTTTGGGAAAGTTAATATAGGAGAGGGGAGAAATGTAATTGTGGAATATTCCTCTCCAAACATTGCCAAACCTTTCCATATAGGACATATTAGAACCACTATTATTGGAGATGCAATAAAACGAATTTACGATTTCTTAGGCTATAATACAATTTCTATAAATCATCTTGGTGACTACGGTACACAATTTGGACTTTTAATTGTGGCTATAAGGAAGTGGGGAGATATTAAAGTAATTGAAGAAAATCCTATTTCCGAACTTCTGAAATTATATGTTAAAATAAACGCTGAAATGGAAGAAGATCCTACTTTGCTTGAAGATTCAAGAAAGGCTTTTACTGCATTGGAAAATGGAGGAAAAGAAGAAACCGAGCTTTGGCAGTGGATTAGAGACGTATCTCTAAAGGAGTTTAATAAAGTTTATGATATGCTTGATATTCATTATGATTCCTATGCAGGTGAGAGCTTTTATTCGGATAAAATGCCTGCAATAGTAGAACGCTTAAAGAGCAGCGGAGCACTTACGGAATCAGAGGGGGCACAAATTGTAGATTTGGAAAAATATGATTTACCTCCATCATTAATTATAAAATCTGATGGCTCTACAATTTATATTACGCGAGATTTAGCAGCTGCTAAGTATAGACATGACACTTATAAACCCTATAAGAATATCTATGTAGTAGGTTCTCAACAGATACTTCACTTTAAACAGCTTAAAGCTGTTTTAAAAGAAATGGGTTATGACTGGGCAGATGAAATTGTACACGTTGCCTTTGGTATGGTATCTCTTGAAGATGGTACACTTTCTACAAGAAAGGGAAGAGTTGTATATCTTGAGGATGTATTAAATAAAGCAAAGGAAAAAGTTGAAGAGATTTTAACTGCTAGAGAGGAAGATAAGGGAATAAAAATTGAAAATAAGGAGGAGCTATCAGCCCAAGTAGGTATTGGAGCTGTTAAATTCCAAGAACTTTTTAATCAAAGGATTAAAGATTATGTCTTTGATTGGGAAAAGACGCTTTCCTTTGAAGGGGAAACCGGACCCTATGTTCAATACGTTCATGCCAGAATTTCCTCTCTGCTGGAAAAAGGAAATTTCAGCCTTAATAATAAGTATGATCCTTCTCTTTTAACTAAAGAGGAAGAAATTAATATACTAAGATTGCTTTATAAATTTACTGATATAGTAATTGATGCTCATGAAAAATATGAGCCTTACTTTGTAACTAGGTATACTGTTGAGTTGGCTAAAGAATTTAACAAGTATTACAATTCAACTCAAATTTTAATAGAGGATGAGCTTCTTAAAAACACTAGACTTATGCTTTGTTATGCTGTTAAGACAGTAATTAAAGAAGGACTTAACTTAATTGGAGTAGAAGCTCCTGAAAAAATGTAAGTAATTTGAATTTTTTAAAGTACCAGCTATGTTATTATATTAAGATAGACGGTACTTATTTTTATTTATTATAATTTTATATAATTAAAGAAATGGGGTTTAAATGAGAAACTTAAAATCTGGATATTTATATGCAATTATTTCGGCAGTTATCTTTGGCTTGATGCCGTTGATGACTAAAAAAGTCTATGGAATAGGAATGAATGCAATTGATGCAGTTTTTTACAGAAATGCTATGTCTATTGCAATACTTTGGTTTATGGCAAAGTATGTTTATAAAGAAAATTTATTAATTACGAAAGATGAATTTCTAAAGCTATTAATCTTATCTCTTGGCTATGTTTTCACTCCGATTTTATTGTATTATTCTTATAATTACATATCTTCTGGAGCTGCAACGACTATACATTTTTCTTATCCCATTTTAATTTTTTTAGCATCGGTTTTAATATATAAAGAAAAAGCAAAAAGTGGAGAAAAAACATGCATTATATTTGCTATGCTTGGAATAACAATGTTAATGGACTTTAGAGAAGTTAACAATATATTTGGCATTATATTATCTTTCGGATCGGGATTAACTTATGCTCTATATTCCATTTGGTTAGAAAAAAGTGGGTTGGGAAGCATGAATGTAATTAAATTAAGTTTTTATTTAATATTATTTAGTAGTATAATGGCCTACGTTGTTTCCTTGCCTTCAGGAGGAATAAATTTTAATATTTCTTCAGCTAAAAACCTATTAATCCTAATACTCTATTCGGCTGTATTAAGTGTGGGGGCTGCGAATTTTTATCAAAGGGCAATTCTTTCAATAAGTGCAAAGCAGGCTTCAATATTAAGTGCTTTTGAACCTGTAACTAGTTTAATAGTGGGAGTCTTTATCCTACATGAAAAATTAAGTGGCTTAAATATTATTGCTATAATATTAATATGTGCATCTACTATTATATTGGTATTAAGTCCAAATAAAAGTAAAACAAAGTAAATTTATTGGAGGATTAAAACTTAAACATAAAAGTTTAATGCCTAGCTTATACTAAAATTATTTTTTGATGGTATAGAAAGTAATATATGAGAATAAAAAAATAATTTTTCACCTAAGTTTTAATCATAGGAGAAATACAATAGTAATAAATCATTACAAATAGAAGTTTTAATTTATTGTAAAGTTTTGTTGAACTTGTAAGTTAAAAAAATTCTTTAACTTAATAGTTAAAAAAACTACATTTATCTTTGTAGTTAAAGTAGTAACTAAAAATCTTTAATTAGAAGAGGTGCTCTATAAAATATAAAGTCAATATAGAAAACCACTTTGATTGATTTAAAGTGGTTTTTCTATATTTTTCAATATTATTTAATTAGCTTCATAGGGAACAAAGCCCTTATAAATATTTATTAATTCTTCAGGAGTAGCTCTCACTGTTTTCCCATCTTTTTCAATACTGAAAGTAACTATTACTCCATCTTTTTCAAAGGTAAGGGTAGTTTCCATTATCTGTAGTTTAACTCCTTCAATTTCTTTCTCTATTATCTTTTGGTCAAAGGATCCATAGATAATAGTTTCAGGTATAGCTTTCTTTTCTGTAATTGAGATATCCTTGTCGCCCATTTGATATTTAATAAATAGGTAATCAGATTTATCGAATTCATCAATATTATTTCCAATGACGTATTCAAAATCATAATCGTCTTTTAAAATAAAAGGATTAAAGGTGAGCTTTGGCAATGCCTCTTCTAAAGTTATTTTTTTTATTTTTGCTTCTCGTTCAGCAGCAGTAAAAACTTCTCCTTTTTCCTTATCATAGTCTACAATGGGTTCGCCTTTTATATTGTAAAGAGTAGAATCTTTACCTTCATTCCATATAAATAGCTTTTCATGCCAATCATTTCCTGTAATTAAATGAATTTTTTTGCCATCTTCATCAAAAACCTTTCCTGCTAAATTTAAAAATTTCGGTATGGGCATCGGTATTTTATGACGAAGTGAATACTTGTCTTCGTGGGATTCTATGTGTTCTCCCGATGGCAGATCTGAAGATGTGACGTAGTTATAAACATCTCTTGCAATTCCTGAGGTAGTAAGGATTAGAAGTAGTATACAAGTAACTACTAGAGGTTTGAATTTCATTTTCTTTTTATCTTTGTGCTGGACGGTATTATTATATATTTTATTTTTGCTTTCTTCGCCATTGTCTACAAGGTCATAGAGCAATTTATCTAAATCTTTATTTATCATAATATTCCTCCATATTACTTTTTATCTTCTTTAAACTGCGATGGAGCAGAACTCCCACATGATTCGGTTTAAGTTTCATAATTCCTGCTATTTCATCGTAACTAAGTTCCGCACCATAGCGTAAAGAAATTAAATTCTGTTCTCTTTTTGGAAGGTTGTGAATAATTTTTCTAAGATATTTATATTCATCTAGACGTTCAAAGTTTTCCTCCATAGAAAAATCATCTTCAGGTTCTTTATTAAGCGCTCCTAAGGACAGAATATTTCTAATGGAATTTTTTCTATGGTAGTCTTTAATTGTATTACCTGCAATAGTAAATATCCATTGGGAGTAAGAACCGCTATTGGAATTATAGCTGTTAAAATTTTTATATATTTTAAGGAAAATTTGTGACACTAAATCTTCAACGTCACTTTTGTTATAGATTCTATATCCAACGTATCGATAGACTTTAGTATAGAACTTTTCATAGATTTCATCGAAGCTCAAAGTATCAATTACCTCCCTGTAGTAATCTGTAGTTACATTTTCCATTGCAACCTCCTTATTATATTGTATTAAATTAACTATGCACAGTATAATTAATATTTATTTGCCTTTCTAATAAGTACTACGTTTGAAATTGAAAAAAATTACAGGAAATTAAAATATTATGTCATACTATTTAATTTCTTATATTTCAGTTAGTAACTTATTTTAAAAATAATTTGTTTTTTATCCTTTGATAAGCTAAATATAAATGATATAATGGAAAAAATCTTAATATGTGGGAGGAAACTAAATGAAGAAAAAATTATTAGTGGCAATTTTGTCAATGACAATGTTGTTAACAGCTTGTGGCGGTAATGGCAATAACGGTAATGCGGCAAATGGCGGAGATACAGCTGAAGCAGAGGTTATAAAACTTGGAGGTATTATTCCTAAAACCGGAGCAGCTGCTGTTTATGGAAATACTACTGAAAACGGAATAAAACTTGCTATTGATGAGATCAATGCAAATGGAGGTATTGGTGGAAAGCAAGTTGAATATACTTCTGAAGATGACAAGGCCGATCCGACAGAATCTGTTACTATTTACACAAAATTAGTGGAACAAGGAGTTCATGGAATTATAGGAGGAATAACTTCTAAACCTACAGTTGCTGTTGCAGAAAATTCTGTAGATGATTTTACTCCAATAATTACTCCAACAGGTACTATGGAATCTATAACTGAAGGAAAGGACAATGTATTTAGAACTTGTTTTACAGACCCGTTACAGGGACAAATACTAGCTAACTTTTCAGCTGACAAGTTGCAAGCTAAAAAAGCTGCTGTTTTAAGAAATAATAACGATGATTATTCAAACGGAGTAGCAGATGCTTTTAAAGTTCAAGCTGAGGCTAAGGGAATTGAAATTGTAGCAGACGAAGGCTACAGTGAAGATGATGTGGACTTTAAAGTTCAACTTACAAAGATTAAAGAAAAAGAACCTGATGTATTGTTAATTCCTGAGTACTATGAAAAAGACGTAACTATTTTAACACAGGCGAAGGAACTTGAAATAGATGCGACTATAGTTGGACCGGACGGTTGGGATGGTGTTTTAGCCATAGCAGTTGATGGAACGGAATCATCTTTTGACGGCGTTTACTTTACAAATCACTATTCAGTAAAAGATGATGCTGAAAAAGTTCAAAACTTTGTAAAAGCTTATGAAGAAAAATACAATGAAGCTCCATCTGCTTTTGCGGCACTTGGATACGATACAGTTTATATCTATAAAGAAGCTATTGAATCAGCAAAGTCACTTTCAAATGAAGATATAGTTGAAGCCATTAAGGCTGTGGAAATTGAAGGAGTAACCGGTTCAATAAAATTCGGTGAAAACAACAACCCTGTAAAAACTGCAACTATTATAAAAATAGCTGATGGAGAATATACTTTTGACTCAGTAGTTTCACCGGAATAGAAGATAAGCATATGTAATAAGCGGCAAAAGCCTTTTTTTGCCGCTTTTATGATTAGAGAAAGGAGACCAAAGTGGGTTTAATACTACAGATTATCAATGGATTGCAACTGGGTTCCATATATGCTCTTGTGGCTTTGGGATATACCATGGTATATGGAATAGCACTTTTAATTAACTTTGCTCACGGCGAAATTATAATGATTGGCGCCTATACTACAGTTTTGGCAATTCAATATGCACTTTTAAATATGGGACTTCCTTTTTATCTTGCAATAATACCTTCAATAATAGTATGTACAATTTTTGGTGTATTAATTGAAAGATTGGCCTATAAGCCTTTAAGGAACAGCCCGCGAATTGCCAATTTAATAACTGCAATTGGAGTGAGCTTACTTTTACAAAATTCCGTAATGAAAATTTTTGGGGCTACGGCAAAACCGGTACCGCCAATTTTTGAAGGAACAGCAATTAGTACGGCAAACTTTACTATTTCTAAGACCAGCCTTTACACCATATTGATAACTCTTATTTTAACTGTTTTATTGCAATTATTTATGAAGAAAACCAAGTATGGAAAAGCTATGGTGGCTACTAGTGAAGATTATGCTGCTGCGGAATTAGTGGGAATTAACGTAGACAATACTTTGACAATGACTTTTGCTATAGGTTCGGCTCTTGCAGGTGTTGCAGCAGTGCTATATGTTTCGGCATATCCCCAAGTAGATCCCTTTATGGGTTCAACACTGGGAATAAAAGCTTTTACTGCGGCAGTTGTAGGAGGAATAGGATTAATCCCGGGAGCGGTTTTAGGCGGTTTAATACTTGGAATTATAGAGGCTCTAACTAAGGCCTATATTTCCAGCAAACTTACCAACGCCATTGTATTTGGACTTTTAATAGTAGTTCTTTTAGTAAAGCCTACAGGTTTACTTGGAAAGAATTTAAAGGAAAAGGTATAGGTGATATTATGACGAGACAGAAAAAAGGAATATATACTTTAATCTTAATATTACTGGTACTTTTCTATGTACTTGTATTTGCCTTTAATAAACTGGGAATAATAAATAGCTATGGAATTTCAATTATAAGACTTGTATGTATAAATATAGTCCTTGCAGTTAGTTTAAATATAACTGTGGGAAACTTGGGACAGATTACCTTAGGTCATGCAGGGTTTATGTCCATTGGAGCGTACACAGCTGCTCTGTTTGCAAAGACTGGAGTTATTCCGGGAATTCCGGGATATGTTGTGGGATTGTTATTGGCAGGTTTATTTGCCTGTTTAGTAGGAGTTTTAATAGGAATACCTACCCTTAGATTAAAAGGGGATTATCTTGCCATTGTAACATTGGCTTTTGGAGAGATTATAAGAGTATTAATTGAATATTTTGACTTTACTGGAGGAGCCCAAGGTATAGCGGGAATACCTAGAGTTCAGAATTTCGGTATTTTATTTGCAGTTATGTGTATTTCTGTGGCACTTATGTTTTCAATTATGACTTCGCGTCATGGTCGAGCAGTACTTGCCATTCGTGAAAATGAAATTGCAGCACAAAGCTCCGGGATAAATGTAACTTACTATAAGACTTTTGCCTTTGCACTTTCGGCTTTTTTTGCAGGAGTCGCCGGTGCAATGTATGCGCATAACGTAGGTTTTATAGGGGCGAAGGACTTTGGCTACAATAAATCCTTTGATATTTTGGTAATGGTAGTTCTTGGAGGTATGGGTTCTTTTACGGGAGCTGTATTTTCATCTACTGTTTTAACTATTATACCGGAGATGTTGAGAAAGTTTGCCGAGTATAGAATGATTGTGTATTCATTGGTATTAATATTAATGATGATTTTTAGACCGGAGGGATTACTGGGAAGAAAGGAATTTTCTATTACAGGTTTGGTTAACAGCATAGTTAATAGATCCCAGAAAAAGAGAGGTGAAAAATCATGAGCGATACGGTTTTAACTTGCGAGAATGTGGGAATAAGATTTGGCGGATTGCAGGCGGTTAAAGATTTAAATTTGAAAATTAATAAGGGAGAATTGCTTGGACTTATAGGACCAAACGGTGCAGGAAAGACAACTGTATTTAACATGATTACAGGAGTATATGCACCTACTGAAGGCGATATAATTTTAAATGGGGAGAAGATCAACGGATTTAAACCTCACAAAATAGTGGAGTCGGGAATTGCAAGAACTTTTCAAAATATTAGGTTATTCGGATATCTTTCCGTTTTAGACAATGTAAAAATTGCAATGAATAAGGATATGAAATATTCCATTTTAAATGGTATGTTTAGGACTAAGGGATATTGGAAGGAAGAGTTTGAGGTAAACTCAAAGGCAATGGAAATTTTAAAACTCTTTGACTTGGATAATTACAAACAATACTCCGCGAATACCCTTCCCTATGGACAACAAAGGAAGCTCGAAATAGCAAGAGCCATGGCAACAAATCCGTCGCTACTGCTATTAGATGAACCTGCGGCGGGAATGAATCCTACAGAAACTGAAGAGTTAATGAATACAATAAAATTTATAAGGGATAAATTTGGGATTACCATACTTTTAATTGAACACGATATGAAACTTGTACTGGGAATATGTGAAAGATTAATGGTTTTAAACTATGGCCAAGTACTGGCAGAGGGAGATCCCATAGAAGTTATAAACGACGAAAAAGTAATTAATGCCTACTTGGGCTCTGGAGGTGCGTAAGATGTTAGAAGTTACAAATTTAAATGTTTATTACGATAATATCCATGCACTAAAGGGAGTAAATATAACTGTTGATGAAGGAGAAATTGTTTGTTTAATAGGAGCAAACGGTGCAGGTAAAACTACTACACTTCAAAGTATTTCAGGAATTATTCCCAAGAGAGAGGGAACAGTAATTTTTGAAGGTAAGGACATTACCAAGACGAAGGCAAATGTAATTACTAAGAATGGAATAGCTCAAGTGCCTGAGGGCAGAAGGATTTTCACAGGTCTCTCCGTACTTGACAATTTAAAATTAGGAGCCTTTACAGTTAGGGATTCCCAAGAAAATATTAATAAAGATATAGAGAAAATCTATGAAAGATTTCCGATTTTATTGGAGAGAAAGGATCAGCTTGCAGGAACTTTATCCGGAGGCGAGCAGCAAATGCTTGCTATGGGAAGAGCTATTATGAGTAGACCCAGACTTATTCTTTTAGATGAACCATCTATGGGTTTGTCTCCCTTATTTGTAGAAAAAATCTTTGATGTAATAAAGACTTTAAAGAAAGAGGGAGTAACTATTCTTTTAGTTGAACAAAATGCAAATTTGGCCCTTTCGATTTCAGATAGAGCCTATGTACTTGAAACGGGAAAAATTGTAAAGGAAGGAACTTCCATTGAGTTAATGGAGGATAAATCAGTTAAGGAAGCTTATTTAGGAGCGTAAAAAAATCGATTATCAAATAAATGATAATCGATTTTTTGTTTAATTAATTGTATTGTTTTCTTTTGAACCCTCAATTATTATATTTTGAACATCTTCAGAGTTTTCATCAACATTATTTAAATTTATCTCTAAATTTTCTTCTTCAATATTCTCTATAATAGTTTCATCAAAATCATTATTAGTTTGTAGATTTTCTTTGGCTAATTCTATAATGGTAATTCCTCTAGTAGCGGAGTTGTAATCTACTTCCATTCCCAAAGCCTCAGCTACAAACCTAACCGGGATGTAAGTTCGATTTTCCTTAATTACTGCCGGTGCATCAATTGTAACTTCATCTCCATTAACTTCAATAGTACTGCTGCCAACAGGTATTAAAATCTCATTGTTATTATAAGTTACTTTTACCACTTTATTTTCTTCATCATAATCAACTTTTCCGCCAAAGCCTTCTACTATAAATCTTACAGGAACGAAGGTACGATTGTTACTAATGTAAGGAGCTGCATCCATTTCTTTCTTTTCGTCATTTAAAGTGTAGTCTTTTTTGCCAATATTCATATTTATAATTTTAGCATTATTATCTGTAAGCGTAGTGCTACCAGTTACATCACCGGCCTTAACCGTTACTTTACCGCTTAGATTATCATTAAGAGCATTTATTAATAAGTTGCCGTTTTCATCAAAACTTCCGTCAAAACCCTCAATGCTATACTCTAAAACTTTTGGACTTAAAACAACTTTTTCTTTATTTTTTAGAGTAGCCTCGGCAGTTATATTAATAGTTTCACCTTCACTGACTCTTTGTTTATTTGCCTTTACACTTAGTGTATCAATATAGTCAAAACCTTTAACTTCAATTGGCTTTGTAGTTTTAAATCCTTGAGCAGTGGTTAAGTGTAGGTTAACGGTACCGGAATTTAAAGCTAAGAACCACTTTCCGTCCCACACGCCATCTGTTGCTTCATCAGAAGAAAAAGTATAAACGGAGTTTTCCGTATTAATAGGTTTGTAGTTTTCATCCCAAACTCCGCCAAGAGAGTATTCAGCACTTTGACCAATTACTAAAACGTCTGGCCCCTTAATTTTGGCTCCTATAGGAACTCCGGTACTTGGAGCGGTATTATAAATTCCGATTCCGCTTACTACTTTTCTTTCAGCTGCATTTCTTTCAGGATTTATAACTCTGGTTCTTTCAAATTCACCTAGGTTTTTAACGACCATAGCTGTTGAACCGCCACCGTCTAAGTTAACAGCTCTATGACAACCTATGGATTTCATAAAGTCAGCTAGGGTTTCAAGTTTAAAACCGTCACTTCGGGAAGTTCTACCTTCAGCTGAAACCAAGTACAGAGTTTTGCCGTCTTTAGAGATACCGGCTGCTGTTCTGGCTCTGCTTCCGCCAAGTACATTTACGTCCTTGGTATATGGAACAATTTCTCCGTTGTCTACTAAAAGCGCATGTCCTCCAATTAAAAATTTAAAATCTCTTTGAGGGGTAATTGCGTAATCCACTTTTATAACGTCGCCAACTTTTATATTTTGTTTTATGAAATCATAGGCAAGTCCGTCAGCTTGCAAAATCATCTTTCCATCAGGAACTGAGAAATTAAAATTTTGATTTTCACTTATTTGTTCAACAACACCATTTCCATTTACAAGGATTTCGGAATTGTTTTTATCTCCTCTTGAAGATGATGCCCAAAAGTCACTGTAAAGTTGAATTTTATTTTCATGAGAATATTCATTAGTTCCGTCATACCAATAGTAGGATTTATTAAGTCCGTCAATAGGGTATGACTTTCCGTTCTTGGCAGTTACTTTACCGCTAAATTGAATTTGTTCAATATGTGCTGTATTATCCTGGGTAATACCTAAAGAGTACAATCCTGTATAGACACATGGAGAACTTTCAAGTTTTCCGCTTACAATTGAAGGTCCTTCGGGAGCACCTTGTAATAACATATTGAAAAAGTCTCCGTTTACAAGAGCTGTGGCATCTGTTCTACTGGCCATTTCGGAAACAGTTGCCTTATTGGTATATTTTCCTCCTCCTGCAACGACTTCTATATTTAAGTATTGGTTTGTAAGGTCGCATTTTAATACGTTAACTACAGTATCATAGCCACCTCTGTTAACGGTATATTGTTCCCTTGTAACACCTTGAGAAATTATTTCAGAAAATTGAGGTTCTTCTGCAAATACACTTAAAGGTGTGCTAAGTAAACATGTAATTAAGATTAAAGCCAATATTTTTCTAATCTTATCTTTCATATAATCCTCCTAACTTTATTTATAAGTATAAGTATAATAGTTATTAAAAGATTTCTCAAATATTTATCTATAAAAGTTTAAGATATGGATATTAATTTGGTATAATAATCAAATGGAGGTATTTATATGAATTATTTAAATGATATAGGTATGGTATATAAGAAGGCTGCTATGGAAACTTTAAACCGAATTAAAAAAAATCCCATAGTTTTATTGTTGCCCTTTATATATAGTTTTATTTTTTTCTTAATAAATAATATTTTATCTAGAGTGGGATTTTATACAGGCGGATCTTTTTTAATGGGATTTATTATAGCAATAGCCTATGCCTTAATATTATCAAGTTATTTTAGCCTACTTTCCGATTTACATTTTTATAATAGGATAAGTTTTAAATATTTAAGTTCCTCATTTAAAAATTATTTTTATGCAATTTATTCAGCTTACTTTATATTGATGTTAATAAACATAGTTGGAGGTAGCTTTGGATATTCATTGTATCAGTTAGTTTTAATCGTGGTATTTGTAATATTTAATCCTCTCTCAGAAGCAATTTATGTAAGAGGAGAATCCTATACATCTGCCTATGGATATTCTTTGAATTTTATGAAGGAAAATTTTATTCATTGGTTAATACCCTTGGCTATCTACATGGTAGTATGTCAAGTTTTAGGATACAACTTTGGAAACATTATCCAAAGAAATATAATTGAAGTAACTTTGGGAATGGATGTCTATTTATCATTGAGTATACCTGTACATGTGGCAATTAGGGTACTGGCTCATACTTTTGTGATTCAGGTTATAACTGCCATATATGTAGTTTTTAGAGGAGAGCTGTTTAGGATTTTAAGTTCAAGCTCTATGAGAAAGAGACAGTACATGGGTGGTATTTAATAGTAAAATTAAACTATAATTTAAAATTTGTTAGTTAAAGGCGTATTTAATTGCTGGTTATTATATAATTTGGCACAAGGATACGTCTAAACAATTTTATTAGGCGTTAATTAAAGCTGTATATAATATAGAAGGATAAGGAGAGATACTATGAGTACTATTAATGGAAATAGATTGGTTAGTACTTTAAAGGAACTTGGTAGTAAGGGAATAGATAAAGAGGGCAGAAGGTCAAGAGTTGCCGCAAGTGATGAGGATAAAGCGGGAAGAGACTACGTAGTATCGCTAATGGAAGATATTGGACTTAGAGTTGAAGTAGATAGGATAGGAAATATTTTTGGAATTTGGGAAGATGAGGAAAACAAAGATGAAAAGGTATTAATGATTGGTTCTCATATTGATTCAGTAGTAGATGCTGGAATTTATGACGGGTGCTACGGTGTACTTTCAGGAATAGAAGTTGTTAGAACTTTAAAAGAATTAAATTATAAGCCCGGTCGTCCTATTGTAATAGGAGCATTTACCAATGAAGAAGGAATTAGGTACCAGCCTGACATGATGGGCTCTTTAGTCTATGCGGGCGGTTTAGATATTAATGAAGCTCTATCTACAATTGGAATTGACGGGACAGTACTTGGCGATGAATTAAATCGTATTGGATATGCCGGGGATAGGGGAACCCGGATTTATTGAAATAGAACACTATATAGAACTTCACGTAGAGCAAGGTCCTATTTTGGACAAGGAAGAAATTTCCATAGGTGTTGTAGAAAACCTACAGGGAATCTCATGGCAGGAGGTTACTATATTAGGTGAAGCAAACCATGCCGGTACAACGCCTACTTATCTAAGAAAAGATGCGGGACTTGTTGCTGCAAAAATCAACACATACTTAAGAGAAAGAGCAAATATAAATAAGTCCACAGTTGCTACTATTGGAACTATGGAGTTTAAGCCAAATGCTATAAACATAATACCGGCGGAGGTGAAGTTTACTATAGATTTTAGAAATCCTGACAATGAAACATTATTAGAGGAAGAAAACAAACTAAAGGAATTTTATAAAGAATTGGAAAAAACTGACGGAGTAAAAATAAAATCTCAGCAGCTAGTTAGGTTTGATCCGGTTAAGTTTGATAAAATCATTGTAAATATAATAGAAGAAGCGGTTAAAAAAAGAGGATTCACATATAAGAAAATGACTTCCGGAGCAGGACATGATGCGCAGATGATTTCCAGAATAGCTCCGACTGCAATGATTTTCGTACCAAGTATCGGAGGTATAAGTCACAATCCAAATGAAAAGACTGAGGATAAAGATATTGAAAATGGAGCGAATGTCCTTTTAGATGTATGTAAAAAATTAACGAAAAACAATTGAAAAATTTAGGTGGTATCTAATGAATTTAGAGATGGAGATACAAGAGAAGTTAAAAAATATAGTTTTTTTAGAATTGAAAAAAGACACTGAAATTGCCAATTTTAAAATAGATAGAGATTTACCTCTACCTATGAATTTAAATAATTTAGTAGAGGGAATTAGGACAAGTGAGTTTGAAGAAGAAATCAGTATAGAGAAGATAAATCAAGGAATTATCTATTTGTTGGGAATAGACGGAGAATTTAAATATAGGGAAAAGTATATTGAAATTTTAAATCACAGTATTAGAGATTTAAAAAATTACGTGATTTATTTAAGTTCAAAATCAGTTGAAAATAATGAGCTGATAGATGGTTATATTTACTTAAATGGCTTAAGTTCAATAATAGGTGAAGATAATGAAATAAAGTTTATGAAGACAAATATACTGGAGAATATATATAACCGTTATTTTAATGAAATAGAAGAAAAAGACAAGGAAAAGATGATAAATAATATAGTTAAATCCTATGAACAAATTATAAGTAAGGATGAAGAATATTATTTAGCCTACTATAGATTGGGATATATATTTAGAGATTTAAAAAAATATTTAAAATCAAAATTGTATTTTGAAAAATTTTTAAATAGTGAAAGTGATTATGAGGATTTAAAGACAGAAGTAAGAGAAGTGCTTATGGAGCTGGAGGATTATGCCAATGTAGAAATTGCTGAAACCTATATAAGCTACGGGAAGTTCCAAGATGCCTATGGTGTTTTACAAAATGTATCTGGATTATATCCGGAACAGTCGCTTCTATATTACTATTTCAGTTTAAGTCAATATAATTTGGGATTTATAAACGAAGCCTTAGAAAGTATTGATATAGCTATAAGTTTAGATGATAGGGAAGAGCAATTTTATAATCAAAAGGGAATGTGCTATATAGCTATGGACTATTCCGATGAAGCTATACAAACTTATTTAGACGGTCTATCTAAAGTTGAGGATAGTTATATCTTAAATTATAACTTGGGTATACTTTTATTGAATAAAAAAGATGATAATTATAAAAAATATTTAAAAAAAGCTTATCAACTGGAGCCTAATGAAGAACTTTTAAATTTAATAGAATAAAGATTAAAATTTTAAAAAAATGAAGTAAAAAATGATTGACATAAAAAAGTAGAAATGGTAAACTAAATTAAGTCAGCTGAGGCTGATTGCTTTATTTTAAAAGTGATAAAACTTTTAAAGTAAAATAAAAAAAGGTATTGACAACAAAGTGTAAGCATAATATAATAAATAAGCTGTTTTAAAACAGCG
>NZ_RLIH01000005.1 GCF_004006535.1 Anaerosphaera multitolerans | reverse complement strand
ATGACACCGCGAGGTGTCATTTTATATTTCAGATTCAATTCTTTTACTTACGTCAAAATGTCCCATTAAAGATTGAACTTCCTCACCGTCAACGGTAAATAGAACACCATCAACTAAAGGTTTCTCATTTTCAGTAAGTGAAGTTAAAGTAAAAAAAAGTGTATTTATTAAAATATTTTCGTCTAAGCTTCCACCTGAAAGATTTTCGGAATTAAAGTCCACATAGGCGGTACTATCTTCTACTTTAATGGAATTAACTTGAATTTTTTTAGGAATGGCAGGATAGTACTTACCGTTATCTGTGTCCTTTGGAGCTTCCTTTAAATCATCTATAAGAACTTCAAATATTTCATCAGTGGAATCAAAGACAATATCTCTTAGACTTTCAAACTTATTTTCTTCATTTCCATTAACAATGTAATCTTCAGTAGGATAGTATAAAGTTATTTTATAATTTGCCTTTTCTGTGGTATTATTACTAGTGGACTCTAATTTATTTTCTTTGGAACATGCTGTAAAAATAAGTGTAAATACAAACAAAATAGATAGGGTGGAAAATACTTTTTTATAATTATTCATAATCAACTCTCCTTGTAAAATTTACAAATGATGGTTTGGATTTATAATAGGGTATTTATAGATTATACTATTATATCAATTAAAACTATAGTATAATTTTTATTTAATTGAAAGGAAGTGATAATGATTGGCGAAAGACAACAAAAGAAAAGATGGAGATAAATTAAAACTCATATATTATATAGTTGCTATAATTTTGATCTTTGCCGTACCTTTTGCATCTTATAACACAAAACTTAGAGGTACCGAAGAGGTTATAGAAACTGGATATAGTGAATTTAGTAAAGCTGTTAAAGAAGGAAGAATTAAAAACGTCACTATATTTGATAAAAAAGTAGAATTTGAAGCAGAAGACTCCAAAGGTGAGGTTAAAAAATATAAAGCGGCAAGAGTTCTTGAAGATTTGGCTATAGTAGATAAATTAGATGCGACCAATGCTGAATATAAAATGGAATTTACTGAACCGATGAATCCTTTTCTCTCCATTATCTTACAGATGTTAAGTACTTTTATAATGCTTTTTGCACTTTGGTACTTCTTATCTAAGATTTTAACTAAAAAAATGGGAGACGGTGGCGGAGTTGGTCCAATGAGTTTTGGTAAATCCAATGCTAAAATTTATGTGGAATCAACAGATGGAATTACTTTTAAAAATGTAGCAGGTCAAGATGAGGCTAAAGAGCAGTTGACGGAGATTGTAGATTTTCTTCACAATCCAAAAAAATACAGTGCTATAGGAGCTAAACTACCAAAAGGTGCTTTGCTAGTAGGACCTCCGGGAACGGGTAAGACTTTACTGGCTAAAGCAGTTGCAGGAGAAGCAAAGGTTCCTTTCTTTTCAATATCAGGTTCAGAATTTGTAGAGATGTTTGTTGGGTTAGGAGCTGCGAAGGTAAGAGATTTATTTAAGCAGGCCCATGAAAAAGCCCCATGTATAGTCTTTATAGATGAAATAGACACTATTGGGAAAAAGCGTGATGGTTCCGGACTCTCAGGTAATGATGAAAGAGAACAGACTTTAAATCAATTGCTTTCTGAGATGGATGGTTTTGAAGGAAATGACGGGGTAGTTATTTTAGCGGCTACTAACAGACCTGAATCTTTAGATCCGGCTCTTTTAAGGCCTGGTAGATTTGATAGAAGAGTTCCAGTTGAGCTTCCGGACTTGTTAGGTCGTGAAGCGATTTTAAAAGTTCACGCTGAAAGAATTAAGAAGGATCCGGATATTGATTACAATGCCGTTGCTAGAGCAACAGCAGGAGCAAGTGGAGCAGATCTTGCCAATATGATTAACGAGGCGGCTTTAAGAGCAGTTAGAGAAGGTCGAGACAGTATGACTCAAAGAGATATTGAAGAATCTGTGGAAGTGGTACTGGCCGGATATGAAAAGAAAAATGCGGTTATATCTCCAAAGGAAAAGGAAATTATTGCTTACCACGAAGTAGGGCATGCAATTGTTGCTGCTAAACAGACAAATTCAGCGCCTGTTCATAAAATAACTATAGTTCCGAGAACCAGTGGAGCTTTGGGTTACACTATGCAGGTAGATGAGGAAGAGAAATTCCTTATGAGTCGAGAAGACTTGTTTAATAAAATAGTTACCTTAACTGGTGGGCGTTCAGCTGAAGAGTTGATATTTTCAATTAGAACCACAGGAGCATCAAATGATATTGAGCAGGCTACAAAACTTGCGAGAGCTATGGTTACAAGATTTGGAATGAGTGAAGAATTCGGATTTGTAGCTATGGAGTCAGTAATAAATCCATATCTTGGAGGAGATACCTCGCTAAACGTTTCACCGGAGACAGCCAAGAAAATAGATGATGAAGTTCAAAAAATTGTAGAGCAGGCACATGAAAAGGCAATTAACATAATTAGGGAAAATATAGATGCTATGCATGAAATTTCAAATTATCTATTACAAAAAGAAACCATAACCGGTGAAGAGTTTATGGAGATATTAAAAAAATATGATGAATAAAAAAATCTCTTGATCTTTGATCAGGAGATTTTTTTATTTTTAAACTATCATGGTGATAATTGCATTTAATCCATAATTGATTCCATCTCTTCTAGCAGAGTGAAAAGAATTATTTGAAAATGTGAAATCTTTAGAAACTTCAATATTTTCCATAGGGATTCCATATTCCAAAAGTAGAGATAAATTAGCTGCCTTTAAATTTAAATTAAACTTCTCCTCATTTTTCCTAGAAAAGAAATCATCACGACTTTTAAATGAGGAAAAAGCATCATAAACCTCACTTCCAACTTCATATAATTCAGAATCAATAGTAGGTCCAATGAAAGCAAAGATATTTTCTCTTTTAGAACCGTAATCTTTAACTAACTTATTAATGGCAACTTGGCTTATTTTAGTTGAAGTTCCTCTCCAGCCTGAGTGAAGACTTACTTGAACTTTATTTACCGCATCAAATAACACTACTGGTGTGCAGTCGGCAAATTTTATTAACAGTGCCGTTTTACTCTTATCTGTAAGCAAACCGTCTACATCAAAAATAATTTTTCCGTAGATAAAGTCCTCTCCCTTTTCAGCAACAGCCACCTTGTTACTATGAATTTGTCTAGCTGTATAAATAATTGATGGTTTTAAGTTAATTTCTATTAAAAAGGAATTCATATAATCTTTAATTTTATCTTTAGAATTTTCATATTTAAAATTATATTTTGCGTTTGCAATATAATTTTTTAAGCCCATAGATTCTAAAAGTTTAGAGTTCATATTATCACCAAATTTTTAATTATTACTTTCTTTTTCATACCATTCTTCAGAGTGGACATTGCAATAGAGTTTAGGAAAATATTCATAATCGTCAGGGTATAAATTGGAATGTTCCGACGCTTTATAGGAACCTTCTCTTTCAAAGAGTATCTTATATTCGACATCTTCTTTAGGACAATATTCTCCTGCTAATCTGCTGCTTTCATTACAGATTAAAAGTTTTTCATGCTGCTTGCAATACTTAGTGGGTTCAGTACCTTTTTTAAACATTTCCACATAGCCCTCTCCGGCCTCTTCACAAAGTGTTGAACCTAAGTTTCCGCTTTTTTGACAGATATATTTTTCAACTATTTCATCAGATTTTTCAAATTTTTTAAACTCTATATCCGAACTTGACTTGGAGGATATATTTCTAAATAACAGTGCCATGATTTTAGGTTCCGCATTTAGTTTAACTTTTGGAGAATCACAACCCATCCAAGTGGAAATAGTATATTTTGAATTAAATCCTGTAAACCATAAATCGGAATTTTCTTCATTTATTCCAATTTCGCCGGCAGTATCAATATTTTTAAGTTTTGCTCCTTTAGCAAAGCCTCTAGTCACATTAGATCTAAGGGCATCTTCAATTAAGTAACAATTAATGGGGTCAAACTTTTGATCTGCACTTGAAAGATTATAGTTGTTTACTATTTCAGTTCCGTTGGCATCTTCTATTTTGATAACAGAACTGATCTGCTTAGTATCACCTTTGGAAGCAATAGTTCTATAGGAAGAAGCGGCTTGAATGTTAGTTATTCCTCTTTCCATATTTCCAAGAACTAGACTGTTAAAGTTTTCATCATTTTTTTCTTTGTTTTCTTTTTGACTGACAAAGTTGTCCTTTAAAGGTTTATCATCATTTATAATACCTAAATCAGAATAAGTGCTTTTTATTTTATCAATTCCGAGATTTTCGGCAATTTTCACAGGTACAACACTGGAATTATTTTCCAAAGCCATTCTAATAGTCAACAATCCTTTAAAACCCTTATAATCATTTATAGGCCACATTTCACCATCATTGTTATAAATTGGGACTTCATCAGTAACGCTTCCCAAAGTATATTGATTTTCAAGAGCTGTTAAGTATACTAAAGGTTTTAAAAGCGAGCCTGGAGATCTAACAGAATCAGTAGCTCTATTAAAAATTTTAGCCGCCTTGTTATTAATGTCCAATCCGCCAACAATAGCTTTTACATAGCCGGTATCATTTTCAATTACAATGGAGGAAGATTGCGGTTGTAAAGTAGGCTCACTTTCATAGGAATAATATTCTTTAGATATTATTAAGTTACTTTCATCATCTATTTTGTAAAAATCACCATTGTTTTTAAAATAATTGTGATCAATTATAATATAATCATTTTTTTCCTGAAAGGCTTCATCAGGTAAATTTAAGAAACCTATATTATAAGTCTGCAAATTTTTATTGTCATTGATTTCATAAAGGTCAATTATATCTAACCTTTTACTTGCAGTATTAAAAAGTTTTCTACTAATTGAAAGGTCACCTTTGGAATTTAAATTGTAATTGTCGGAATCTATAGTGAAATTAAAGTCTTCATCAAAGAAATTATCTCTTTTGAAATAAACTATTTCTCCGTTGTCATCTATAATGTTGTCATCTGAATCTTTAGAAATTGACAACCCGTAAGCCCCCTGATTAGAAGAGGTATTATTATTTAAAAAGCTAGGAAAATCGGAATAAATATCTTCTAAACTTCTTTGTATTTCCTCATCAATAGAGGAGTAAACTTTGTAACCGCCGGTAAATAACTTGTGTTCTGCTTCATCGGCAGAAATATTATAATGTTCAGCTAAAAGTCTTGATGCTTCAGCTTTAATATAGTCAGTTGAATAGCTACTCATACTATGAAATTTTTTAATTCCGGGATTAAGAGAAGCTAAAGTATCAAAGGACATTGCCTCCTTGTATTGCTTTTCATCAATATAATTAAGTTCAAGCATTTTATTTAATACGATTTCCTGTCTTTCAAAAGCTTTAGTATTTAGGATTAAGTACATTTGCTCTCCGTTGACGTCTCTAGTAGCTATAAAGGGTTCATTATTGTAGGAATCCTTTGGAATTCTCTTAAAAGGTGGATAAATAGTAGGAGATTTTGCTATTCCTGCCAAAAGTGCACATTGAGCCAGATTTAGATCTTGTACATCTTTTGAGAAATATGTTTGGGCAGCGGCCTCTACTCCATAGGCTCCCTGACCTAAGTTAATTCTATTTAAATAGGCTTCTAATATCTCATCTTTATTTAATACAGTTTCCAAATGTAGGGACATATACGCCTCTTGAATTTTTCTACTTAAACTTTGCACATTGGTTAAGTATACGTTTTTTACAAGTTGTTGAGTTATTGTAGAGCCTCCTCTGACAACTTTACCTGCTGATATATTGTCTAAAACAGCTCCTAAAATTCCTCTAATGTCCACACCTTTATGGTTAAAAAATCTTTGGTCTTCAATTGCCACAAAGGCATTTTTTAAATCCTCAGGAACTTTTTCCAAAGGGACCAAAGTTCTGTATTCTACTGATTCGATTTTTTCAAGAAGCTTGCCATCTCTATCGTATATATAAGAGGTTTGATCAAAGCTGCTCGTTAAATCTTTAAAGTCGGTATTAGGAGTTTCTGAAAGTATACTTAATATAATTGAAGCTACAAAAGTTCCAATTAAAGTAAGAAATATTAAGAAGATCAATGAAACAAGTTTTAACTTGTCTTTTTTGTCTAATTTTTTTATCTTTTCCATGATTACCTCCGAAGACAATTATACCATTTTATAAATCTAATTACTAGAAATAGCTAATTAGGCGGTCTAAATATAATTTGAAACCCTTTGAACTTATTTGTATAATAAGTATATGGAAATGATAAAAGAAAATGTAAAAGAAAGAGTAATAATTGTAGGAACGGATTTAGGTGCATATCCTCATAGTTTAGAATCTTCTATGTCTGAATTAGTTGAATTGGTAAAAGCTGATGGTGCGGAGGTAGTTGGAGAAATAACACAGAATTTGGAAAAATTTTCTCCGAAATTTTTAATTGGTTCAGGTAAGGTTAATGAAATTAAAGATATGATTCCAAAGTTAGAAGCTAATGCAGTGGTTTTTAACGATGAGTTATCAGGGGTACAGCTGAGAAACTTAGAAGATGTATTTAATAATTTTGAAAAATTTGATAGAAAAATAAAAGTTTTAGATAGAACAAACTTAATTCTTGATATTTTTGCCCTTAGAGCTACTACCTATGAGGGAAAACTACAGGTTCAACTTGCTCAGTTAAATTATCAGCTGCCTAGACTTATAGGAATAGATGGCTGGTCCAGAACCGGTGGGGGAATAGGTACGCGTGGACCAGGAGAGCAGATAATTGAAACAGACAGAAGAAGACTTTTAAGAGAAATCGATACTATTAAAAGGAAATTGAAGAAAGCTCAAAAAAATAGAGAGTTGACCAGAAGCAGAAGAATGGAGAACAAAATTCCCATAGTTTCTCTTGTAGGCTATACTAATGCGGGCAAATCCACCTTATTAAATAGACTTAAAATAAGTGATTCAAAAGAAGTCTTTGTTGAAAATATGCTATTTGCAACTTTAGATCCAAATTCAAGAAGAGCACAACTTCCAGATGGAAGAGAATATATTGTCTCTGATACGGTGGGTTTTGTGTCAAAATTACCGACAAAGTTAATAGAGGCATTTAAATCTACTCTTGAAGAAATAAAATATTCTGATTTGATTTTACATGTTATAGATGTTTCAAGTGAGGACATGGAGATTCAATATAAAACCACTATGAAAATTTTAAAGGATTTAGAGGTGGATCTTGAAAAAGTTGTAAATGTATTTAATAAAAGTGATAAAGTAAATATTTCCGAAACTTTAGTATCTCCTAAAATAGGAGGGGAAAAAGTCTTTATATCAGCTAAAAACGGAGAAAATTTAGATAATCTTTTAAAGATAATAAGTGAGAGTTTGCCTGTGAAATTAAAGAAAGTGAAAATGAAAATAGGATATGAAGACTCCAGCGTATTATCGGAAGTACTGGACAATCATAAGTCTGAGCACTTGGAATATTTAGATGATGGAGTTCAATTAACTGTTACTTTATCCATTGAGGAGTATAATAGATTTAAAAGGTATGTGATTTCAGATGTATAAGACAATATTAAAAGATGGATATGATGAGTTTATTGAAAGGAAATCTAAATTTATAGGTTATGCTTTTAAAGTGGAAAGTGAAGAAGAAGCTTTAAATAAAATAGATGAAATAAAGAAAAAACATAGAGATGCCACTCATAATTGTAGTGCATATATTATAGGTGAAAAAAAATTAATACAAAAGTATAATGACGATGGTGAACCATCAGGTACAGCGGGGATTCCAATGCTTGAAGTGCTAAAAAAAGAAAATTTAACCAATGTATTGGTAATTGGAACAAGATATTTTGGTGGAATTATGCTTGGAGCCGGGGGGTTAGTAAGAGCATATACAAAGTCTGCGAAAATTGCCATAGATAGCGGAATAGTAGTTGAAATGTTTACTTTTGAAAAAACTTCCATAAAGTATGACTATACTTTTCATGGTTCAATAACAAATATTTTAATAAAAAAAGGATACAAAATTTTAGATGAAATTTATACAGATAAGGTTGAAATAATAGTTCATAATAAAGTTGGAAATAAAGAACTTAAAAGTGATTTAATGGAAGAAACGGGAGGAACTGTTGAAATAAAAATTTTGGAATTGGTGGATTTGCCAGTTTTAAAAGGGAAGATAGTTTATTAAAGTTGTTAAAGTGGAGGATTAATATGATAGATCCAATTGTTAATTGGTTAAAAGAAAAAGTCGAAGAAACGGGTTCAAGAGGACTTGTTTTCGGATTGTCCGGCGGGATTGATTCTGCGGTGATAGCTGGACTCGCTAAAAGGGCATTTCCGGGAAATTCATTAGGCTTAATTATGCCCTGTGAAAGTTTAAAAGAAGATGAAGAGGATGCAAGACTAGTGGCAAAATCTTTAGATTTAGAAATAGAAAAGGTTGACTTAACAGAAACTTACAGGACTCTTTTAAGAGATTCCTTTACAAGTGAAAATAGAATGGCTAAGTCCAATATAAAGCCCAGACTTAGAATGACAACTCTTTATTATTATGCTCAAGATAGAGGGTATCTAGTATGTGGATCGTCAAATGCCTCTGAATTTTACATTGGGTATTATACTAAAAACGGAGATAGCGGCGTGGACATTCTTCCTTTAGTGGATTTTTTAAAGGAGGACATTTTTGCCATGGCAAGAGAATTAAATATTCCACAGCAGATAATTGATAAAAAACCTTCAGCAGGTCTTTGGGAAAATCAAACTGATGAAATGGAAATGGGTTTTAGTTATGAGCAGTTAGATGCCCATATTAAGGGAGAGAAAGTTGAGGAGGAAGTGGCTGAAAAAATTGAATATATGCATAGGGTATCAGAACATAAAAGGAAATTTGCAGCTATGTATAAAAGAATAAACTCAAATATTTGAGTTTATTTAAAATTCATTTTTATATTCATTAAAAATGTCTAAAATTAATTTTGCATTTGGATTTGCTCCCGATAAAATCAAGGCTATATTTTTTCCTTTAAGGGAATTTTTATATTTATTAAATGCAGCAACTACCGTGGCACTTGAAGGTTCAACTATCATAAGTTCCTTTAATCCCATATAGGCAGTTGCTTTTCTTATGTCATCTTCCGAGACCAATAGTACATCGTCTAAATATTTTTTACATATTTCAAAGGCGAGAGGGCCTACTCCTCCTATTAAAGATTCACAAATGGAATCTTCAGAAGAAAAGCTTTCATAGCAGAAATTATCCTCCAAAGATTTTTTCATAGCAGGACAAGCTTCAGTTTGAACTCCATATACTTTTATATTTGGATTACTTTGTTTTGCAGCAATACATATACCGCCGACTAATCCTCCTCCACCCAGAGGAGCTAAAATAGTGTCAATAGTTCTATTCTGCTCCAGTATTTCTAAAACCATAGTGCCTTGACCGGCATAGATGTAGGGATCATTATAATAGGAATCTATTAGAGTTAAATTATTTTCATTAATATACTTCATTCCCAATTGATGAGCTTCATCATAGTTATCTCCCATAAGCAGTATCTCGCCGCCGAAGAATTTTATTTTATTTATTTTAGCCTCACTGGTATTTTTAGGAACAATAATAACAGCTCTTTCTATTCCCAACAGTTTTGCGCCATAGGCTACTGATGCTCCGTGGTTACCGGAGGATATAGTGGCAACGCCTGATTTTGTTTCAATTTCATTTAAAGAGAACATTTTATTTAATGCACCTCTAATTTTAAATGCCTTTATCTCTTGAACTGTTTCCAGTTTAAAAAATACATTTTGATTTTCAGATGAAAGATAAATAGATTGAATTAAAGGCGTTTTATTAGTATAATTTTCAATTCTAAATTTGGCTTCCTCTATCATTTTTAAGTTTAAACCTTTGAAATCTTTCATTTCAACACTCCTATCTATAATATATTTTATGTTACCATATTTAAACTATAAATAATATGAGAGGATTTTACAAAAATCAAAAAATCTCTTGACAATTAACATATTTAGAAGTATGATATTAAAAATTATAAAAGCTTTGATAAAGAGAAAGACATTGAAGACCATTTTAGAGAGTCGGGTGTGGTGAAAGCCGATATGGAAATAGATGTGTAATATTCACTTTTGAGCTTGATAGTGGAAATTTAGTAAGCTGTCACGGATGCCACCGTTATTCAGGCTAGGAATTTATTGATTCTGAATTGAGGTAATCTTTTGATTATAAAATTAGGTGGTACCGCGAATAACTTCGTCCTATATGGATGAAGTTTTTTTTATTTTAAGGAGGAAAAAGTATGAAAAAGAAATTGATAGGTTTGTTGTTAGTTACTTTACTTCTAGTAGGCTGTTCTGGGAAAAACAATGAGAATATAGAAACTACTTCTCAAGATGAAGTTTATAAAATCGGAATTATAAAGTATATGGATCATATATCCCTTGATGAAGCAAGAGAGGGCTTTATAGAAGAGATGGAAAAAAACGGAATAGAAGTTGAATATATAGATAAAAATGAAAATGGAGATATTTCATTAACAACAGTAATACCTGAAAAAATGAAGGATGAAGACGTGGATTTAATTTATGCCATAGCCACTCCTGCAGCTCAAGGAGCTAAGAATAAAGTGAAGGATATTCCAATAGTATTTTCAGCAGTAACGGATCCTGTAAAAGCGGAATTAGTAGAGTCCATTGAAAATCCTGGTGGTAATGTAACAGGAATTTCAGATTATATAGATGCTTCAAATCAAATAGATGAATTTTTAAAGTTATATCCTGAGGTAAGAACTTTTGGAGTACTTTACAATTCGGGAGAACAAAATTCTGAAGTACAAGTTGAAGAATTAAAAGAAATACTGGAGCAAAAAGGATTGGGGCTTGAAATGGTGGGAGTTAGTACAATAAATGATATACCACAGGCTATTGCTTCTTTATCAAATAAAATTGACGCTTTATTTGCCCTTACTGATAATACAGTTGCAAGTGCAGCGCCAATAGTGTCTGAAAATCTTTTGAAATATGGAATTCCAAGTATTTCAGCAGAAGAAGGACAGGTTACAAACGGTCTTTTAATGAGTGAAGGTGTGAACTACAGAAGTCATGGAGCACAGGCTGCAAGAATGGCAATAAAGATTTTAAAGGGTGAATCTATTGGGAACCTACCGGTGGAGTATAACGAATATAATTCAAAAAAAGTAAATGAAACTACAGCAAAGGCTCTTAATTTAGATTTGAATCATGAAATTTTTGAAAATGCTGAATTTGTAAAATAATAATTAAATATTTCTCTTGACTTTAAATTTTTGATATACTATAATTCAATTAATTTAATAAAAGCAATGCAGAAGAGAAAGAAAACAAGGTTTATTTAAAGAGAGTCAGGGTTGGTGAGATCTGGCACTAAACAGTTTTGTAATATACACTTCTGAGCTTATCTATTGAATTATAGTAGGTAGATACGGAAGCCCCCGTTAACGAAGGATAAGGATTTGTTGATCCTGAATGAGGTAATCTTTTATTTGATTATAAATTAGGGTGGTACCGCGTAAGTCAAGTCTTTCGCCCCTTAGGAAACTAAGGGGGAAGGACTTTTTTTATTATTTAAATCAGGAGGAAAAAGATGAAAAAAAGATTAATAGTTATAGTGATGAGTTTGGCTTTGTTACTTACAGCTTGTGGTTCAAAAAATGGAAGTACAGATGACAACACTATTAAGGTTGGAATTATACAATTTAGCCAACACGTTGCACTTGATAGAGCTAGAGAGGGATTTATTAAACAATTGGAAGAAGATGGTTTTAATTTGGAATATGATATTGTAAATGTTCAAGGGGATATAAGTTTAATTCCTACAAGTGCTAAAAAATTTGAATCAGATGGAGTGGACTTAATCTATGCCATAGCAACTCCTGCGGCTCAAGGAGCAATGAATGCAGTTGAAAATACTCCAATAGTATTTAATGCAGTAACAGATCCTGTAAAGGCAGAACTAGTTGCTTCAAATGAAAAGCCGGGAGGAATTGTAACAGGTGTTTCAGATTATTTTTCCATAAGGACTCAATTGGAAAACTTTTTAGAAGCTTTTCCGGAATCAAAAAGTTTGGGAGTACTATACTCTACAGGTGAAACTAATTCGGAAAGCCAAGTTAATGAACTAAAAGAAATAACAACTGATTTAGGAATGGAACTTGTGGAAATAGGTGTTAACACCACTAATGATGTTCCTCAAGCTATGCAGTCCTTAACTAAAAAGATAGATTCCTATGTGGCGATTTTAGATAATTTAGCATCTTCTTCAGCTAATATAATTTCCGAAGAGCTAATTAAAAATAAAATACCTTCTTTTGCCAGTGAAGGCGGACCTGTAGAAAATGGTATTTTAATGAGCGATGGAATAGACTATGAAAAGCTTGGCGAAGAGGCTGCTAAAATAGCAGAACAAATTAAAAACGGAGAGAATGTAGGAGATATACCTGTGGTGTTTTCTAAGGATATTACGAGAATTGTAAATAAAAATACCGCAGATAAATTGGAAATTAAAGAAGATTCAAAAATATTTGAAAATGCGGAAGTTACTGAATAAGGAGGATATGTATGGGTGGGGTTTTAATATCATCTATAGAAACGGGATTGATTTTCTCGCTGCTGGCATTAGGAGTGATGTTAACTTATAAAATATTAGATATAGCAGACTTGTCAGTAGAAGGTACATTTCCACTGGGGGCATTTATTTTCGCAAGTATAGTAACGAGAGAGTTAAGTCCTTTTTTAGGTGTTATATTAAGCTTCATAGCAGGTGCTATTGCTGGATTTTTAACTTTTATACTTTATAAAAAGTTAAAGATAGCACCAATACTTGCGGGAATATTGACTATGACCATATTGTATTCTGTAAATTTAAGAATAACAGGTAGGGCTAACGTACCTTTTACAAATCAAGAAACGATTTTTACTAAATTTGAATTTATACCTAAAATAGTTATTTTGTTAGCAATAGTATTGGTTATTAAAGCGATTATGGATTATTTCTTTAAAACAGAAAAAGGTTACTTGTTAGTAGTTACAGGCGATAATGATTCATTGGTAAAGTCGCTAGGAGAAAATCCTGATAAATATACTATGGCGGGTTTAATGTTGTCAAATGGTTTAGTTGCCTTAAGCGGATGTTTGATGTCTCAGTATCAGGGATTTGCTGATGCTCAAATGGGTGCTACTATGATTGTTACGGCTCTTGCTTCTATAATTATAGGAGATACCTTTATGAAGAAAAGTAGAAAGATTAAAATGACTACAAGGGCAATAATAGGCGCTATAGTTTATAGAATTATATTTGGTTTTGCAATAGACTTGGGCTTAAATCCGGGAGATTTAAAAGCTGCCACTGCCATTACTGTAATAATATTTATACTGTATAATAATTCATCAGCTGCAATTATGCAAAAGGTGAGCAGTTCAAAAAATTAAAAATATTGCAAGAAACTTTTTAAAATTTAAGAAGGTGTGAAAATGTTAAAAATAGAAAATTTAAATAAGACTTTTTATCCGGGTACGCCTGAAGAGCATAGAATATTTAAAGACTTCTCTTTGGAAATTGAAGCAAATGTCTGTACTACGATTTTAGGACCGAATGGTTGTGGAAAGAGTACTTTATTTAATTTAATTAGCGGAAGTATTGAAAGTGATAGTGGAAGCATTAATTTAAATGGGAATGAAATAAATAAACTGCCTGAAGAAAAAAGAGCGAGCTATATTGGGAAAGTAAACCAAGATCCGTCAAAAGGAGTTTCTCCCAGTTTAAATATACTTGAAAATATGTCCATTGCTTTAAAAAAAGGGGAAAAGTTTACTTTTAAAAAATTAATAAAAAACAATAATGTAAATATGATAGTTGAAAAACTAAAGGAACTGGATTTAGGTTTAGAAGATAAGTTAACTACGCAAGTTAAATTTCTTTCAGGAGGGCAAAGGCAATCTCTGTCACTTTTAATGTCTACTATAAAAAGACCGGATTTACTCTTACTTGATGAACATACAGCAGCATTAGATCCGAAGACATCAAAATTAATTATGGATAAGACAGTGGATTTAATAAATAGGGAAAAAATTACAACACTTATGATTACACATAATTTAAGGCATGCTATTCAATACTCTAAAAGGATAATTATGCTTAACAAAGGTGAAATCGTATTGGATGTGCAATCTGAAGATATTACTGAAGACGAGTTGACTAAATTCTATAATGAAAGAATACTTGAAAGTTTAAAATTAGTATCTTAAAAGAAAGCTTAGGCTTTCTTTTTTTGTTAAACTTTTTATAAGTATGTGTAATATAAATAATGGGTATATTTCTTATAACAGTTTTATGATAAAAATATATTTTAAAAGTAAATAAATTAGGGAGTGTAGGATTTTTAAAAGTTATATTTATTGTTCTAAGAAATAGTTTAAAAAAATATAAAATCTTAATACCCCTTTAATAATATTGAGAGGTATACTATGTTTGTAAAAGAAAATACTTTTGGTAGAAGGCTTTACAGTTTAGGAAAGGCTTATAGAAATCTTTACTATGGGATAAGAGCTATGCCTAAATTAAAGAAATTTATAAGTAGTGGATTATTAACTGAGAAGTTTAAAGAGAGGATTATGCTTGCTGTAACAGAGGTTAATGGATGCTTTATGTGCTCTTATGCTCATACGGAAATGGCTTTGGAAAGTGGTCTTAGTAAAGGTGAGATAGATAATATTTTAAACAGCGTTTTAGGGGATGTGCCAAAAGATGAACAGGAAGGAATTTTATTTTCACAATACTATGCTAATAATAGAGGAGCTGTTTCCTTAACTGCATGGGAAAAAATTATAAATGACTATGGTAAGGATAAAGCTTTGGGAATTCTTTCTGCTATACAGGTTATTATGATGGGAAATACCTTTGGGATACCCTTGGGTTCTCTAATTGCACGATTTAAAAAGGGAGATAAGTATGTTATAGATGAGAGAAGTTCGCTACCTTATGAAATTTCAATGGTGGTTTTATTTATATTGTCACTTCCAATAGCTCTTATTCATGCTATAGTTGGCAATTTATTTAATTTCTCACCTTTAGAATTTAAGGACTGAAAATTTTGTTTTTAGAGTATATAATAAGTATAGGAGGTGGATTATGAAGTTCCAGTACTTAATTGATATTGAAAGCAGAAAACTTTCAAAAACCTTAAATGAAATTGAAAAAGACATAAAAATAGTGCAAATTGCAAATAGAACTATTGTGGAAAATCTAACTTATTTTGATATATTAGTTGGATATGAAGAGAATAAGGAATAGTAAAAGGCTTGTCATAGTGTACAAGCTTTTTATCATTTTATAAGCAGAAAATTTAAATAAATATAAAGCTATTATAAGTTTAGAAAGTATGAATTTAGATGGAATAGATAAAACTAATATAAATAAGCAAATGAAAAAGAAGTCCATAAGGACAACTTTCTCAAAATCATTCATTAAGGGAGTTAAACATATGTAGCATAAAGCTAAACAATAAATACCCACACCAATAAAAGTTCAAACGTCAAATAAAAATATCTTTTAATATTTTATATTAGTAATTGTAAATAATAATTTATAAAGAATAGTTATCGTGTATTACTTTTTGAATAAAAATATGAGAAAAATAATACTAATTTTAACGGCGAAGATAAAAGGTATGCTTTAGAAATAAGAAAAAGCTATGGACAAATAGTTTAAGCTATATTAGACTGAGAGCAAGTAATCCCTAGTGATTGGAAATGGGAATATCACTTGTATGTATGCTGCTATAGTAAGGAGTGAGCTTTATGAAAATACTTGTAGTAGATGATAGCAAAGAGATTAATAAAAATTTATCTGAATATTTAAATATGGAAGGTTTTGAAACAGTTTCTGCTTTTGATGGAGAAGAAGCAATTGAGCTTTTTAAAGAAGAACTTTTTGATTTAATTCTTCTTGATGTTATGATGCCTAAAAAAGATGGATTTGAAGTTTGTCGTGAAATAAGAAAAACTTCAATGGTTCCAGTTATTATGGTTACTGCTAGAGGCGAGGACTTTGAACGGATTATGGGACTTGAAATTGGAGCCGATGACTATATAGTAAAGCCTTTCTCTTCTGAGGAAGTGGTGGCTAGAATAAAGGCTCTTTTTCGTAGAATTACGTTGCAAAATGATAGTATAAATCGCTTTACATATGACAATCTAGTAATAGATATGGATAAATATATTGTACAAATCAATTCAGAGCATTTATCGCTTACTAAAAAGGAAATTGAGTTACTATGGACTTTGGCCACAAATGCCGGCAAAGTTTTTACAAGGGATAATCTTTTAGATTCAATTTGGGGCTATGATTATTATGGAGATTCACGAACCGTTGATACACATATAAAAAGATTAAGAGCCAAAATAAATCGCTACACGCATCCAAAATGGAATATTACTACTATGCGTGGTGTTGGATATAAGTTTGAGGTGATTGAGTGAATGAAAATGTCTCTGCCAAAAAATTAAGTTTATATTTTGGGATTGTTATTATGCTTTTTGCTCTTATAATCAGCATAATATTTATGTTTTTGTTTTATAATCAAACGATAGACGTACAGACGCAGAGTTTAATTAATCGTGCAGAAATTATAGCTGATGAGTTTTCTGAATTTGAAAATAACGGAGAGAAAATGCAGGGATATGGAGCGTATTTACGCTTTATTAACAGTATAGCCGGTGCAGAAGCTTGGATTGTGGATAGACAACAAAATGTTCTTACTTCAGGAAATGGCGGCATGGGGAAAGGAACAGGTAATCGCGGTGATTCAGAAAGTATTAAGCAGGAGTTACCTGAAAATGCTCAAAATATTGTCGACAAGATTTTTGAGGGTGAAATTAATGTGGGTGAAAGTTTTTCAGATATAATGCATGAACGTACTATAACTGTGGGAGTCCCTGTATATAATGAAAAGAATGAAATAACTTTGGTAGTTCTCCTCCATACGCAGATTTCAGAAATACAAGGGGCAGCAAAACGAGGAATTTCTATTTTAATAGTAAGTATCTTAATTGGAATTATATTATCTTTTATATTGTCTGTGTTTCTTTCCAAAAAATTTACTGGTCCGATTTTACTTGAAGAAGCACAAAATATTATTCAACAGGAACAGAATCGCAAAGATTTTCTAGCCTCTGTTGCTCATGAATTGAAAACTCCTCTTACTATAGTAAAAACTTCCTTGGAAAATCTTCAGTCGAGAGATAATCTTACAGAAGATGAGATGCGGCAAAGCAGTCTACAATCTCTTATGGAAATAAATTATCTGCAACGTTTTGTAAATGATCTTTTAGATCTATCAAAGTTAGAAAATCCCGGATTTTCCATAGATATATGTGATGTATATCTATCAGAGCTCATTAGTGATATTACACGAAGCGTTCGAAGGATGGCGGAAGAAAAAGATATTGCTATTATAATAAAAGATATTCCAAACGTCAGTATACAAGGTGATTATGAAAGACTGCGACAAATGTTTTTTATTATATTGGACAATGCAATAAAATTTTCAGGTTCAGGTAGTTCTGTCACTATAGCTGGAGAAGGGTCTAGAATTTCAGTTTGTGATGAAGGTAGCGGTATATCGGAAGAAGAGCTTCCCCATATTTTTGATCGTTTTTATAGAAATGAAGAAAAGGAAAATAGGTCAGGAACTGGGTTGGGGCTTGCTATTGCAAAAGAAATTGCCGAAAGACACAAGATTTCTCTAAAAGTAAAGTCAAAGGAAAATATTGGCACCTGTTTTTACTTGGATTTTTCGAAGCTTATATAAGGACATTAAATGTCCTTTTTGATGACACTTTAATGACACATACCTTATTTATAATATAGACAACAAGTAAGATAGAAAATAAAAAATTCAGGAGGCTATTATAATGACTAAAAGAAAATCTTTGAGAAAAATTTTGATGTTGGCAATAGTATCGGTGATGATTTTTTCTATGAATGCAAATGTGTTTGCTGCTGAAGAATATTCTACACCTGCCGAAATTGTTGCGGATTTAACAGGAAGAGAAGTTGTAGATGTAATTTCTGAACGTTTTGAATCTCAAAAAACTTATGGAACAATTGCAGAAGAAGCTGGGGTATTTGAAGAATATCAAAAATTGGTTTTCCAAATAAAAAAAGATACAATCGAGCAGAGAGTGAAAGATGGAAAATTATCCAGAAATGAAGCTGACGATTTTATTAAGGCAATAGAGGATAATTTAAAAACGTGTGACGGAACAGGTAAAAACTTTTTAGGGCAAGATTATGGTATTGGTTTTGGTTCTAAGGGTAATGGACGAGGCAATTTTGGAGCAGAGCAAGGTCAAGGAGTTGGACGCGGAGCGAATTCAAAAGGACAAGGTGGTCTTGGCTTAGGTGGAGGAATATGTCAACGATAATTTAGTAATTTTATTGTGTTACTAACTATTATAAAATATAATTTATTTTTAACAGGTCCTTTGTTTTCAATGGGACCTGTTTTTTAATACGGCCATTATCATTTATAAAACAGCATAAATTAAAATTAGTCTAGTTTTAAAATTATTCATTACTAAAAAAGAAATTTTAAAATAATTTGAATTAATTTTAAATACGAGAAAGAGCACTAATTAAGGTGCCCTTTTATAATAATACATTTAAATTATAGCACACATCTTCTCTTAAAGTGTGTTACGAGTGTGCTAATAGAAAAGGAAACATAGGAAAATATAAAACTTAAAAATAAAAAATGTATTTTCTCATGATATAATCACATAGGAAAATACATTTTTACTTGGTACCGGTAGTGGGACTTGAACCCACACGCCATTGCTGGCAACGGATTTTGAGTCCGTCCTGTCTGCCAATTCCAGCACACCGGCACATTTTCTTAACTACTATAATTTACCATTATTTTTTACATAAATCAAGTGCTTTTATTTAGATTGAACTGAAATTATATCATATTTAATGTATAATTAGACGAAAGGAGTGATATTTTTGAAAGAAAGAATACTTATAATAGATGGCTCCTCTCTTTTTTTTAGAGCTTTTTATGCTTTGCCGCTTCTAAAGACAAAAAGAGGAATATATACTAATGCAATTTACGGATTTATTATGATGCTTGAAAATGCAATTGAAAAAGTAAATCCCAGTTATGTAACTGTATGTTTTGATATGAAAGGTAAAACCTTTAGAAATGAACTTTATGAAGATTACAAGGGAACCAGACAGACAACGCCTACTGAATTGGAACAACAATGGCCAATAGTAAGGGATATACTGGATAAGATGAATATTAAAATATTAGAATCTCCTATATATGAGGCAGATGACATTGCCGGTACTTTAAGTTTAATTGCTGAAAAAGAGGGATTTGAATCTATTCTCTTAACTGGTGATAAGGATTATTTTCAATTAGTTGATGAAAATACTAAGGTATTACTTACGAGAAAAGGGATAACTGAAATGGATATTATTTCAGTTGAGAGCATTGAAGAAGAATATAATATTACTCCTATAGAGTTTATTGACTTAAAGGGCTTAATGGGAGATAGTTCCGACAATATACCTGGAGTTCCCGGAATTGGAGAAAAGACGGGTTTAAAGTTAATAAGAGAATTTGGGACTATGGAAAATCTATATAGTAATTTAGATAAAATAACCGGAAAAAAATTAAAGGAAAATCTTGAAAATAATAAAACTCAAGCTTTTATGAGTAAGAAACTGGGAACAATAGTTAGAAATGTTCCTTTAGAAGTTACAATTGAAGATTTGAAAATGAAAGAACGAAATCTCAGTGAACTTTCTGAAATGTATAGAGAATATGAATTTAATTCTCTACTTGAGAGATTGCCGGAAGAGTATCATAAAGCAGATATTGAGATAACTTCTAAAGCATTATTTGAATATGAAGACAGGTCAATAGATGAATTAATTAAACTTATAGAGAATGAAAAATCTTTTGCTTTTAAATTTATAACTGACGGCAAGATCTACGAATCAATAAAGCCTACACATATTGCTTTAAAAGCATATAATAATAAACCTGTCATAATGGAAGTAAATGATAATGATATATTAAAATTAAAACCTATATTTGAAAGTAGCAAGATTGAAAAAATAGGTCATAATTTAAAAGAAGATATTATTATTTTAATGGGTTATGGAATTGTAATAGATAAGTATACCTATGATTCAAAGATTGCAGAATACCTTTTAAATTCTACTGATTCAAATTACGATATAAATAATATCTCAAATATTTATTTTAATGAAGGATATAAGGACTTAGAGGAATTACTTGGCAAAGGTAAGAAAAAAGTAGCTTTCACTGATTTAGATGAAGTGGAGTTAAAAAAATATTTTGCATTTTTCTTAAATACTGTTTATAAACTAAAGGACATACATTTAGGGAAAATTGCTGAACAGGGTATGGATGAACTATTTTATGAAGTGGAACTACCTTTAATTGAAGTTTTAAGTTCCATGGAATTTACAGGAATAAGAACTAGGAAATCCATACTTGATGAAATTGGATTTGATTTAGAAGATAAACTTAAAGAGTTAGAAAAAAATATTTATTTAGAAGCAGGAGAGGAGTTTAATATAAACTCACCAAAGAAGTTAGGGTTTATTTTATTTGAAAAATTAAATTATCCCGTTATTAAAAAAACCAAGACCGGATATTCCACTAGTGCCGAGGTGTTGGAGAAGTTACGTGGAAAGGGAGAAATTATAGACTATGTACTTGAATATAGAAAGCTATCAAAGTTAAAGTCTACTTATGTGGATGGTTTAAAGGAGCTTGTAAATGATAGCACAGGAAGGATACATTCTCATTTTAACCAGACTGTTACCTCTACCGGTAGAATTTCTTCAACAGAACCAAACTTGCAAAATATACCGATTCGAACAGAAGAAGGTAGGCTTATTAGAAAGGCGTTTTTAGCCTCTGAAAATTCTTTACTAGTTGATGCGGACTATTCTCAAATAGAGTTAAGAGTTTTAGCAAGTATCTCCAAAGATAAAAATATGTTAAAAGCTTTTGAAAATGATGATGATATTCATAAAAGAACTGCTGCGGAAGTTTTTGGTGTTGAATTTGAAGAGGTTACTCCATTGTTAAGATCTAGAGCCAAGGCTGTAAATTTTGGTATCGTATATGGTATATCAGACTATGGATTATCACAGAACTTAAATATTCCAAGAAATGTAGCCGGAGAATATATCTCAAATTATTTAAAGCACTATGAGGGTATTAAAAACTATATGGAAGAAGAAGTGGAAAATGCAAGAAAAAAAGGTTATGTTGAAACCATTTTAAAAAGAAGAAGATATATACCTGAATTAAATGCAAAAAATTACAATATAAGAGCTTTTGGTGAAAGAGTGGCCTTTAATACACCTATACAAGGTTCGGCTGCAGATATTATTAAAATAGCTATGGTAAGAGTATATAGAGAATTAAAAGAAAAAAATTATAAATCAAAACTGATTTTGCAAATTCATGATGAGTTAATAGTAGATGCACATGAAGATGAAACTGAAGAAGTAAAAGCTCTTATGAGAAGAATTATGGAAAATGCCGTGAAATTGGAAGTAAAATTGAAGGTGGATATGGAAGTGGGAAGTAGTTTGTATGATACAAAATAAGTGTATTATAGGTTTAACGGGAGGCATCGCCACAGGTAAAAGTGAAGTTGTAAAAATTTTAAAATCCCTTGGATACTATGTAATAGATTCTGATAAAGTAGCACATAGGGTTTTGGAATTGCCTGAAGTATTAAATAAAATTAAGTCAACCTTTGGAGAAGAGGTTGTGGTTAATAATAAAGTTCAAAGAAATATACTTGGCGAGAAAGTATTTGGGAATGAAGAAAATTTAAAAGTTTTAAATGAAATTACGCATCCTGTTATTATAAAGAATATTATTTTTGAAATAAACTCCATAGAAGATGATATTATATTTGTAGATATTCCATTATTAATAGAAAGTAAAGATACTTTCAAAGAATCTAATTTAAATTTCAGTTCCATTTGGCTAGTCTATATTAATAAAGATTTACAAGTGGAAAGGTTAATGGCTAGAGATGGTATTGATGAAGAATATGCTAAGAGAAAAATTTCTTCTCAGATGTCAATTGACGATAAAGTAAAGTATGCCGATGTAATTATAAATAATGAAGGCAATAGAACTAAATTAAAAAAACAAATTTTAGATCAATTAAAAAAATAAAGTATTGCTAATGAATAAAACCCCTAAATCCGGACAAGGATTTGGGGGTTTTAAAATGTCAAAATATATTTTAGATTTTAAGATTAAATTAATTAATATACAAACCGCTTTTATAAACGACTTTTTTTATTTTTCTACCTAAGATATCTACTAAAAATATTTTAATAATTGCAGTAGGAATAAAAGGAAGTACGCAGGCAATAAATGCTGTCTGTAGACTATTAGAGGTGACAAGAGAAAACATCAACATTCCAACTAAATAGTTGGCTATTGCTCCTGTAATTAACCCTAATAATAAATACAGATGTTTTTCCTTTTCTGCACCTAGTCCGGCTAACCAGGCCATAAGAGGAAAAGATATTATAAATCCTCCTGTTGGTCCTAATAAAATACCCAATCCGGAACTAAATCCGGCAAAGACAGGAATGCCAATGGAGCCCAGTAGTATGTAAATTATTGTAGCAAGAGTAGCTTTTCTAGCACCCAATATAATTCCGGCCAAAGGAATTATAAAAGTTTGTAAAGTCATAGGTACACCATAGGGCATGGGAATACTAATTTGAGAAACAACAGAAATAATAGCAGTAAAAATTCCCACATAACATAAATCTTTAATGGTTAATTTTTTATTTATCATTATAGCTCCTTTCTAAATAAATCTTTTCAAAAATATTTTAAAATAAAACCAAAGGATTGTCAAGCATAAATTTATATTAGGTTAACAATAGATTTTAAAATATATTTCCCTAAAATAAAGATTGACAAATGTAAACTTTAGATTTAAAATATTAAAATAACATTGACAGATGTAAGTTTTATTATATTAAAATCATTGGGAGGTTAATTATGTATGAAGGCAATAATCCTACAGCTGTAAAATCACAAAAAAATTTTGCGTATTCTCTTTTTAAATTAATGGAGGAAAAGCCTCTTAATAAAATCACAGTAAAAAATATTTGTGAAGAATCTAATTTATCAAGGCAGACATTTTATCAATTGTTTACTACTAAGGAAGATGTAATTAGGTATTATATCCGAGAATCATTAAGGAAGGTACAAATAGACATTGATGAAAGTTTTGAAAAAAATATAAAAGGTATGATCAAAGTTTATTTACGTTTTTTAATAGATAATGAAGATATTTTTAAGTTATTAATGGACAATAAAGTTGCTTATTTGTTTATAGAGGAATTTGCCATTAGGATTAAAGAGATAGGAAATAAAATAAACGGCGATAATTTTGGAGAGTACAGTGAATATATTGTGGCATTTGTTACCGGAGGAATTTTCAGCACAATATTTTACTGGTTAAAGTCTAATAAAGAGATAGGGGAAGAAAAATTAATTGAATTGATTGCTAAAATGTTAACATTACAAATTGAAATCTAAGGGGGGAGATACCAGTGGTCAAACTTTTAAAATACTTAAAATCAAAGGAACGGAATGAAATATTATTTTGTTTAATTTTTATAGTTATCCAAGTATGGTTAGAATTAAAATTACCGGATTACATGTCTCAAATTACAACGCTAGTTCAAACACCGGGAAGTGAGATGAGTGAAGTAATAAATGCCGGTGTATATATGGTGTTATGTGCCCTTGGTAGTTTAATATCAGCTATATCAGTAGGTTTTTTTGCAGCTAGATTGGCAGCTTCTTTTTCTCAAATTTTAAGAAGTGAGCTTTTTGACAAAGTAAGTTCTTTTTCAATGGGAGAAATAAACCAATTTTCCACATCCAGTTTAATTACAAGATCTACAAATGATGTAACGCAAATTCAAATGTTTGTAACTATGGCGTTGCAACTAGCTGTAAAGGCGCCTTTAATGGCAATTTGGGCAGTTACTAAAATTGCAGGAAAGGGAATTGAATGGTCAATTGCTACTGGGGTTACTGTGGCTATTTTAATGGTTTTAGTTTCTTTAATAATAGCATTGGTAATTCCAAGGTTTAGAAAAATGCAGACCTTAACAGATAATTTAACAAGAATAACCAGAGAAAATCTAACTGGATTAAGAGTGGTAAGAGCTTATAATGCAGAAGATTATCAAAAGAATAAATTTGATGGTGCAAATGATGCTCTTACAGATAACAATTTATTTACTAATAGAGCTATGTCAATTATGATGCCGGTGATAAATATAAGTATGAGTGGATTAAGTTTAGCTATATACTGGATTGGCGCCAGCCTTATAAATGTGGCTCAGTTAAATGAGCGATTGACCTTGTTTTCTAATATGGTTGTATTTTCATCTTATGCGTCTCAAGTAATTATGTCATTTATTATGATGGTGATGATTTTTATAATGTATCCTAGAGCAAATGTATCAGCAAGACGTATAAATGAAGTATTAAATACAAAACCTTCACTGACATATGGAGATAAAGAAGAGGGATTAGATAATTTAAGAGGTGTTGTAACTTTTAAAGATGTATCTTTTAAATATCCTGATGCTGAGGAGTACGTTTTAAAAGATATAAACTTCACTGTAAATGAAGGTGAAACCATTGCTTTTATAGGTTCAACTGGTAGTGGTAAATCCACACTTATCAATTTAGTTCCTAGGTTTTTTGATGCAAGTGAAGGAGAGGTATTAGTAGATGGAATAAATGTTAAAGATTATAAAAAAGAAAGTCTTTTAAATAAGATTGGGTACGTGCCTCAAAGAGCTGTATTATTTAAGGGCACTGTAGGCTCTAATATATCTTTTGGAGATAATGGAAGCGGTGAAGACTATAATGAAAATGACGTAAAAAAAGCAGTTGAGATTGCTCAATCTAAAGATTTTGTAGAGAAGATGGCGGGAAAATATGACGCTTTAATTGCTCAAGGCGGTACAAATGTATCCGGTGGACAAAAACAACGATTATCAATAGCTAGGGCTATTTATAGAAAGCCGGAAATTTATATATTTGATGACTCTTTTTCCGCTTTGGATTATAAAACAGATAGAGTATTGAGAAATAAGTTAAAAAAAGAAACTTCCAATGTAACTAGTATGATAGTGGCACAAAGAATAGGTACTATTATTGATGCAGATCAAATTGTAGTTTTAGACGAAGGAAAAATTGTAGGAAGAGGAAAACATAAAGAACTTTTAAAAACTTGTGAAGTATATAGAGAAATTGCAATGTCACAACTAAGTGAGGAGGAACTGGCATGAGAGGTCAAAGAATGAACGCTCCTATAGAAAAACCCAATAGTTTTAGAAAGACTTGGGGTGAATTAATTAGGTATTGCAGAAGTTATTTACCTGCGATTATATTCACTCTCATTCTTGCTGCTGCAGGCTCTATTTTTCAGATTGTCGGACCAAATAAAATAAAAGATATAACTAATGAAATTGCAAAGGGATTGCCTGCAATAGTTAATGGACAGATGGTAGTAAGTGCAATAGATATGCAATTAATATCTAAAATAGTTAAAACTTTAGTAATATTATATAGCGCCGCTTTAATTTTAAGTATGTTGGAAAATTTTATAATGGCGACAATTACGGCAAAAATTTCTAAAAATTTAAGAAGTGATATTTCTTTGAAAATTGAAAGGTTGCCATTAAAATATTTTGACAAAGTAAGTTATGGTGATGTAATAAGTAGAGTTACAAACGATGTGGATACTATTGGGCAGACTTTAAATATGAGTATAGATACTTTAGTTAGGTCCATTACCATGTTTTTTGGCGCATTGATTATGATGTTTTACAATAATGTAACTATGACATTAACAGCAGTTGGCATCACATTTTTAGGATTCTCTTTAGTTCTTTTAATTATGTCCAGGTCTCAAAGATTTTTCGTTGAACAGCAAAGGGGTTTGGGTAATATGAACGGATATATTGAAGAGATTTATTCAGGACATAATATTGTAAAAGCTTACAATGGTGAAAAAGAAACATCTTTAAAATTCGAGACCATTAATGGAGAATTATATAATAGTGCTTGGAAGTCTCAATTTATCTCTGGACTTATGACGCCGCTAATGAACTTTATAGGTAATTTCAGTTATGTAGCAGTGTGTATAGTTGGGGCAATTTTAGCCATGCAAAATAAGATTTCCTTTGGTGTAATTGTAGCCTTTATGATGTATATAAGATTTTTTACTCAGCCTTTATCTCAAATTACTCAAGCAATGCAAAACTTACAAAGAACAGCAGCAGCAAGTGAAAGGGTTTTTGAATTTTTAAAAGAAGAAGAGATGCCTGTTGAAGAGAATAAAACTAAAAAACTGGAAAATGTTAAAGGCGATGTAGAATTTAAACATGTGAAATTCGGATATGATAAGGATAAAATAATTATCCATGATTTTTCTGCAAAGGTAAAATCAGGTCAAAAGATTGCCGTTGTGGGACCTACTGGAGCAGGGAAAACAACGCTTGTAAATCTGTTAATGAGATTTTATGATTTAGATGGCGGTGAAATCCTAATAGATGGAGTGTCTATTAATGACGTAAAAAGAGAAAATGTTCGTGAACAGTTTTGTATGGTTTTGCAGGACACTTGGATTTTTAAAGGTACTATAAAAGAAAATATAGTATATGCCAAAAAAGGAGTAAAAGATGAGGATGTAATTAGAGCTTGTAAAGCAGTTGGATTACACCATTTTATTAAAACTCTTCCTAAGGGTTATGATACTGTATTAGATGATAAGTCCACATTATCTGCAGGCCAAAAACAACTTGTAACTATTGCACGTGCAATGATTCAAAACGCACCTTTATTGATACTGGATGAAGCTACTAGTTCCATAGATACAAGGACAGAGCGTATAGTTCAAAATGCAATGGATAAGTTAATGGAAAATAGAACGTCCTTTGTAATAGCACATAGATTATCTACAATTAAAAACTCTGATGTTATTTTAGTTTTAAAAGATGGAGATATAATAGAAAGTGGAACTCATGATGAATTACTAAAAGAAAAGGGATTTTATTCTGAGTTGTATAACAGTCAATTTGAACAAGTTTCATAAGAGAAGGTGAGAATATGAGTTTTAATGTAATAGCTATTGAAAGAGAATTTGCCACCGGTGGATTAGAAGTTGGAAAAAAATTGGCGAAAAAGCTGAATATTCCTTGTTATAGCAAAGAAATATTAGAAATTGCAGCTGAGAAAATGAATTTATCTGTAGGGGAGTTAAAAGATATTGAGGAGTCAACAACAGGTAATTTATTATTTAGTTTAAATTTATTTGCTAGTTATACATCGGGCGGAAATATAGGTTTAACAAAGGAGCAGAAATTAGCTTTAGTAGAGGCGGAAGTTGTTAAAGAGCTATCTCTAAATCCATGTGTGATAGTAGGCAGGGGAGCTGCCGGACTACTAGATGAAAAAAATGTATTGAAAGTTTTTATTTTAGCTGATATAGATGTAAGAAGAGAAAGAGCTATAAATATTTATAATGTTGAAGAACCCTTAGTGGACTATACATTGAGAAAATTCGATAAGAGAAGAGCAAATTATTTTAATGCCATTACAGGCGTTGAATGGAGAAATCCTAAGAATTATCATATGATTTTAAATAGTTCTAAATTAGATATAGATTCTATAGCGGATATATTGTTTAAATGTGTAGAAAAAAGTCATATGTAAATTAATAAAACCTATTATAAATATTTAAACACCTTTACTATGTTTAAAACTTAGTAAGGGTGTTTTTTTATAAAAAATAATTGCTTAAATTATTACTGACTTTCTTCTTTAGGTGGGAAGATAAGAAAGTTTATAGCTAGCCCCATTAAAGTACCTAAAACTGTTCCTATGGTTCGATTTAACGCATACATCCAAGCATTATCCAAAGTCGTTAAATATGTAATTGCAAAATAAAAAATTCCTCCGGGAACTATACTTTTTTTAAAATCCAAAAGTGCAACGAAAATTAAGTATGGTATAAGGCCAAGAGAAATTAAAAAAATATCCTCTGTAAAGCTTGCTACTATACCACCGGTTAATCCGGCCACAATAGTCCCTACATTTCGATTTATAACATTAGAAATGGCCTGTGTTTTATTAGGTTCCATACCCACAAGAACACCAATACAAGCGAAGAAAGGTATCATGGGAACCTCAGTAACATTTACCAATTCCATTACATGACGCATAAATAAAGAAGCCAGTATGGTTCCAAAGACAACTTTTACAATATAGATTATAAAGTCTAGATCTATTCTTTTTAGTGCTTTTAACAGTATAGTTTTAAAAGAAGTTGTTAATTGTTTCATTCTATCATCTCCTAACCTATTAAGATTATACCATAAAATGAATTTTGGATTTAAAGTTAAACACACTAATTTAGTACAATGAACTATAAGCGTATACCAAGTTATTAAAATAATATTTTACATTTGTTTTGAGTTATTTAACATATACTTAGTTTTTAAATTATGATTTTTTATATAGAGATGTTTAATAGGATGTAATACTTAGAAATGAATTGTAGATTTGTTGTTGTTAAAACATTATCTGATAAAAGTTTGTAGAAATTTATATATTAATCAATGTATCAAGAGTAACAATGGATATGAAAGTTAAGGTGTTAGAAATGAAAAAGAAGTCCATAAAGGACCACTTTTTCAAACAAAATTCACTAAGGGAGTTAAACATACGTATCTCAAAGTTAAATATATTGCTTTAAGATAAATTATAAATACCCTATATAAATAAGAATTTTTGCAATAAGTAACCAAATTACACTTAAAAGCACGAAAGGATTAAATAATAAGTTTAGTGTAAAAATTAAAAATATAGATAACACATAAGAATATTAAATAATCAAAATTAAGGTTTAGATAATATAATAAATAAAAATATTAATAAAATTGAAGAAATTTTAAAAGTCCAAAAGGATAAGAGAAACACTTATATTTAGATAGTCTTATTTATAAAGTAAATTAAGGAATATTAGAAGTTTTAATATTATAGGGTAATGAAAAGTTTAATTAATCATTGAAAAATTTTTAAGATTCTAAGAAACAATGCTTAATTGTGTAAGCAGTTAAAAATATAAATGCTTAGAGAAACATATATTGTTCAAAAATAAAAAAGTATATTTTTCAATGTATAAAGCCACATAGAAAAATATACTATACTTGGTGCGGAGAGAGGGACTTGAACCCTCACGCAAATAATTGCACATGCCCCTCAAACATGCCTGTCTGCCATTCCAGCACCTCCGCAATATTTATATTATACTATATGAGTTCTTAAATTTCTACAGTAAGTAGGTATGAGAAAATCAAAACTTAAATTCCATAATATGAAAACAGTTACATCCAGTGAAATAGCGGTTTTGAAAGATAATTTATTAAAAAAAACACCTCACAGAATATACATTCTAAAAATTTAATGTTATAATAAATTCATTGAGTTATTTTTAACATACAAATTAATAAGGGGTGAAGTTAATGCGTTCAAGAAATCTCACTTTTTCTGTGGGAGGAATTCACATGGACGAGCACAAGGAATTAACCGAACATTTGCCAATAGAGAAGATGCCGGATCCGAGTATTGTGTACATACCAATGAGTCAACATATTGGTGCTCCATGTATCCCTATTGTAAAAAAGGGAGACACAGTGAAAATAGGACAAAAAATAGGAGATTCAGAAGCCTTTGTCTCTTCTGCAGTACATTCATCTATTTCCGGAACTGTTATAGGTATTGAAAATATGTATACAGCCGATGGTAGGTTTTGTGAATGTGTGGCAATAGAGAATGATGGAAAGGATGAAAACGTTGAACCGAGTCCGTTGAAAAATTATAAAGATGCTTCAATGGATGAAATTATTTCTTTCGTAAAAGAAAAAGGTATAGTGGGAATGGGAGGAGCAGGATTTCCCTTACAGGCTAAATTGAGAAATGAAAGTCCTGTTTTGGACGAATGCATCATAAATGGTGCTGAATGTGAACCTTTTCTTACTTGTGACCATAGAATTATGGTAGAAAAGACTGAAGAAATATTAAAAGGTTTAGAAATTTTTTCTACTTTTTATAATGAAAAAGTATCATATATGGCTATTGAAGAAAACAAGCCTGATGCTATAGAAATTATGGAAAAGAAAATAAGTGAACATCCTGAATGGAGTCACTTAAAAGTAGTGGGTTGTAAAACTAAGTATCCGCAAGGAGATTCTAAAAGACTTTCTGAAGCTGTAGTAAATAGGATTGTTCCTCCAAATGGAGTAACTAATAATGTGGGAGTATTTTTAACTAATGTGGGAACAACCTTGGCATTTTATGAGGCTGTTATTGAAGGAAGAGCGTCATATGAAAGGGTTATTACGGTTAGTGGTAGCGGAATAAATAAACCTAAAAATATATTAGTAAAGATTGGAACACCTGTAAAAGATATAATAGACTTTTGTGGTGGTTTTAAAGATGATTTTGTAGAAATTGTATGTGGTGGACCTATGACTGGAAAATCTGTTTTTGATTTAAATAGTCCAATAACAAAGACAACTTCAGGAATTCTTGTTTTTTCCAATAAGGAAGTACAACAAGAAAAAGAATCACCTTGTATAAAATGTTCAAGGTGTATTGACCACTGTCCAGCAAATATAAATCCTACAGAAATTAACGCAGCGATTTTAAAGGATGAAATTGAAATTTGTAATGAATTACGGGCTGATCAGTGCATGGAATGTGGTATTTGCTCTTTTGTGTGTCCTGCAAAAAGAAACTTATCACAATCTATAAAACTGGCAAAACGTGAAATTAAAATTAGGATTAATAGTTAGGGGGAACGAAATGGATAATAAAACCGGAATCAAAGATTCTAATTCTTTAAAAGGTAATGAGTTTTATGTATCTCTCGCACCTCATATTAGATCTAATGATTCAGTACAAAAAATAATGTTAGATGTTATTATTGCTTTGACACCTGCATTAATTGGGAGTATTTATTTTTTTGGAATGAATGCAGCAATGTTAATAGCAATATGTATAATTTCCTGTGTGGGAACGGAATATGTTTTTCAAAAGTTAATGCATAAGGAAATACAAATTTGGGACTTATCTGCAGTTGTAACTGGAATTTTAATTGCTTTTAACTTACCTGCAACTACACCTTGGTGGATGGCTGCTTTTGGCTCTATTTTTGCAATATTAATTGTAAAAGAATGTTTTGGTGGAATAGGATGTAACTTTATGAATCCGGCCATAGCTGCTCGTATTGTTTTAATGGCTTCATGGGCTAAATTAATGACTGATTATACAGGACCAAAAACAATGGCTTTAGTTGACGGAGTAAGTTCAGCAACGCCGTTACAATTAATTAAAGAAGGTTCTTATACAAGTCTACCCTTACTTAAAGATATGGCCATTGGTAATATTTCCGGGGTAATAGGTGAGACATCGGCAATTTTACTAGCTATTGGTGGCATTTACTTAATAGTTAGGGGTGTTATCAACTTTAGAATACCTGTTATTTATATTCTTACAACAGCTGTATTTTTATTAATATTAGGAATACCAATGGATATTATTCCTTATGAAATCTTAGGTGGAGGACTTTTCTTAGGTGCATTTTTTATGGCAACAGATTATACAACTACACCTATGAATAATAGAGGAAAGATTATATTTGCTCTTGGATGTGGTATTATAACAGCTATTATAAGAGTTAAGGGCTCTTTGCCTGAAGGTGTTTCTTATTCTATAGCGTTAATGAACGTTGCAACACCTTTGATAGATAAGTTAACAAGAACTAAGGTGTATGGGGAGGCGAAATAGATGAAAGAACCTGTAAAATTTGGAATTATTTTATTAGTTTTCTGTGCGTTCTCCGCTGGTCTTTTAGCTTTTGTAAATAATTTTACTGCACCGAAAATAGCAGAAGCCGAATTACAAAGTACTCTTAATTCCTATGAGGTAATTTTTGGAGATGAAGCTAATAGTTTTGAAGAGTATGACAGTGCTAAACTTGCAACTATTCAAGAAGCACATCCTGAGATTAAAAGTATTTTTGTAGCTTTAAATAATGGCAATAAAGTAGGATACGGAATTAACGTTTCTATAAACGGATTCGGTGGTGCTATGACTAATGCCATAGGTATTTCCCTTGACGGAGATATTATAGCGGGATTTAGAAATATTTCAAATGCTGAGACGAAAGGCTTTGGTACGTTAATAGAGGAAGAAGATTATTATTCTTCTTATACCGGTAAAAGTGCTTCCGGTGAGTTAAAAATGAGTAAGGAGCCTGCAGCTGATGATGAAGTTCTATTAATTAGTGGAGCTACAGTTACCTCAAAGGCTGTACTTGGCGGAGACAATATAGTAATAAAAGTTTACAATGACTTTTTAAAAAATGATAAGTAGGGGGTTAACATGAATTTAAAAAAAGTTTTTATTAACGGAATGATAAAAAACAACCCCATATTTATGCAGTTAATAGGGTTGTGTTCAGTACTTGCCATTACAAATACTCTGCAAAATTCAATTGCAATGGGAATAGCAGTAACTTTTGTTTTAATAATGAGTAACGGTGTAGTTTCTTTACTGAGAAATGTAATACCTGATAAAATCAGAATACCTTGTTTTATAGTTGTAATTGCAACTTTTGTAACTTTGGTTGAAATGATACTTCATGCTTATTCGCCTGGTATCTACAGTGCTTTGGGTATATTCTTACCTCTAATAGTTGTAAACTGTTGTATTTTAGGGGAGGCGGAAGGTTTTGCCTATAAAAATAAATTTATTCCTTCCATTGTTGACGGTTTGGGAACTGGATGCGGTTATACTTTAGCTGTCGTTTCCATGGGTTTAATAAGAGAATTTTTAGGTTATGGTACACTTTTAGATTTTCAAATTCTTCCTGAGTCTTACCCTGGCATTGGATTAATGGGTGCACCGGCAGGAGCTTTTATATTACTTGGCTTTTTAATTGCCGGTTTTAAAAGATTACTTTCAAGTAGGGGTGAATAATTATGATGAGTAATATAATAACAATACTTATATCGACTATATTGGTTAACAACTATATCTTTGCTCAGTTTTTGGGAATTTGTCCTTTTTTAGGAGTGTCATCAAAAACCGAAACAGCTCTTGGTATGGGAGTGGCAGTAACTTTTGTTGTTGTAATAGCTTCGGCTATCACTTGGTGTCTACAGGTATTTATTCTAAATAAATTTGGACTTGAATATTTACAGACAATAGTATTTATTCTAGTAATTGCTTCCTTGGTGCAATTTGTTGAGATGGTTATTAAAAAAACATCTCCTGCTCTTTATACGGCAATGGGAGTTTATTTACCTTTAATTACTACTAACTGTGTTGTATTAGGGGTTACAGTACTTAATGTTCAAAATGGATATAATTTAATTGAAACAATATTCAGTGGACTTGGTGCTTCTTTAGGTTTTACCTTAGCATTGGTTTTAATGAGTACATTGCGTGAAAGACTTGCTCTTGGAAATGTTCCTAAAGCTCTTGAAGGAGTTCCTATAGCTTTAATTAGTGCGGGATTAATGGCTTTGGCATTTTCCGGTTTTTCAGGATTGGTATAGGAGGTAATGAATATGGTAGATATGATTGTACTTCCAATTGGAATTTTAGGAGTAATAGGGGCGATTTTTGGAGTTGTGCTTTCAATAGCTTCACGTGTATTCGCCGTTGAAACTGATGTTAAAGTTGAAATGATTAGAGATGCTCTTCCGGGAGCAAATTGCGGAGCTTGTGGATTTCCCGGTTGTGATGGATTAGCTCAAGCTATAGCTGATGGAGCGGCTCCTGTAACAGCTTGTTCCATTGGAGGTAAAGAAGCTGCAGATAAAATCGCAGATATTATGGGAGTTAATGCCGGAGATGTTGAAAAAGAAGTTGCTTGCGTAATGTGTCAAGGAACTTGTGAAAAAGCAAAAGATAAATATAACTATAATGGTCTTGTAGATTGTAGATTGATATCAGACTTTCAAAAGGGTTCAAAAGCTTGTAACTACGGTTGTTTAGGCGGCGGAACTTGTGTGAGCGTTTGTGAATTTGATGCGATTCATATCATTGATGGCGTAGCAGTAGTTGACAAAGAAAAATGCGTTGCCTGTAAAAAATGTATTGAAATTTGTCCTAAACATTTAATAGACTTAGTTCCATATAAAAGTAAGACAGTGGTTAAATGTAATTCCAACGATGTTGGAAAAGTAGTCAGAGTAAATTGTTCTGTTGGTTGTATTTCATGTAAAATTTGTGAAAAAAGTTGTCCTAAAGATGCTATTCATGTAGAGAACAATCTGGCAAAAATAGATTATGAAAAATGTATAAACTGTGGCATCTGTGTTTCTAAATGTCCTACAGGAGCTATATTCTCAGAATATCCTGAAAGAGTGGAAAAGATGAAACAAAAGCAAAAAGAAGCTGCAGAAAAGAAAAAACAAGAACTTTTAAAAGCAAAAGCTGAAAAGGATATGGAATCTACTAAATAAAGTAAAAGCACTGATAATTCAGTGCTTTTTAACTTGCATTGCTGGACTGAAAGTTGATATAATTCATTAGAGGTATATTATGAAAAAAGGTGACTACATTGTAACGCTATTAATTATTTTAATAGCTTTTTCTATTTTTTCCTATTCAGCATCAAGATTAAATACTTCTTCGGAAAAATATCTTGTAATAAATATAAATGGAGAAATAGTGGACAAATATAAACTAGACAAAAATTTAAAGGATAAAGAAATAATTGTAAATAGCAAGTTTGGGAAAAATATTTTAGTAATTGAGAATAATCATATCTATATAAAAGATTCAACCTGTAAAGATAAAACCTGTATAAAAATGGGAAAAATCAGTGAAATTGGACAATCTTTAGTATGTCTTCCAAATAGATTAATGGTTTCCATAGAAGTAGATCAGTACTTAGAAGATGAAGTGGATGTGATTTTACAATGAAGACAAAAAAAATGATTTATTTGTCACTTTTAACTTCAGTGGGTATAGTCCTAGGTTTATTTGAAAGTATAATACCTGTTCCGGTTCCTATACCGGGAGCTAAATTGGGGCTTTCAAATATAGTGGTGTTAGTTACTATTATTACTTTTGGATATAGAGAGGGGCTAGTAGTATCTGTTTTAAAATCTATAATTTTAGTTTTAGTAACAGGCTCTTTTTCAGCTTTTATCTTTTCTTTTATTGGAGCTGTTTTAAGTTCTATTTCTATGATTTTAGCAGACAAATATTTAAATAAGTATTTATCCTTAATTGGAGTAAGCTTAATAGGTGCTTTTTTTCATAATTTCGGACAGGTTTTAGTTGCTTCATTTATTTTAAATAACATAATGATTTTTTCTTACTTGCCTGTATTGTTAATACTAGGCCTATTTACAGGTTATTTTGTAGGAATAACCAGTGAGATGGTAGTTACTAATTTAAAGAAAACCATAAAGGAGAATTTAGAATGATAATTCTTGCATCAAATTCACCAAGGAGACAGGAAATTTTAAGCAGGTTTACAGATATTTCAATTGTTAGCTCTGATATTGATGAGAATAATGACTATTATGATAATCCGATTCAATTAGTAATGGCACTGTCTTTTGAAAAGGGTATTGCAGTAGCTTTGGAAAATCCAAGTAATATAGTTATATCTGCTGATACTGTTATTGATTTTAACGGTGAGATTTTGGGAAAGCCTCAGAATAGAGAAGATGCAAAAAATATGTTGCAGCGACTTTCTGGAAAAAAACATAAAGTAATCACAGGATACTCCATTTTTAAATTAGAGAAAAATATTAAGTATACGGATTACGTAGTATCTTATGTGTTTTTTAAGGATTTAACTGAAGAAGAGGTTGAGGATTATTTAAATACTGAGGAATTTTGGGGGAAGTCCGGATCGTATGCAATTCAAGGTTATGGAAGTTTGCTAATAGATTCTATGCAAGGTAGTTTTGAAAACATAGTAGGTCTTCCGATTTCTAAAATAGCAGATGATTTAAAAAAATTATTTGGAATTTCTTTATTGAAAGAGGTTTTAAAAAATGAAAAAAGTGGAGATGAATTATAAATTAAAAGATTTGCCCGCTGAAGATAGACCTCAAGAAAAACTTATTAAGTATGGAGCGGATACTTTATCTAATGCAGAGTTAATTGCACTTATTATCAGAACGGGTACAAAGACAAAAACTTCTGTTCAATTATCACAGGAAATTATAAATTCACTACAACGGGAAGGTGTTAAAGAGGAAACAGGCATTTATGCCATAAATGACATAACTATTAAAGACTTAATGAAAATAAAAGGAGTAGGCATAAATAAAGCTTCTATGATATTAGCGGCAGTAACTTTAGGAAAGAGAATAAATAAAATAAGCGTACATAGCAGGAAAAAAGTAAATTGTCCTAAAGATATTGTGGATTACGTTATGAGTGAAATGAGATTTTTAAAGCAAGAAACTTTTAAAATTGCAATATTAAATACAAAAAAAGAAATTGAATCAATAAAGAGCATTTCTACAGGTATAATCAATTCAACATTAGTACACCCTAGAGAAGTTTTTGTCGCAGCTATTAATGAATTAGCCCATACTATAATATTACTACACAACCATCCTTCCGGAGATCCTACACCTTCAAAGGATGATTTAATTCTTACAGACAATATTAAGAAAGCTGGAGAAATTATACAAATTCCCGTTATTGATCACATTATCATTGGAGATAATACTTATTACAGTTTTTTAGAAAACAATTTAATTTGAGGTTTTTATGACAATTTTTTATATAGACGATTTCTTAAAAGTAGCAATTAAATATGAAGATGATATTAAAAGAATTATAGATTTTGATGATTCTAATCTGTATTCGATTTATAGGGGAAGAGTTCATAAGATATCTAAATCTATGAATTGCGCTTTTGTAGATATTGGTCTGGACAAGTATGGTTATCTTGAACTTAATGATTCTATAGGTGATATTAAGGAGACAGACGAAATATTAGTTCAGGTAAAGAAAATTCCGGAGGGAGACAAGGCTGTAAAATTAACTATGGAAATTTCTTTTTCAGGCCAACAAATTGTTTTTTTTCCTCAAAGGAAGTTTTTGAAGTTTTCTAGAAAATTAGAAGAATCTGAAAGAAAATTGCTATTAAAAATTGCCCAAGAGAATAAAATGGAGGGAGTGCTTTTTAGAAGCGGTGCCAAATCTTTTTTAGGTTCTGATCTAGTGGAGGAATATATTAATTTAAAGACTAATGCAGAGGCTGTTTTAAGGGAAATTAATTTAAGACCTACACCTAAGTTACTATATACTAAGGATAAGTTATCGGAGTTTTTAAATGCGAACTATAGAGAAGGAGATAAAGTTATAATAAATAGTCCTAAATTATATTCTCTTTATAGCGAAAAATACAACACAGTTTATAAACAAGGATTTAAAATCTCCTATAATCCGATTTTATTTAATAAGTATAAAAGCTTGTTTCAGAAAAAAATTGAGCTTGAAAACGGTACTAACATAATAATAGAGAGGACAGAGGCTCTATGTGTAATTGACGTTAATTCTGCTAGTTACAAAGGAAACCTTGATTTTGAAGATGGAATACTTCAAGTTAATTTAAGGGCAGCGAAAGAAGTGGCCAAACAAATTATATTAAGAAATATTTCAGGTATTATAGTGGTGGATTTTATAAGTATGAAGAAAGAAGAACATAAAAGGAAACTTTTAAGTGCGTTAAAGACATACTTTAATGAAGATTACTCGCAAACTAAAGTTTTTGGTTTTACTAATTTAGGGCTCGTTGAAATAAGCAGAAAAAACTCGGGAAAAGAATTGAAAAAGAAAATAGGTGATTAAAGTTTGCTTTTAAGTGCAATAGGCGATTCCATAGTCAAGGGATTTGGAGTTGGAGAGGAAAACTCTTTTGTATATTTTAAAAAGAACAATTTAAAAACACTAAACTTAGGAGAAAACGGCGCAACCTCTCAAGAGTGTTTAAGGCAGCTTGCCTATATTGATGGGGATTTAGTATTAATTTATGTGGGAATAAATGATTTTCTATTAAACTATAGTTTGAACAAAACAATTGAAAATATTGTAAAAATTACTGATTGTGTTAAGAAAAAAGGTAAGAAAATAATTTTATGTTCACCGCATAGGATTTCTGGCGATGCTACAGAAGGTTGGTGTAATAGTAGCACTTTTATTTCTGCAAATCATAAACTAAAGAATTTTAATTTAATTTTAAAAGGAATTGCTTTTAAGGATAATTATTATTTTATTGACTACTATAATTTATTAAATAAAGTAGAAAATTATGACAATTTGTTTTTTGATGGCATACATCCTACAAAAGAGACGCATAATTTAATGAGAAAAGAATTAATGAGAGTTATAGGTGATTTTTGTGTATAAAATAAAAAAATTCTCAGATATTAAATTACTTTCAAAAAGAGAAATTAAATTATTCTTAATTCTATTTATTTTAATTGTTGAGTTTGTAATATATGGACTTGTGTATAAGGATAAAATTAACTTAGTATCGGCATATAACATTGAAAATGAAAGTTTAAAAAAGTCTATAAAGTTACAGAATGAAGAGTATAAAAAACATAATAATTTGATTGAAAAAGATAATATAATAAATAATGAAACTACACATATTAACAAATTGCAAAATCCTGAAAATCTTAAAAACTTCACATTACAATTTCCATATATCTTGGAAACAAATACAAAAGACAATACCATATCAAAATATGAGTTTAATTTACCCAAATCTAAAATTAATAAAATAACTGAAATTTCAAAACATCTAATTCCAGATAAAGTACATATAAATTTAGGGGAAGAAGGTTATTATGGAACTATAGAGTTGTTTAAAGAATCCAATGAGCAAAATTCAACTAGTGAAAGTTCGGAGAAGACAAATTTAAATGAGAATATTGAATTGGAAAAATTATATTTTAAAAATAGAATAGAAAAATCTAGCAAAGAGAAAAACTTAAAAGAAGTAAAGAATAATTTAAAAGGGAAGGAGGAAGTAAAGAAGGAAGCCTATAAAAAAGAAAAGGACATAGAAAAGCAAGAAAATATTGGAGTTTTAAATTCCTTTAAAGAAAAATCCGAAAATTTAAATTTAGATTACACAGATAGAGATATAATTTTAGAAAACAAACTCATTAAATACAATATTGATTATGAAGATTTACATTTATTTTGTGATAGTGGAGAGGATGTGACTTTATTTAAACCTGAAAATGAAGATCTGCTTTTTATACATTATAATTTAAATGATAAATTTGAAAATAAAAACATATATTTATATTTTAATGAGGTTAAAGACTTTAAAAAATTGAAATTTACATTATTTTCACCTCAAGAATTAAATGGTGAGTTTGGCATAATGTGTTCTGAAAAAATTCCATATAGCTTAAAAATAGTAGAAGATGAGTTAAATATTTTAGAGTTTGAAAATATTAAAAATCTAAGGGGAATATACTATAAAATACCCGATTACATAGAAGAGAAGGGTGTATTTTCCATAGGTGATTTTTGGGTGGAACTATGAAGAAGGCTTTTACTCTTATAGAAATAATTATTGTAATATCTATACTATTAATTTTACTAAGTATAGGAGTTTTTAGCAGTGCAATGGTAGAGGATTTTAAAATAAGAGAAGATGTTAAATTAATACATAGAGATTTAAAAAATGCAAGGAACTTAGCTATATCTAAAAAAGATAACTCCAAAGTTAAATTTAATAATGAAAATAGCTATACTATTATTTGTGGAGACATTAGTGAAAATAGAGAGTATTCAGAAAAAATCAAAATAAAATTTAAGAGAAAAGATGGAAATATCGAAACAACAAGAACAGTAGAATTTACCAAGAGAGGTGTAAGTGCTTATGGAAGTTCCGGAACTATAGAATTATCAACACCTAAAAAGATATATGAAATTACTATTGAACCAGTAACAGGCAAGGTGAATTTAAAAGATGAAAAAGGGATTTACTCTTATTGAAATTATTTTTACTGTTATGCTTCTAAGTATTTTAGCATCTTATTTGCTGCCTTCAATAAATGGAGTTTTACAAAATCAAAATAATTTGAAAGTAAAACAGGAAATGTACTTGGAGGCAAGAAATCAAATGGAAAATATAACATCTGAAATATATAGTGGAAATTTATACATTGACAGTTATGTCCAAGAAAAATTTTATTCAAAGGTTGAAAGTAAAGAAATTGGAGAAAACCTTAGAGAAATAACTTTACATATTAAAGAAAAGGATGGTAAGGGTGAGGTTATACTTAAAAAAATTTTATCGACTGAGGGGTTTTACGTTAATTGAGTTAATTATAGTTCTTGGAATTTCAGTTTTAATATTTCCTCTGCTCTACTCTTTACTTGGAATGTCTTTAAAAACTCTTAATACTTCTAATCGTAATGATTTAATATTCAATGATACATACTTTACTTTTAATTATATTGCAGATGAAATTAATAGTGCTGACTATATAGTGGAAGATTGTAAACGTAATAGTCTCGGTTTTGCAATTGTAAATTGTAAAAATGAAAAGGGATATAGGTATGTTTATTATGTATTTGATGGTAAGCGCATAGCGAGAAAAGCAGTAAATATAGATCGTAAATTTGATATTAATGTTGATTCAGTAGGAACATTTGGAACTAATACGTTAATTAATAACGTAAAGAATGTAAGCTGTACAATTAAAGAAAATCTTATAAAGCTAAATATAGTAGTTTTTAGCGGGAATTATGAAAGAGAATTTGAAAAGATAATTGCAATAAGAACATTTTAAGTTCATTGGAGATGATCTTTTGAAAGCAAAGGGCTATATTTATATTATATTTCTCATCATCACATCTATTATAATGATTTCTATAAGTTATATCTTTTCCAGTCTTGAAAATGAAATAGATATTTATAGAAATGAAGCAAACTTAATCCAGTCAGAGCTATATGCGGAATCTGTCATAAATATTATCTTATCAGATAGAGAGAAGCTTTATGACTTTTGTAAAAAAATTTATAATAAAAACAATGTAATTGTTACATTAAATGAAAATTTATATAATTTAGAGGAAATCAGTGACTTGGATCTTAGCTTAAAGTTAGACGACAGTTATGAGGAGGACGGATTTCTCCTACAATGTAATTTAGATTATAAAGGTGTTAAAAGTAGTTGTTATGGTAAGGGAACGATAGTAAATTCAATATATAGCAGAGGAGCAAATGTTTTAAATAGTGAGACTATTAATAAAACAGAAATGGAGAAACTGGAAGATGAGTTAGAAAATTTAAAGAGTTACTATAATAATACAATTAATGTAATAGAACTTGATTTTGAAACATATTATATGGAAAAGCAAGATGATAAACTTTATATATATAGTGAAAGCTTTGATGGAAATGGAGAAATAATTAAAAATATTGTATATGAATCTCTAATTGTTAATACGATTTTTATAAATCAAGAAGAAGGAAATATAGTTATAGAAGATGAAATGGAGTTAAATGGTGTATTTAATTTTGATAAAGTATTCTTACATGAGAATTTAAGCGTTAATGGTGCGGTTATAATAAATGGAGACGTTGAATATATTGATGTAAAAAAGCTTTTAAAAGTAAGTGGAATTTTAATAAATTTAAAAGGGATTAATGAAAATAACATAGAAACATTTTATAATTTTGATATTCTTAAAAAACATAGTAATTATATACCTGGATTTTTTGATATAAAAGTTAGAGCAATCCAGAAGAGTAAAGTGAAGATATAACATTTATCTTGATAGCTAAAGTCTATATTGATATAATTATCATTAGAGATATATTTAGGAGGTAAATTATGATTTCAGCAGGTGATTTTAGGAAAGGCTTAAATTTTGAGATGGATGGAGAAGTCTATGAAGTTATAGATTTTCAACATGTTAAGCCTGGTAAAGGAGCTGCTTTCGTTAGAGCAAAAATTAAATCTGTACTTACTGGAGCAACTAAGGACACAACTTTTAATCCAAGTGAAAGATTTGAAAAAGCGGTTATAGAAACTAAGGAAATGCAATATTTATACGGAGATGGAGAACTATTTTACTTTATGGATAATGACACATATGAACAAATTCCTTTGGAAAAATCCATGGTAGAAGATGCTCTTGATTTTATGAGAGAAAATGATACTGCTATTATTAATTTCTATGATGGCAAAGCATTTAAAGTTTCACCTGCAAATTTTGTGGAATTGGAAGTAACAGCAACGGAACCTGGAGTAAAGGGTGATACTTCTTCAGGAGGAACAAAGCCGGCAACTGTAGAAACCGGTTTTACTTTAAACGTTCCACTATTTATAAATATGGGCGATATAATAAGAATTGATACTAGAACAGGCGAGTATATGTCTAGAGCATAGGAGGATATTAAATGGAAAATATTATCAATAGAATTGCATATTTAGAAGGATTAGCAGAAGGCTATGAAATTGATGACGAATCAAAAGAAGGTAGATTGATTTATGAATTAATTGATATAATAGCTGAAATGGCAGAAGAAGTAAAAATCTACCAAGATGAGATGGAAGAATATGTGGACATTATTGAAGAAGATCTTTCAAGTTTAGAAGAGTACGTTTATGATGATTTTGATGAAGATTATGATTCTTATGATGATTTTGACTTTGATGACGACTTCTATTTTGAAGAAGATTTAGATGATGAATTAGAAGAAAATTGTGACTGTGGTCATTGTAACGAAGAAGAAAACAATTAAAAATTAAATCTATAGCCTTTACAGAAATGTAAGGGCTATTTTTATAAAATTGAATACTCTGTAAGAATTTGATATAATGTATTCAAATTTGGAGGTGTAACATGTCTGACAATTATTTAATTGATGGTGTTAACAATGGAGATGTGAAGATTTCAGAAGAGGTCATAGCTACAATAGCCGTTGTTGCAATAGAGGAAATTGAAGGAGTAGTGGAGATGCAGTCTTCACTTAAAACAAGTGTCACTGATATGCTAGGTGTTAAAAACCTTTCAAAAGGCGTTAAGGTTAGTATAGGTGAAAATGAAGCTGTTATTGATGCCTTTATTACTGTAGAATATGGTAAAAATATTATAGAATTAGGCAAGGAAGTTCAGAAAAACGTTAAAGAGGCTGTTGAAAATATGACAGGTTTAGATGTTGTTGAAGTAAATGTTCATATTAGCGGAATAGCTATGGCGGATAAAGAAAAGGCAAAGGCATAATTAAATGAGTAGAAAAAAAGCGAGAATTGGTCAGATGCAAATACTGTATCAAATGGATATAACGAAAGATTATTCCTTAGAACATTTGGCTGTTTTTCTTGAGAATTTTGATTTTGCAGATGATGAAATTATATATATTAAAAAAACCTTACCTCAAATTATTTCTAACATGGAAACTATAGATGAAATAATTAGTAAACATCTAGAGGGCTGGAGTATTAATAGATTGGCTAAAGTAGATAAAGAAATATTGAGAGTTGCTGTTTATGAATTTTTATTTAGAGAAGATATTCCAAAAGAAGTTTCTATAAATGAGGCTATTGAAATATCTAAGGAATATGGTGGAAAAGATTCATTTAAATTTATTAACGGAATATTAGGTAGTATATATAGAAATATGGTTGAATAGATGACGAGAGCTATGGAAATTTAATCCTGCTCTCGGTTCTTGTTTGTGAGGAATTATGAGCGCAATAAAAGTAAAGGAATTAAATAAATATATTAAAAAATATATAGCAATGGATTATATTTTGTCAGATATAGAAGTTGAGGGCGAGATATCTAACTTTACACTACATTCCAATGGTAATATTTATTTTACCCTAAAAGATGAATATGCAAAAATTAATTCTGTTATGTATTCCAATGATAGGATGAACTTAGAATACTCACCTAAAGATGGTGATAGTGTTATAGTAAAAGGATCTGTATCTGTTTATGAAAGAGAAGGTGCTTTAAATCTATATGCCAAAACTATTAACTTAAACGGTATTGGAAATTTATATGAGGAGTATTTAAAGCTTAAAGATAAACTATTTAATGAGGGTTTATTTAATGAAGAAGATAAAAAAAAGATCCCCTATTTTCCAAGAAGGGTAGGTGTTATAACGTCTCCTACAGGAGCAGCTATTAGAGATATAATAAATGTACTGACAAGAAGGAATAATACTGTAGATATTATTTTATATCCAGCTAATGTTCAAGGAGATTTAGCAGTAGCTCAATTGATAAAAGCTTTAAATTATTTTGATGAAAACCCTGTTGATGTTATAATAATAGGTAGAGGCGGAGGAAGTTTGGAAGAGCTATTCTCTTTTAACAATGAAGAACTAGCAAGAAGAATATATAATATGAAGATACCTGTAATATCAGCAGTAGGCCATGAGGTGGATTATGTAATAACTGATTTTGTCAGTGATTTAAGAGCGCCCACACCTTCTGCAGCAGCGGAGCTGGTATCAATGAGTAAAGAGGACTTAAACAATTCATTAGAACTTCTCTTAAATAGAATGTATAGAAAATTAGATTATAAAATTGAAACTGAAAAGCTGACGTTAAAGAAAAATTATGAGACTATAAATAAAAATGTTTTTAGGAATGTGGAGATGGGAAAATTAAAATTAAGTGCGCTGCGGGAAAAATTGATTTTAAACTCTCCTAAACAAAATTTGAATGTTTTAAAATTAAAATTGGAAAACTCCAAAAGGATATTAGATAATATTAAGTTGGAAAAAATAATTAAGAATTCCATGGAGAAATTAGATAAACAAAAAAGTGATTTAGATTTTTTAATTTTAAATATACTTAAGCGGAAAAAGTATAATCTTATTGAAGAAAAAACAAAGTTAGTAACAAGTATTAAAAGTGGAGTTTATTTAAAAAATATTGATGGTGGCATTTTAAAAAGTGCTAGAGATATAGATGTTGATGAAATAATTGATATTTATTTTATAGATGGAAAAGCAAGGGCAAGAGTTGAAAATATTTCCTTAAGGAGTGATGAACTTGAGTAGAAGTTATGAAAGTACGTATGCTGAATTGGAAGATATAGTTAAGGATTTGGAATCTGATGATATATCATTAGAGTCGGCAATTGAAAAGTATGAAAAGGGATTGGAACTATACAAATATTGTAATAAAATTTTAAATGAATATGAAGGAAAGGTTAAAATCTTAATGGAAAAAGAAAATGGCATCGTAGAAGAAGATTTTGATAATGGTGACTTACATGGATAATATTATGAGTTATTATAGTGATTTAATTGAATCAATAGACAATTATATTTATAAGAACTTTACAGCTGTAGATGAATATCAAAAGAAAGTATATGAATCTATGACCTATTCTTTATTTTCTGGTGGAAAGAGAATAAGACCGATTTTATCAATTTTGGCATATAAGACAATAAAAAACTCTGATGAATATGAGGAAGTTTTACCTTTTGCTGTAGCAATTGAATTAATCCATACCTATTCTTTAATTCATGATGATTTACCGGCTATGGATGATGATGATTTTAGAAGAGGAAAACCTACAAATCATAAAGTATATTCTGAAGCAATAGCTATTTTAGCAGGAGATGGTTTACTTAATATGGCTGCGGAAGTATTGGCAAAAGAGATGGACTCTTATGAAGATTTGGAAAAAATTAAAAGAGCGATTAAAGCAATGAAGTATATTTTTACTGCATCAGGAGTTCACGATATGATTGGCGGTCAAGTTATAGATGTAGAGTATAATGATGAAATGAATTACGATATTTGCGAAAGTATGTATAAATTAAAAACTGCAGCTCTAATTAGAGCGTCTGTAGTAAGCGGAGCTATAATTGCCGGTGCCACTGAAGAGGAAATAGCAACTTTAGAAGAATTTTCAAATTGTATTGGAATTGCCTATCAAATGAAAGATGATATTTTAGACAGTGAAATTGATAAAGAGAAAGAAAAGAATACTATACTTCAATTTTCATCTAAAGAAGAAATATTAGAAAAAATACAACAATTAACTGAAAGAGCTAATAATGAGCTAGAATCCTTGGAACATGATGCTGAGGAATTGAAAATATTCTCTGATTTTTTAATGAATAGAGGAATTTAAAATGGCTAAGGAGCGAGCAGATGTATTATTAGTTAATAAAGAACTTGCAAATTCTAGAGAAAAAGCTAAAAGATTAATTATGAGCGGAGAAGTTTTTATAGGAACCCAAAGAGTTGAAAAACCCGGACAGCTAATTGATGTTGAAGAGGATATTACTATAAAAAGCAATTCGTTAAAGTATGTGAGCAGAGGCGGATATAAACTTGAAAAAGCAATAGAATTATACGAAATTGATTTAAAAGACGCCATATGTGTAGATATTGGAGCTTCAACCGGAGGTTTTACACAATGCATGCTTATGAACGGAGCTAAAAAGGTATATGCAATTGATGTTGGTTATAACCAATTAGACTACAGTCTTAGAATTGATGAAAGAGTAGTTTCAATGGAAAAAACCAATATTAGAACTTTTGATACTTCAAGAATATCTGATTTAATAGATTTTATATCAATAGATGTTAGTTTTATTTCTTTGGAACTAGTGATTCCAAAAGCGGCGGAACTATTAAAAAAGGGCGGAAAAATAGTAGCTCTAATTAAACCTCAATTTGAGGCAGGAAGAGAAAAAGTTGGGAAAAAGGGAATTGTGAGAGATAAGTCAGTTCATAGGGAAGTTATAGAAAAAATACTTTTACTTTCCAAAAAGTTGGAATTGAGAGTTTTGGGTTTAACGATTTCACCAATTACAGGAATGACTGGAAATAAGGAATTTTTAATTCTCCTTGAAAAATCAAACTTAAGTAATGTGGAAGTTAATATAGATAGTGTAATTGAAGAATCTGTAGATAAATAGGTGGACTATGTTACTTGAATTAAATATAAAAAACTTTGCGATAATTGAAGATTTAAGAATTGAATTTGAAAATGGCCTTAATGTTATAACGGGAGAAACCGGTTCAGGGAAATCCATTATTATAGATGCACTTTCAATAGTTTTAGGTCAAAGAGCAAGCAAGGATACAATTAGAACAGGTAGGGATTATGCCTTTATTGAAGCTGTTTTTTCAGATGAACACAATATTGTAAGCGATATTTTGGAACGTAACAATATGGAAAGGTCTGAAATAATAGTAATTTCTAAAGAGATAAAACTCAATAGGCCGAGTATTACTAAAGTTAACGGTTACACAGTTACTAGTAGAATGCTTTCTAAAATCACCTCCAAACTAATTGATATATTTGCACAAAATGAAAATATTTCATTGATGAACACTCAGAATCAAAAAAAGTTAATAGATTTTTTCTGCGATGATGCACATAAAAAAATGTTAAATGACTTAAGTAGGCTTATTGAAGAAATATCTATTTTGGAAAGAGAATATGACGAAAATTTAAATTCTGAAATAAACAAAGATAGAGAATTAGACTTATTAAAATTTCAAATTAAGGAAATAGAAGATGCTAATTTAATTGAAGAAGAAGATAAAAAAATAGAAAGAGAATATGATAAAATAAGTAACATTTCTCAAATTTCTAATTTAATAAAGGAAAATATTGAGATTTTAAAAAGTGACTACAATAATGTAAATATTGAAGATTTATTGGACAAAATAGTTAACAATTCAATTAATATCTTAAAATATGATGAAAAGCTGAAAGAGTTAGTAGATGAATTGGAGGACATTAGGTATAGAATTAAAGATTCAATACATTTTTTTGAATCTTATTTAAATAATGTTGATTATAGTGAAGAAAATTTACGTTATTTAGAAGATAGACTTAACACTATTAATGATATTAAAAAGAAGTATGGAAACAATATTGAGGATGTTTACAATTATTTAGATGAAATTTCAAAAAGAGTGGATTTTCTAGAACATTTTGAAATAAAAATTGCTCAGGAAAAAGAAAAAATAGATAAATTAAAACTACAATCTCTTGAAATGGCAAAAATAATATCAAAAAATCGTAAAGAAGCAGCGTTGTTTTTAGAAGATAACATAGAAAAAGAATTACGAGAATTAAATATTAAAAATGCTAAATTTAGAATTGATTTTACTGAAAAAGAAATTTCAAAGGATGGTTTTGACAATATTGAATTTATGATTTCCACTAATGTAGGAGAGGACTACAAAAGTTTCTCCAAGACTGCATCAGGAGGGGAAATGAGTAGAATAATGTTGGGATTTAAAAGTATAATTGCTCAAAAAGACAATATAGAAACTTTAATATTTGATGAAATAGATACTGGAATAAGCGGAGAAACGGCACAAATTGTAGGTGCAAAAATAAAGAAACTTTCAAAAGAAATTCAAATTATTGCAATATCACATTTACCTCAAATTGTATCCTTAGGCAATGCCCATTTTTTAATAAAAAAAGAAGAAAAGGAAAATACTACTACTTCTAATATTGTAAAGTTAAATAAAGAAGATAGAATACTTGAACTTGCTAGACTAATAGGCGGAGCAGATATTACTGAAACTGCAATGAAAGTGGCTGAGGAGATGTTGGAGCAGTAGTGTATAAGGAGAATAAAATGGAAAAAACAGAGAGAACAATGAAGTCAGAAAAAATATATGAGGGCAGGATAGTGTCTCTTAAAGTTGAAACTGTTGAGTTGCCTGATAGAATGTATTCTAAAAGAGAAATAGTAGAACATGATCCAGCTTCGGCTATAGTTGCTTTAATGGAAAATGATGATGTGATTTTAATAAAACAATATAGAAAAGCAGTTGATAAAATATTATATGAAATCCCTGCAGGAATTTTAGAAAAAAACGAAAGTCCAAAAGAATGTGCAGTTCGAGAATTAAGAGAAGAAACAGGATTTATTGCAAAAGATATTGAGTATATAATAGAATTTTATCCATCGCCTGGATTTTGTACGGAAAAAATTTATGTATTTTTAGCTAGAGGGCTGGAGAAAAGTGAAAAAGATTTAGATGAAGATGAATTTATTGATTGTGAAATAGTACCCTTTGATAAAGTGTTAAAAATGATTGAATTAGGCGAAATAGTAGATGGTAAAACCATTTCTGCAATACTGACTTATAATGAAATTAGGAGAAAAAAATGAATTTGAAAAACTCAGTAGAATATATAAAAGAAAAAGCAAAATTTAAACCTGAAATAGGAATTATTTTAGGTTCCGGACTGGGGGATTTTGTCGACACACTAGAGAATAAACTTACAATTTCTTACGAAGAAATACCGGGATTTCCTACTGCAACTGTAGCAGGGCACAGTGGAGAATTGATTTTTGGTGAATTATCGGGTAAAAAAATAGTTGCAATGAAGGGAAGAATTCACTATTATGAAGGATTAGGTATAGAAAAAGTAGTTTATCCGACAAAAGTTTTATGTGAATTTGGTATTAAAAATTTAATTGTAACTAATGCCTGTGGCGCAGTGAATAAGTCCTTTAAACCTGGAGATATTATGCTAATAAAGGATCATATAAACTTTACTGGAGTAAATCCTTTAATTGGGAAAAATGAAGATGATAAAGGACCTAGATTTTTAGATATGACATACACCTATTCTGAAAAATTAAGAAATACAGCTAAGGAGATAGCAAAATCCATTGATTTAGATGTAAAAGAAGGTGTATATATGTGGTTTACAGGACCTTGTTATGAAACTCCTGCAGAAATAAAAATGGCTGAAATTCTAGGCGCCGATGCTGTGGGAATGAGTACAGTTCCGGAAGTTATAATAGCAAGACATAGAGGACTTGAAGTTTTGGGGATATCCTGTTTAACTAATATGGCTGCGGGAATTTTAGATCAACCTCTTAATCATGAAGAGGTTATTGAAGTGTCTAGTAGAATTAAGAATGTATTTACAGAATTTATTTCTGAAATAATTAAGGCGATTTAGGCGTAGTAGGTGCTCTATGAATATGTATGAAATAATTGAAAAAAAGAAATTGGATATTCCGTTGACAAAAGAAGAGATTTATTATTTTGTCAATGGTTATACAAAGGATGAAATTAAAGATTATCAAGTTTCAGCATTGTTAATGGCTATTTACTTCAACGGATTAAGTTTAGAAGAAACCTATTATTTAACTGAAGCCATGATTAATTCCGGAGATGTAATTGATTTAAGTAAAATTAATGGAATTAAAGTAGACAAACACTCTACAGGAGGTGTTGGTGATACTACGACATTAGTGGTAGGTCCATTAGTTGCCAGTTGCGGTGTACCCTTTGCTAAAATGAGCGGTAGGGGCTTAGGTCATACTGGTGGTACTTTAGATAAACTGGAATCAATTAAAGGTTTTAATGTAGAACTTTCAATAGAAGAATTTATTGAAAACACTAATAAAATAAAAATCTCAATCTGTGGTCAAACTGGAGAAGTTACTCCTGCAGATAAAAAACTATATGCTTTAAGAGATGCCACTGCTACAGTAGATAATCTAAGTTTAATTTCAAGCTCAATACTAAGTAAAAAAATTGCCGTAGGCGCTGATGCATTAATTTTAGACGTAAAAGTAGGCTCAGGAGCTTTTATGAAAACTGTTGAAGATGCTGAAAAACTTTCAAATATGATGGTGAGTTTAGGTAAGAAATTTAATAGAAACACAATGGCAGTTATTACAAATATGAATGAACCTTTAGGTTATGCTGTTGGAAATTCACTTGAAGTGATTGAAGCTGTAAATACTTTATCTGGTAAAGGTCCAAAGGATTTAACAGAATTATGTCTAAGTATCAGTTCAAAACTTTTACTTTTAGCGGGAAAGGTCACAAGGGAGATTGATGCTCGTAAATTAGTGGAAGAAAATTTGAAAAATGGAGCTGCTTTGGAGAAATTCAAGGAATTAGTAATAGCTCAAGGTGGAGACGTAACTTATATTGAAGATACCAGTAAATTTAAAATATCTAAGATTAAAAAAGATATATTTGCTAATAAAGATGGGTACATAAAATCTATTAATGCCTTGGAAATAGGAGAAGCTTCTAAAAATTTGGGAGCGGGAAGAGAAACTAAAGAATCTCAAATAGATTTAGGTGCCGGGATATTGTTAAATAAAAAAATAGATGAATATGTAAAATCAGGAGATTTATTGGCGACTATATATACTGAGAAAGAGAATATAATCAATGAAATTTCAAATGATGTTTTAAAATCTTTTGAAATCGGAGAAAAAAACAAGGACCCTTATAAACTTATTATAAAAGAAATAGAATGAGGTTAATATGAATTTAACAAGTTTAATTTATAGGATTATTTCACTTTTAGTGGCTATTATTCCTCATGAAGTAGCTCACGGTTATGCAGCTTACCTATTGGGTGATGATACCGCAAAATCTGAAGGAAGATTATCTTTAAATCCGTTAAACCATTTAGACCCAGTAGGTCTTCTTTCAATGGTAGTTTTAAAGATTGGATGGGCAAAGGCAGTACCTATAAATCCTTATAAATTTAAAGGAAATAGAAAAGCATCTACAATACTTGTATCAATAGCGGGAGTTTGTGCGAATTTTTTAATGGCCTTAATTTTTGGGATAGCTTTTATATTTTCATATATGAACAATTGGGCTATAACTCCTTTGTTTAGTGAAATATTGTGGTATAATGTAATGCTTGGAGTGTTTAATTTAGTTCCACTACCTCCTTTAGATGGTTCTAAGGTAGTGGCAAGTTTATTGCCTGAAAAATTAGAATTTTATTTTTATAAATATGAAAAATATTTTTATTTTGTTTTAATAATACTTTTATTTTCTGGAGTTGTAAATAGAGTTATAGCGCCTATTATATTTAAAATTATAGAGCTTATAGTTTCTTTAGGATTTAAATTATATGGAATATAAGGTTAATTTAAAAATCTATGAAGGTCCTATGGATCTTTTAATAGATTTAATTAAAAAGAATGAAGTTGATATTTACGATATTCCAATTCACCTCATTACAAGTCAATTTTTAGAGTATATTTCCGATGCTAATAAAATTAATATGGACTTAACAAGCGACTTTATTGTTATGGCAAGTACGCTATTGGAAATTAAATCAAAAATGTTATTGCCAAAAGTAAAAATCGAAGAAGATGAGGATGAAGAGGAAGACCCAAGATTTGAATTGGTTCAGAAGATTTTAGAGTATGAGAGATATAAGGAAGTTTCCGAAAAACTTAGGGAGTCTGAAATTTATGAGTTAAAGGCCTTCTATAAGCTTCAAGATGATTTCTCGACAATAGATGAATTGGATTTTCTTAAAAACTGTAATGTAGATAGTTTATTTAAAACTATGAAAAAAATTATAGAGAGAAGTAGCAGAAAAGTTCAGGTTTCTGAAATTTATAGTGATGATTTTCCTTTAGAAAAAGCCAATGAAATAATTGTAAAAAAACTTCAAAGAGATAGGAAATTTTTATTTTCAGATTTAATTGGAGATTATGCTTTTGTAGATGAAATCATATCATATTTTTTAGCTATTTTAGAACTTGTAAGGGTGGGAGAAATAATAGTTAGACAAACAGATTATTTTGATGATATAGAAGTGTTAAGGAGAGAATCAGTTGAAGGATGAAAAGCTTAAATCAATAATTGAAGGTATTTTATTTGCGTGGGCTGAACCTGTAGAAGTATTGGACTTAGCTAAGGTTCTAAAATTATCTCCACAAAAAACGAGAGATTTATTACTTGATTTGCAAAATGATTGTGAAAATGAAAGTAGAGGACTTAGACTTTCTCAAATAAATGATAGTTTTCAACTTAGTACAAAGCCTGAAAACTATGATTTTATAAGTGAGTTTGTCAGTACTAAAAACAAAAAAAATCTTTCAAATGCTTCACTTGAGACCCTTTCAATTATAGCTTATAAACAACCTGTAACTAAGATAGAAGTGGAAGAAATTAGAGGAGTAAAGTGTGATTCAAGTATTAAATCCCTAGTTGATTTTGGGCTTATAGAAGTTACAGGCCAACTTGATAGAATTGGGAAGCCAAACATCTATGAGACTACTGAAGAGTTTTTAAAAAAATTTGGTCTAAGGTCACTAGATGATTTGCCTTCAATAGAAGACGAAAGTCAAATAAAAATGAGTTTTTTGGAGGAATAATGAGATTACAAAAATACATGGCTCACAGCGGTGCTGCTTCTAGGAGAAAGTCAGAAGAGTATATTTTAGAGGGCAGAGTTAAAGTAAATGATGAAATAGTTAAAGAACTGGGCTATATTGTAGACCCTGAAAAAGATAGAGTTTATCTTGACGGTAAAAGATTAAAAATTATTAAAAAACATACTTATATCCTACTTAATAAACCTTTAGGTGTGGTTTCAACTGCAAGTGATGAAAAGGGTAGGAGAACAGTTATAGATTTAGTGGAAAATGACAGTAGATTATATCCAGTAGGAAGATTGGATATTGATACTACAGGTTTAATTTTACTAACAGATGATGGGGAAGTTACAAATAAATTAACTCATCCTAAAAATATAATTGAGAAAAAGTATATTGCAACGGTGGAAGGCAGACCTAATAAAAATGAGCTTAATATTTTGAGAAAAGGTGTTATGGTTGGAAGAGAAAAGTATGCACCGGCTAAAGTTAAAATTCTTAAAGCTTTTGAAAAAGATAGTATAATTGAAGTTGTAATCCATGAAGGTAAGAACCACCAAGTGAAGTTGATGTTTGAAAAAATAAATCATCCGGTGAAAAAACTAAAGCGAATTTCTATTGGAGATTTGGAACTTGGCGACTTGGAAGTAGGGAATTATAGGTATTTAAATGAGGAAGAAGTTAAGTATTTAAAAAAATTAAAATAAAAATGAGAATAGTTAAATTTAATTATAGAGAAATTGTAGATGAAGTAATAGAAAATATGGATTTAAAAAATAAGTGTTGTTTAGATGCCACTGTCGGGAGAGGTCATGATAGTTTAAAAATCATATCAAAGTTAGGGGAAAAGGGTACTCTATATGGATATGACATACAAGAAGAGGCAATTCGAGATACTAAAAAACTCTTGTTGGACAATGGTTATGACAATTTTAAATTATTTAATAAATGTCACAGTGAACTTGAAGAAGATATAACTTCACAACTGGAACTTATAATATTTAATTTGGGTTACTTGCCTAAATCTGATAAAAAAATAACAACACTGAGAGAAAGTACTGTGAAGGCAATAGAGAAATCTCTTAATCTTCTATCTAAAAGCGGAGTTTTAATAATAGTTTCCTATTTAGGACATGAAAATTCTCTTGAAGAAAGAAATGGAGTAGAGGAATATTTAAAAAATCTAAATCAGAAATTATTTTTAGTGGAGAAGAGAGAATTTTTTAATCAAAAAAATAATCCGCCAATAGTATATTTAATTGGGAGAAGATAGATGAAAAAAGTAGCTGTTATAGGAGGAGGACCTTCTGGAATGATGGCAGCCTATTGTGCTGCTAAGAATAATGACGTAACCTTATTTGAAAAAAATGAAAAGTTAGGAAAAAAATTGTTTATAACCGGAAAGGGAAGATGTAACCTTACTAATTATAGAGATATATCGGAATATTTTGATGAAATTGTAAGAAATGGGAAGTTTTTATATTCTGCTTTATATTCAATGTCAAATTATGATACGCTAGAACTTTTTGAAAAATACGGGCTAAAATATAAAATTGAAAGAGGAAATAGAGTCTTTCCCAACAGTGATAAGTCCTCAGACGTTATAAAAACATACGAAAAAATGCTTAAGGATGTAGATGTAGAAATAAAGTTAAATACAAAAGTCGATTCCATATTGAATAGTAAAATCGGTTTTATTTTAGATTATAATAATACTAGAAAAAATTTTGACGCTGTAATTATTGCAACTGGTGGCATATCTTATGCTGCTACAGGTTCAACAGGAGATGGATATAAGTTTGCTAGAGATTTAGGATTAAAGGTGGAAGACTTGTATCCGGGATTAGTACCAATTGAGCTTAAAGATGATTTTTTAGAGGAATTACAGGGAATTACTTTAAAAAATGTCACTTTAAAGACTGTGAGAAATAAAAAAATTCTACATGAAGAGTTTGGAGATTTGCTGTTTGCTCACTTTGGAATTACAGGACCTATAGTTCTTAGAACATCAAGTTATATTAATAGACTAGAGGATTTTAAGCTTTTTTTGGATTTAAAGCCTGCTTTGAATTTTGAAAAATTAGAGAATAGGTTATTAAGAGATTTCGAAAAAAATATTAATAAGGAAATAAAAAATTCTTTGATAGATTTGTTGCCTAAAAAATTTATTCCCATAATATTAGATATTTCTAAAGTTAAGAGTAATAAATTTGTAAATGAAATAACAAAAGAAGAAAGACACAGATTGGTAAATTCAATAAAAAATATGCCATTAACTTTTAAGGGGTTACTAAATATCAATGCGGCTATTGTAACTAGCGGGGGAATATCAATAAGGGAATTAAATCCTTCTACTTTAGAGTCTAAAAAAGTACCGAATTTGTATTTCTGCGGCGAGGTTTTAGACGTTGATGCTTTGACGGGAGGCTTTAATATTCAAATAGCCAATTCTACAGGATATTTAGCCGGAAACAGCGTTTAATTAGGAACAGCTTGGAATTATTCTTGTTATTTAGACGTTAATAAGTTATAATAATTCTATTATAGGGAGTGTTTCTTAGGTGGAATTTTACTATATAGATTAAGTTTTAAGATCACTGGGTTCAGTGATTTTTTTTGGAGGAATAATGTTATCTATAGCAATAGATGGACCTGCTGGAAGCGGTAAAAGCACACTTGCAAAACTTCTCGCAGAAGAATTAAATATTGAATACATTGATACAGGTGCTATGTATAGAGCTATAGCCTTAAAGAGTATTAATTTAAATAAAAGAACTTATAATGAAATTAGAAGTATGCTTAGTGATACAACTATTGATTTTATAAATGGGAAAATTTATTTAGATAATGAAGATGTTTCAGATTTAATTAGAACTGAGGAAATTTCAAAACTAGCCTCAGATATATCAAAAATAGACATAGTAAGAAAAAAATTAGTGGATATTCAAAGAAATATTGCTTTGAGGAAATCTGTAGTAATGGAAGGAAGAGATATAGGTACAGTGGTATTAAAAGATGCCGACTATAAATTTTTCTTAACCGCTTCAATTGAAGCAAGAGCTAAAAGAAGATATAAACAACTTTTAGATAATGGAATAGATACAGATTTAAAATCCATAAAAGAAGAGATAGCTAAAAGGGATTATAATGACGAAAATAGAGAAAATTCGCCTTTAATAAAAGCTGATGATGCCATATTTCTAGACAATAGCAATATGAATTTAGAAGATAATTTAAATTTTATGTTAAAGGTAATAAGGGGAAATTAGTGTTATATAAATTTATCAGAACTATAGGATTTATCATTTTTAAAATATTATACAGATTTGAAATAGTTGACTATGAGAAAATACCTATGGGAGTTCCCTTAGTTATATGTCCTAACCATAAAAGTAATTGGGATCCTATTTTTGTTTCAGCGCTTATTAAATTTCAAATTCATTGGATGGCAAAAAAAGAATTGTGGGAAGTTCCATTACTTGGAAATTTAATATCCGCACTTGGTGCCTTTGCTGTTGATAGAGATGCAGTAGATATTAAAGCTATTAAAACATCTATGCGTCTGCTCAAAGAAAATAAAGCGATAGGTATTTTTATGGAAGGTACCAGGGTTAAGGAAGTAAATTATTCAAATGCTAAGGCGGGAGCTGCTGTAATAGCACATAGAGGTTCCGCTTTAATAGTTCCGGTTTATATTCAAGGAAATTACTTTCCTTTTAAAAAAATGAAATTACTTATAAAGGAACCCATAGATATTAGAGAATTTCCCAAGCAAACACCGGAGCAGTATGAAAAAATTGCAGTAGATATTTTAAAGTCTATTTATTCAGGAGTTGAAAAAAATTAAAGTTGTACTAGCTAAAAATGCCGGATTTTGTGGAGGAGTTAAAAGAGCAGTTAAACTTGCTAATGAAAATGCAGGTTATGGCGTTTGTTGTCTCGGAGACTTAGTCCATAATGATTTTGTAGTTAATGAATTAAAATCAAAAGGGGTTAAGGTAGTCGAATCCATTGAAGGAATTAAAGATTCTAAGGTTATTATCAGATCTCATGGAGTTCACAAAAGCATAAGAGATAAAATAAAAGAAAATAATAATGAAATAATTGATTGTGTTTGTAAAAAAGTATCAATTATATATGATATTGTAGCAGAAAACTATAAAAAGGGTTATAATGTTATTATTATAGGTAATAAAGATCATCCTGAAGTCATAGGTATAAATTCTTATTGTAACGACAGTGCATTAATCGTTGAAGATGCAAAAGATCTGGAAAACTTACCAGAGGGAAAACTTATCGTCGTTTCACAAACTACAAATAATGAAGAAAATTTTAAAAAACTAATAAATCTTATAAAAGATATTTCAAAAGATGAAGTTTTAGTTTATAATACTATTTGTAGTGCAACTAAAAATAGGCAAAACAGTGCCTTGGAACTTTCAAAAGAAGTAGATGTTATGATTGTCCTAGGAGGTAAGAAAAGCTCCAATACAAAAAAACTTTTTGAAGTTTCAAAATTAAACTGTAAAAATGTATATTTAATAGAGTCAATTAAGGACTTTGATTATAATATTTTAAAAAAATTTAATAAAATAGGTATTACTGCCGGTGCTTCTACGCCGGATTCAGTAATCAAGGAGGCTGTTAGTAGTATGGAAAATTTTGGTAATAATGAGATGATGGAAGCTATTGAAAGCTCTTTTAAGAGAGTTAGAAGAGGAGAAGTAGTTGAGGGAGAAGTATTATTTGTAAATGAAAATGAAGTAATGGTGAACATTGGCTATAGAGCTGATGGAATTATTTCAAAAGAAGAGTTAACAAATAATCCTGACGTTAATCCATCAGATTTATTTAAACCAGGAGATAAAATCCAAGTTTTTATCATGAAGATGGACGATGGAGATGGCAACGTTGTTCTTTCTCATAGAAGAGTGGAAAATATAAAAGTATGGGATGAAATTGAAGAAAAGTTCAACAATAAAGAAAGAGTAACTGTAAAAGTGAAATCTGTTGTTAAGGGTGGCTTAACAGCTGATTTAAATGGTTTAAATGCCTTTATTCCGGCATCTCATGTTTCTATTAGATTCCAAAGTGATTTATCCAAATATGTTGGTCAAGAATTATTATGTGATATTATAGATTTTGATAAAAGTAAGAGAAAAATTGTGCTTTCAAGAAAAACTGTTGAAGCTGAAGAGCTTGAATTAAAGAAAAAAGCTGTTTATGAATCAATTTCTGAAGGTGATATAGTTGAGGGTATAGTTCAAAGACTTACTAATTTTGGAGCCTTTGTAGACTTAGGCGGAGTAGATGGTTTAATTCATATTTCAGAACTTTCATGGAACAGAGTTAAACACCCTTCCGATGTAGTTGCTTCAGGACAAACTGTAAAGGTTCAAGTTTTAGCTGTAGATGAAGAAAAAAATAGAATTGCCTTAGGTTTAAAGCAAACCACTGAAAAACCTTGGGATGTATTTATAAGTACAGTAAAAGTTGGAGATTCAGTTGAAGGTAAAGTAGTTAACCTTTTAGATTTTGGAGCCTTTGTAAGATTGGAGTCTGGAGTGGATGGTCTATTACACGTTTCTCAAATTGCAAAAGAACATGTTGAAAAACCTTCAGACAAGTTAAGTATTGGTGATGAAATCACAGTAAAAGTTACAGATATTGATGAAGAAAATAAAAAAGTTTCTCTTTCAATAAAGGCTCTTATAGAAGAACCTAAGGAAGCAGCAGTTGAAGAAGAGCAAAAAGAAGTAGCTGCTGAAGTTGAAAAAGTAGAGGAAATTAAAGAGGACAAAGTAGAAGATACGAAAGAAGAATTTAATACTACTATAGGGGACTTATTCAATATAAACATTGAGGAATAATAATTTACCGCTTAAAATTTAAGCGGTTTTTTATTACTTGTTGAGTAATAATTTTTAATAGTATATAAATATGATATTATATCTTTAGGTGATAGAGTGATTATTGAAGCAATTATAATAGGACTGATACTAAGTAAAATACTGGGTGGGAAATATGAGAATATACTGGACTTTAAATTAAAGGGTATTAAGCTTTTAATATTAGGAGTTTTTATAAGTTTATTTCTCTACTTATTTACAAGTATAGATTTAGGTTATTTAACTAAAATAGCTATAGATTATTATGTATTTTTTCATATATTTTCTTTACTGTTTATAATTGCAGGACTTTTGTTTAATTATAAAAATTTAGGCATAGTTACCATTGCAGCAGGGTTGTTTTTAAATTTAATTCCCATTATTTTAAATGGTAAAATGCCAGTATCAGCTAAAGCATTAGCAGAAGTTGGAAATTTTAGATTAATAGATATAATTAGTAGTGGAAGAAGTTTAAGTCATGGAATATTTATGGAGCCAAAGGCCTATTTTTTATCTGATATACTTCCCTTAAAACCTCCCTACATATTTCCAAAAGTAATAAGTTTAGGAGATATTGTAATAACTCTTGGGTTGATTTTAGCAATAGTATTAATTTCAAGGAGAAAGATATGAGCATTATACAAGATATTTATAATTTTATAGGACTTAGAGATATTGTAGATATAGCTATTATTGCTATTATTACTTATAGTGCTCTTACTTTATTAAAGGGGACCAGAGCAGAACAGCTGGCAAAGGGTATCTTGGTTATTTTAATTTTTACAAAGGTAAGTGAATGGTTTAAACTTTACACATTAAATTGGTTGTTAAATAAACTGATGACATGGGGAATAGTTGCTGTCTTGGTTGTTTTTCAACCAGAGCTTCGAAGAGGTTTGGAGTTTTTGGGAAGGACCAGTACCATTAGGTCCAATTTAAATAAATCGGATACTCCAACTATTGTAAAAGAAATTACTGAGGCCGTAGCTTCATTATCCAGACAGAAAATCGGAGCTTTAATTGTAATAGAAAGACAGACCGGACTAAATGAGATTGTGGAGACGGGCACTAAGATAGATGGAATAGTATCAAGCGGTTTGTTAATTAATATTTTCATACCCAATACTCCTCTACATGATGGAGCAGTTATAATTGATGGCGATAGAATTCTTGCAGCTGCTTGTTTTTTACCTCTTTCTGATAGTGAGTTTTTATCGAAGGAGTTAGGCACTAGACATAGAGCCGGAATAGGTATAACGGAAAGGTCCGATAGTTTAAGTATAATGGTTTCGGAGGAAACAGGATCTATTTCCATAGCTGAAAAGGGATCTATTTCAAGATATTTAGATATTCCAACTTTGGAAAGTATATTAAATGATATTTACAAACCTGTAATAGATCATACGGAATCTTTTTTGAGCAAGTGGGGGATTTTTAATGAAAAAAATAAAGGTGAAAAATAGCAGAGACACGATGCTTAAACTTATTTCAATAGTATTTGCTATTTTACTTTGGTCCTATGTCAGAGGAGCAGATGATATTGAGAGGACTGTAGTTTATAAAGATATTGATATAAAATTTGAGAACCTATCAAATTTAAAAGATAGAAATTTATCTTTAATATCATCTGAAAATCCGACTGTTGATGTAACTATAAGAGGAAAACACTCTAATATATCTAATTTAAAGAGAGAAAATGTAAGAGCCAGTGTAGATTTAGCAGATCTTCCAATTGGAGAACAAAAAGCTCCCATAAAAGTTCAAGTTGATTCAACTAATGTATTTATAGATTTAAAAAATCCGGAATATATTTCTCTTAAAGTTGATGAAAATGTATCTAAAGAATTGCAGGTTGATTTGAAAATAAAAGGTAAACCGTCAAATAATTATGTTTTGGGTAATATAAAGCAAAATGAATATGTTACTGTTTCAGGAGCTAAGACCTATGTGGATTCAATAGATAGTATAGTTGCAATTGCAGATGTTTCAAATAAAAAGGAAAGCTCTGTAATGTCTATTCCAATCGTGGCTTACGATAAGGAAGAAAATATAGTAGAAAATATAACTATTGAACCTGAGAATGTAGATTTTGAAATACCTATTTTAAAAACTGAAGTTGTGCCGGTTAAGTTAAATGTAATTGGCGAAATACCTGAGGGAGTAGACAGTAGAGAATTCTCTGTGTTTCCTGATTATGTGTCAATTAAGGGTAATACTGCAGTTATAAATAAAATAGATGAAATAACTACAGTTCCTGTAACAGTAGATGAATTAATGAGTGGACAGATACCTATTGATATAGATTTGCCAAATGGAGTTTCCTTAGTTGATAGTGATATTAAATTTGTTGCCAGCGGCACTCAAATAATATTAAATGAACAAAATATAAAAATCAATTCAGATAATATAAAAATTTTAAATTTAGATGATAAGTTAGATGTTCAAGGATTGGATAGGGTTGAAGAGATTAATATAACTATTGTTCCCAAGGATCCGATTTCAGAAGAAATTGTAAATGTTGAAGATGTAACAGCCAGTTTGGACTTTGCAAATTTAAAAGCGGGAGAACAACAGTTGAAAGTCAATGTAAACTTACCTGAAAAATTCAAAGTTATAAAAATTGATCCTGAGATGGTAAAAGTAAATGTTGTTAAAAAGAGATTGTTTTGAAATAAGTATTTGATAAATAATATTGTTGGTTCTATAATAGATTAAATAAGAATATTTAGGAGGAGATATTTTGCAATATGTTGGAGAAGGGTTAACATTTGATGATATTTTAATTTTACCGGGCAAATCAGATGTATTACCAAATAAAACAGTTTTAAAGACTAAATTAACTAATAACATCACTTTGAACATACCTTTAATGAGTGCGGGAATGGACACTGTTACAGAGTCCGGTATGGCAATTGCCATGGCCAGAGAAGGCGGAATAGGAATAATACACAAAAACATGTCTATTGAAAGACAAGCTCAAGAAGTGGATAAAGTAAAAAGAGCGGAACATGGAGTAATTACTGATCCATTTTATCTTTCTAAGGATCATACAATAGGAGATGCCAGTGAATTGATGGCAAAATATAAGATAAGCGGCGTGCCGATTATTGATGGAAATGGTGTTTTAGAAGGAATAATCACAAATAGGGATATTAGATTTGAAGTTAATTTAGCAAGAAAAATTGAAGAGGTTATGACCAGCGAAAATATAATTACAGGGCATGAAGGTATTAGCCTTGATGAGGCTTTGGAAGTTTTAAGAAAGTATAAAATTGAAAAACTGCCCTTAGTAGATGAAGATTATAAGCTAAAGGGCTTAATAACTATTAAAGATATAGAGAAACAAGTTCAATACCCAAACTCAGCTAGAGATAATAGCGGAAGACTTCTTGCTGGAGCTGCTATTGGAGTTACAAGTGACATAATGGAAAGAGTTGAAGCTTTAATAAAGTCTAAAGTTGATGTGTTGGTTATAGATACTGCACATGGTCAGTCAGAATCTGTTTTAATGACAATAAAAGAACTTAAAAGTAAATTTCCTGATATAGAATTAATAGCCGGAAATGTTGCAACTTATGAAGGAACTTATGATTTGATAAAGGCGGGAGCAGATGCGGTAAAGGTAGGTATAGGACCTGGTTCTATTTGTACTACAAGAGTAGTTACAGGTATAGGAGTACCGCAAATAACAGCTGTACTAGAAGCACGTAGAGCAGCTGAAGAATTAGGAGTTCCTATAATAGCAGACGGTGGAATTAAATATTCCGGTGACATTACTAAGGCAATTGCTGCCGGAGCAGATGTTATAATGATTGGCTCACTTTTCGCGGGAACTGATGAATCCCCTGGTGAAGATATATATGTTGAAGGTAGAAGATATAAATCCTATAGAGGAATGGGTTCATTAGGTGCTATGAATTCAGGTTCAAGTGACAGATATTTTCAAACTGAAACTAAAAAATATGTTCCGGAAGGCGTAGAGGGAAGAGTACCTTTTAAAGGAAGAGTAGGAGATGTAGTGTATCAACTTATGGGCGGTTTACGTTCGGGTATGGGTTATGCAGGTGCACATACTATTGAAGAGTTGCAAGTTAATACTAAGTATATGAAAATTACTCCGGCTACACTACAGGAAAATCATCCTCACAATATAACTATTACAAGAGAATCTCCAAATTATTTAAGTAAATAAACAAGTATAATAAAGTACTAAGACTATACGCATTTTGTGTATAGTTTTAGTGTTTTAAGATACTTTATTTGTATTTTGATTTAAAGTTAATTATAATTAACATATAAATTAAAAAAGGGGTTATATTATGAACACAAAAATACTTTTAGTAGAAGATGAAGATGCTATTAGAAAGTTTGTTAAGATAAATTTAGAGAGAGAAGGATACTTGGTTTATGAAGCTCCTACAGGAGAGGAAGGAGTTGAAATAGCAAATGCTGAGCATCCTGACATAGTAGTTCTTGATGTAATGCTTCCCGGTATTGATGGTTTTGAAGTTTGTAGAATATTAAGGGAAAAGTTTCCCAATCTAGGGATTATTATGTTGACTGCAAAAGCAGAGGATTATGACAAGATAATGGGATTACAAAGTGGGGCAGATGATTATTTATCAAAACCCTTTAATCCTACTGAATTAACTTTGAGAATAAAGTCTCTTGAAAGACGGATTGAACCTGATGAAAATGTAAAGAAGGAATTAATCATTCATCCTCCTTTTAAATTAGATACCTATGCAAGAAAGTTTTACAAAGATGATATTGAATTGGAACTTACTCCTACTGAATATCAAATAATGAAAAATTTTATGGAAAATCCGGGAAAGGCTTTAAATAGAGATGAAATCTTAAAATTAGTATGGGGTGAAGATTTTGTCGGGGATTCAAAAATTGTAGATGTAAATATTAGGAGACTGCGTTCAAAAATTGAGGAAAATCCTGCAAGACCGAGGTTTATTGAAACTGTATGGGGGCTTGGATATAGGTGGCATATTGAGGTGTAGTGATTGAATAGGAGCATAGGAAAAAGACTTGTTAGAAGTTTTTTACTTATCATTGTTTTAGCCGTACTTACTATTGAGATATTTTTAGTTGTAGGCTTTAAAGACTTTTATTATAAAAATGTTGAAACAGAACTTGAAAGTAAGCTTTCAGTTTCTTTAGATTATTATAATAAATTTTATAGTGAAAAAAATCTTGAAGATCTGATAAAAGAAAATAATAATTTAATGTGGTCACATATTAATTCAGAGGTACAATTATTGGATTCAGAAGGTTATGTGGTTTTTGATACAATTGGAGTTCTACCAAGTAGTCCGGTAGATACAGTGGATATAAAAAGTGCTAAAAGAGGAGAAAGCAATATATACGTTGGAAGCAGTAATTATACTAATGAAGTTATAATGTCAGTAGCAGGAGCATTAACCAATGATGACGGAGAAATAATAGGCTACATAAGACTTATTTCTTCAATGCAGGAGGCTAATTTTGCAATATTAAAGTCCTCAATTACAACTGGAATGTTTGGACTTGTTGTAGTTTTAATAACTATGTTTATGAGTTACTTACTTGCCAACTCCATAGTTAAACCAATTAAGGAGCTAACTTCAGTTGCTGAAAAAATGGTTGATGGACAATATAAAGTCAGATCAAGTGTAAAGACCAATGATGAATTGGGACAATTATCTAAAACTTTAAATATGATGGCTGAGGAGATATTAAAGAGAGATCAAATAAAAAATGATTTCATTTCCTCTATTTCGCATGAATTGAGGACTCCCTTAACTTCAATTAAGGGATGGGCCGTAGTTTTAAAAGGGGCTAAACCTGAAGAACGAGAACTTTTAGAGGATGGATTGACTATAATAGAAAATGAAAGTGACAGGTTGTCTAAAATGGTAGAGGAGCTTTTAGACTTCTCTAGATTTATTTCTGGTCGAATCCAATTGGAAAAAGACACATTTAATATTACCGATACTTGTAGAGATGTTGCAAAACAAATGAAACCGAGAGTGGAGTCCAATAAAGTTGAATTTATAAATGAAATTGAAGATGAAAAAGTACTTATAATTGGTGATGAAAATAGAATAAGACAACTACTTATAAATTTAATTGACAATGCCATAAAATTTACCTCTGAAAAAGGCTGGGTAAAGTTTCAAGCCAGAAGAGAAGAAAATAATTATGTAATGTTAATATCGGATAACGGAGTTGGAATTTCCAAAGAGGAATTAGCTCACGTAAAGGAAAAGTTTTATAAAGGCAAGCATTCAAAGAGTCATAGTGGTTTGGGGCTCTCCATTGCAGATGAAATCACCAAATTGCACAACGGGAAGCTGGAAATATTTTCCGAACTGAATATAGGAACTACTGTAAAGGTATCAATACCTATTCCGGAAGTAGAAAAGAAGGAGGATACAAATGAATAGAAAATTACTTTTAATTTGTTTTTTAATTCTTTTATTTCTTCCAAGCTGTTCGTTTATAAATTCTGAAGTTGATATTGTAAAATCTCCAACATTAAAAAAGACGCCACTTGATGGTAAATGGTTAGTTACAAAATCTATTTTAAAAGATGATTCAAAAGAAAGCAGTTTCAAATATAAGGATTTAATAAATGAAGAGGTTGTATTTGCTCCAAAAGGACTAATAATTGGAGAAACATACTATGAAAATGTAAGCTATAAAGCCAAGAGAGTTAGAAGTGTTGATTATCTAAGAGAAAACTTTGAGATTAAACCTGAGAAGTTAAACTTAGATACGGATTATCTATATGTAATTGAAATTCTAAGAGATGAAAAATCACTTTATAAAATTTTAAAAGTATCAGAGGAAATTTCTTACGTTATATTAGAAGATGTGTTTTTACAAATTACCAGAGTTTCTAATATGATTTCAGAGAAGGAGTTTGACGATTATTTAAATAATATTAAAGATTAGATTATACTGTGAAATTATCATAAGTGGAAAAAACTTCGCTTAAGGTTTATAATGTAATATAATGTAATAATTTTAAGTGTTATATTTGAGGTGTTGTATGTCAAAAATTTTTGATTTAATATCTGGCCATGGTCAGTATATGACAATTGCAATTTATGTGATAATTTTATCTTTAGTAGTTACTTTTATAGTTAACTTTGTAGCTAAAAATTTAAAATTTGCTAAATATTTACCTGGGATGGCCTTGATATGTATAGGTATGTTTTCCTTTTTAACAGTTATCAATGATTTATTTAATCCTGATAATTTAAGCAACTTGGCCATATTTGTAATAGGATCTGCTTCAGGTATTATTTCACTTTTATTTGCATTGATAATCGGAATTATACAAAGTGGTAAAGAATAAAAACAGCATGGGATAACGTATAGTTATTCACATGCTGTTTTTATTAAAGTAAGTTTTTCTTCTCTCTTTAACTTTTTAATTTCATATTCCCGCTTCATTGCTTTAGATTTATCTTCAAAGGATTCAAAGTATTTTAACTTTACAGGTGTCCTGGATTTTGTATACTTAGCTCCTTTTTTTTCGTTGTGAGTTTGTATTCTCTTTTCTAAATTATTAGTATATCCGGTGTAGAGAGTTCCATCGGAACATTGGACAATATATACAAAGTATTTCAATTTACAGTACATTCCTTTATTGCTTTTTTTATTTGATCATAATTATATCCTTTGGATATTAAATGTCTAACTAATTTTTCATAGGACTTCTCATCATTTCCTAATGAATCCATTTTTTTTTGACAGGCTTTTATCAAGTTGTCATAAATTATATTATCTGATATTTCACAGAGGCAATCTTCTATTATTTCTAAATCTATTCCCTTTAATAACAATAAATTTTTAATTTTTTCTTGACCGTACTTATTAATTTTAATCTTATCATTGCAGAAGTCAGAAGCGTACTGAACATCATCTATTAAATTAAAACTTTTTAAATAATTAATGGAGTAGTTTATTATATTTTCTTTGATTTCTTTACTTTTAAGGTAGTTAAAGACTTCTTTTTCCGTTTTACGATTTCTAATATACTTTAAAGCTAGATTAATTGCAAAATATTGTTCATTTGTTTCCAACATCTCTATAATATCTGTTTTGTTGATTTCTTTACCTTTATATAAATTAAATTTCACAAAAGTATCTTGTATTAGCTGAAAATAAGTGTCTTCATCAGTATTAATAATATAAACTTTTTCTTTTCTATCATATGATATTTTAGTAATATACATCTTAATCACCAAGAGTATTTTATCATATTCCAAGCTAAATGTTTTAATTAAAAGATTTTTATGTTATTATATTGATGATTAATAATATGAGGTGTGACTGTGTTTGAATTAATTTCACAAATTTTTAAATATATATTTATTTTAATTATATATCTTTTTATTATAAGTATTCTAAGGCTTATGTATCTAGATATTAAAACTATGAATAAAAAGAGTTCTTCCATTGATGCAGCTTATTTAAAAGTTGTAAACAGATTAGATACTTTGGATTTTAAAATGCAAGAATACTACATTTTAAAGGGAAAAGTTACTATTGGAAGGTCATCAAGAGCTAGTATATCCATTAGAGATAACTTTGTAAGTAAGAACCATGCAGTTATTACTGAAAGCAAAAACTCTTTTTTTCTAGAAGATTTAGATTCTGCAAATGGAACTTTCTTAAATGGAGAAAAGGTTGAAGATATAATTGAATTGAAAAATGGAGATAGGTTGGGAATCGGATTAATTCAATTTATCTTTGTAGATAATAGGGGGTAAAATGTTAGATTTAGTATTAAGGACAAGACGCCCAAGAGATTTGCTTTTAATGTTTGAATTATTAGTAGTCTTTTTGCTTTTTCTATTTAATAATAAACATATTGACAAATACATTATAATGTTATTTTTAGGAATAATATTAATAATTTATATTTCAAATTTTATTTTAGGTAAGGTATCCACAGGGGATAACTATCTCTTTTTAATTGTTTCCATGCTTATGACAATTGGAATAGTAACAATTTATAGAATAAATCCGGATTCGGGAATTAGACAGCTAGTTTGGGCCCTTATAGGAATTACGGTTTTTTATATATCGTATTTTGCCTTAAGAGCTTTGAGGAAACTGGAAAAGTTAACGTTAATATATCTGGGTATTTCAATATTCCTTTTTTTAATTACTGCGGTTTTCGGTACTGAAAAGGGAGGGGCAAAGAACTGGATTTATATCGGTTCAACTGTTTCAATCCAGCCCACAGAAATTACAAAACTTGTATTGATTTTTTTAATTGCCTCATATTATACAACTTTCCAATATAGAATTGATGATAAATTTAAGCTTAAACCCTATTTGTTAATGGGTATTGTTTATTTTTTAATAGGTTTGTTATTTTTGCAGAAAGATTTAGGTACTGCAGTTATTTTTCTAGCTATTTTTACAGGAATTCAATTTATCTATGAGAAAGAAAGAAAGGCGATTTTGGCAAACATTATTTTAATGGTTGTCGGTGCTTTTTTGGGATATTTTTTATTTGGCCATGTTAGGTCAAGAGTTACAATATGGCTAAATCCATGGACTGAAGACAGAATTTATGGTACCGGAAGTCAATTGGTGCAATCTCTTTTTGCAATAGCGGAAGGTGGTTTTTTTGGAACCGGAATTGGACTGGGATATCCAAAATTAATTCCGGTTTCGGAATCTGACTTTATATTTCCGGTGATTTGCGAAGAAATGGGTATTTTTACCGGGATAGGTATTATAATGCTATTTATGCTATTGACTTATAGAGGCATAAAAATTGCAATGAATCAAGAGTATAAGTTTTATAGGATATTGGCCATTGGGGTTTCAATATTATTTGCAATTCAAACTTTTTTAAACATAGGGGGAGTTGTTAAGTTAATTCCAATGACAGGTTTAACACTTCCATTTATTTCTGCAGGGGGCTCTTCTATGATTTCAAGTTTTATTGCCTTGGCTGTACTTCAAGTAGCCAGTGAAGATCTATCCTATAAATATGAATGAGGTATGAAATGAAATTAAAAGAAAATAAAAAAATATTAATACTTTTAGTTTTTTTAATAGTTTTATTTATGTCTTTAGTGGTTTATTTAAGTTATTTTACCATTTTTAAAGCTTCTGCAATTGTGGATCATTCTGCTAATAGAAGAGGTATACTACAAGAGCAATCTATAAGACGAGGAACAATTTATGATAGAAATAATGAGGTAATTGCATATTCTGAAGGAGAAAAAGGTAATTATCAAAGACATTATTCTTATCCAACTATATATACTCATTCTTTGGGATATTATAGTAGAGTCCATGGTAAATCCGGAATTGAATCAAGATTTGATAAATACCTTTCAGGAAGAGAAGGTAATAAAACTATTAAAGCTATTAAGGCTTTTTTCAACAAAGATATAGATCCTAACGTCGGAGACAGTGTAAAAATGACTACTGATACAAATATTACTCAAAAGTCAAGGGATATTCTCGATGACTTTGGTGGGGAAGGTGCTATTGTAGTTATGAATCCAAAAACGGGAGAAGTAATTTCTTTAGTATCTTATCCGGACTTTAATTTGCAAAATATTGATGCCGATTTTGATGCTTTAAGAGAACAAAACAAAGGAAGTTTTTTCAATAGAGCTACTCAATCCTCTTTTGCTCCGGGTTCAATATTTAAAATAATTACATCTGCTGCTATTTTAGAATCAGGTGTGGATCAAAACTATCACGATACTGGAGAAGAAAGTTTTGGTGGGGGATTACCTATTAGAAATGCTCAACAAAAGGCTTACGGTTATATAAATTTAAATTCAGCTTTTACCTATTCGGTAAATACCTATTTTGCCAACAAGGCTGTAGAAATGGGTAATGAAAAGCTGGGAGAGGTATCAGAGAAGTTTATGTTTAATAAGGACATTTCCTTTGATTTAAATGTAAAACCGTCGAAGTTTAACTATCAAGAAGCTGAGAACCGTTCTTTAGCTGAAGCTGCAATTGGAGAAAATCAAACTACTACTCCGCTTCATATGTGCATGATGGCATCAGCAATTGCCAATGGAGGCAATATGATGAAACCATACTTGGTATCTGATGTTATCTCTACTGATGGAAGTAGCGTAATAAAAGTTGAACCTGAAGTTTTGTCAGAAGCGGTAAGTCCTGAAAATGCCGAGATAATTAAGAATATGATGATATCTGCAGTAAATAAGGGATCTGCTAAAGCAGCTTCTGTTAGAGGAACTCAGGTGGCAGGAAAGACGGGAACTTCTCAAAGTTCCAGTACAATGAATACTACTTGGTTCGTTGGTTTTGCACCTGCAGATAATCCTCAAGTATGTGTGGCGATAGTAGTAAAAGATGTTGATAAATTGGCCGGAGAAGTTGCTGCACCTCTAGGTGGAGAACTAATAGATTATTCTTTAAAGCAGTTAAATAAATAGGAGGTAGCTATGTATAAAGATAATTATGTAACTGCCATTATAGCTGCTGCAGGAATGGGTAAAAGGATGAAAAACCCAATTAATAAACAGTTCTTATCAATTAATGGTTCACCGGTTTTATCCTATACAATAAAAAAAATTGAAGCTTCTAAGTATGTGGATTTTATTTTACTGTTAATTAAACAATCGGATATTTACTATGTAAGTGAAATTTTAAATAAATATAAAATCAATAAACCTTATAAAATAGTTTATGGAGGAGAAGAGCGTCAAGACACCATTTATAACGGTTTGTTAAATATGCCTGCAGAAACCGATATTGTGCTTACTCATGATGGAGCAAGACCTTTTGTAAGTGTAAATAAAATTAATAGCGCCATAGAGAAGGTTTTTGAAACAGGTTCCTGTACTTTAGCTAATCCTGCTAAAGATACTATTAAAGTTTCTACAAATGGGAAAATTGTAGATTATACACCTAATAGAGATAGGTTGTGGGCAATTCAAACTCCGCAGGTTTTTTTAAAACCAATTATTAAAAGAGCCTATGAACAGGCTTTTGAAGAGGGGTATTATGGAACAGATGATTGTTCTCTAGTGGAAAAAACAGGAAAAAAAGTTACTTTAATTTTAAATGATTATAATAATATAAAAATTACTACTCCTGAGGATTTAATTATTGCTGAAGCAATATGTAGAGAATACAATATAGAGGAGGATATATGAGAATAGGCATTGGCTATGATGTTCATAAGCTTGTAGAAGGTAGAAAATTAATAGTTGGGGGCGTAGAAATCAAACATGAAAAAGGACTTTTAGGGCACTCAGATGCTGATGTTTTAATCCATGCTATAATGGATTCAATTTTAGGAGCATTAAATCTAGGCGATATTGGCAAGCTCTTTCCTGATACTGATGAAGCTTATAAAGATATTGATTCAAAAATTCTTTTAGGGAAAATATATGAAATTATGGTAGATGAAGGTTATGAAATAGGAAATTTAGATTCGGTTATTGCAGCAGAAAGACCTAAGTTTAAGGGTTATATAGAAAGTATGAAAAATATAATTTCAGATATCTTAGTAACAGATGTAGAAAACATATCTATTAAAGCTACTACAACAGAAAAGTTAGGCTTTGTAGGTAGGGAAGAGGGAATATCTGCAGAGGCAGTAGTAATATTAAAGAAAAGAGGTTGAAAATTTGGAATTTTTTATAGATACGGCAAATATTGATGAAATTAAGGAAATTAATTCTTGGGGAATTTTATCGGGAGTTACAACAAATCCAAGTTTAATTTCAAAAGAAGGTAGAATTTTTGAAGATGTGGTAAAGGAAATAACTGAAATAGTAGATGGTCCTATATCTGCGGAGGTAACTGCTACAGAAAGCGATTTAATGGTAAAACAAGGCAGAGAACTTTCGAAAATTCATAAAAATATTATTATTAAGATTCCAATGACGGAAGAGGGACTTAAAGCCGTAAAGTTATTATCTAAGGAAAATATTAAAACAAATGTTACGTTGGTTTTTTCTGTTAATCAAGCTCTACTGGCTGCCAGTGCAGGAGCAACTTATGTCAGTCCGTTTATAGGAAGATTAGATGATATTGGGCAAGATGGAATGCTTTTAATTTCTGAATTAAAAGAAATTTTTAATCTATACAATGTACAAACTAAAATTATAGCTGCAAGTATTAGAAATACTGTCCATGTTAGAGAGTGTGCTTTAAATGGAGCTGATATTGCAACTGTTCCTTATGGTGTTTTTAAACAAATGGTTAAACATCCACTTACTAATACTGGATTGGAAAATTTTTTAAAGGATTTTGAAAAGGTAGAAACAAAAGGAGATTTTTAAATGAATAGAAATTTAGCTTTAAATATTGCAAGAGTTACTGAAGCGGCAGCTCTTTCTTCAGGTAAGTTTTTGGGAAAGGGAGACAAAAATGCTGCTGATAAAGCAGCAGTAGATGCAATGAGAAGAATGTTTGATACTGTGGAAATAGATGGAGTAGTAGTAATAGGCGAGGGAGAAATAGATGAAGCACCGATGCTATATATTGGCGAGCATATCGGTCAAGAAGGCGATGAATTTGATAAAGTTGATATTGCTGTAGATCCTCTTGATGGAACTACATCTATAGCTAACGGTATGAATAATGCAATAGCAGTAGTTGCAGTTGCGCCTAAAGGATGTTTATTAAATGCTCCTGATGTATATATGGATAAAATTGCTTGCGGTCCTAAAGCTAAAGGAATGATAAGTTTAGATGATTCTCCTGTAAATAATATTAAAAGAGTTGCAGATGCACTTAATAAAAATGTGGAAGATATAACTGTTGCAATATTAGATAGGCCGCGTCATGATAAAATCATTAGTGAAATTAGATCAATTGGAGCCAGGATTAAAAAAGTTTCTGATGGAGATATTTTAACTGCAATTGAGACCTGTTTTGATGATTCGGGAGTTGACATGATGATTGGAACAGGTGGAGCTCCTGAGGGCGTTATAGCTGCGGCAGCTTTAAAGTGCTTGGGAGGAGATTTTCAAGGCAGATTAAATCCAACTGATGATGCTCAGAAAAAGAGATGTAGCGAGTTTCACAGTGACTTAGAAAAAATATACTATATTGATGATTTAGTTAAGGGTGACGATGTGATTTTTTCAGCTACTGGAGTATCAAAGGGTGAGATTTTAGACGGAGTAAAGTATTATGGAAAAGATGGAGCTAAAACAGAAACTTTAGTACTTAGACTTCCAAGTGGGACTGTAAGGTTTATAAAGTCAAACCATAAACTTTCTCAAAAACCGGATTATGCAAAATAAGGTGTCAGACTCCTTTGAGTCTGACCATTAATGTTAATAATGGAGGAAATTTTGAAAGATATAAAAACAACAGAAAGCTCTAGTGAAGAGAATGGAGACGTACTTTTAAATAAGTCCATTGATGATTTGCGTAATATAGCTATATCTATGGGATTGAAAGACCACAGTTCTTTAAATAGAGGAGATTATTATAATTATATTGTAAATGGAGAGAAGCCAATAGTGGTAGATTATAAAAGAGATGAACTTGAAGATTATAAAGTTACAGAGTTAAGAGAAATTGCCAGTGATTTGGGAGTATCTCAGTCATATAAACTTAAAAAAGAAGAATTAGTAGATTATATTTTAGAAGCACAGTCAAATCAAGAACAAAAGGATCATTTCATTAACAAGTTAAATAATATGACCTTATCAAAACTTAGAGAAATAGCAGACAATTTAAATATTGAAAAATCTCAAAACTATAAAAAAAGTGAATTAATAGATGAAATTTTAAACGTACAAAGTGTAAATGAAGATACGTTTTTTGATGATTATGAAGAAAATGAAGAGAAGATTGAAGAAGTAATAAATGTTGATGATCTTTCAGACAATGCTACAGAAATAATTGAAGAAATGAAAGATATTAATTATGTTAGCGGAATTTTGGAACTTCATCAAGATGGATATGGTTTTTTAAGAGTAAATAACTACCTTCCCGGTGAAGGAGATATTTATGTATCACCTTCTCAAATTAGGAGATTTAGGTTAAAGGTCGGAGATGAAGTGGAGGGTGTAATTAGACCTTCCAAACCAGGTGAAAACTATAATGCTTTGATATATATTAAAAGTGTAAATTCGGAAGATCCGAACCAATGTATTAATAGACCTTATTTTGACAACTTAACACCCATTTATCCAAGACAGAAATTAATATTGGAAAATGATAAAAATGATATTGCAAATAGGATAATTGATTTAATATCTCCAATAGGTAAGGGACAAAGGGGGCTTATAGTTTCACAACCTAAAAGCGGAAAGACCACTTTGCTTAAGAAAATTGCAACGTCCATATCTAAAAATTATCCTGAAGTGCATCTAATAGTATTATTAATAGATGAGAGACCTGAAGAAGTAACGGATATGAAGAGATCGGTAAAGGGAGAGGTTGTATATTCAACATTTGACGAATTACCGAGGAATCATACTAAAATAGCTGAAATGGTAATAGAAAGAGCAAAGAGGCTTGTGGAACAAAAAAAGGATGTTGTAGTACTTTTGGATTCTCTAACAAGATTGGCAAGAGCCTATAACCTTGTTACTCCTGCAAGCGGAAAAACACTTTCCGGAGGATTGGATCCACTATCTCTGCATAAACCTAAAAGATTTTTTGGTGCAGCAAGAAATATAGAAGAGGGTGGAAGTTTGACAATTCTAGCTACTGCCTTAATAGAAACAGGTTCAAAAATGGATGATATCATATTTGAAGAGTTTAAGGGCACCGGTAATATGGAAGTACATTTAGATAGAAAACTGTCAGAACGTAGAATTTTTCCTGCCATTGACATTTATAAAAGTGGTACTAGAAAAGAAGAGTTTCTGTTAAATGATAGAGAATTAGAATTTGCCAGAGAAATTAGGAAAGTAATGAGTAGTGATTCTACTCAAGATATAACGGAATATATATTAGAGAATATGTTAAAAACAGAAAAGAATTCTGAGTTTATAGAAAAAGTTATGAAAAATATAAAAAGGACATTGTAAAGAGTGATTTAATTTGGTGATAAAAAGCAGTAGCAATAAATTTTTTAAATTTTTTAAATCTTTGTTAAGTAAAAAAAATAGGAATATAGAAAATTTATTTTTAGTAGAGGGTAAAAAAGTTATTTTAGAATCTTTAACGTATACTAGACCTGAGTATGTTGCAATGTCGGAAACTTTCTATTCTGATAATAAAAACAAGGAATTAGTTACAAAAATTTCCTCGCTTTGTAGTACCTATATCTTTACTGAAACTATTTTTAACAAACTTAGCAGTACTGAAAATAGTCAGGGAATTATTGGTTATTATAAACAGCTACACAAAACTAATTTAAAGCAAATTAAAACCGGTAGATATATATTATTAGATGATGTTAAAGATCCCGGAAATGCAGGTGGAATTATAAGATCAGCTGATGCTTTTTCCATAGATGGAGTTATTCTAACAAAGGAATGTGTTGATTTATATAATCCTAAACTTATTAGGTCAACTATGGCGTCTATTTTCAGAGTGGATATATATATATTGGAAGAAAAAGCGGATATAGCTTCTTTAAAGGATAATGATTTTAAAATAGTAAGTACAAGTATAGGAAATGCAGCTTCATCTTATAAATATAAGTTTAATGGAAATCTTGTTATTGTAATGGGAAATGAGGCAAAGGGTATTAGTGATGAAATGTTAAGTTATTCTCAGGAAAAAATTTATATACCAATGAATGATGGTATTGATTCGTTAAATGTAAATGTTGCAAGTTCAATAATAATGTATGAGATGAACAGAGATGAAAAAGCTAATTGTTGATTGTAGAATAAATGAGGAAATTAAGTATAATCTTGAAACCAAAGGTTATACTTTAATTTATACTAAACCAAATAAAGATATACTTTATCCCTTTAATTCTCATCCTGATATGTTAATACGTCAACTATCAAGTAATGACTTCATTTGTGATAGGGATAATATTTCATACTATAGAGCTTTTTTAAAAGAATATAATTTAATTCCCACTTTAAATAATTTAAAGAGAAACTATCCAGAGGATATTGCCTTAAATTATCTTGTTTTTAAAAATTTATTTATTCATAAATTAAGTGCTACAGATGGAAATATTTTGAATTATTATAAAAATAAGGGGTATACTCTTATTGATGTCACCCAAGGATATACTAAATGCAATGTGGCAGTTGGTAAAAATTCATTGATTACATCAGATAGAATAATATATGAAAAGTTAAAGAAATATGTAAGTATACTTTTAATAGATCATAAACAAATAAAACTTAAAAACTTCAACTATGGATTTATTGGTGGAGCTTCCGGCTTTATAAATGGAGAACTGGTATTTACAGGTAGTTTAAAAAGTCATAGTTCTTATGAGAAGATTATCAAATTTTTAGATATCAATGATGAAAAGTATTCGTTTTTAAGTTATAATGAAATTGAAGATTTTGGAAGTATATTTGAAGTATATTAGTAGTTGTGTTTTTTGAAAAAATATGCTATTATGTTCTTACTTTTTACGGTGATGGGAAGAGTAGAATAGATAATATCTTTTTAGAAAGAAGAATCTAGGCTGAAAATTCTTTAAGTAAAACTATTTGAAAACTAACCCGGAGTACTTTGGTAATACAAAGCGTCAGGTCGCGATAAGACCTTTGAGTATAATTAAGGTGGAACCACGGTCTATCGTCCTTTGGATGATGGGCTTTTTTTATTTAGGAGGATGAAATATGATTATTAAATTACCAGATGGTTCAGAGAAAATATATGATGAAAGCAAAACTGTAAAAGAAATTACTATGGATATTTCTCAAGGATTAGCAAGAGTTGCTTTAGGAGCAGTAGTAAATGGAGAAATTTTGGGAATGAAAGATTTAGTAACCAAGGACGCAGAGTTTAAAGTTGTTAAATTTGAAGATAAAGAGGGAAAACAAATTTTTTGGCACACTACTTCCCATGTAATGGCCTATGCTATTCAAAATTTGTTTAAAGATGCAAAATTTGCCATAGGTCCGTCTATAGAAAATGGATTTTATTATGATATAGATATTGAACACAGATTTACTCCTGATGATTTGGAAAAAATAGAAGCTGAAATGAAAAGTATTATAAAAGAAGGTTATGAGGTTGAAAAACTTTCTATGACTAAGAAAGAAGCTTTGGAATTTTTCAAAGAATCCAATCAAGATTATAAATTGGAATTAATTTCTGAAATTGAAGATGATGAAGTTGGAGTATATAAAATAGGTGATTTTTATGACCTATGTAAGGGACCACACCTTGAAAGTGTAAAGAATATAAAAGCTGTAAAACTACTCTCAATAGCTGGAGCTTATTGGAGAGGCGATGAAAAAAATAAAATGCTCCAAAGAATTTATGGAATTTCCTTTGAAAAGAAAAAACAACTTGATGAATATTTGGAAAGACTTGAAGAGGCTGAAAAAAGAGACCATAGAAAACTTGGAAGAGAATTGGATTTATTTTCACTTCATGAAGAAGGTCCGGGATTTCCTTTCTTCCATCCAAATGGAATGACTGTTAGAAATGAACTTTTAAATTGGTGGAGGAATGTATTAATTGAAAATGGATACGGTGAAATATTAACACCTATTATTTTAAATGAAGATTTATGGCATAGATCTGGACACTGGGACCATTATAAAGAAAATATGTACTTTACAAAAATAGATGGCGAAGATTATGCAATTAAACCTATGAACTGTCCGGGATCAACTATTGTCTATGCTTCATCACCTCACTCTTATAAGGAACTTCCGATTAGACTTTCTGAATACGGTCAGGTTCATCGCCATGAGCTATCAGGGGCACTTCATGGGCTATTTAGAGTTAGGGCTTTTACTCAAGATGATGCTCACGTATACTGTCTTCCGGAACAAATTGAAGATGAAGTTTTTAAAATGATAGACTTGGCAGATTACCTTTATTCAACTTTTGGTTTTAAATACAGTGTAGAGTTATCAACAAGACCTGAGGATTTTATGGGAGATATTGAAACTTGGAATATAGCTGAAAAAAGTTTAAAGGACGCTCTTGAAAAAAGAAATATGGAATATATAATAAACGAGGGTGATGGCGCTTTTTACGGTCCTAAAATAGATTTCCACCTTGAAGATGCCATAGGAAGAACTTGGCAATGCGGTACTATTCAATTAGATTTCCAAATGCCTGTAAACTTTGATTTGACTTATATTAATGAAAAGGGCGAAAAAGCAAGACCGGCAATGTTACACAGAGCGCTTTTTGGTTCTATAGAAAGATTTATGGGTATATTAATTGAACATTTTGCAGGGAAATTCCCATTGTGGCTATCACCAGTTCAAGTAGAAATTATCCCGGTTTCTGAAAAATTTAGGGAGTATTCTGAAGAAGTTTTGAATGCTTTAAAAGAAGCTGGAATTAGAGTTCACCTAGATGCAAGAGCTGAAAAAGTCGGATATAAAATTAGAGAAGCTCAATTAAAGAAGATAAACTATATGTTAGTAATTGGAGAACAGGAAGTAAACTCTAAAAATCTTTCTATCAGAAAGAGAAACGGAGAAGAATTAAAAGATATTAGAGTAGAAGACTTTATTAAAATGTTAAAAGAAGAAATTGATTCTAAAAAAATTGTAGAATAGTTGAAAGGTGGTCTAGTACCACCTTTATATATGAAGAAATTTCAATAATTTCGTTGCATATTACCTTAGAATGTGTTAGTATAATTAAATGTAACCGCACAGAGTATGGTTTAAAAGTAATTACCTACAATGGCGAGTCTTATAATTTAAGGGGGTGCTACAAATGTACGCAGTTATAGAAACAGGCGGTAAACAATACACTGTAAAAGTTGGAGATAAAGTAAAAATTGAAAAACTAAACGGTGAAGAAGGTGAAAAAGTAACTTTTGATAAAGTACTTTTAGTTGGTGGAGATGACTTAAAAGTTGGAAAACCATACGTAGAAGGAGCTAAGGTAGAAGCGAAAATTCTTCTTCAAGCTAAAGATAAAAAGATTATTGTTTACAAATATAAAGCTAAAAAGAATGAAAGAAAGAAAAAAGGTCATAGACAACCTTTTACATTAGTGGAAATAGAAAATATTAACTAATGATTGAAGTTAAGTTATATAAGAGAAATAATAATTATTTTGGATTTGAATCAAAGGGACATGCGGATTTTGGGAATGGCGAATATGATATTGTATGTGCAGCTGTATCAATTTTAACACAGACATTTTATTTCAATTTAGTTGATAATTCTATAGTTGAAAATAAGTATATAGATTCAAAACAAGATAAAGGTTATTTAAAGATAATTTTAAAAGATAATAAAGAAAATGATATAAAGGTCCAAACTAATTTTGATTTTGTTATAAAAGGTTTGGAATTATTGGAAGCACAGTTTTCTAAATATATAAAATTAGAGATAGTGGAGGTGCAATGATGATTAAATTTGATTTACAACTTTTTTCTTCCAAAAAGGGAGCAGGTTCTTCTAAAAACGGAAGAGATTCTCAATCTAAGAGATTGGGAGTTAAAAAAGGTGACGGACAATTTGTAATAGCTGGTAATATTCTTGTAAGACAAAGGGGTACTAAAATCCATCCAGGCGAAAATGTAATGCGTGGTGGAGATGACACACTTTTTGCAGTTGCTGACGGACGTGTTAAGTTTGAAACTAAGGGAAGAGGCAATAAAAAAGTAGTCAGTGTTTACACAGAAGAATTAGCATAGGAAAAAAGTCGTAGCTTGCTACGACTTTATTTTATGTAAACTTAGATATATCCTTGATATTTTAAGTAGAATGTAAAAGTAATTTTAAATTATAAGTGATATAATATTATAAATTATAATTAAAGGTGAATTTATGTTTATAGATGTTGCAACAATAAAATTAAAAGCAGGCAAGGGCGGAGACGGTGCAGTAGCTTGGCGTAGAGAAAAGTATGAACCTGCAGGCGGCCCTGCCGGAGGAGACGGTGGAGATGGCGGTAATGTCATCTTTAAAACCGATGAAGGTATACACACCCTAATGGACTTTAGATATAAAAGAGAATATAAAGCTCAAAATGGAGAAAATGGTAGAAGTAAAAAACAATTTGGTAAAGACGGAGAAGATATTATTTTAAAAGTACCTGTTGGAACTTTAGTAAAGGATAAAAAAACCGGTGGCGTAATAGTAGATTTAAAAGAAAAAAATCAAGAATTTATCATTGCTAAAGGCGGTAGGGGTGGTAAGGGAAACGCAAGATTTACAACCTCAACTAGACAGGCGCCTTCTTTTGCACAGGCTGGTTCAAAAGGAGTGGAAAGAGAAGTAATTTTAGAATTGAAGTTACTTGCAGATGTTGGTTTAATAGGTTTTCCAAACGTTGGAAAATCTACTTTGTTGTCTGTAGTTTCAGCGGCAAAACCTAAAGTTGCCAACTATCATTTTACAACACTTAAACCCAATTTAGGTGTTGTAAACTTAGGACCGGAAATGAGTTTTGTAATTGCCGATATTCCGGGTTTAATTGAGGGGGCAAGTGAAGGACTTGGTCTTGGAGATGAATTTTTAAAACATGTTGAAAGAACCAAGTTGCTAATCCATGTCCTAGATATATCCGGCTCTGAGGGAAGAAATCCCATAGAAGATTTTTATAAAATAAATGCGGAATTGAAAAATTACAATGAAAAACTTTCAGAAAAACCTCAAATTATTTTTGCTAATAAAATGGATATTCCGGGAGCAGAAGAAAATTTGGAACTTTTTAAAAATGAATTAGGTGAAAATTATAAAATATTTTCAGGAAGTGCTGCAACAACTGAAAATCTTCAAGATTTAATGAAATATGTATTTAATGAACTTCAAAATTATGATTTTGAATATGAAACTTATGATGAAGAATATATTGAAACCTATGAAAGAGAAGAGGGAATTCAAGTATATATGGAAGATGGGAAGTTCAAAGTCGATGGACCATATATTGAAAAGTTAATGCATTCTACAAATTTTGAAGACATAGATTCATTAAGGTATTTCCAAGAAAATTTAAGAAAAAATAACGTAATTGATAAGTTAAAGGAACTAGGAATAGATGAGGGAGATTCCGTATTTATTCTAGAATATGAATTTGAATTTTTTGAATAGAGGTATTTATGATTACAGGAAAGCAACGTTCTTATCTGAAATCCATTGCTAATAATACTAAACCACTTATACAAGTAGGTAAAAATGGAATTACAGATAGTTTAATTAAACAAATTGATGAATTGTTAGAGGCTCATGAAATAGTTAAAATTTCAGTGTTAAAAAACTCTCCTTTGTTTGCAAGGGATATAACAGAAGAGATAACAGATAGTACAAATTCAGAGTTTGTACAACAAATTGGAAATAAGTTAACTATATATAGAGAATCTAAAGAAAATAAGAAGATTGAATTGTGATGAAGAGATATGGAATAATGGGAGGTACCTTTGATCCTATTCATATAGCTCATTTAATTGTGGGAGAGTATGCAATAGATGAATTTGGTTTGGATAAAATTATATTTATTCCAACTGGAAACCCTCCTCATAAGGAAAATTATACAGATGCAAAACTGAGATTTGAAATGGTAAAATTGGCTATTGAAGCTAATGAAAATTTTATACTATCTGATATTGAAACAAAAAAAGACGGATATAGTTATAGTGTGGAAACAGTAAGTGCATTAAATGATAGCTTTGATGGTAAATTTTACTTTATTATAGGTTCAGATATTTTATTTCAATTAAAAACTTGGAAAGAAATAGGTATTTTATCTAAAGAGGTGGAGTTTATCTGTGCTCTTAGACCTGAATTTAATTTAAATAAAGTCTTTGATATGGAAATGGATTATTTAAGAAGGGAATTTGAAACAAAGGTAAATATAATAAAACCACCACTTTGTGATTTATCTTCAACTTATATTAGAAATAGAATTTTAAATGAAAAATCAGTTAAGTATTTATTGCCTGATAAGGTAATAAATTATATTAATGAGCATAATCTATATAGAGGTTGAAAATGAAATTTTTATATGAAGAAGACATTATTAATAGAATTGGCGAAAAACGATTTAAACACACTTTAAGAGTAGTTGATACAGCAAAAGAATTAGCACAAATCTATGGTGCTGATTTAGAAAAAACAAAGATTGCCGCCTATTATCATGACTGTGCTAAAATAAAAGATTATGATAAGCTTATTGAGGAATGCAGGAAATATGATTTAAAATTGACAAAAGAAATGAAGGCTGCTCCTCAAATAATTCATAGTTATTTGGGTGCAATAATTGCTGAAAAGAAATATGGAGTTAAAGATAAAGAGATATTAAATGCTATAAGGTATCATACTACAGGTAGAGAGAGTATGACACTTTTAGAAAAAATTGTTTTTCTTGCAGATTATATTGAACCTATGAGAAATTTTAACGGAGTGGAGAGAGCTAGGGAATTGGCCAAGGTAAATTTAGATAATGCAGTATATTTTAGTTTAAATAATACTTTAAGTCATTTGTGTAAATCTAACGATTATATTGTATTAGATACAGTTAAAGCAAGAAATTTTATACTGGAGATGGAAGATGGGAAGATTTTTTAAAGCTTTTTTTACAACTTTTCTTGTAATAATATTATTATTTGTAGGGTCAATAGGTTTTTTTGTAGTAAAAAATCATATTGAAAACCCACAGGATTTTTTCTCTGAAGTAAGTAACGGAGATAAAAATGTTTCTTTTTTAATGTTGGGCGTGGACAACTTAGACACAAGTACTGAAAACAGTTCAAGATCTGATACTATAATGGTTGTTAATATGAATTTAGATACGGGAAAAGTTGATTTAATTTCTGTACCAAGAGACACTTATGCATCAATTGAAGGTTATAAGAAACAGAAAATCAATCACTCCTATAACTATGGTGGTCCTGAGCTTACTTTAAACAGTGTTAATAATTTACTTGGCACCAATATTGAATACTATGTTACAGTAAGTTATAAATTTGTCGGAGATATAGTGGATATTATTGGAGGAGTTGATGTTGACGTACCTCAGGATATGGTTTACAAGGACGAATGGGCAGATCCGCCTTTAGATATTCAGCTTGCTAAAGGTCCTCAAACTTTAAATGGTAATAGTGCCATGCAGTTTTTGAGATATAGGGGCTATGCAAATGCGGATTTGGGAAGAGTTCAAGCACAACAGCAATTTGTTTCATCTTTCTTAGATAAACTTAAGTCGCCGGCATCAATCTTAAAAGCTCCAATGCTTCTGAGAAGTTATGATAAAAACACTTTGACAAATCTTCCTTTTTCTCAAGTAGTTAAGATAGGATTAAACTTAAGAAAGCTGTCCAAGGAAAATATTTCAACCCAGACTTTGCCTGGAAGTCCAAGTTATAGAAATGGGGTTTCTTATTTCTTTTTAGATGAAGGGTCAGCAAATAGTATGTTAAAGGAAATTGGTTTAAAATAAGGAGAGAATATGGTAAAAGAAAAACTTGATATTATAGTAAAATCCTGTGAAGATAAAAAGGGAATAGACATTAAGGTTTTAGATATTAATGGACTTAGTTCAATAGCCGATTACTTCGTAATAGTAAGCGGAAATTCTTCAAGTCAGGTAAGTGCATTGGCAGATGAAATTGAAGAAAAGATGCTTGAAGCAGGATACAGTATTGATAATTTAGAAGGTAAAAACTCTATGAGATGGATTATTTTAGATTATTCAGACATCATAGTCCATATTTTTCATAAGGAAGAAAGAGAATACTACGACTTAGAGAGATTGTGGTCAGATGAAAGTAATTTTATAGAAGAAAAGTAAAAACCAAAGTTTAGCTTTGGTTTTTTAAATATTACTATTGAAATCTATTTTAAAAATTAGATTTATTATTTCTTGAGCCTTTAACAAAAAGTCTTGAGGAACTAATATAGTAGTTGATGATAGATTTATTTCATTAATTACCTCTAGATTAGCCTCACTGTTATCTTTTGTTAATTTATAGGGAATATCACTATCTTTGAGTAAATCAATAATCGAATTTAAATTAAATTCATCAAAGGAAGTAATTAACTTAACGTAATTTTCTTGGTTATTTGTCAAAACAAACACTCCTATCTTAATTTTAATAAGTAAAAAAGTGATGAAACTTGGGTTTTAATTTCATCACTTTTATTATTACATATTTGAGTAAAACTCAACGATTAATTGGTCATCTATTTCTATAGGTATATCTTCTCTGTTAGGTATAGAAACCAAAGTAGCTTTAAAATCTTCATCTTTAGATATATATGGATAAGATGATACGAAAGCAGTTTCATAGTTCTCTTTGAAAAGTTCAGCCTTTTTTCCTCTTGGAGAAAGAGCGATAACATCTCCTGCATCACATCTGTATGAAGGTATATTTAATTTTTTACCATTTACAGTAATATGACCGTGAGTTACCATTTGTCTTGCTTGTCTTATGGAGCTTGCAAATCCCATTCTATAAACTAAGTTGTCCAATCTTCTTTCTAAATACTGTACAAGTGTTGGACCTGTTTGTTCTTTAGATTTTTTAGCTTCACTAAAAAGATTTACAAATTGTTTTTCAAGTACTCCGTAATAAGCTCTTAGTCTTTGCTTTTCAAGTAATTGCATACCATATTCAGTTAACTTCTTATCACTTCTTGCAGTTCCCTTATGAGCTCTTTTCATAGCTTTTGGGTGACCACATACATTAAGACCTAATCTTCTAGATTGTTTAAATCTAGGTCCCATCATTTTTGCCATTTAATAATTCAACTCCTAAAATTTTCTTGCCGCGATAATTAAAGAGCCGAGAGTATTATACTAAAAATACGCGTTTTTGTAAATGAGTTTTGTAAAAAAATAAGTAAAATTTGTAAATAATGATATAATATTATCTGTTATAATTATTAAAAAATATATTTAAAATTTTTAAAGAGGATGAATATGATATTATTAAAAAATGTTTCATACTTAAATATTGAAAAGGAAAAAATAGAAGATAATTATGATATTTTAATTGAAAACAATAAAATATCAAAGATTAGTTCTAAAATTGATATTAAGGCTGATAAAATTATTGATTGTTCAGGAAAATTGGCAGTACCTGCCTATACCAATGGGCATACACATCTCGGTATGACAATGATGAGAAATTTAGCAGATGATTTAGATTTAAATACATGGCTAAATGAAAAGATATGGCCTGTGGAAGATAAATTAACTTCAGAAGATATTTACTGGGCAAGTATGCTTTCAATAGTTGAAAATATTAAAAGTGGAGTTGGTACAGTATATGATATGTATTATTCAATGGATAGAGTTTCAGATGGAATTATAGAGTCTGGAATTAGAGGGGTTCTTACACGGGGAATGATGGATATTTCGGGTGGTGGTGACGAGAGAATTGATGAATTACTTGAACTTTATAAAAATTATCATAATTCAGGTAATGGCAGAGTTAAAATAGTCCCTGCTCCGCATTCAATTTATACTTGCTCTAAGGAGTACTTAATTAAATTAATGGATATAGCTGCAAGTTTCGATGGTGTAATTAACACTCATTTATCGGAAACTAAAAAAGAAGTGGAGGATTGCTTAAAGGAACATTCAACAACTCCGGCTAAGTACTTAAATGATTTGGGTATGTTTGATTTAAAAGTAGTAGCAGCCCATTGCGTTCATTTAACAGATGAAGAAATTGATTTAATAAGTGAAAAAGACGTATATCCAATTTATAATCCAAGTTCTAATTTAAAATTGGCAAGCGGTTTTGCGCCAATAGATGAGATGTTGAAAAAAGGAATTAAGTTGGGTATTGGTACAGACGGATCTTCTTCTAATAATAATCAAGATTTAATAGAGGAAATGCATATAGGATCAATTGTGAATAAAGCGGTAACCTTAGATGCTACATCTGTACCTGCTATTGAAATTTTAAAAATGGCAACGTTAAATGGGGGAAAGTTGACAGGCTTTAACAATGGAATTATAGTTGAAAATGCTTTGGCGGATATTGCATTGTATGACTTAAATGCTCTGGGCTTCACACCTAAAAATAATATGATTTCCGCTCTTTGCTATAGTACAAATTCAAATTATGTAACAGATTTAATTGTAGATGGCAAAGTTATTATGGAAAATAGAGAAATATTAACAGTTGATGAAGAAAAAATAAAATATGAAGTAAATAGATTAACAGAAAAACTTTTAAAGAGATAGGAGAATTTAAATGGAAAAGAAAGTAGTTTATAGCGGGATACAACCTTCGGGATTACTTACCCTTGGTAATTATATAGGAGCACTTTCAAACTTTAGAGAACTTCAAGAAGAGTATAACTGCCTCTACTGTATTGTGGATATGCATGCTATAACTGTAGCTCAAGAGCCTAAGGATTTAAGAAAGAATACATTGGACATTCTTTCTTTATACTTAGCGGCTGGTTTAGATCCTGAAAAGAGTATAATCTATATTCAGTCTCACGTACCTGCTCATGCGGAATTAGCATGGATATTAAATACAATTACCTCTGTGGGACAACTTCAAAGAATGACTCAATTCAAAGATAAATCGAAAAGGTCAAAGGAAGTTTTAGCAGGAATATTAAATTATCCGGTCTTAATGGCTGCAGATATTTTATTATATCAATCTTCTTTTGTACCTGTAGGTGAAGATCAAAGACAACATATTGAACTGACAAGAGACATAGCCCAGAGATTTAATTCACGGTACTCAGAGACATTTGTGATTCCTGAGATTTTAGTTTCTAAAGTTGGAGCTAAAATCATGTCATTGCAGGATCCGACTATAAAAATGAGCAAGTCCGATCCTGATAAAAATAGTTATATTTTAATATTGGATTCAGAGGATGAGACCAGAAAAAAAATTAAAAGAGCAGTGACAGATTCCATAGGGGAAATAAACTACTCAGATGACCAATTAGCTATTAAAAATTTAATAGATATTTACACTGCTTTTAGTGGAAAAACTTCAGAGGAAGTAGTAGATTACTACAAAGATTTAGGTTATGGAGTTTTTAAAGAAGATTTGGGAGAAGTAGTGGTGGAAGGTCTTCGTCCAATAAGAGAAAGATTTAAGGAAATTCGCTCAGATGGAGAATATCTTGAAAAAGTCTATAGAGAAGGGGCAGAAAAAGCAAGCTATTTAGCTAATAAGACATTGAGAAAAGTATATAGAAAAATGGGATTTATAGCTAAGTAAAATAAGACTGTTGACAAAGAATTTGTTTGTTCATATAATAAAAACAATTAAATAAGGCAATAGAGAAGCTAAGTAGCTTTAATGATTCTTAAGAGAGATATTGGTTGGTGAAAAATATTGATTTCATTAAAGTGAAAGTTACTTTTCTGCTTTGTAGAGGACAAGTCTACAACGTGTAAGCGTTAAATTATAGAGCCGATTTATCGGAAATTAAGGTGGTACCACGTCCTTCGTCCTTATACGACGAAGGATTTTTATTTTATTTAGGAGGAAAGATGGAACAATTAGCAAAAACTTACAATCCAAAGGATTTTGAAGAAAGATTATATAGTTATTGGATGGACAACGGCTATTTTAAGGCGGAAGTAGATAAAACAAAAAAACCCTATACTATAATGATGCCCCCTCCAAACGTTACAGGAAACTTGCATATGGGGCATGCCTTAAACAATACAATTCAGGATATACTAACTAGGACTAAGAGGATGCAAGGTTATAGTGCATTGTGGTTGCCCGGAACAGATCATGCTTCAATTTCCACAGAAGCAAAGGTAGTGGAAAAATTAAAATCCGAAGGGAAATCTAAAGATGATTTAGGTAGAGAAAACTTTTTAAAGGAAGCTTGGGAATGGACTGAAAAATATGGCGGAACTATTAAAAACCAACTTAAAAAATTGGGAGTATCTTGTGACTGGTCAAGAGATAGATTTACTCTTGATGAAATGCTTTCCAATGCAGTTGAAGAGGTATTTATAAATTATTACAACAAGGGTCTAATTTATAGAGGAGATAGAATAATAAACTGGTGTCCAAATTGCGGTACTGCTATTTCCGATGCTGAAGTTGAACATGAGGAAAGTGACGGTTCTATTTGGAGTTTCAAATACCCTCTTGAAGATGGAAGTGGCTATATTGAAGTTGCTACAACCAGACCGGAAACTATTCCCGGAGATTTAGCTGTAGCAGTAAATCCTAAGGACGAAAGATATACAGATTTAATTGGTAAAAATGTATTACTTCCAATTATGGACAATAAAAAGATTCCAATAGTTGCCGATGAATATGTAGATATGGAATTTGGTACAGGTGCTGTTAAAATAACACCATCTCATGATCCAAATGACTTTGAAGTAGGAGAGAGACATAATTTAGGCCAATTAAAAATTTTTACAGATGATGCTCATTTAAATGAAAATGCCGGAAAATATTTTGGACTTGATAGATATGAAGCAAGGAAGCAAATTATAGAAGATTTTAAAAATTTGGGATTGTTTTCTAAGGAGGAAGCTCATCATAACTCAATTGGTCATTGCGAAAGATGTAAAACTGTAATAGAACCAATGCTTTCAAAACAATGGTTTGTAAAGATGAAACCCTTAGCTGAGCCTGCACTTAAAGCTTTTTATGATGGTAAATTGGATTTTATTCCAGAGAGATTTTCAAAAATTTACGTTCATTGGTTAGAAAACATTAAAGATTGGACTATATCAAGACAGCTTTGGTGGGGACATAGAATTCCTGTTTACTACTGTATTGAAACAGGTGAAGTTGTAGCAGCAAAAAGTAATCCAGAAGGAACAAAGGGCTATGAAGGACTACACTTTAAACAAGATGAAGATACTTTAGATACTTGGTTTTCATCTGCGCTTTGGCCTTTTTCAACTTTAGGGTGGCCTGAAAAGACTGAGGATTTAGAATATTTCTATCCTACAAATGTACTTGTTACAGGATATGATATTATTTTCTTCTGGGTAGTTAGAATGGTATTTTCCGGAATAGAGTGTATGGGAGAGGTGCCTTTTAAAGACGTTTTTTTAACTGGTTTAGTTAGAGATTCACAGGGAAGAAAGATGAGTAAATCTTTAGGAAATGGAATTGACCCTCTCGATATAATAGGCGAGTATGGAGCTGATGCCTTAAGATTTACTTTAATATCTGGTAACACTCCCGGAAATGATATGAGATTTTATACTGAACGTGTAGAGGCAAATAGAAATTTTGCAAATAAGCTTTGGAACGCAACAAGATTTGTTCTTATGAATTTAGAAGATAATATTGATGAAAAAATCAATGAAGAATATTTGAAAAATGAAGATAAGTGGATACTATCTCATTTACAAAACTTAATTACTAGTGTAACTTCAAAAATTGATAAGTATGAAATAGGAATGGCTGCTCAGGAAATATATGATTTTATTTGGAGCGATTACTGTGACTGGTATATTGAAATGGTAAAACCTAGACTTTATGGGGAAGAATCACCATATAAAGAAAGTGCAAAAAAAGTTTTGTTATATGTTTTAAAGAATGTTTTAAAATTACTTCACCCATTTATGCCTTTTATAACTGAGGAAATTTGGCAACATTTGCCCGGCACTGAAGAAGCTTTAATAATTTCAAAGTGGCCTATTTTAAAAGAAGAATATATATTTGAAAGAGAAGAGGTTGCTATTAACTATATTAAAGAAGCTATAAGAGGAATTAGAAATGCAAGAGCTGAAATGAATATAGAAAACAGCAAAAAGTCTAATACTATAATCTTTACAGAGTCAAAGGAAATTGAGGAAATAATAACTGAAAATAAAGAACAATTTTTAAATCTAGGGTATTCTACAAGTTTAACTTTAACAAATAGTAAGGAGAATATTGACGATGACAATATATCTATTATTTTAGATAGGGCTGAAATCTTACTTCCTCTTAAAGACTTAGTAGATTATAAAAAGGAACTTGAAAGATTAAATAAGGAAAAAGATTCTATTGTATCTGAAATAAAAAGAGCTGCAAGTAAACTGTCAAATAAAAGTTTTGTGGAGAAAGCACCTGAAAAATTAGTTAATGTAGAGAGAGAAAAGCAAAAGAAGTATGAAGAGATGTTGGCTTCTATTGAAAAGAGACTTGAGAAAGTGAAAGAGAATTTGAGATGAACTTTAAAGAGGTAATTAAAAACATTGAAAGTAGAGAGGGAAAACGGAAGTCCTATGATTTTAAAAGAATGAAGTCACTTTTAAGATATTTGGACAATCCCCATTTGGGAGTTAAGTACTTGCATGTTGCAGGTACAAATGGAAAGGGTTCAACTTCAAAGTTTCTATATAGCATAATTAATAGCGGTGATTATAAAGTTGGACTATATACTTCTCCACATCTGGAAAGGTATACTGAGAGAATCGTAGTAAATGACAGAGAAATAAGTGAAGAAGACTTTACAAGCCTATCAATTAAAGTTTTAAAAGCCGAAGAAAAAATAATTGATGATTTTGAAATGCTCACTTACTTTGAATTTATTACAGCTGTTGGATTTTTATACTTTAAAGAGAATAAGTGTGACTATTGTGTTTTAGAAGTTGGAATGGGTGGATTATCTGATAGTACAAATGTAGTTGAAACACAGGATAAAATCTTAAGTGTTATAACACCTATTTCAATGGACCATATGCAATTTTTAGGTAATACAATTGAAGAAATAGCACATCAAAAAACCGGAATTATCAGAGAAGGAGTATTATGTACTTCTTCAAATACAGATCCGGAAATTAGAAGGATTGTAAAAGAGAAAGCACTGGAGAAAAATGCGCCTTTTTATGATTTAAGTGATTTAGAAATATTAAATTTAGAAATTGATAAGTCTGGGTCCAAATTTGATTTAAAGTTTAAAGATGAAATTTTAAAGGATTTAGAAATTAAGATGGTGGGCTACTATCAATTAGATAATGCAGCTCTAAGTATTATGTCAATTATGGAACTTCGAAATAGAAATTTGCTAAGCTTATCTGATGAAGAAATTAGAGCAGGAGTAAAAAGAGCTTTTTGGCCGGGAAGAATGGAAAAAATAAGAGAAAATCCCTTAGTTCTATTAGATGGTGCTCATAATTTTGATGGGATTTTAAGACTTACAGAAAGCTTTAAATTATTTAAGTATGAAAAATTGACAATTATAACTTCCATTTTAGATGATAAGGAACATGAAAAAATGATTCATGAATTTTCCAAGTATGCTGATAAACTAATAATTGTGGACCTTTCCACATCAAGAAAGACGGAGTTAACAGTTCTACTGGAAGAGGCAAACAAGTACATGTCAAATGTATCAATAATAAGCAGTTTAAAAGAAGCAATCGATATTGCAGTAAATAATTCTACGTCAAAAGATATGATAGTTATTTCTGGTTCCTTATATCTTGTAAGTGAAACAAAAGAATTGATAAATAAAAGTTTTAAAGATGCATAGTTTTATGCATCTTTAAATATCTAATTGTTCAATTATTTTTAGATAAAGTACCTCAGGTTGAATTTTAAACTTTTCAGTAATTTTTTTTGCATATTCTTTTGTGGGAACTTCTAGTGTTAAATTAAAAATTTCCACATTTGATTCCTTTATAGCTAGATTTACATATATTCTATCAAAGTCATCTTTATAATATTTGGCTATTATGGACTTTTTTGAAATTAAATCTTTCTTAAAGGTGTTGAGATATGTGTCAATTTCCTCTAAAATAGTAGTAGGGAGTTCATTTACAAACATATTTAATGTATTAAGTCCCTCATTAGTAACATTGTAATTCTCTTCATTATCTAAAAAAATAAATTCGCTTTCACTTAATTCAGCAATATATTGTTTGAAATAGAAAAAATTAAACAAATTAATTTCCAATATAAACTTTGTGAGTTGTTCATCATTAAATTCACCATTAGAATTTTTAATTATATAAAGTAATATCAATTTGTTTTGAGCAAGTTCTAAATTATTTGAATTCACATAATCATTCCTAACTATTTGTTAAATTTATTATTACTATTATAACATTATATTAAAATATATAACAAATTTTAATATACTTTAAAATCTTAAAGATTTATTTTGTAGAATTGATTAATTACATTATTATAGTATATTATATTGTAAATAGAAATTAATACTAATTTGTTTAAATGCTATAATAGTATTAGCTTAATAAAATTCAGGAGGAAGTATGGAACTTTAGTTCAAAAATTTCATACAGACAGTTTTATGAAGAAATTTAAAAAAACAAAATATAAGAAGAAAAATTTAAATGTATTAAGTGTTAATACTTTTACTTTAGTTTTGTCAATTTTCTTCTTGACTATAGGTTATCATATACAGAGTAAAGATTTTTTTAAAGGTACATTAATTAATGAGATATTTATAATTTTAATACCTGCTTTGTTACTTTGTGGAAGCGGGAAAAGAACTGAAGTATTAAGAGTAAAAAAATTAAGTTTTATTAATATAATAAGGGTGGTAATAGTTGTTATACTATGTTATCCGATAATTCTTTTATTAAATGGAATATTTTTATCTTTTTTATCTTCTTTTGTGGAATTTAAAAACTTTTCCATGGATATTTTATTAAAAGAAGAGTCTTTTTTTAGATATTTGTTGGTAATGTGTATAGTTCCTGCTATATGCGAAGAGGTGTTTTTTAGAGGAGCACTTATAAATTCCTATGACATCTATGGTGGAAAATTTGCAATAGTTATGTCATCATTGGTTTTTGCCTTATTCCATTTTGATATTCAAAATTTTGTAGCTCCTTTCTTGTTGGGGATTTTATTTGGAAACTTATTAGAGCTAACCGGATCTTTATTTGCTGCTATTTTAGGGCACTTTACAAATAATTTAATAGCTATTTTTACATCAAAGTACTTAAATGATACGATATTTAATTATTTAAAACAAACTGATATAGCTCAAGACATAGGTTCACTCCAATTGTTTCTAATTATAATGTTGTTTTTAATATCAATAGCATCGGCTGTATTGTTGCGAATGTTATTTAAGCAGATGAATAGGGAAAAGAAAATAAGAGAAAGTAAGTTAAAGTCCAGAGTAAGAGTGAGAGATATTCAAAGTATTGATCTTTTTAATTTTGTGCCAATAGTGGCTTTAGTAATATTGTATTTTATCTATTATGCAATTGTATTTTAAGAGGTGGTAGTATGATTAAAAATTATAATGAAAAAATTGAAGTGGCTGCAAAACTTATAATAAGTTCAAAAAAATCCTTTGCTTTAACGGGAGCTGGAATAAGCACTGAGTCTGGTATTCCGGATTTTAGATCGGAGACGGGTTATTATCAAAAAATGGATCCTATAAGTGCGCTGTCAAGAGATGTATTACTAAAAAATCCAAAAAGATTTTACTCTGAAGGTTATAAAATTTTAGAGGACTTAAATGACAAGAGACCAAATATGGGTCATATAGCTTTGGCAGAATTGGAGAGGCTAAAATTATTAAGTGGAGTAATTACTCAAAATATAGATAATCTTCATGCCAAGGCGGGAAGTGAAAGAATGTATGAAGTTCATGGGGAGACAAGGGGGATTCACTGTATAAACTGCGGTAAATCCTATGATTTCAGCGTTATGAAAGCTAAAGTTGAAAAAAATGAAATTCCACCTAAGTGTGATAATTGTGGTGGAACTCTAAGACCAAATGTAGTTATGTTTGGTGATATGATGCCTGATGATTTTCAAAGAGCTGTAATGGAGTTGGAGACAACAGAGCTTTTAATAGTTGTAGGTTCAAGTTTAACTGTATCTCCGGTAAATTTCTTACCTAGGTATGTAGATAGATTGATTATTATTAATAGTACGCCTACTCCTGAAGATAGAAACGCTGATTTAGTATTTCACGAACAAGCGGGAGACACTTTAAAAGACATAGTTACAGAGGTAAAGAATATAAATGGTATATAATCAATTTGCTCAAATATATGATAAACTGATGTATGATTTTGATTATGATAAAGTTTATAATTTCATTGATGATGTATATAGAAATAGTGGGATAAAAAGTAAAAAATTATTAGAACTAGGATGTGGAACCGGTAATTTAACAGAAAAGTTATTATTAGAGTTTGAAGTTGATGCAGTTGATTTATCAGTAGATATGTTATCTATTTTATCAAATAAAATTAGAAGTGATAAATTAAGGATATTTAACCATAACATGAAGGATTTCAAATCAGATAGAATTTATGATATGGTAGTTTCCTGTTGCGATAGTTTAAACTATATTATTGTCCCTAAGGAAATAGAGGAAACCTTTAAAAACACCTTTAGTTTATTAAAAGATGGCGGTATTTTCATTTTCGACTTAAATACAGAATATAAATTTTTAAATATGGAAAAGACTTATGTGGAAGAAGTCGACGGCATTTTCTATGTTTGGGAAAATTTCTTTAATGATACAAGTAAGGAAAATATTTTTAGCGTAAATTTTTTTGTTGAAAAAAACAATCTCTATGAGAGATTTTATGAAGAACATATTGAGAGGGCATATGACAATAGTTTTATTGTCAATGCTCTTAAAAAAAGCGGTTTTAAAGAAGTTTCAGTATATAATGAGTATAATAACTCCAATACTGAATTAAAAGATTCAAATAGATTAGTTTATGTGGCTAGGAGGTAGTATGGATTACATTGTAAGAGCAATTGACGAAAGTGGTTCCATAAAAATATCAGCGGGAATTACTACAGGGGTTGTTGAAAAAGCCAGAGTTACACATAATCTTTCAAGAACAGCTTCATCTGCACTTGGAAGAACTTTAACAGCAGGTTTATTAATGACCAATTCTTTAAAAAATGAAAAAGATTCTATAACTATAAATATAAATGGTGACGGTCCTATTGGACGAATTGTAGTGACAGGGAAAAATGACGGAAAAATCAAAGGATATGTAAATAATCCGTTAGCTGATAAACCTATACGAGAGTCGGACAATAAAATTGATGTAGGAGCTTTAGTTGGAAAGGGAATTTTGACAGTAGTAACAGATATGGGTCTTAAAGAGCCTTATGTAGGTCAGGTAAACCTAGTGTCAGGTGAAATTGCCGAGGATATAGCAAATTATTTATATACGTCAGAACAGATTCCCTCTGCTGTAGGTTTGGGAGTTTTAGTTGATGTGGACTACACTATTAAGGCAGCAGGAGGTTTTATATTACAACTTTTGCCAAATGCTGAAGAAGAAGTGATTTCTCTAATAGAAGATAATTTAAAGGATTTAGGAAATGTATCTCAATTAATAAGTTTGGGACATAGTGCAGAAGATATTATAAACTTAATTTTAAAAGGGTTAAAGGTAAAATTCCTTGATGTAAAAGAAGTTTATTATGAATGTGATTGTTCAGAGGAGAAAGTGGAAAGTGCACTAATAGCATTGGGTAAAGATGAATTGGAAAACATCTTGGAAGAAGATGGTAAGGTGGAACTTAGTTGCCATTTTTGTAATAAAAAGTATACCTTTGATAAAGAGGAATTAAATAATATGATTACAAAGTTAGTGTAACATTAGAAATGAAGTGTGGCTCTCACACTTCATTTCTCACAGAAAGTATTCTTTATATTAAAACTTTTAAAGCTTAAGTTACAATATAAAGGGATGGTATTATAGTAGTTTTAAATCTATTGACAGATTTTAGCTATATGTTATAATACAAAATAATTAAATAATATATGCGGAAATGGCTCAGTGGTAGAGCATCGCCTTGCCAAGGCGAGGGTCGCGAGTTCGAATCTCGTTTTCCGCTCCAAAAACCGTAAAGGTTTTAAAATAAAAAAGGACTGATAAACAGTCCTATTTTTAATATTTTGCAAGATATTAAAAATTAAATAAATTAAATTGCTCTTTCCACTTTTCCAGATCTTAAACATCTAGTACAAACATTAATTCTTTTAGATTGGCCATTTACAACAGCTCTTACTCTTCTAATGTTAGGAGACCAGCTTCTATTGCCTCTTTTATGTGAAAAAGAAATAGTATTTCCGAAAAGCTTTTGCTTTCCACATACGTCGCATTTTCTTGACATAGTGACACCTCCTTGATTCTTTCATAGCTTACTCATTTTACCACAGATATATGGATTTTGGCAAATTGTTTTTACATTATTAAAATATATTTTCTGAAATTTGATTTTGATGGTATAATAGTGTAAAAGCTAGTATTTAGGAGGTGCATTATGTCTGCAAATGTTAAAACTGATGGCGGAAATATAATTATTGAAAACACTGTCTTGGCCCATATAGCTGGGATTTCTGCTATGGAAAGCTATGGAATCGTAGGTATGGCTTCAAAAAGTGCCACAGATGGTCTTTTGGAAATTTTAAAATTTGACAATTTATCTAAGGGAATAAAAGTTAGTACTGAGGATAATCAAATAAATATAGAACTTCATGTTGTGCTTGAATATGGAGTAAAAATATCGGTTGTAGGCGAAAATATTATTGATAGAGTAAGATTTAATATAGAAAATCTTACAGGATTAAAGGTTGATAATATTGAAGTTTTTGTAGAGGGAATAAGATTAAAATAATGGAGGCAGTTCTTTGAAAACAAACAAATTAAATGGTGTATTGCTTAAAAAGGCCATTATTGGTGCAGTGAACTACCTCATATTAAATAAAGAAGAGGTTAATGCGCTAAATGTATTCCCTGTTCCAGATGGAGATACGGGAACTAATATGTCTCTTACGGCAAAATCATCTTTAAAACAAGTTGAACTTGTTGAAAAAGATGAATATATTGAAGAGATAGCAAAAGCTGCAGCAAGGGGTTCTCTAATGGGTGCCAGAGGTAATTCTGGAGTAATACTTTCACAGCTGTTAAGAGGGTTTTCTGAGGGTTTAGAAGGGTTAAGCGAAGCTTCTATTGAAGAACTGGCATATGCCTTTAAAAGAGCGTCAGAGACTACCTATAAAGCGGTGATGAAACCAACAGAGGGAACTATTTTAACAGTGGGTAGAGAAACAGCTGATTTTGCTGTAAAAAGCTTTAAGCAATACGATGATATTCTGATATTTCTTAAAGATGTAATAGTTGAAGCCAATAAATCTCTTGATAAAACGCCTGAAAAACTACAAGTGCTTAAAGATGCAGGTGTTGTAGATGCAGGAGGTAAGGGCTTAGTTGTTTTACTTGAAGGTGCATATAAAGCATTAAATGGTGAAAACATTGAAAATGTAGAAGATGATGATATATTGAAGAAGAAAGCACAGAAAGAAGTTAGTTTTAAACCTGTAAATGAAGATATAAAGTATGGATATTGTACAGAGTTTATAATTAATACTGATTATAATGACCTCAATAGCTTTAAAAATAAGCTTGCGAAATTAGGCGATAGTTTGTTAGTAGTAGGCGGAGAAGGTACGGGTTTAATAAAAGTACATGTTCATACTAATAATCCGGGGAAAGCACTGGAATATGGAGTTGAGTTAGGCGGTCTTCAGGATATTAAAATAGATAATATGAGATATCAACATCGAGAAATACTTTTTGATGAAGCAGATGTGGCTAAGGCTCAAAGCGAAGAAGAAAATAAAATTGACAAAAAATATTCTTTCATTTCAGTTTCAATAGGAAAAGGTATAAACGAAGTTTTCAAATCTCTTGGTGTGGACTATATAGTAGAGGGTGGACAGACTATGAATCCAAGTACTGAAGACTTTTTAAATGCTATTGATAATGTAAGTGGTGAAAATGTGTTTATACTTCCCAACAATGGAAATATTATACTTGCAGCTGAACAAGCTAGAGATTTAAGCGAGAGAAATATTTATGTAATAGGTACAAAATCAATTCCTCAAGGTGTGGCTGGGTTACTTTCCTTTGACTATGAAGCAGACTTAGATAAAAATATTGAAAATATTAACAGTGCAATTAAAGATGTAATTTCTGCTCAAGTTACCTACGCTGTAAGAGATACTCAAATAAATGGAAAAGACATAAGTGAAGGAGATATTATTGGACTTAGCGGAAAGGAAATTTTATCTTGTAATGAAGATATAAAAACCACTACTGTTGAATTAATAGAGAATTTAATAAATGATGATATTTCTATGATAACTCTCTATAGAGGTGAAGATGTAGGAAAAGAAGATGCTCAAGAACTATTAGAGGAACTTCAAGAAAAATATACAGATTTGGATATTGATTTAATAGATGGCTTACAGCCGCTTTATTACTATATAATTTCATTAGAATAATTTAAGCCTCACATTTAAAATGTGAGGTTTTCAAATAAGAAGGTGATAAATTGAAATTAGAAAGTAAAATTACCGCACTCAAAGGAATTGGAGAAAAAAGAGGAAAAAAATTTGCCGAGTTGGAAATAGAAAACATAGGAGATTTATTAAATTATTATCCGAGGGATTATGAAGATCAAAGTAATTTCAAACTTTTATATGAAGCTGACATTGAAGAGAAAGCAACTTTTATAGTTAAAGTATTATCTGTTTTAGAAGATAGAAGAATAAAAAGAAATCTGTCAATTACTTCTTTTTTAATAGAAGATAACTCCGGAACGGGAAAGATGAGCTTTTTTAATATGAGATATATTAAAAATCAAATTAAAATAGGTGAAGCATATTTAATTTCCGGAAAAGTTACAAAATTTAAAGGTCAAGTGCAATTGACAAATCCATCTTTTAAAATTTTAAGTGAAAAAAACAAATTCGGGAAAATTTATCCGATTTATCCTCTTAAAAAAGATATAAGTAATAATGAAATTATAAAAGCAGTTGAACAGGTTGTAGATTTAAAATTATTTGAAGAGAATCTTCCTGCCCAATTAATAAGAAAATACGATTTGATGGATAAAAATGAATCTATTAAAAACATTCACATACCTAAAAATAAAAGAAGTTTGATTAAAGCCAGACAGAGATTGGTTTTTGAAGAGTTATTCTTTTTCCAATTGACTTTATTCACTTTAAGAAATAAAGATATAGAGATGGAAGTGAAACCCTATAAGTTAGAAAGTGAAATATATAATTTTATTAATAATTTAAGTTTTAAATTAACTTCCGGTCAAAGCAAGGTAGTTGAAGAAATTTTTAAAGATATGACCTCGGGTAAGAGGATGAATCGTCTTTTACAAGGTGATGTGGGTTCCGGAAAGACAATTATAGCTATTGTGGCAATGTATTTAACTTTTTTAAATGGTTTCCAGTCTACGATAATGGTGCCTACAGAAATTTTAGCAAGGCAACATTTAGAAAACTTCAGAAATATATTAGAACCCTTAGGAGTAAAAGTTGAATTATTGGTTGGAAGTACATCTGTTAAAAATAAAAATAGAATTTTAACGGGAATTTACAATGGTGAAATTGATATTTTAATAGGAACACACGCCTTAATTGAAGAGAATGTGGAATTTCATAATCTGGGTTTAAATGTTACAGATGAGCAACATAGATTTGGAGTTAGGCAAAGACAGTCTTTAAATGTTAAAGAAAAATCCGCTCATACTTTAGTTATGACTGCAACGCCGATTCCACGAACTTTAGCTCTTGTACTATATGGAGATCTTGATATATCTACAATAGATACTATGCCTCCAAACAGACAGAAAATAGATACAATAGCGATTAATGAAACTATGTTGGATAGGGCGCTTGTTTTTATAAAAAATGAAGTAAAAAAGGGAAGACAAGCCTATGTAATATGTCCCTTAATAGAGGAAAGCGAACATTTTGAATTGGATTCGGCTACAGAAGTTTATGAATATTTAAAGGAAAATCAGTTTAGCGATTTAAACATAGCTTTACTTCATGGAAAAATGTCAAATGATGAAAAAAATGAAGTAATGGAAAAATATAGCGAAGGTGAAATTGACGTAATAGTTTCCACAACAGTAGTTGAGGTTGGTGTTAACGTACCAAATGCAACTGTTATACTAATTTATAATGCAGAACGCTTTGGTTTGGCTCAACTTCATCAACTAAGAGGTAGAGTTGGCAGATCTTCACATAAGAGTTATTGTATTTTATATAATACTTCACAAAGTAAAATTTCCTGGGAAAGGATGAAGGTAATGACAGACTCTACTGATGGATTTTATATTGCTAATAAAGATTTGGAGCTTAGAGGAAGTGGGGATATTTTAGGTGTTAAACAGTCTGGAATTAATACTTTAAAAATTTCTCAGTTTCCTAGAGATTTAAACATATTAAAATATGCACAAAGTGAAGCTCAAAATATTTTTAAGAATAAAGATTCCTTAGAAGAAGAGGAAAAACTTAAATTGAAAAAACATATTTTGGGTAATTTAAAAATTGACGTTTCAATACTTAATTAACTTTATTGTTATTGAGCGCAATATATGTTAGAATAAAGTAAATTTGGAGGAAAAATGAGGGTAATATCTGGTATTAATAGGGGTATAAAATTAGAAACCCTTAAAGGGAATTCTACAAGACCAACGGAAGATAGAATAAAAGAAAATGTATTTAATATACTTGGTCAAAACTTTTTTGATACATATGTTTTAGACTTATTTTCCGGAAGCGGTTCAATAGGTATAGAATTTTTATCCAGAGGAGCTGCTCATTGTTACTTTATTGACAATAACGTAAAAGCAATTGATATTATTAGGAGAAATCTTGAAAAAACAAATTTAAGTCAAAAATCTACTGTTTTAAAAATAGATGCCTTAGTTTTTTTAAAAAAATATAATAATATTAAGTTTGATTACATTTATGTCGATCCTCCTTATGAAAATAAAACTTTATATATGGAAGTTGTTAAAAGCATTTTAAAAAATGAGTCATTAAAGAGAGAAGGCTTTTTGATAATTGAACAAAACAGTAACTTTGATTTAGATTTTAATGATTCTTTGGAAATGGTTAAGTACAAAAAATATGGTAATACTTCAATAGGAGTTTGGAAAATTAAATGAAAGTTATTTATGCTGGGAGTTTTGATCCGGTAACAAATGGTCATATTGACATAATACTTAGATCAAGAGATATATTTGGTGAAGTTATTGTAGCTGTGCTAAATAACAGAAACAAAAAAGTAATGTTTTCTGTTGAAGAACGATTGGATCTTTTAAGTAGGGTTTTAGATAAAGAGGAAAATATAGAAATAGATTCTTTTGAAGGCTTATTAGTTGATTATGCCAAGAAAAAAAATTGCCGAACTGTTGTAAGAGGTATTCGAACATCTATGGATTATGAAAGTGAATACACTCTTGCTAGAGCAAATATGCACTATAAAGATGGTGTTGAAACTATTTTTTTACTGGCTTCAGATGAAAATTCATTTGTTAGCTCGACCCTTGCAAAAGAAGTAGCACAATTCAACGGTGATTTATCCATTTTTGTACCAGACATAGTGGGTAAAGCAATGATGGATAAAATAAAAGGAGGTAAATAATATGAGTTTGTTGGAATTAGTTGAAGAACTTGAAGATTTAATAGAAGCATCAGGTCAAATTCCATTAACGGGAAAAGCCATGATAGATAGAGACGAATTTCTTGAAATAGTCACTGAAATGAAAGAAGATTTTCCTGAAGAATTAAGAGAGGCGAAAAAAATATGTGCCGATAGAGGTACTATAATGCAAAGTGCTCAGTCTGAAGCGGAACGAATTATTAACGGAGCAAAAGCTCATGCTGAAGAAATAATTTCGGAGAATCAATTAGTTAAACAAGCAAATGAAAGAGCCAATGAAATACTTAGAAAGGCCAATGACGAGTCTTTGCAAATTAGAGAAGGAGCAAGAGATTATGCCGATCAACTCCTAGAGAATACTCAAGTAAAACTTTCTGAAATAATTAAAATGTTAAATGAAAATAGACAAGAACTTAGAGGTTAATCTCCAAGTTCTTTTTTTAGGATTATATAATTTTTAAAATAATCTTCATTAATATTATTATTTGTAATAATATTATAAATATTTGTGGAAAACTTTTCTTTTAAGGCAATCTGTTTAATAATACTTTCTGCGGGAAGTTTATTAATATTGGAGAACTTTTCAATTATATAGTTTTCTTTTTTTATTTCTTTAATAATATTAAATCCTATTTCATTTGAACCTAAAATTCTAATATAGGGTTTAGCAAAACTTTTTAAAATAAAAAATTTATCTAGGTCAAGTAGAATTTGCACAAGTAATCTTGAAATTCTTGATTTAGTATATCTTTTACTAGTTATGGAATTAATAAAAGAATAAATATCTTTGGAATTTAAATTATTTAAAAATCTATTTTCCAATCCATTTTCATAATCAAAATAATTAGAATATTTCAAGTCGTTTTTTAATATTATGTATTTTAAAATATCAAAATAATTGTTGAAATTATTATAAGTAGAGTTTTTAAGAATATTAAAAGCGCTCTGTGGCATAAATTTTTCAACAGAAGTTAAATCACCACTTAAAATTAAATTTCTTATATTTGATGCTGAAGAAAATTCGGCTTTGGTAATTTTAGAATTGTGTCTAACGGATTTTCTTTTTATAGACTTTGGTTGAATTTGAGAATTAAATTCTCCTAAGGCTTTTAAATATTCCAATGCCAATATGTTATTAGGTTTTTTTAACATTTCAATTTGATTATAATTTAAAAAATCATAAGAAGCCTCTCTGGCCTTTAGAAAAGATTTACCGGTATTTAATTCAAATTTTATTTTCTTATCAATGTAATCTTTATTTTCTATTATTAAATCCGTTATTTCACTTAATTCAATTAAATTATTTTCACTTCCAAAAAATAGATTATCAACTACATTTAAAGAATCTAAAATAAAAACGGATCCCTTAGCGAAAATTTCCGCATTTGAAGTGCAATATATACTGGGAAGTTCCAAAACTAAATCTGCACCATTTCTTAAAGCCATTTCACTTCTGAGAAACTTATTTACAATTGCTGGTTCTCCTCTTTGAGTGAAAGATGAGCTCATAAGAACTATTATAGAGTAACCTTGTTCTTTAATTTTATCTATTTGATATTTATGTCCATTGTGAAAAGGATTATATTCGGCAATTATTGCAGCTATCTTCATAAGAACTCCTTACTGTATTTTATTAATTTATATTTTATTATATAATAATATCACACTACCTTACCATATAAATATTTTGAATGATACTTATGTAATTTTCATTGTAAAGTGTCAGGGAAAAGTAAGGAAATATGTTATAATTATAATGTAAAAAATTTTAGGGGGAACGTATGAAAATTTTAGTTATTAATTGCGGTTCATCTTCATTAAAATATCAGCTTATAGATATGGATAATGAAAATGTAATTGCTAAAGGACTTGTAGAGAGAATTGGAATTGAAGGCTCACGCATAAAGCATGAAACTATTGGAAAAGAAAAACAGGTTATTGAAAAACCATTAGCTGATCATAGTAATGCTATAAAATCTGTAATTGATGCATTAACTAATTCTGAATTTGGAGCAGTAAGCTCACTTGATGAAATTGGAGCAGTGGGCCATAGAGTAGTCCATGGAGGAGAAGATTTTTCTGAAAGTGTTGTAATTGATGAAAAGGTGATGGAAGCTATAGAAAGAAATATTGAATTAGCACCTCTTCATAACCCACCAAATATTATGGAAGCTATAGAAAGAAATATTGAATTAGCACCTCTTCATAACCCACCAAATATTATGGGAATAGAAGCTTGTCAAAAATTACTTCCAAGTATTAAACAAGTTGCAGTATTTGACACAGCTTTTCATCAAAGTATGCCTCCAGTAAATTATGTATATGCAATACCATATAAATATTATGAAGAAGATAAGATTAGAAGATATGGTTTCCATGGAACGTCTCATAAATATCTAACTCATAGAATGGCTGAGTTGTTAAATAAAAATGTTGAAGAGGTAAACTTAATAACTTGTCACTTAGGTAACGGATCAAGTATTTCCGCTATTAAAAAGGGAAAATCAGTAAATACTTCTATGGGACTAACTCCTTTAGAGGGATTACCAATGGGAACACGTAGTGGAGATATAGATCCTGCAATTGTAACTTTTATTATGGATAAGGAAAACTTAAATACAGAAGAAATTTCCAATATATTAAATAAAGAATCAGGGGTACTTGGGATAAGCGGAGTAAGTTCTGATTTTAGAGATATAGAAGAAGCTGCGGAAGCCGGAAATGAAAGGGCACAATTAGCTCTTGATGTATTTGAAGATAAAGTTAGAAAGTTCATTAGCTCATATATTACTGAGTTTGAAGATATTAATAAGATAGATGCCATTGTATTTACGGCAGGTTTAGGAGAAAATTCGCCTGAAACTAGAGAGCATATTATTAATAAAATGTCTGTATTCGGATTAAAAATAGATAAGGCAAAAAATAATGTTAGAGGTAAGGAACAGTTAATATCTTCTGATGATTCTTCAATAAAGGTTTTCGTTGTACCAACTGACGAGGAAATGATGATAGCAAGAGATACTCTTAGTTTAGTTTAATTATTATGTCCATTACTTTTGCTTAGATAGTAAGTAGTAATGGACATTTAAATTGACAATCTATCTGAAATATTATATAATTATTTGCATTGGTTTTGAGGTGGATAAAATGAAACTTGATATAAGAGATTTTTTACAAAGCTCTGATTATAAAATGGAGTTTAATGGTCAATTAAAAGAACAAAAAAGTAACTATGACATCAGTGATTTAGATTTAATTTTTCCTGTGGATTATGATGGTATTATTTTTAATTTAGGCGATGAAATTATGCTTGATTTGTCTGTTAAATACAAGTATAATACACAGTGTGATAGATGTCTTAAACCAATGATTGAAGATGTTGAAACAAATTTAAAAGCTTTTTTTCTCAAAGATATTGAGAATGTTTTTGAAGATGAAGCCAGTAAAGAATATTTTGATTTAATAGATAATCAAATATTTCTAGATGATTTAATAATTTCACAAATAATTACTTCTATTCCCTTTAAAAGTTTATGTAAAGAGGAATGTAAGGGTATTTGTCCGAAATGTGGAAAGGACTTAAATGAGGGTTCTTGTAAATGTGATGAAGAAATTGAAATAGATCCGAGATTTGGGAAACTAATGGATTTATTTAATGATGAGGAGGTGTAGCAATGGCAGTACCAAAGAGAAAAACTTCAAAACAAAGAAGAAATAAGAGAAGAGCATCTTCTTATAGATTAAATAAAGTGACTTTAGTTGAGTGTTCAAATTGTCATGAAACTAAAATGCCGCATAGAGTATGCCCAAGCTGTGGTTACTATGATGGAAAAGAAGTCGTTGCAGTTGACTAATAAATTAAACTTCCTAAATATAAGGAAGTTTTTTTATTGTAAACTATAATTTGTTAGAATAATGCTGGAATCGCAATGGTGAAAATTTAATTTAACTATGATAAAATAATGTTTAAAGCTTAACTAGAAAAGAATTGAAAGGTGTGTAAAAATATGGCAGGACATTCCAAGTGGAATAACATTAAAAATAAAAAAGGCAAAGAAGATGCTAAAAGGGGTAGAATATTTACTAAACTGGGACGCTACATTATGGTAGCTGCAAAAGAAGGTGGACCGGACCCTGAATATAATCCTGCTTTAAAAGTTGCAATTGATAAAGCAAAAGCAGAAAATATGCCAAATGATAATATTGAAAGAGCTATTAAAAAGGGTAGTGGAGAAGGAGCGGAGGATAATTTTGAAGAGATTATCTACGAAGGTTATGGCCCAAATGGAATAGCTGTAATGGTTCATTGCCTGACAGATAATAGAAACAGAACAGCTTCAGAAATAAGACATGCTTTTGATAAATACGGTGGAAATCTTGGTCAATCTGGATCGGTATCATTTATGTTTGATAGAAAAGGTCAAATAGTTATTGAAAAAGTTGAAGGGATTGACGATGAAGAATTGATGATGAGTGCACTTGATTTAGGCGCAGAAGATGTAATTGAAACTGATGATTTCTTAGAAATATTGACAAATCAAGAAAATTACCATGTTTTAAGAAATGGTCTTGAGGAATTGGGTTATGAATTTATAAAATCAGACATTAGTTATATTCCTCAAAATTATACAAAATTAGAATCTGAAGAAGATATTATAAAGATGGAAAAAATGATTGATGTATTGGAAGATAATGATGATGTCCAAGAGGTATATACTAATTGGGAAGAATCTGGAGAGGATGAATAATTATGAAAGTCGTAGCCATAATGGGCAGTTCTAGAAAAAATTTAAATACCCATAATTTACTAGAGATGTTTTTAAATAAATATAACTTAAAAGAAGAGGAAATAAATATTTTCAACTTAAAAGATTTAGATTATAAATATTGTTTGTCTTGTTATGGTTGCGAAAGGACTTCAAAATGTATTTTAAGAGATGATCTAACTGACATATATCCCCTTCTAGAAGAGGCTGATATAATCGTTTTTGCCACGCCTATCTATTATAATAGCGTATCTGCATTATCAAAGGCTTTTATAGATAGAATGCAAGTTTACTGGACAAGAAAATTTAGATTATCCTTAGATCCTCCTAAGGAAAAATATGGAGTTGCACTAATTGATGGTGGTGCTTTTGAACAGAAAGATCAATTTTTAGGTTCTGAATTGGTTTTTGATCATTTTTTTAAATCTTTAAGTTGTAAAAAGCACACTATTATTGAAGTATCTAATACTGATGATTGTCCAATAGATGAAAATAATTTAATGTTGAAAGAAATGTTTGATGGTATGGAGTTAGATTTAAATAAAAGTAGTTTTTATAGATTATCCGGAGGAAAGATACAAAATGGAATTGAATAAATATATTGACCATACCCTTTTAAAGCCAGAATCTAGTAGAAAACAAATTAAAAAACTATGTGATGAAGCTATAAAGTTTAATTTTAAATCTGTATGTATAAATCCCTATTGGGTAAGTTATGCAAAGGAACTCTTAAAATCCAGTGATGTAATAGTATGTACTGTAATTGGTTTTCCTTTAGGAGCTAATACTACAGGCTTAAAAGCTTTTGAAACTAGACAAGCTATAGAAAATGGTGCCGATGAAATTGATATGGTCATAAACGTAGGGCTCTTGAAAAACAAAGAGTTTGATTTAGTTGAAAAAGACATTAAAGAAGTTGTTAATTCAGCTAAGGGTAAATGTGTAAAAGTTATTATTGAAACTTGTCTTTTAGAAAAAGATGAAATAATAGATGCTTGTAAAATCATAGAAAGAGCAGGGGCTGATTTCGTTAAAACTTCTACGGGGTTTAATAGTGGTGGAGCAACCGTTGAAGATATAGAGCTTATAAAAAGTGTAGTTGGAGATAGGTTGTTTATTAAAGCTTCAGGTGGAATCAGAGATTTAAATACGGCAGAGAAAATGATAGATGCAGGGGCTTTAAGGCTGGGCGTAAGTGCCGGTGTTGATATAATGATGGAGTTTAAAAATGAACATTAATCCCATTGCATTTACGATATTTAATATTGATGTACATTGGTACGGTATTTTAATAGCCATAGGAGCATTTTTGGCCATCTATTTTGCAGGGAAATTAGCTAAAAGAGAAGGTTTATATAATGATGTAATGATTGACTTTGCATTTTTCGCAGTAATATTTGGAGTCATAGGAGCAAGACTATATTATGTGATTTTTAACTGGGATTATTATTCCAAATATCCTGCTCAAATTTTTAATACTAGAAATGGCGGTTTAGCTATATACGGCGGTATTATAGCGGGAATTATAGTAGGATATATTTTTAGCAAAGTTAAAAAGATTGATTTTTTCACCTTGGCAGATTGTGTAATTCCGGGAGTTAGTTTAGCTCAGGGAATAGGTAGATGGGGAAATTTTATTAATGTAGAGGCCTATGGAAGACCTACAGATTTACCTTGGGCTATTACTGTAAATGGTCAAAAGGTACATCCGACATTCTTATATGAGTCAATTTTAGATATAGGAATATTTTTACTGTTGTATTTTTATTTATCAAAACATAAAAAATTTAATGGACAACTATTTATGACCTATTTTATTTTATATGGCTTGGGAAGATTCTTAATAGAGGGATTGAGGACGGATTCTCTATATTTAGGTCCAATAAGAGTATCACAACTTGTAAGTTTAATTATTCTGGCAATAGGCTTGGCAGCTTATATTTATTTTTATAAAAAAGAAGGAAAAATTAATAAATGATATTTTTATTAATTTTTATATTTTATTTAATTTTTCAGTTATCAGTATTTAAAGTTTATAGTTTAAATTTTGAATCTGAAAAAATAACCAGTGAAATTAAGATTACTCAAATATCTGACTTCCATGACAATAAATTGATTAATTATAAAAATTTAAAAGATTCAATAGATAAATTTAAACCGGACTTAATAGTTCTTACAGGAGACATTATAAACAGATATACTACAAATTTATCAAATGTATATAGTCTTTTGGAAATAATAGAAGACTATAGGGTTTTATTTGTGGAAGGAAATCATGAAGTAGACAATTTAAATAAATCTATTTATAAATTATTAGAAGAAAAAAATATAGAAAATATTTCAAAATCTAATATATCTTTTACTATGAAGTCGCAAAAAATCAATATATATGGAAATGGATTCGGCAAGGAAAATTATATTAAAAGGAACTTAAAAGAAAATGAATTTAATTTGCTTTTAACTCATAATCCCCATGATTTTGTGAATAACTACGAAAAATTTGATTTAGTATTAAGCGGACATACCCATGGCGGTCAAGTTAGACTACCGATATTGGGCCAAATTTTAGACCATGGCCCTACTTTATTCCCTAAGTATAGTAAGGGTTTTTATAAAGTATTTTCATCTCTTTTATATATAGATTCGGGATTAGGTCAAAGCTTATATATAAGAATTAACGATAGAATATCTTTTACCAATATAGTATTAAAAACTCCTAAATAGGAGTTTTTAATATGTTAAATAGAAAAATTACCCTCTTTAAATATTTGAGTTTTTTTACCATTTTTTTCAACACCAAAAATATTAGTTGTTTTATCTCCAATCATAAAATCAACGTGAATTAAAGAATCGTTAACGCCATGCGCTGCCAATTCTTCGTCATTCATATATTCTCCACCTTCAATACAAGTTGGATAGGCCTTTCCAAGAGCAAGGTGGCAGGAGGCATTTTCATCATAAAGGGTATTGTAAAATAAAGTATTTGTATTTGAAATAGGAGAATCATAAGAAACAAAGGCAATTTCGCCCAATCTTTTAGATCCTTCATCAGATTCCAATAAATTTTTTAAAGTACTATAACCGACTTTAGCATCAAAATCGACAACAACTCCATTTTCAAATTTCAAATAAAAATCATCAATTAAGTTTCCATTATAATTTAATGGTTTGGTATTATAAACTATACCATTAGCTCCATCTTTATGTGGCATTGAAAATACTTCCTCAGTTGGCATATTTGCAACAAAGACTTCTCCATATTTGTTTAATTCGCTAGCCCCTGAAAAAATATAGTTATTAGGCATTTTTATTTCCAAATTAGTACCGTTATCAGATAATATAGTTATACTGTCAAATTGCTTTTCATTTAGAAATTTAGACCACTTAGTTAAATTATCAATATGTTCTTTCCAAGCTTGCAAAGGATCTTTTTCAAACAATCTAACACTTTGAAAAATCATATTCCAAAGTTTATCAATAGCTTCATTTTCATCTAAAGTTGGGAAAACAACTTTAGCCCATGCAGAAGTTGCAGCACCGACTACACACCAAGAAATCTCATTATTCATCAATTTTGAATTAAATTCTTTTAATGCTTTTGAAGAAGCTATAATAGAGGAATTTATTTTATTAGAGTCTATGTCTGAGAATATATTGGGATCATCGCCGACAATTGAAAGTATTTTAGCCCTTTTTCCCATATAATAATTTTGCTCATCAATAAAATGTTTCGGAATATCACTTAGTGTTTCAATATTTGCGTATGTGTAACGAATTTTAGAAAATTTTTGATTTCTATAATTAATTTTTACATCCTTAGCGCCTTTCTTATAGGCAATTTCTGCAATTAGATTTATAAATTCATGATTTTCCACTTCGCCTCTTACTACAAGTAAATCATCTTCTTTTATTTGTAGACCGACATCCATAATTAGTTCGCCATATTTTTTCAAATTTTCAAAAAAAGACATTTTATCACCTCAAAATAATTATAACATATCTTGAAAGATTGAAAATTTTATTATAATATGACCGTAATAAAACAAATTTTCTTAGGAGGTTACTATGAAAAATCTAAACTCTAAAGAAAAGCAGATAATTATATTAATTGGAATAGTTTTTATAGTATTTATTTCTACTGTTCTTAAAGAAAACTTTATTAGTGAAAATAAAATTGATAATTCAGTTTCTAACGAAGTAGATTTAAATATAGTGAAGTATGATGAAGAGGGTGAAGCGAGTAAAGAAAAAATAGAAGAGAAAATATATGTACATATATCAGGTAGAGTTAAAAATCCTGGTTTAATAATTCTAGATTCTAATTCAAGAGTTGTTGATGCTATAGATAAGGCCGGCGGATTATGCGATGATGCTGATGCAGATAAAATAAATTTAGCTAAAAAGGTTACTGATGAAGAAAAAATTTACATACCATTAATCGGGGAAGTTGAAGATATTAATTACTCAAAAGAAGAGGGGGAAAGTGATAAGATTAATTTAAATACCGCAGATGAGGGAGAACTATGCACTTTACCGGGAATTGGTCCTAAAACAGCGGAAAAAATATTGAAATATAGAGAAAATTATAAATTTGAAGAAATAGAAGATATTATGAATGTATCTGGTATTGGTGAGAAAAAATTTGATGCTTTAAAGGACTATATTTCCGTAAGATAAAAAACAACTTGCTATTTTGATAGAAATTTGTTAAACTAAATATTGTTGCATAGGGGTATAGTTCAGTTGGTAGAACACTGGTCTCCAAAACCAGGTGCCGTGGGTTCGAGTCCTGCTACCCCTGCCATATAAAGCTTGTAGCTATAAAGGTTACAAGCTTTTTTGTTTTTTAAATTTAATTTACTTAGTTAACTAAGGGGCAGATTTTTAAAGTGTGTTTTTCACATAATATTATTTTGGAAAACATATATTCTGAACTTATGTTTCCAAAGAAAACAATTATTAAATTATGATTGCACTATAATAAATTTAAAACTATAAAAAGCCTGGAAAATTCCAAGCTTTTTATAGTTTTATTTTGCATTTTCCTTTATAAAAGTGTCATTGTCAAGTTCTGTGAAAGCTTGTGTTAATTCATCTCTGGTATTCATTACTATTGGACCGCCCCAAGCAATAGGTTCTCCTAAAGGCTTAGCCATGGCAAAAATAAATCGTAAAGGATTCTCTTCAGTAGCTTTTACAGTGATATAATCACCTTCACCTAGTAACACTGCAGTTTTTGCATCAACTTTTTCTCCAGCTATATAGCCATCTCCATCTAGTAAAAATATAAAAGAGGTTTCTCCCGGCTTGGTCTTGATTTTAACTTCTGAGTTTTCACTTAAAGAAACATCATAAAGATTTGTTTTAATATGTGGTGAATCAACTCCTTTAATTCCCTCATATTCACCAGCTATTACTCTGAAAACAACACCATTTTCTTCTTTAACTCCAACCATATCTTTAGTTATATCAAAATATTTAGGAGTGGTCATTTTCTCTTCTTTAGGTAAATTTAACCAAAATTGTAATCCTAACATTCTTTCTGCAGGTTGGGGCATTTCTTGGTGTAAAATTCCACTTCCGGCTGTCATCCATTGACTTTGACCTGCTAAAATTTTTCCACTATTTCCAAGACTATCACCATGGTCAATTTCACCTTCAGCTAAATAGGTAATAGTTTCAATTCCACGGTGAGGGTGCCAAGGAAAACCTTTGATATAATCTTCCGGATTTTTTGAATCAAAAGAATCTAACATTAGAAAAGGATCAAAATCATACATTGTATTTGGTCCTAGTACACGTACTAGATGAACGCCAGCTCCGTCGATTGCATGACTGCCTTTTATTTTTCTTAAAATATTCTTTTCTTGCATATTATCATCCTTTCTTGTAGCTATATAATATATGCCCTTTAATACTAGAAAATATCTTTCATAACAATTATATAATACTCGTCAAGTAACAAATGTAGAAATTTCTATACATATTTAAAATTATTTGTTATACTACTAAAAACTAACTTATGAAATAGGACTGAAAATAAAAAGATAAAGAGGTGTCTTATGAAAGAAATAAGGAGTAATGAGGAAAAAAACAAACAAATTATAAAAGAAACCAAAGTATCGCTATTATTATATTTGCTATATTTTTTATGGTGGTATTTTACCGGATATGGTCTATCTAAAGGGAATCCCGAAAATTATACCTACATATTAGGACTGCCTCTTTGGTTTTTTTTAAGCTCAATTGTAGGTTATGTATTATTTGTTATAGCAATAATTGTTGTCACCAGATTGTTTTTTAAGAACTTTAATTTAGAAGATGAGGAGTTATAAAATGGGTTACAATTTTATTATTTTAAGTGTATTAATATTATACATTGCTTTAAATTTAGTAATAGGATTAAAAATCAGTAAAAAATCCTTAAATAATACTAACTTTATTAATAGTTATTTTATAGGTGAACGCTCTATGGGAGGATTAGTCTTAGCAATGACTCTTGTTGCAACATTTATAAGTGCATCAAGTTTTATAGGAGGACCTGGAATAGCTTATTCTAAAGGTTTAAGTTGGGTATTTTTATCTATGATACAGGTTCCTACGGCCTTTATTATCTTAGCAGTGCTAGGGAAAAAGTTTGCAATAATTGCAAGAAGGACAAATTCGGTAACTATTACAGATTTTATAAAACATAGATATGATTCTCCATTGGCAATAATAATTTTATCTCTATGGATAATTATATTTTCAATAGCTCAAATGATGGCACAATTTGTAGGTGGAGCAGTACTTTTTCAATCGGTTACAGGATTACCTTATATTGTAGGATTAATTATATTCGGATTTGTTGTAATTCTTTACACAAGTATAGGTGGATTTAAGGCAGTAGTAGTAACAGATACTATACAGGGAATTGTAATGGTAATAGGTTCAATTATATTTTTAACTACTATAATTTCAAAGGGTGGGGGAATAGAAAATATAGTTGTAAAATTAAATGAGGTTAATCCTGGCTGGAATACTCCTGATGCAGGGGGAGAAGCTCCTAAAGCATTCATTATGAGCTTTTGGATTTTAGTGGGTATTGCTACAATTGGACTTCCTCAAACTGCAGTTAGAGCAATGGGCTTTAAAGATACTAAATCTTTACATAATGCTATGATATATGGAACTGTAGTATTAGGTGCAATTATGTTAATTATGCATATAAGTGGAGTTTTTGCTCCGGCAGTTTTAGAACCGAATGAATTTCAAACCACTGATTATGTTGTTCCAACAATTGTATTAAAATATCTCAACCCAATTGTTGGAGGTTTATTTATTGCGGCTCCAATAGCTGCAGTAATGTCTACAGTTTCTTCACTACTAATAATGACTTCCGCTGCTATAGTAAATGATCTATACTTAAATTTTTCAAAAACTTCAAAAGAGAATATTACCGAAAAATTTTTAAGTAAATTTAGTGTATTGACAACTTTTTCAATAGGTCTAATAGTGTTTCTACTTACAATTACGCCTCCAGATTTAATAGTATGGATAAATTTATTTGCAATGGGAGGCATGGAATGTGCTTTTTTATCATCTATAATATTTGGATTATATTGGAAGAGGGCAAACTCGACTGGAGTTATCTTGTCAAGTACTTTAAGTCCTATAATATATATATTAATGAAACAATACAATATATCATTTTATGGATTAGATGCCATAGTTCCTTCAATAATTATTTCAATTATATTGTTTGTAGTGGGTAGCTTCTTAGGAAAGAAAACCAACGAAGAAAAACTAAAGGTGTTTTTCTAAAATTGAACGAACTAAGTTTTGAATATTATCATAAATGATTTTATCTGTGGATAAAATTAAAATGTCCTTGGGAGATGGAATACCAGATATATTTTCTAAATTTTGAAAGTTAGATTTTTGAACGTAGTTACAATATACGTTTTCTTTATATAAATTTTTTTCTGTTTCAATTTCAATAATAAAGTTTTTATCCTCAACTATAAAACTGTAATTAAATAAATTATAGTATAGTGAAGTATTGACAGATGTATTGCCTTTAATTATTAAAAAATTTTTATCAAAGATAATATTTTCAATTTTAAAACTTTCATCTTTTACATTTAATGAAAGTTTATTATCTAAAATTTCTAAGATTTTTAAGCTTTGAACCAATCCGGAAACATCATCTTTATTATGAGTTATTATTTCATTTAATATTATTTCATCTTTATCTACTAGATAATTTTTATAAAGTTCTACAATATTACCACCACTTGTAAATTCATCTCTATTTATATTTAAAAATTCTTCAACAGTTTTCTGTTTGTAGTTTTTTAAATTGAGAAGGAATTTATAATTTGTAAGGTATCTATATAAATCAAAGTTTAATATATTGTCGTTGGGAATTTTATAAATTTGTTTTCTTTCCTTAATAAAGGGGACGTCAAAAGATTGACCGTTATAGGTTATAATATTTTTGTTGTTGAGTTTAATTGATTGTAAGATTTCTATTTCTTCTTTCAAATCATCGGCAAATAATAATTTTAATTCCGTAGACTCTTTAATTTCGCAGGTGCAAATTAAAAATATAGAATCTTTTTTTCTTGATAAGCCTGTAGTTTCTATATCTAAAGCAATGTGATTTTTAAAGTTATTTAAAATAAATTTATCTTTTATATTAAAATCAAATATATATTCTCTCATTTTTTACTAACCACCTTTAATTTATTTTAATTGTAATCTATAATATTAATATTGACAATGAGAAGGTGATAATATGATTTATTTAGATAATTGTGCGACTACTCAGCCGCGAAAAGAAGTTGTGGAAGTTATGGTTAAAGCTTTAACTGAAAACTTTGCAAATCCTTCATCGCTTCACAGTCTAGGTTTTAGTGTAGAAAAAGAAATTAATATGGCAAGAAGCAATGTAGCTAATATAATAAATGCTGACGATTCGGAAATATACTTTACTTCAGGCGGAACAGAGGGAAATAATATTGCCATTAACGGTTTTGTTAATAAAAATAAAAAACTTGGCAATAAAATAATTACAACGAGTATAGAGCACTCCTCAATACTTGATAAGATAAGATCCTACCAAGATTTTAATGTAGTTGAAGTAGGGGTGGATAGATATGCTAATTTAAATTTAGATAATTTATACAGAGAAATTGATGATAAAACAATCCTATTGACTTTAGCCCATGTTAATAATGAAATTGGTACAATTAATGATGTTGAAAAGATAATAAAAAAAGCTAAGTCAATAAATAAAAATATTTTAATTCATATAGATGGAGTTCAAGCTTTTGGAAAAATAACTATAGATGTAAAAAAAATAAATTGTGATTCCTATTCATTAAGCGGACATAAAATTTATGGACCTAAGGGTATTGGTGCTTTGTATATAAAAAGTAACACAAGAATTAATCCATTAGTAATAGGTGGGGGACAGGAAAAGGGATTAAGATCCGGAACTGAAAATGTTCCCGGAATTTTAGGTTTAGGAAAAGCCGCAGAGTATGTAGAAAAAGAATTTATAAATGAATATAATCATGCAGTGGAAATTAAAGATTATTTAAAGAAAAAGATTAATGAAGAACTTGAAGACTTTGAAATTAACAGCCCGAAAAATTCTTCTCCATATATACTTTCTCTTTCAATAAGAAATATAAGAGCAGAAGTATTATTGCATTATTTGGAACAGGATGAAATATATATTTCCACTGCTTCTGCGTGCTCTTCTCATGGAACTAAAAAAAGTCATGTTTTAGATCAAATGGGTATTGAAAACTCATTAATGGAAGGTACTATAAGAATATGCACTTCAAAAGATATAAGTAAAGAAGATATTGACATATTTATTTCAAAGTTATCCATTTATGTAGAAGAAATTAGGAAGATAATGAAAAGGTGATTAAGTGGAAAGAGTAATAAGCGTAAGTTTAGGAGAAGTTGTTTTAAAGGGAAAGAATAGAAAACATTTTGTAGATAAAATAATTGGGCAGATAAAACGATCTATTGCAAATATTGGATATAGTAGAATTTATAAAGAAATGGGTAAAATATACATTGTAGCTGATTATGAAAAATTTGATTCTATTATAGAAAGAGTTAGTCATGTATTTGGAATAGTATATATTAGTCCGTGTATAAAAGTAGAAAAAGATTTGGATAATATATTGGAAGGTGTTAAAGAAGCTGTTAAAGAGGAACTGTCTAAAAATAATTCCATTAAAACTTTTAAAGCTGAAACAAAGAGGTCAGATAAAAATTTCCCCTTAAAATCCATGGAAATAAACAATAAGATAGGTGGTTATGTTTTAAAAAACTTTCCTTTAAAAGTAGATGTTCATAATCCGGATTTATATGTTTATTGTGACGTAAAAACAGATTGTTATATCTATACAAAAAAGATAAAGGCCTATGGCGGAATGCCTGTGGGAACTAATGGAAGAGGATTATTACTGCTTTCCGGAGGAATAGATTCTCCAGTTGCAGGATTTTTAATGGCTAAAAGAGGAGTGGAAGTAGATGCAGTACATTTTCATTCCTATCCTTTTACATCGGAAAGGTCGGAAGAAAAAGTTTTAAATCTGGCTAAAATTATTTCGGCCTATATTGGAAATATGACAGTTTATTCCGTTAACATTCTTCCAATTCAAAAGGAAATAAATAAAAATTGCCCTGAAGAAGAAATGACTATTATATCAAGAAAGTTTATGGTTCGAATTGCGGATAAAATTGCAGAAGATAAGGATTATATTTCATTGATAACTGGTGAAAGTTTGGGGCAGGTTGCTTCGCAAACTATAGATGGTTTAAATGTAACTAACAAAGTGACAGACAGGTTAATTTTTAGACCTTTAATAGGTATGGATAAAGTTGATATAATAAACTGGTCAAAACGGATTGGAACTTATGAAACTTCAATTCTTCCCTTTGAAGATTGTTGCACTGTATTTTTACCCAAGCATCCTTCTCTAAGGCCTCAAGTAGAAGATATTGAAAAGTCCGAGGAAGTTTTGGATATTGAAACTTTAGTAAATGAAGCAGTAGAAAATATGAAGATAATTAAAATAAAACAGGAGAATTAATTTATGAAAAAAATAATGGCAGTAATTTTAGCAATAATAGTGATTTTAGGAGCTTTAATTGTACCGAAGTATAATAAGCTTGTTAAACTGGATAATGAGGTAGATTTAGCCTATTCTCAAGTTCAAGTAGTAGTGAAGAGAAGAGCAGATTTAATTCCAAATTTAGTTGAGACAGTTAAAGGTTATGCCACTCATGAGGAAGAAACTTTTTTACAGGTTACTGAAGCTAGAGCGGGGATTGATTCAGCAAAAAATATTGATGAACTATCTCAAGCTAATGAAGAATTAAATACCGCAGTAAATAGATTGAACTTTGTAGTGGAAAGTTATCCTGAATTAAAGGCAAATCAAAACTTCCAAGATTTACAAGTGCAACTTGAAAGTAGCGAGAATAGAATTTCCACAGAAAGACAAAGATTTAATGATACTGTTAAGCAATATAATGAAGCAGTTAGATCTTTTCCTATGAACCTTCTAGCAGGATTATTCGGATTTGAAAAGAAAAGTTACTTTGAAATATCAGAACAAGACCAGCAAGTCCCTAATGTTAGTTTTTAAATTAATAGAGGAACTATATGAAAATTAAAAGAATTTTTGCTCTGACCTTATCTTTTTTATTATTAATATCATTTAATGGTTTTGCTTTTAATATAGATGATTATTTAATAGATCAAAAAGATTCCGATTATAATGTCTATGATGAAATGAACTTTTTAACAGAATCTGATAAAGATTATATTAACAATACTAATAGAGATTTACAAAACAAGACAGGTGGCCAAGTTGTAGTAATGATTTTAAAGTCCTTAAAGGGGATTGATATTAGTGAATTTGCTGTTGCTCAGTTTGAAAAATGGCAAATAGGAGATGCTAAAGAAGATAACGGATTGCTACTAATACTTTCATTAAATGAAGGTGAAATAAAAATTGAAACCGGCTATGGTACTGAGGGATTTATACCTGATATTATAGGCAATAGAGTAATTAGAAATATAGTTTTGTATTTCCCGGAAGGAGATACCACCGGCGAAAATAAAGAGGCTTACAGAAATGGAATAATGGAAGGTTATAATGAAATTCTTTCCTATTATGTAGATGAGTATGGAGTTACTATTGAAAATTTAAAAGAACCTCAAAATGAACGGCAGGAAGAGGATAATAGTTATATAAGTTTGTATGAAATCATTAAAATTATGGTAATCATACTATTAATAATAGCAGCTTTTAATTTTTTTAATAGACCTAACGGTGGAAGCAAAAACAAGAAGAATAATAAAAATAATACTTATCCGCCATTTTTTGGAGGTTTCTGGGGAGGCTCTTTTAGAGGCGGTGGATACTCGGGAAGAGGCTCAGGTGGAGGTTTTTCCGGTGGTAGACATTCAGGCGGCGGATTTTCAGGTGGAGGAGGAAGATCCGGCGGTGGTGGAGCAAGAGGAAAATGGTAAAAATAGAGGCTAGGCCTCTATTTTTGATCTTTAAATCCTTCTCTTATAACTTTGTATTCGCCAGTTTCAGTATCTAAATCATAGATATTGAAATTAGTATTAATATCAAATCCTTCAAGATGAGTAGCTAAATTTATAGAAGCAGAACCATTATCTCCACTAACTATTCTATGAAATACACCAACCGGCCACACAAGAACTGCTCCACCTTCAAAAACAACTTTACCATTATGAATAATTCTATTAGGTTCAACAGTAAATTTTTCAACTTTTCCGTGAGAAGGTGTATAAATTTCAACATATCTCGTTCCTTGAAGCACAACTAAGTTATCTTCTTGACTTGTATGCATATACCAAGGTCTTTCTATATCTCCTACAGCACCTGGTGATACAGCTCCTCCCTTATGAAGTACTCTATCTACGGCATCAACTTTTGGAACCATATCTTTTACCATTACATCAAAAGTTACGCCTTCAGTTTTTCTAAATTCTTTTAACTTAATAATTCTGTATAGACCTTCAATTTCATCAATAATATAGTCTTTCATAAAATTCCTCCCTTATAAATACTATACATTTTATATACCCTTCAAATAAAAAAGCTATCTTAAAAGATATAATTAAGTTTCATATTTTATATATTAATTAAATATAGAGCATATATTTAGGAAAGTAAAAAGTTTAAGATTAAGGTTAAAAACACTATAAATAAATATAGTTTTAAATATAATAATATAATGCGAAGAATGTTACTTTAAGGTATAATGAATAAAATTACTTTTGGTTTTAATAGGCTGAAAAACACTTTGAAATTCAACATAAAATTTAAATAGTATCTTATATAATTGTAATATTGCAATTTAATAATATTATTTTTTATGGATATTGTGCCTATGCTTGAGATATAAATGTTATAAATAGAACTTGAATCTGTAAAGTTCTAATAATATAAGTTAAAGGAGATTAATATGAAAATAAAAAACTATTCTCTAACAAGCAAAGATAATTGGACTGGAAGAGTTGACGATGAGTATGATTTTGATAGCTTTCGTTGGCATCAATGGATAGAATTTCTTGATTTAAATGATGAAAGTTTAAATCCTTTTGATGGAAAACTTGCTTTTGGAATTCTAGGATTTCAAAGTGATTTAGGAATTGAGTTAAACAAAGGTCGTGTTGGAGCTGCAAATGGACCGAAAGCAATTAGAAAAGAACTTTCAAATTTACCTTGTCAGTTTAGCAAAGAAATAAAATTATTTGACTGTGGAAATATTACTACTTTAGATGATTTGGAAGAATCTCAAAATGCTCTTGCAATTGCTGTAGAAAAGATGTTATCTCTGAATTTAACACCTATATTACTTGGAGGAGGGCATGAGATTGCTTTTGGTCATTACAAGGGTATATCACAGTTTCTAAAAAATAAATCAAAGAATAATTTAGGAATTATTAACTTTGATGCTCATTTTGATTTAAGACCTTATAAAGAGCATGGAACATCAGGTACTATGTTCAGACAAATTGCTGACTATACGAAAGAAAATAACTTGAAGTATTCTTATTTTTGTTTAGGAATACAAAAACATTCAAATACTAAAAATTTATTTGAAGTAGCAGAAAGTTTAGGAGTAGATTATATACTTGCTAAGGACATTGTCAATGGAGATTATGAAAGTATAACACCAAAGCTAAATAGTTTTATTGAAACACAAGATTATATTTATACCACAATATGTACTGATGTATTCTCAACATCATTTGCTCCCGGAGTAAGTGCTCCACAACCTCTTGGACTTGATCCTGAAATGGTAATTTTATTTTTAAAACATATTTTAAAGTCGAAAAAATTAATTAGTTTTGACATAGCGGAAGTTTCACCTCGATTTGATCATGATAGTACAACGGCAAACTTAGCAGCTGTTCTAATTTTTACATTAGTTACGAACCTATCGGAAATAATATTTAGTTAATTTATAATAGAGTTGAATTTAGTTTAAATTTTAAATAATAAATATAAGAATGATTGTTTAATGAGAATTTAGAAGAATTAAAAGAGCCTTAGGAAATTATTCCTTAGGCTTAATATGTCAAAAAATATCATTTAGGGAAAAGTATAAAAGTATAGAATGTACTAACGTTAAAAAGTATTAAAAGATTTTGTGTACAATTTCTTTATATATTTTTTATATCTATAAGTCATTTCTTAATAAGTATTTATTAAAATATAATATATTTTCAGATTTCAATCATAGTTAAAACAATGAAACCATTAATGAGCAAATATATAATATTGTTGGACATAAAATTAATAATCTTTCTGTTAGTAGTGAAGAAGGCTTTCAAATAATCCTTAAATATATATTAAATTCAAAAAAAATACAAAAGACTATAAATACAACTATTAGTTTAAGTCATAATAACAAGGATTATAAAAACGTTTATTAAAAGTTAAAATTCATAGTTTAGTAAAGGAAGAAAATTCCTTTTTAACGTTTAAAAATTGATTGAATTTGGATTATATGTTTATATTATGAAAATTAAGCCCTGTCAGTATGAAATGAACAGGGCTTTTATAATTTGAACACAATTTAGATGTATTATTGAATGATATAGCTATTTTATTCTTGACTAAATATTTCCAACAAATAAGGATATATTATTTCTTTAAAATCACTTATTTCCATATATAATGCATAGTCTTTACTATAAATATCAAGTTTTTTCTTAGTGATTTCGTCATTGCTTTTGTAATAGAAATAATATTGATAATAATCTTCTCCAGAATATAAATCGCCACCTTCGTTTACAAAATAATAATCATAAGATGTATCAGTATATTTTTCCAACATATATCCCACATTTACATATTTTGTATTCCTATATTCATCAGTTTGAATTACGATATTGGAATTATTGGTAATTATAGCTCCTGGAGCAGCACAAGCTTTTATGTTTTTGGGCCAAGATGGGCCTGGTTCACTTGGCGAACATTTCATCCACATAGGTTTGTAATCAACACTTAAACTAGATATTTTGGGGAGGTCGGATATTTTAATATAGTTTGATCCATTTTTTTTAATAATAGAAACACCTAAAATCTCATCATCATAATAATATGGACTGTCTTTTAAAGGGATTGCTAAATCTTTACTAGATGTAACTCTAATATAGTCATTTGACTCATTTAAACTATTTTTAGTATCACTTGCATATGTAAATAAAGGAGTAGTTAAAATGAGTATGGCTATAAATACTACTAAACTCTTTTTATTCATGTAAATCATCTCCTTGTTATTATATATAATAAATAAATGTTTATTATGCAAAAATCTAGTGAATAATGAAAACTTCTACATTTATTGTCCATAAATAAGACCGCCTTATATATGCTGATTTAAGTATTTTCCATTTTTTATGTTATTCTCAAAAAAGAAAAAAATCCTAATATGTAAAAATAGAAGGTAATTGAATGAGATGTTAAGAAAATTTATGTTAAATATAATATATCACGAAAAATAAAATTGAATCGTACTAAATAAATACAATGTTAATATGTAAATAAAAGTATTTAATTGATTATAATTATATTTTTACAGGATAAAATAAAAGTATCATTTGAGATAGTATTTAAGTGGCATTAAATTGAATCAGTATGATTATCCAAAATTAATGGGAATAAAGGGAAAAGAAAAAAGGCTTGATTTACTGTGTTTGAGTAACCAAGCTATCTATAAGATTTCTATACATTGAATTTAAATATTTTGATGCATCTGTTGATATATACAGCCCTGCGATAGCAGGTTGCCAAAAATATGTCATTTTTAAAAACATCAAATTTTTCAAAGACATCTTTTTTATGCGACATTAGTACATCAGTATATATCTAGTGTAGTTGATACTTTTGCATGACCAAGTAGGGAAGAGATGGTTTTAACATCACAACCTTGCTCAAGTAGGCGAGTAGCAAATGTGTGTCTCAACATATGTGGTGTTATATTTTCTTCTATACCGCTTTCCAATACAAGTCTATCAAAATATCTTCTTAAGTTTGCAGTAGTTCTAAAGTTAAAAGTACTTGAGTAAAATACCAAATTAAAGATATTGTTTCTCTTGTCATTTAATTTTTTTCTTGTTTTTATTATATCATAAGCAACATCACTTAGTGGTAATTCCCTAAAACTTGATTCTGTCTTAGGATAAGATTGGAGTTTTGGATTTCCTCTTTCTTCAATCATTATCTGTTTTATCTCAACAGTCTTTTCTTTTAAATTAACACAGTCCCAAGTAAGTCCTAAAGCTTCACCTATACGCATACCAGTAGCAATAAGAAATATAAATATATTAGCATATTCCTCTTTTTCACAACGTTTTATAAACTTCTTTTGCTGTTCTTTTGTTAAAGCTCTAACAGTTCGTCCTTTAATCTTACTTAGTTCTGTACCAACGCAAGGATTACGATCTATATATCCAAGTTCAACAGCTTTTTTAAACAAGAGCTTATTTTCGTTTTAACGCTTTTACTGTGTCTCTTGAATACTCTCTATCCATTTCATTAAAAAGTAGCTGTAAGTCTTCTGTGGTTAGTTCAGTGAGCAATATACTTCCAAGTGAGTGGTTTTATAAAATGATTTCTAATTTGATGTTCATAAGTTATATAACTGGTACTATTAATTTTATCTTTTTTATATAACTCCAGCCATTTTTCCGCCCATTCTTTTACAGTATATTTTTCTTGTGATAATTTTTCGAAATCTGTTTCTTCAAGTTTCTTTTGTAACTTTTCTTTAGCTTCACCTTTGTTTTTTCCGGAAGCTGACATTCTTATTCGATTTCCTTTTTTATCTCTACCAAGACTTACTGTTAATATCCATCTACCATTTTTATTTGTATAGCTACCCTCGCCATATCCACGTCTCTTTTTAGTTTTATTTTTTGAGGTATCCATATTAATCACTTCCTTTTAGTAGAATGTAAGTTCTATACATACGTTCTTTAATATTTGTTAAAAAAGTCTACTTTATTTTATTGGAGTAGACTTTTTATTGATTTTAAATTTTATTATTGAAAATTAATTGTTTTTATAGAATCTGAATAAATCATTAATTCGGTACCAACTCTATTTGTTCCAGCACTATAGTTTAGATTAAAGTTTTTTTGTTTAAACTTTGAATAGAGTTGCTTTATTTCATCTTCATTATCATATGTTACGATCCAATTGTTATTTAAACTAGATATTTTATTGGCCAAAGAACTATGATCATCATAATTATAAAAATTAACATATAGGCTTTGACCTTTTTTAAAATAAGGCGGATCAAAGAAACAGAAAAAAGGTTCTTTTATTTCTTTAATTATTTTATCAATAAATAGTTCAGCGTCATAATTATAAAACTCAATATTATCTTTCATAGAATGAATATAATTAATCTTTTCTATAATACTATCTTTATTAAATCGGCAATCAATTTTGTATTTACCTTTTTGTTCATATCCTCCTATAGGACCAGCATATATAATGCCAGATCTATTAGTTCTATTTAAAAACAAGGTTGAAAAAGCTAACTCAACTTCATTTTGACTTAAGTCTTTATTATCTTGAATCTTTCTTTGCTTGTACCATTCATCAACTGTAATATTTATAGTGTTAATAAGTTCGATAAGTGGTTTAGGATTATTTAATATTGTTTTCCAAAGTACATATATAGATTTATCAATATCATTTAAAAGTAGTTTATCTACAACATTATTGGCTAACAACTCTAAGACCAGCCCTGATCCACCTGCAAATCCTTCTATATAAATGCAATTTGAAAGATTATTTTTTTCTATTAAATTTTTTGTATATTTATAAAGCTTTGTTTTTCCTCCAGGATACCTTAGAGGAGATAAAGTTCTAGGCATAATTTTCACCTCAATATAATTATATATGATGTATATGGCAATGAATAGAATATTACTCTAAAAGAATTTAGAGTAATTTCGATCTTTAAGGAACTTGATTTTTTTATTGTACTCTTTGAAGAAAGAAATTAAAAGTTCGAAATTACTATCTTTACTGAAATAATCTGTTAAAAGTTCAGTATCAGTGAAAAATTCAATTAGAAATTCAGCAATTTGACCTTTTAAGTTATCTATTTTCAAATCATTTTTTTCGTTCATAAACTATGAAACTTTAAGTTCTTTCCTAACGGTTTGAGTAGTATAATTTTTTGAAGTAACGAGTTCAATTCCTCTCCAAAAAGCTTGATGATTCGGCTCTAGTGGATCCATTGCATATGTGTAAGCTATCTTATAAAGGAAAAATTCAGGAGGATAATATGATGGAAGATAAATAATATTATTTATATCTTTGAAAGATGAATACCGTGATTCGGTAGGTTCTTTCTGAAGAAATTCATTATATGTTTTTTTACCTCTAGAAAAGTTCTTTTTTTCTTTTAAATCTTTTTTTATTTGAGCATCTCCATCTAAAACAAACAAAACATTTTTAAAATATTCATCTGCCTCAACTAAGCTTTTAGCTGTGTCACAGCCAATATGAGCTTCAATGATATCAATGTTTTCAAAATCGGAATTCAGTTTTTTAATCTTTTCTTTAATGGAAATACTTGGACTTTGTTCTAATTGTCTATACGCATTAATAAGAAAATCAAAAACTTTTGCTCCCATTTCATCTTCAAAATAAATTTTAATTTTTGGTTTTAAAGTTCCGGTAATATTTTCAAATAAATCCGTTTTTATAGATCTATAATCATTGAATTTCGTGACTTTAGGAGCATTTAAATCTTTAATATAAACAATATTGTAAAGATTCGGGTTTTTCTTCATCTTTTTAGATATTTCACTAATTATAGTAAGAGAATGAGAACTTATTATAATTTGCAAATTTAGTTCGTCGGCAATTGTAATCAATAAATTAACAAGCCTTATTTGAGCGTCAGGATGCAATGAAACATCAATCTCATCAATGAATAAAATTCCTCCAATATAATTTATATCAATTTTCTTGAGAGTATAAAACTCAGTTAATGTATGGATTATATTAGTTAAATTATCTTGTCCAACAGAAATTGTTAAAGGTACAGTATTATAAATTTTCATAGTGTGAATTTCTTTATTAGTTTTTTCTTTTCTAACTCTAACAAAGTCATCATCGATAATTGAACCTGGCAAAACTGAATTATACCAAGTTTTATATTTGCTATTTAGATCATTTTCATAGATACTAGCATCTTTTCTTATAGAGTCATAGCTTGCTCCACTTTCACCTAAAGGAAGAAGTCTTGACAAACTTAACAAAATAGTGGGGATTGGGACTCTTCCTTCTGCTCCAACAAAACCATTAAGTTTTTCTTTTACTTCATCTTGGAAATGTTTAATAGATTTCTCTGAATCTAATGGATATTTGTGAGTTTCAGGTATTATTCTAATAATATTACGATCTTTGATATCATTTTTCAACCTCATTCTTTTGGTAAAGACATATTTATCTCCGTTTTCAAGGATTGCTGTATAGCGTGTATAAGCCTTATAATCTTTGTCCATTTCATCAGGATCAATGTAGAAAAAATCATAAATTTCTGGTTGTAAATTAGACTTTAGATTTAATCCTTTTTTAGAACTGCCAGAAGTTGATGCTAACAAAGCTAATATATTTGATTTTCCGATTCCATTATGTCCTGAAATAAGAGTTATTCGTTCTCCTATTTTTATATCTAAATCATTTAAATTTCTCCACTTATTAATATGTAAATGAGATAGTTTGATATCTATAACATTCATATAATTCCTCCTTTGATTAAATAAAGTAATGTGTTTTATAAGAACTTACGTTCTTCGCAAACTAAAAAATAAAAAAACTATAATAAATTTACAACTCTTTCTTCTACACCAATCATATTAGCTATCTGTTTTTTTGTGAGTTCCATAAGTTCTGTCTTAGTATATTCAGATAGAAATAGATAGCATAAAAAAATATTAGCATCATTTTCTTGTTTATCCGTGACAAACAAAGTGTTAGTAGAGGTATAAGCTATATTATCTCTATGCATACACTTAATGTGTCCAAGTTCATGGGCGCAAGTTTGTCTTTGTATTTCTTCTGAAAGGTTACTATATAATATATATAACATTAATTCTTTTTTTTAAAGAGGTATATCCTCTCAATTTTTCAGGCATTGGAATTTTGACTAATACATAGTCTTCTAATTCACAAATTTTAAAAGGATCAATAGTTCTATGTTTATGTACCAACTTTTTAACTATTGACCTTATCTTAGATACCTGCATAAAACCACCTACTTATAATAAAAGAAAAGAGAGATACCTATTACAAGTATCTCTCTTTTAGCCACTTAAGGCAAAATCTAATCGGCTCCTAAGAGCAGTCCCTATAGGACTTTTGTAACACAATTATATAAAATAAAGAGATAATTGTCAATTGTAATTTATGGTAGATAAAGTTCTTTAATTTTGTCGGAAATTTTATCAAGATAATTATTAGAAATTTTAATTTTAGATAAACGGTCTGTATTTCTAGTTGGATCTAATATTCTCATTTTACTGATTGTTGATATTTGGTCAACAGAAGCAATGCTTCCCTTTTATAATTTTTTACTAAGAATAACGCGTTTATCAAAAGTATCAAGTTCATTTTTTAAAGAATTAATAGTATCAAGTATTTAAGCTCATCTTTTAGTATAAGCCCTAATGAACTAATTGGGGATACAGTATTGAAATCTATTTTTTTTAAAGAAGGGAAAAACTCTTTATAAGTTTCAATTTGGGGAGATATTTCGTTCAATATAATATTAAAATATTCTATTTTATCATCTTGATTAGAATGTAAAATTTCATCTATTTTATCAAATAATGGTTTTGTATTGTCTATAAATATAGTTAAGTTTTCTATTTTATGTGCGATACTATTTTTTTCAGTATTAGCTTTATTTGATAAGCTTTCAACAATACAATTTCCTAAATCTACTTGGTTGTATCTTATGGTAGAATTTTTTTTAGAAATTAAAGGTACTACGGTAATATTTCCATTAAAAGGAGAATCTGTAGAAGTTATAACCACAGCATAGTGGTTTCCACTTAATTCATGTCCTATTCTATAGCCAAAATTAATAAATAATACTTGTCCTCTTTTATATGTAAAGTATTTTTTCTTTTTCTTAAATTTATCTTCATTGCGTAAAAAACTTTCATAATCGTCAAGCCAATAAGAGAGTAAAACACTTTGTTTATATTTATTTTCTAATTCTGTCCACTCTTTAATAAGCATTTCTAATTTTGAAATTTGTTTATCTCTATAAATTAAAAATTTTTCTATGTTGTTTTTGTCTTTGTAATTGATTTTAATCACCACTTTACTTCTTATACTTCTTAGGCGTAAACTTTTCTTTAGCTTTGAGTTTTGCAAGAATTAAAGTGTTTTCCATGTTTTCGATAATAAACTGCATTATCTCCTCATCAATAGGTTCACCACCTAAATCCATTCTTAAAGTCCCTTCCTCAAGCTGTTTTTTCATATCCTCTAAATCTTTTTCAATATCTAACTCATTACGTCTAGTTAATTGAGGGTGAGAGGATTTACCTAATAAGTAGTCGGTTGTTACTCCGAAAAAATCCGCAAGTTTTACTACAGTATCAAAATCAGGCTCTCTCTGTCCTAATTCATAGAAAGAAATTGCTTTAGGTGTTAAATCAAATTTTTCCGCCAATTCTTTTTGAGTTAAATTAGCATTTTTTCTCAATTCGGATAATCTATTTCCAAACAAAACAATTCCTCCCTTTAAGTGTACTCTGTGTACATACATATTATATTAAAAAAGTTAAAAAATAACAATTGACATTGTACGTTTTGTGCTGTACAATATGTACATATAAGAGATTAAATAAAAAGAGGTGATGAAATGAGTAAGTTAAAAGAGTTAAGAAAAAAGAGTTAAGAAAAAAGAGTGGATTATCGCAACTCCAACTAGCTAATCTAGTTAAAGTTACTCCAAAATACATTGGTTTCTTAGAAAATAACGAGAGAACGCCGTCTTTAAAGGTAGCACAAGATATAGCTGATGTGTTTCAGGCGCCGATAGAAGAAATTTTTTCACTCAATAAAAGTACAAAATGTTCAGTTTGATATCTTTAACAAAACTTAACTAAACACATTATAACTATTTGCACCACGTATTAACAGAACTGGAAAGTACCTATATTTATGAATAAAGGAGGGGAGAAGTATGGATAAGGAAAAAATGGAAGAGTTAGAAAAATTATGTAAACCATTAATCAAATATCTAGAAGATAATTATCATCCTCATACACATATTTTAATTTCTATGGATGATATAAAGCTGTATGAGATTAAGGTAGGGATTCCAATTAAGAATGACTAAATATTTAATTAAAAGAGGTTAGGAGAGTGGAAAGAAATATATCAACTGGCAAGAGAGAAAAGAGGAATTACGCAGGAAAAAGCTGCAGAACTATTAAACATAACATCAAAAACTTTGCGGGCCTATGAATTGGATATAACAGTTCCAAATGAAAATATGGTAAAAGAAATGGCAAAAATCTACAACGATACATCATTGGGATATAAACACTTAGCACATATAGACAGGATAGGAACTTTACCAAAGATAAAAATAAGAAGTCTTGAAGGAGCATTTTTAAGCGTATGTAAGGAAAAGAAAGATTTTGCATTAATTGTAGATGAAGCCTTGGACATAGTAAGCGATGGAGTAATAGAGGAACATGAACTTCCAACTTGGGAAAAGTGTAAAAAGGAAGGCAAAGAACTTGTAGGAGCAATATTATCATTATTTTGTTGTGAAAAGTGAGGTGGGATAAATGAGTGAAGAAAAAATGATAATTCTAAAGATATTATGGAAAATTATGGATTGAATAAATCAGACACTTATAGAATTTTACATCATGAAGATTGCCCGATAATCACAGGCGGAGACGGAAGGAAGTTTTTAGTAGAAAAAGAAGCTTTCGAAAACTTTTTAAGAAGAAAAGATGTTACAAGCGTAAGAGGTGCATGATGGAAGTTAGAAGGAGAAAAGTAAAAGACACAAAATACTTTATAAAAAGAGGATGGTTATTTATTGATGATAAGCCGGTATGGAATATCAAAAATTTTTTAAAAGCAGTGTTTATAATATTTGCACATGTCATTCTTAGTTTTATAGCTATAAATGGTGCTTTGATAGGTTTAGAAAATATGGTGGGAATATGAAAGTTATAAATAAAAAAGTCCTCAAATGCCTAGACCGCGATTTAAAGGACTTAGAAAAATATTTCTATGGTAATTATACCATAAATACGGAGGTTTGAATATGAACGGAATAAAAATAATCGGAAGACAGGAAATAGTAGAGGTTTATAAAAGCATAGACGGTAAGTTATTTGAAGTATTTGACGAGTTTCAAAGATACGAAATTAATCAGTGTAAAATATCTGATTTAAAGGATTTAGTAAAGCCTTACTTAAAAAGTTATTACAGTAATCCTGAAAGCCTTCTTGAAGATGTATTAGTTGGAATATTAGAAAACTCAATATCAGCTATAAACATTATAGATAGACCATTTTAAGGGGGTAGCTATGAAAATTAAATTATTAAAACTTAAACTACAGAACTTTAAAGGTATTAAAGACCTTGAAATAGATTTTAAAGATGATGTTACTAATATATTTGGTGCTAATGCAACAGGGAAGACCACAATATTTGATGCGTATAGTTGGCTACTCTTTAATAAGGATAGCTTAAATAATACAAACTTTAATATAAAGACCATTGATAAAAATGGGGAAACAATAAGAAATATTGAGCATATTGTTGAAGGAACTTTTCTATTTAACAATAAGGAAATGACTTTTAGGAAGGAATATAAAGAAGATTGGGGAACTAAGAGAGGATCCTCAGAAGAAACATTTAGAGGAAACACTACAGACCACTTTGTTAATGGCGCTCCTAAGGGTGCAACAGAATATAAAAAAATAATTTCATCTGTAGTAGACGAAGAAACCTTTAAGCTAATATCAAATCCGAGACACTTCAGTGTTGATTTAGATAAGAAAAAGCGAAGAGAAATACTTTTAGCTATATCTGATGAAGTTTTAGATGAAGAAATTATTAAAGTAAACAAAGATATTAAAAACTTGGATTTAGAAAATTACACCATTGAAGAGTTGCAGGCAATGAACAAAGCTACTTATAAAAAAGCTGATAAGGAAATAAAAGAACTTCCGGTTCGAATAGATGAATTGTACAAAAGTATTAAAGATATAGACTTTGAAACATTAGAGTTTAATAATATTCCATCAATTGAACAAATAGATAAGGAAATATCTTTAGGCGATAATACTGGAGCATTAAAAGCTATTAACGAAAAGATGAGTGAGTTAATAACAGAGCAGATAGAACTTAAAAATGAAATTGACGAAAAGAACAGAAATAATAGAGCAAGTGTTGAAGCTAAAAATAGAGAAATAGAAGAGAAAAGGAATGAACTCCAAAGAGGCATAGGAACTCTTAAAAAAGATATAGAATTCCGAGAAAGTCAAATAACAGAATATAAAGAATCTGTTAAAAGATTGGCCACAGAATATGAGGACATAGCTAATCAATATTATGAAGGTTCTGATATTTGCCCAATATGTAATCAAAAATTACCGGCAGAGATGAAAAAAGAGGCTTTAGAAAAATACAATACTGAGAAGTCAAATAAACTTGAGAAGATTGTTATAAAAGCCAATAAGCTTAAGGATGAGATTGAAAACTTTGAAGAGGGAAAGAAACTTCTTCAAAGCAATCTTGAACGATATGAATTAGATTTAACAGATTTAGAACGAATAGACAAAATAGAGTATAGATCAGTACCTTATCCTGAACGAGTAGGGGAAATTGATGAAGAAATAGCTGATTTAAAAGAACGACGTAAAAATGCAGAAAGTAGTAAAAATAATGATGAATTACTTGAAAAGAAATCAAAACTACAAACTGAACTTGATGAAATTAACTCAAAGCTTGCATACAAGGAAGTAAATGAAAATGCTGAAAAGAAGATAAAAGAGTATGAAACAAGGCAGAAAGAACTTGCAAAGATAATACTTGAAGCAGAAAAAATACTAAATTTGTGTGATGAATATATAAAGATAAAAAGTGAGCTTATAAGCACAGAGATAAATAAGAAGTTTAACTTTGTAGAATTCAAGCTTTTTGAAAAGCAAGTAAACGGCGGAATCAATGAAGTATATGTGATGCGACAGTAAAAGGAGTGCCTTATAACGACGTAAACAATGCAGGAAAAATAAATGCAGGACTTGATATTATAAATACTCTTTCAGAACACTATGACATCTATGCACCGGTATTTGTAGATAACGCAGAATCAGTTAATTAGCTTATAGACATAGATAGTCAAATAGTAAGGCTTGTAGTAAGTGAAGATAAGGAGTTGAAGATAAAATGAAAGATGTAGATATAGTAAGTGAACTTATAAAATCAGTATTAGAAGCATATAATTGTAAGTTAATCGTAGTTAATGATGAAGGAATTTTAATTGAAGATAAAAATGAAATAAGGAATAATCTATCACAGCATAGTGACAGATTATTTAGAGAGAGTAATTATTACGATGATGTTAAGCTTGTTGAACAACTTGGACCTGATCCAACTTACGATGAGCGAATGAAATAATAGTAAATAAATCAATAGCATCTTCTTTAGAAACGGTCCATTCGATCTTTGGTTCATGCGCAGTTGGATTCCTAAACATAGAAGTAATGCCGGATAATAATTTTACAAATCCTTTTTGTTCGTTAATTTCTGACTCTGAGGACAGATTATTAATAATTAGGTAAGGATTATTTGTAGATAGTGCAACTTCAATTAAACGAGTTCCATCTAATTTTAATAAAGTAAGTTTTTGTATTCTTTTATATATGCTTTTGGTGGCTTCTAAGACAGCATGAAAATAATTTTTTTGAAGCAATTCTTCACCAATAAAATTAAGTAAAACAGGATGCAAAGATCTAGATTCAATGATAGATTTTAGGTCGTTTGATTTTTTCTTAGCATCTGAAATGTTTTTAGCTGCCTTTATTAAATGAATTTTGGGTGTGTTATTCTCATAACTTAATCTAATTCCATTATGAGCGAAAATCGTATTAATTTGATAGAGAAGGTTGTCATATTCAACTTGGTCATTTGTATTTACAGGATCAATAATATCAAATAAAACATTAAAAAAGCGCTTTACATCATGAGTTCTATTTATTTCAAATTATTTCAAAAGCGAAAGTATTATATATCCTTTCTTTCATATTATAACCTTGATCTTTAGGACATATATATGAAAAACGTGCTTTTTCAAAAATACGTGTGATTTTATTATGGGTTGAAACATGTTGGGCAAGAAAGCTTGAAATGGCTTCTAAGGTAGATTCTTTGATAATTATTTTGTTGGACATTAAATCACGCTCCTTAGTGTGATTATAGCATAAATATATAGATAGATTTGAATAAAAATTAGGAGGAATAAAAATGACAAATATAGCAAATATGAACAATCAAATAGTAGTAGCTCAAAATAATATGAAAGGACTTCTAAACGGAGAACTTAAAGGGATGTTTAGAAATGCCTTAAAAGAAAATGCAGGACCTTTTATGTCAAGTTTAATAGATTTATATTCTGATCCACAAGGAAGTTTATATAAGTGTGATCCAAATGATGTAGCTATGGAAGCGTTAAAAGCAGCAACATTAAAATTACCAATTAATAAAACATTAGGATTTGCTTATATAGTTCCTTATAAAAATAAACCTACTTTTACAATAGGATATAAAGGTTACATTCAATTAGCAATGAGAACCGGTCAATATAAAAATCTTAATGCAGGCATTATATATGAGGGTATGGAACTTGAAGAAGATTACCTAACGGGAACTTTTGCTATAAAAGGTAAAAAAGAATCTAATCAGGTATTAGGTTATTTCTGTTACTTTAAACTAATAAACGGATTTGAAAAAGCTTTATATATGAGTAAAGAAGAAATTGAAGAATATGGAAGAAAATATAGCCCATCATTTAATAGTAAATATTCACCTTGGCAGACAGAGTTTGATGGTATGGGTTTAAAAACTGTAGTAAGACGCTTATTAGGTAAATACGGAGTTCTTTCAATAGAAATGCAAGATGCTATTAAGGATGAAGAGGACATCCAAATAAGAGCCACTATTAATAATAATGCCAATAAAACAGTACTTCCTATAGAAGATAAAGAAGTTATTGAATTACCTATAGGCGAAGATGAAGTTGTAAATGTAGATACAGAAACAGGAGAAGTACTTGATGGGCAGATGGATGTTAAAGATTATGAAAATATAAAAGCTCCATTTTAAGGAGTTGATAACATGAAAATAGAAGTTCTAAGCAGTGGAAGTAAAGGTAACTGCTACAAAGTAAGTGATGGTGAAACTGCACTCTTAATTGAGTGTGGTATCACCATAAATGAGATAAAGAAAAAACTAAGCTTTGATTTTTCAGATATTGAAGGGTGTTTAGTTACTCATGAGCATATAGACCATGCTAAGGCTGTAAAGGATTTAATGAAGCTTGGCATAGATTGTTATATGACAGCAGGGACAGCTGAAGCATTAAATATAAGTGGACATAATGTAAAAATTTTTAGAGGACACTGGGAAGATCCAAGAATGAATTGTACTCAACAAGTTAACTATACTACAAAGAGGGTTGGAAATTATTTCATTAAACCTTTTCAAGTAGTACATGATGCTTATGAGCCATGTGGATTTCTAATAGATAGTGTAAAAAGTGGTGAAACTTTATTATTTATAACAGACACCATGTATTCTAAATACCAATTTAAAGTAATAGATTACATTATGCTTGAGGTTAATTATGTAAAAGAAGTAATAAATGATAATAGATTACATCCTGGACTAAGAAAGAGAATAAAAGAAAATCACATGAGTTTAGAAACAGCCTTAACATTTTTAAAGAGCTGTGATTTATCAAGAACTAAAGAGATTTATATTATGCACTTGTCTGACAACAATTCAGACGAGAAATTTATAAAAGAAGAAATACAAAAAGCAACAGGGAAGCCTGTGTATATATGTTAGGGAGGTGGGAAAATGGCTAACATACCAAATTACTTTTCCCACGACAGCAATGCAAGGAATTCAGATAAATTAATACCTGTAAGAATGAAATTTGGTGCTGAAGGTTATGGGGTTTACTTCATGATTTTAGAAAGACTGAGAGAAGAACCGGGTTACATGAGTGTCAAAGATTATAATTCTATAGCCTTTGACCTTCGTGTTGATGCTTCTATAGTCAAACAAGTAGTTGAAGATTTTGGGTTATTTGTCTTTACCGAAGATGGTAAGTACTTCTACTCCGAAAGCTTTCTACGAAGAATGGAAATAAAAGATAGTAAATCAAAAAAACTTTCAGAAGCAGGGAAAAAAGGTGCGGAAGCTAGATGGAAAAACAAGGATAATAGCAAGGACATAACAAATGCCAAAGATAAAAATGGCAAGGCTATAGCCACCCCATCACCAAACGATAGCAAGATAAGGAAAGATAAGATAAGAAAAGATAAGATAAATAATAACAATAGTGTTCCCAGAGATGAAAAACTTGTGGAGGTTGCAAGCATTTACGAAAAGTCAGGATTTGGCACTATAAACTCTTTGATTGCAGAAAGTCTAGTTGATATATCTAAAAGCTACAGCGTTCAGTGGATTGAAGAGGCTTTTAAAATAGCTGTTGAGAATAATAAAAACAACTTGTCCTATGTTAAAGGCATACTTGAAAACTGGAAGAGTAAGGGTAAAACTAACTCTAAATTTAGCGAACCTAAAAACAAATTTAATAATTTTAAACAGCTATCTGACGATTATCCGGATGGTTATTTAGAGGACTTGGCCAAAAAGAAAAGAGAGGCACTATTTAAGGATTTAGAGGATGAAGATATTGATATTAGTGATTTTGTGAGGTAGTAAATTTGAAACTAATACTTTATGGAAAACCAATTACAAAGAAAAACAGTAGTCAAATATTTAAGCGTGGGAATAGAGCATTTATTGCGCCGTCAAAACAATATATGCAATATGAGAAAGACTGCCTAGCACAGATTACAGGCAAGTATAAAAAGAACTTAAATGGCAAATATAACCTTGCCTGTATTTATTATATGCCAGCTAAACATAAGGTTGATTTGGTGAATTTATTGTCGGCCACATGTGACATATTAGTTAAAGCAGAGGTAATTGAGGACGACAACTGCAATATTTTGGTTAGTCACGATAATTGCAGAGTTTTATATGATAAAGAAAATCCAAGAGTAGAGATAGAATTAATTAGTGTAGAGGATGAAAAGATTAACATAAGAAATTTGTAGAGAACTTAAACTATCGCAACATTGGACTTTGAAAAATAAATAGTATGGTATACGCAATTGACACTACTACATTATTATTGTATAATGATTTACAAGAATAAATCAATTAAATGTAGAAAGAGGTGTTATATGTCAAGTGTAAATATAATAAATAGTTTAGGTATAGAAAACTCAATAAAAAGATCTATAATTAAGAGATTTGATACAGTAAAAAGGAAAATTAATAATGAATTTATAGATAAAATAAATGAAAATTTACCTAGCAAAAAGTTGGAAGCTGCAAAATTCTATTTTCACGCTCTTTTAGAAGAAGAATTTAAAAGTTCAAATACACCAAAAATATTGAATTATAAAACACGTGTAATGAAAAACTGTGGAAATTATGATATAATTTTTGTCTATTTAGATAATCTAACAATTAATATAGGTCATAAAACTGAGAATGGACTATTAAATATATCTAGTTATAAAAAAATGCATTCTCAGAAAAATTTGCAGTTAGAAGGGCAACTATTTATGCCAGAAATATATCCAGATATTCAAACCGAAGGAAAATACTATGGGAATATAATATATGAATTAGAAATAGTAGAAAATGCTGTAATAATTAGCAACATAAATCTAACTATTCCTGATTATACATATAGTCGTAGTCTGGATTCTGAAAATTTGAATAAATATCTAGAAATTGATTCAGTAAATAATGATAACATAAACAATGATAATGCTGTGAATTTAAAAGACGAGGTTAAAAAGAAAATAAGTGCTTCGAAATTATTAAAAATAAAGAGTGATATAAGTGGATAATTATAATGTAAAAATTAATTCATTGAGACTAAGGAATGCAAGACTTTCTAAAGGATATACAATGAGTGAGTTGGCATCAAAAGCTGGAGGTTTAACAAGGCAAGCAATCTCCAATTATGAATTAAATAAAACTAATATTTCTATAAAAAATTTAAAAAAAATAGCTGAAGTTTTAGAATTTCCTTATGAATATTTTTTAAAGAATAGTAGGTATGAATTAAATCAGTTGAATACTTCACCTATTTTTTTTAGAAGCTCTAGAGTAGATGTTAGGGTTGAAAGTATCTATTTCCAAAAGTTCAATCAATTTTATAAAATATATAAAGAATTGGAAAAATATATAGATTTTCCGAAATTAAAATTACCTCGATTAGATGCAAAAGAAGAAGCCGTTGGACTGGAAAGAGGATATGATAAAGGCTATATAGATAAAATTGCGGAAGAGACTAGAGAATTATGGGGATTAGGTAAAAAGCCAATTAATAACTTGTATGATGAAATGTTGAGAAATGGAATTTTAATAAGTAAAATAGAAACGGAGCACAAAGGTACAGATGGATTTTCATTAATAAGTGGCGAAACATCAATGGTTTTTATAAATACTAATAGAGGAAATTGTGTACGAGATAGATTTAGTTTGGCACATGAGCTAGGGCACATTATATTACATTCTTCTCTAGAGCAAGAAGAGAAATATGATTATAAACAAATTGAAGAAGATGCAAACTATTTTGCTAGTACTTTTTTATTGCCGGATGAAGGATTTGTTAAGGATATATATAGCATTGATATTAGTGCTTTATTAGAGATTAAAAAGAAATGGAAAGTGTCATTAGCAGCTATCATAATGAGATTAGAATATTTAAATATAATAGATGAGAATCAAAAAAGAAATATGTTCATTACTTTAAGTAGAAAAGGGTGGCGGAAAAAAGAGCCCTTTGATGACGAACTAGAAAAAGAAAGTTCAACTTTTTTTGAAGATGCAATAGAATTATTAGTTAATAATGATGTGTTAGAAATTGATGAATTGATTTCAGAATTTGAAATTGGTGAAAGAAGAGTTATAGATTTATTGGGATTAAGTGATGAATTTTTTCAGAAATATAATAAAAAGCCGACAACTCCAATACTTAAATTAGTTAAATAAAGTTAAATTTAATATGAAAATTTTATAAAAACACCGTGCTATTTGATTTTAAATGTACGGTGTTTTTATTTTTATGAACTGATTCAAATAATAGATGTATAAAAGGAGATTAATTATGAATAGAGAAAAACTTGTCCAATATCGGGACTTAAAACGTGAGATTTTAAAATTAGAGAAGAGATTAGAAGTAGAAAAATCAGAAATTAAACATGATAAAGTAATGGGTTCTAATACTGAATATCCCTACAATTTACTACACCTAAATATTGAAGGTGTAGTTTTTGATGATGAAAATACCAGACAACTATACGAGGTTTTAAGTAAAAGATATGACGATTCATCAAAGTTAAAGCTTGAAATAGAAATATAGATAGCTAGTATTCCTGATAGTCGAACAAGACAAGTTTTTGAAATGAGGTATATTGATGGGGCGAAGTGGGAAAGAATATCATCAAGTTTAGGTTCTCAACATGAAAGCTATGCAAGAAAGATACACGACAGGTACTTAGGCATTTATTAATTTTGGGCGGCACGGGCTAATAAAGAGTGTATAATTTATATTAAGTCAAAGTATAGGTTTTTAAGACCTTCCTTTATTATATATGTACATTTAGAAATAAAGCTTGTGTGTAATGTATGGGTTCTTTTTCTTTGTTATTATTGAAATACTACTGAATGAGTTACCCTTGATTTTTAAATATAATATGTTATATTCCATGTATAAACTTACAAGGAGGTGATAGAATCAAAAATCACAAAGAAATAGGCAGATTAAAAGGTTGGCTAAATGCATTTGAAAAAACCGTATACATCACTCCTCTATTTGCTACAATAACAGTATTGGTTGTAAGTAACTGGGACAATTTGGATGTTAAATGGACAGTGCAAGAAGAGATTATTGCTTCAGCAGTAATAATACTAATAACAGCTGGTATATGGTTTTTAATTATTAAATGTTTAACAGAAAAGATATATCTTTTAGAAAATGAAGATAGTAGGGGAAAATAGATAAAATTAAGAGAGGGATAATACCTCTCT
>NZ_RLIH01000042.1 GCF_004006535.1 Anaerosphaera multitolerans | reverse complement strand
TATTAAATTCTTCTTTTATTGCCTTTAATTTTTCAGGATCCTCTAAAATTCTAGCTAAAAATCCGTCAATAACAGTTGCTCCATTCACTATACAAGGTTTGGATTTTTCCGATATAACTACTTCTGCAAACTCCTTAGTGTGAAGAGCTAAGTCCTCAGTTGTAATTGCTACAGATGGATGAAAAGCAGGACATCTGTAACTTACATTACCCATATCCGAAGAAGCTCCCGGCTTATCCATAACTACATAGTCCATTCCATAGTCACTCATTACATCTTGAATTATGTCCACTCCACTTTGTAAGTACTTCATATCGCTGAAAGGATATCCGAAGGGTACCATCTCCACCTTTGTCTGAGTTGCCATTGCACACCCATTAATAGCATCCTTTGCCCAAGGAACTATTTCTTCTCTAACATACTTGGCTGAATCAGATCTAAAAGTATATTTCCCTCTAGCCTTCTCATGAATTATATTAGTTGCCACTCCACCTTCCTGAATAAAACCTTCGATTATTGTGTATGGTTTCATACATTTTCTCATCATATCAAAGGCATGAATACTTAGCATCAATCCGTCAAGTGCGGATCTGCCCTCCCAAGGACTTGCAGCAGCATGTGACGGTTTACCGGTAAATTCCAGCTCATAGGTTTCAAAGGCCAACATTCTCCAGTTAGGAACATTTTTAGTATCTAGGTGTACCATAATGGCACAGTCATACTTATCAAATACTCCACCATCTGCCATAGGTATTTTCATTCCCATGTCCTCCTCATCGGGAGTTCCGATTATGTCTATATTGGCATTTATAAACTCTTCATTGTCTTTTAAAGCCAGAGCTGCCAAAAGTGATATTGAAGCACTTGCTGAATGTCCACAGGCATGTCCCACTTCAGGAAGAGCATCATATTCTGTAAGTATGGCAATATTTACATCTGAGTCTTTTTTTTCAACTACCTTTCCAAAAAAAGCTGTTTCAATATTAAAGAAATTTTCCTTAGCTTCAATTCCATACTTATTTAAAATTTCAA
>NZ_RLIH01000041.1 GCF_004006535.1 Anaerosphaera multitolerans | reverse complement strand
ATGGCAAAAGCAAAATTTGAAAGAACAAAACCACACGTAAACATAGGAACAATAGGACACGTTGACCACGGAAAAACAACAACAACAGCAGCAATAACGCTAGTATTAAACAAAAGATATGGCAGTGGTGAATTCGTAGACTACGCACATATAGACAAGGCACCTGAGGAGAGAGAAAGAGGAATTACAATTTCCACATCTCACGTAGAGTATGAAACACCAAACAGACACTACGCTCACGTAGACTGTCCGGGACACGCTGACTATGTAAAGAACATGATTACAGGAGCAGCACAAATGGACGGAGCAATTCTAGTAGTAAGTGCAGCAGACGGTCCAATGCCTCAAACAAGAGAGCATATCTTGCTTGCAAGACAAGTTGGAGTACCTGAAATCGTAGTATTCTTAAACAAAGAAGACCAAGTAGATGACGAAGAACTAATAGAATTAGTTGAAATGGAAGTAAGAGACCTATTAAATGAATATGAATATGACGGAGATAACACTCCAATTATAGTAGGTTCAGCTCTAAAAGCCTTAGAAGATCCGGATGGAGAATGGGGCGACAAAATAGTTAAGCTAATGGAAGCAGTAGACGAATACATTCCAGAGCCTGCAAGAGACATCGATCATCCATTCTTAATGCCTGTAGAGGACGTATTCTCCATAACAGGAAGAGGAACAGTAGCAACAGGAAGAGTAGAGCGTGGAGTAGTAAAAGTAGGCGACAACGTAGAGCTAATCGGTTTAACAGAAGAAAAGAGAACAGTAGTAGTAACCGGAGTAGAAATGTTTAGAAAACAGTTAGACCAAGCACAAGCGGGAGATAACGTAGGAGCACTTTTAAGAGGAGTTCAAAGAGACGAAATCCAAAGAGGTCAAGTACTTGCAGCACCAAACTCAATAAAATCACATAAGAAATTTGAAGCAGAAGTATATGTATTGACAAAAGAAGAAGGTGGAAGACATACACCATTCTTTAACGGATACAGACCACAATTCTATTTAAGAACAACAGACGTAACAGGAGATATACAATTACCAGAAGGAATAGAAATGGTAATGCCTGGAGATAACGCAACATTTACAGTAGAATTAATTACACCAATAGCAATGGATGAAGGACTTAGATTTGCTATAAGAGAAGGTGGAAGAACAGTAGCATCAGGAGTTGTAACAAAACTTCTTGATTAATAAATTGCATTTTAA
>NZ_RLIH01000040.1 GCF_004006535.1 Anaerosphaera multitolerans | reverse complement strand
CCTAAGGAATATTACTCCTTAGGCTCTTTCAATTCTTCTGTATAAGTATTATTTATTACATTTCCTTCTTCTCGTTTGCTGTCTATAAATCCCTCGGCCAAGATATAAGCAATTAACCTAAACAACTATGTTTTAATTATCGAACATTGATTGTAATAGATATTTTTAACGTTACCTTTTTTGATAAAATAATGAGAATGAAAGTTCAAAACAAATTTTATTTAAACAAAGATTAATGAAAGGAATCTCACAAAATGACTTGGCTAAATTATGTAACTTAAATCAATCTACTATTAAAGATTATGAAATTGGAAATTTAAGAAATGAAGAAACTTATAATTATATTTTGAGTAAATTAAAATAAGAGTACCCTAATTGATACTCTTATTCTAATTTTTTTGTCTTTCTTTAATTAAACCTTCAAGTTTTTGTACATTTTTCTGTATTCACATTAATTACTATGACATTGTAGATATTTTGACAAAATGCACAAACAATTAAAAGGTGGCAATGATATTTAATTGAGTAATAACAGATTAGTTTTTTTTATCGGTATCCTCTTCTTCATTTTTTTCTATAAATGGCTGTCCAAAAACAAAGATAGAAATTGCATTTGTGATTATCCTTAGCAAAGTGATTATAAACTTATTAATTCTACTTTCTCTAGCAATAAAAAATAATAAAGTTAATAACATTATTATAAATCCGCCTATACCAACATGTACTAAATCTATCATTATCTACTCCTTATCTCAAATAAATTTAATATTATCTATCATGAACAACTATATAATTATTATCTTCAGCCCATCTACAAAAATCTGACCAGTTTTCTTTTATGATCCCAACCTTTTCACTCATAGGCATTCCCCAGAAAGGAGCTCCAGTATAATTAGCAATAAAATATTGAAGTTTATCACCGAAATAATTGATAGCCTTATATATAAGATCTATCATTGCCGGACTAACCATTCTAGTAGAAATTTCCTCATCATATTCTTCATCAGTATATATAAAGTCAAGCTCATTGATATAAACATTATCTATATCTTCATTTATTTTAACAGCACTTTCTTCACAATCAATTTCTTCATTTGCAAAAACAGATATTGGCATTAATAATTGTGTTGCAGCTAAACCTATACATAAAACTTTTTTAATCTTTTTCATTTACTTGTCTCCTTAATTTTACATTCTTTTATTTTTTATGTAAATACTTTTGATGTCTCTTTATAGTTTGCAAACT
>NZ_RLIH01000004.1 GCF_004006535.1 Anaerosphaera multitolerans | reverse complement strand
AGTGTAGTATTACTTAACTACACTTTTAACTTTTTATTTATAGCATTATGAAGCATAAATTTAAAATACCCTAACTTACAAATGTGAATAATTCATTTGTACTTTTCTTCATCCAATCTTTATTCGAAAATTAATTATACATAAAGTTATATTAGCTTCAGTCAATCCCTTAGCTTTTAAATCACTTCCAAGGCTCTCCAATTCTTCTTTAAAAGTCCAAAGTTAAATTATATCATTGAAATTTGGACTTCCCAAAATTTCAACTTGAAGTTTATCACCTTCAGGAATTTAAATTTTCAAAACTCCTCCAATTCTCCTTATAGGCTGGGAATAAAAAATTTTCCAAGTGCAATTAGGGCTAAAATAAATAAAATCCACATTATTAAAACCATTTTTCTATTCCACAATTACTCCTCATATCTTAAAATATCTCCAGGTTGACAATTAAGCACTTTGCAAATGGAATTAAGAGTAGAGAATCTTATTGCTTTCGCCTTTCCCGTCTTTAATATGGAAAGATTTGCCATAGTTATTCCCACTTCTTCGGACAATTGAGTCAATGACATCTTTCTTTTAGCCAACATCACATCTAAATCCACAACTATCATTTAATCACCTCAAATTGTAAGCTCATTGTCAGTTTTTATTTCAGTTCCTTCCCTAATAACCTCTGATAGTAGTTTAAATATCTGATTTCCCAACAAAAATACCAATACTCCGAAACCTACATAGATATTTGTTATTGAACCCCCAATATTTATTTCAGTATAGATTATTATTAAAAGTTGAAAAAACATCCCCGCTAAAAAAGAAAGACTTAAGCCTTGTAAGTATTTAACTGTTTTAAAATTAAATACCCTTCCCCTTCCATACTCAAGAAGAGATAAAAACCCGAAAATTAAGGCGGAAATTGTGGTAAGCACTACCAAGACAGCTAAAACTAAAATTGGTATTCTCATATAAGCTATAGTGGGATACATTTTCGCCACTTCCCTTGAAATAATAGAAAGAAGCGGTATAAAACCAATTAATACAACTATTGTAATCAATAACAAAACTCCTATAAAAACAACTCTGAATTTTTTCATTTAATCACTTCCTTTTAATTAATTATACTATTTTCTTTATGTATTGCAATAATTATTTATTGATATTCGATATATATTATAGCATTTCTTATCTATATTTAAAGTCTATTTTATATCCACATAAAAAATATAGGTGTCTCCACCTATATTTCCACGCTATGAATTGAGCCTCTACTAACAGTTACAAATTCTCCGGTAATTCTATATAGATAATCGGAGATATAGGGCTCATGTCCTACTAGTATATAGTCCTTATGCCCTTCTAGCTTTAAGTCATAAAGCACTGTAGATAAAGCAGCTCCCTTAAGATAACTTTTTACTTCATAGTCCGTATTTAATTTTTCACAAAGTATTTCACAAGTTTGAACCGCTCTTACTAAGGGAGAGGTAAAGACTTTGAAGTCATAACTTTTAAAAGTTTTCACAAACTCTTCAAAGGTCTCATTAAGTTTAATTCTACCTTCAATTGTAAGTTGACGATTAAAGTCTGAATCCGCATAATTTTCCGCTATGCCATGTCTTATAAAAAATATTCTCATTTCTTTAAATTATAAAAACTTTCGAATCCCTTATATTCCGCAATATCTCCCAACTGATCTTCTATTCTTAAAAGTTGGTTATACTTAGCCACTCTCTCAGATCTTGCAGGAGCTCCCGTCTTAATAAATCCTGCATTTGTAGCTACTGCTAAATGTGCAATTGTAGCATCTTCAGTTTCTCCTGAGCGGTGAGAAATAATTGCAGTCATATTATTTTGATTTGCAAGTTCAATGGCATCAATTGTTTCCGTTAAAGTTCCAATTTGATTTAATTTTATTAAAATGGAATTTGCAACTTCTTCCTTTATTCCCATTTCAAGTCTTTCCGTATTAGTTACAAATAAGTCATCACCAACTAGTTGAATTCTATGAGCAAGGGTTTCCGTCATATACTTCCAACCGTTCCAGTCATCTTCATCTAAACCGTCTTCTATGGATAAAATAGGATATTTATCTACAAGCTCCACATAGTAATCAACTAACTGTTTGGAATTAAACAGCCTGTCTTCACCCTTCATATGGTAGACTTTATTTTCATTGTAAAATTCTGATGCAGCTACATCCAAAGCAAGGTAGATATCCTCTCCCGGAACGTATCCCGCCTCTTTAATCGCCTCTATTATTACATCAAGGGCTTCGGTATTACTACTTAGGTTCGGTGCAAATCCGCCTTCATCACCTACGCCGGTAGAAAGGCCTCTTTCATTTAAAACAGATTTTAATTTATGATAGACCATCGCTCCCATTTCCAAAGCTTGAGAAAAACTACTTGCTCCCACAGGCATAATCATAAATTCCTGAATATCCACATTATTGTCAGCATGTTCTCCACCATTTAAAATATTCATCATAGGAACGGGAAGGACCTTTGAATTTACTCCTCCGATATATTGGTATAAAGGAATTCCCAACTCAGTTGAGGCTGCTTTTGCCACAGCTAAAGATACTCCTAAAATAGCATTTGCACCAAGCTTGGATTTATTTTCAGTTCCGTCTAATCTCCTTAGATAATTGTCTATGGAAGCTTGCTCAAAACAATTGTAAAAAGTTAAATTTTTGGCAATTTTTTCATTTACATTTTTAACCGCCTCTAAAACTCCCTTACCCATGTATCTGGTTCCGCCATCTCTAAGCTCAACTGCTTCATGAACTCCCGTTGACGCTCCGCTGGGGACTATTGCTCTTCCAAAGCCGCCCTTTTCAGTTCTAACTTCCACTTCAACTGTGGGATTTCCTCTTGAGTCCAATACTTCTCTTGCATATACATTCGTTATAAAACTCATTTTTCTACTCCTTTATTAAACTTTTCCCCGTCATCTCTTCAGGTTGATCTATATCCAATAATTTCAAAATAGTTGGAGATAGGTCTGATAATTTACCTTCTCTTAACTTAACATCTCCCACACCTACAAGGTAAAGGGGCACTAAGTTTGTTGTATGACTGGTAACAGGTTTATTGTCATCAGTAAGCATAGTTTCACTGTTGCCATGGTCCGCTGTAATTATAGCAGCTCCACCAACTTCCTCTAACTTTTCCAATATTCTTCCAAGACATTCATCTACAGTTTCTATAGCTTTAACAGCCGCCGGAATTGAGCCAGTATGACCTACCATGTCCGGATTGGCAAAGTTTAAAATAATACAGTCATACTTTTTCATTTCCAATCTCTCAAGTACATTTTCAGTTACTTCAAAGGCGCTCATTTCAGGTTTTAAATCGTAGGTTGCAACCTTGGGTGACGGTATTAAAACCCTGTCCTCCCCTTCAAAAGGTTCTTCTCTTCCTCCGTTGAAGAAAAATGTAACATGGGCGTATTTTTCCGTCTCAGCTATTCTAAGCTGCTTTTTATTATTATTTGCCAATACTTCTCCAAGGGTATTTTCAGGTATGGTTTCATCATAGGCTACATCTATATTTGGGATAGTCTTGTCATACTGTGTCATAGTAACTATATATAAATTTCTAAATACTTCTCTTTTAAAACCGTCAAAGTTTTCATCGGCAAGAGCTCTGACAATTTGTCTTGCTCTATCAGGTCTAAAGTTAAAGAAAATCAAACTGTCATTATCTTCTATTAGAGCAACAGGCTTGCCTTCTTTTTCAATTGTACCGGGAATTACAAACTCATCATATATTGCTTTATCATAGTTGGACTTAATAAGATCTTTGACTCTGTTATACTTTTCTCCACTTCCTAAGGTATAGTTATCATAGGCCAGCTTAGTCCTATCCCATCTCTTATCTCTATCCATGGCATAGTACCTTCCGCTTACAGTGGCAATTTCTCCAATTCCAATTTCATTTAACTTCTCTTCCAACTCCAAAAGGTCTTCTGCACCAATATTTGGAGGCACATCTCTTCCATCAAGTATGGCATGGATGTAAACTTTTTTTAAACCATTGTTCTTTGCCAAATTTACAAGAGCAATAAGATGGTCCATATGAGAGTGAACTCCGCCTTTGGAAACCAAGCCCATTAAATGTAGTGATGAGTCATTTTGCTTACAATTTTCAATGGCTTTTAAAAAGTGTTCATTTTTATAAAAACCGCCCTCTTCTATGGATTTTGAAATTCTGGTAAGGTCCTGATAAACTACTCTGCCTGCCCCGATATTTAAATGGCCAACTTCGGAATTTCCCATTTGTCCTTCAGGAAGTCCTACGGCAAGTCCCGAAGCCTCTAATCTAGAGTGGGGAAAGTTCTTCTTTAAACTATCTATAACAGGTGTTTTAGCAAGATATACTGCATTTCCCTCATATTCTTTTCCAATTCCAAAACCGTCTAAAATAATTAACATTACCGGTTTCATATTACTCACCAAAATTTACAAGGCTTTGAAAATCATCGGCTTTAAGGCTCGCTCCGCCAACTAATGCCCCGTCTATGTTTTCATTACCCATAAGTTCTTTTACATTTGAAGGCTTTACAGAACCTCCATAGAGAATTCTCATTGACTGTGAATACTCTTCGTTAAAAATAGTTGAAATACTCTTTCTTATAAATTTACACATACTTTCAGCATCTTCACTGCTGCATGTATTTCCAGTTCCTATTGCCCAAATCGGCTCATAGGCTACTACTATATTCTCGATGTTTTCAGAGATATCTGCCAATCCTTTTTTAAGTTGGTCTTCTACTATCTCTTCATGTTTGTTTTCACTTCTTTGAACCTCATCTTCTCCCACACATAGGATTACTTTTAATCCTTGGGAAAGTGCTCTTTTTATTTTTGCATTTACTACTTCGTCATCTTCACCATAGTAGGTTCTTCTTTCAGAATGTCCGATTATTACATAGGAAACTTCCAAGTCCTTTAACATATTTGTGGAAATTTCACCGGTTCTGGCACCATCTTCATACTCACTTACATTTTGAGCACCCAGCTTTATATCTGTTCCCTTTAATATTTCACCTGCCGCATCCAGTGAAGTAAAAGGAGGACAAATCAGTGCTTCAACTTCTCCATTTAAATCTTTTTTTACAAGTTCATTTAACATAACCTTGGTATCACTTACATTTAAGTTCATTTTCCAGTTTCCGGCTATAAGTTTTTTTCTCAAAAAATCACTCCTTATCTTCAATGCTATCTATTCCGGGAAGAACCTTACCCTCTAAAAGTTCCAAACTTGCTCCTCCGCCAGTTGAAATATGAGAAATTTCATCTTCTATACCCGCTTGTTTAATTGCCGCTACGGAATCTCCGCCGCCTACTATAGTAGTTGCATCTTTAAGCTTTGCTATAGTGTTTGCAATTGCAAAGGTTCCTTTAGAAAAGTCACTTAATTCAAAAACTCCGGCAGGTCCGTTCCAAATTACCGTCTTTGCACCTTGAAGAGCTTCGTCAATAAGTTCTATAGACTTTTCTCCTATGTCCAATCCCATAAGATCCACAGGCATTTTATCAAAATCAACTGTTACCTTATTTATACCCTCTTTAATTTCCCCAGCAACTACAAAATCCACAGGCAAAATTAAATTAACTCCCTCTTCCTTTGCCTTTTCCATAGTCTCTCTTGCCAAATCCAACTTATCGTCTTCCACAAGCGAAGTTCCAACTTCATATCCCTGAGCTTTTAAGAAAGTATAGGCCATTGCCCCAACTATAATAATTTTATCTACTTTAGTTAGGAGGTTTTCTATTACACCTATCTTATCGGAAACTTTAGCTCCTCCTACTATAGCTACAAAAGGTCTCTTGGGATTTTCCACTGCGCCTTGAATATATTCCACTTCTTTTTCCACTAGGAAACCTAAAGCTGAAGGAAGATACTTTGAAACTCCCACATTTGAAGCATGGGCTCTATGACTGGTACCAAAAGCATCATTTACATAAATATCAGCAAGCTTTGAAAGTTCCTTTGCAAAACCATCGTCATTCTTCTCTTCTTCTGCAACGAATCTTGTATTTTCAATAAGTGCCACATCGCCTTCTTTCAAGTTACCAACAGCTCTTATAACTTCTTCGCTTACTACTTTTTTATCCGCTATAAATTTAACTTCACAATTTAAAAGCTCTGATAACCTCTTTGCAACAGGACCTAGTGAAAGTGACTCCACATACTGTCCCTTAGGTCTTCCCAAGTGACTCATTAAAATTACAGTTCCGCCCTTACCTACTATATATTTTATAGTGGGAAGACTTTTAACTATTCTATCGTCATTGGTAATTTTATCTCCATCTAGGGGAACGTTAAAGTCCACTCTGATTAATACTTTTTTCCCCTTAAAATCAAAATCTTTTAGCGTCTTTTTCATAATTACTCCTTAAATATAAAAGCGAAAACTCCAAAGAGTCTTCGCTTAATTTTTATAGCAATCCGGCAACTTTAGATGTTAAATCAACAACTCTTTGAGAATATCCCCATTCATTATCGTACCAAGATACACATTTTATAAGTTTATCCTGTACTAAGGTTAAGCTTGCATCAAATATGGAAGAATGAGGGTTTTGAATTATATCACTTGAAACTATTTGATCCTCAGTGTATTCTAAAACTCCCTTTAATTGATTTTCCGCCGCCTTTTTAAGAGCCGCATTTATTTCTTCCTTAGTAGCTTCCTTGGAAATTTCAAAAGTAACGTCCACTATTGAGCCGGTTGGAACAGGTACTCTAAGAGCAAAACCTGTTAAAATTCCCTCAACTTCCGGAATTACTTTCGCCACCGCCTGTGCAGCCCCTGTAGTTGTAGGAATTATGTTTTCCGCTCCCATTCTTGCACGTCTCATATCCTTATGCATTGCATCATGAATTTTTTGATCATTTGTATAGGCGTGAATAGTATTCATAAGTCCTCTTTCAATACCGAAGTTTTCAAGAATAACTTTAGTTACCGGAGCAAGACAGTTAGTAGTACAAGATGCATTTGAAATAATATTATGAACTGCATTGTCATACTTGTCGTCGTTTACACCCATTACTATGGTAATATCCTCACCCTTTGCAGGCGCTGTAATAATTACCTTCTTTGCTCCGGCTTTAATATGTCCTTCAGCCTTTTCTCTTTGAGTAAAAGCTCCTGTTGACTCTATTACTACATCTACGCCAAGTTTGCCCCACTCCATTTCCTCCAGAGCCTTTCCGTCAATTACAGTGATTTTCTTTCCATTAATTACAAAACCATCCTCAACTACTTCAACAGTTCCCGGATAAGTTCTGTAAATTGAATCGTATTTAAAAAGATGGGCATGATCTGCTATATGCCCAGTTGCTTTTAAATCGGCAATATAAGCAATTTCAAATCCCGGATTATCTCTAAGTGACCATCCTCTTAAAACATCTCTTCCAATTCTACCAAAACCCATAATAGCAACTTTAACTGACATTTTTCTACCTCCTAATATCAACAATTTTATTTGCTGCACTCTCATCTATTACTAAAACCATATCGGGACGCAAAGTGGAAATACTGATTATGGCCTCGGCCTTTTCCTCTCCCCCTGCAACTCCAATAGTATTTGGAATCTTTAAAAACTCCGATAAGGTTATTCCCACACTTTGTGAATGGTAAACTTCTCTGCCCTCTATATCAAAATAATGACCAAAGGCCTCACCTACTCCACCATCACTTAATATTTTTTCCCTTAAATCCTCTGTAGTACCTCTTCTATTTGTCATAACATCCGCTCTACCCATTCCAAAAATTAAAATATCTAAATTTTTTAACTTCTCATAAGCTTCCTTTACTTCCTGATTATCCATTAACATCTTCATAGCCTCAACAGAAGCAGTATCGGGAACCGGAAGTATTTGATATTCGGCATTTAACTTTTGCGCAAGCTTTGATGCAATGGAATTTGACTGGTATCCTGCACTTCTACCTAAAGAACCTCTTGCAGGAATGACAGTGAGATTTTCTCTTTTAACACTTAAGTCCATTTCTTCAGCAATGGCGGAAAGTGTCCTTCCTCCGGTAACTCCAATTTTATCGCCGTCCTGTAATATACGGTCAATTATCTTTGAAGTGGCGGAACCCAAATTGTTAAAGACATAATCCTCTTTAGATACATCACCTTTTACAACTATAACCTCTTTAACCTTTAAGATATCACTAATCCTATTTCCCAATTCCGTCAAATTGTTAAACTCTCTATAAAGGTCTGAAAAACTTTTTAATATAGTTCTTCCCTCGTCAGTAATAGTAACCCCCGCTGAAGATACTAAAACCAGATTCATAATTTTTAATTTATTTACCTCATCTCTTATAACCCGCTCTGAAAGATTGAGTTTTAATGAGATAGTTCTTCTTCCCACAGTTCCCTCTTGAGCAAGAGTTTGAAGTATACCGTACCTTCTCATAAATATATCTTTAAACTCAGGTATAAAAGAACTTAGCAAATCCACATTCACATTATCACCACCGGTACAAATTTGTCCAGCCAAATAGTTTTTGTTCCCACTCTCTGCAAAAAATAATACAGATTACATAATAAATATATCATAAGCCTTATTTTTTATCAAATAAATATTAAGGTTATTGTCCCGTTAAAAATTCAAGCGTCTAAAAACTATAAGCGCTGGAAGTTTGAAAAAAGACATAAAGGAAAATCGCAATTCCCTTCACCCTCCCTCAACATAACAAAAGAAGAGCATAACAATTTCAAAACATTAATACTCACTCAAAACAACCCACATTAAAACTCCATGACTAAAGTTAAAAAAACAAATAAAAAAGGGAGATTTCTCCCCCTAATCCTACATATATTTCTTAACCTCATCTAATCTCTTTAATAGATTTTCCTTGCCTAGTAAACAGATTATATTTTTAAGTTCCGGTCCGTGGATATTTCCCGATATTGCCGCTCTTACAGGCATAAATAAATTTTTACCCTTTACACCTGTCTTCTTTTGAATCTTTTTCATAACTCCGCCTGCAAAATCCATATCCACTGTATCAGTTTCATTTAACTCTTCCTTAAAAGCCTCTATCAACGATGGGACTTGTTCGCCTTTAAGTTCTGCTAAGGCATCTTCTTCAGTAATTGCCAAATCTCCAAATAGGAAGGATACTTTTTCAGGAACTTCTTCAAGTACATCTAAACTCTCCCTCACCGTATCTATTAAAAGCAAGTACCAGTCATAATTATTATTTATTTCCTCTTCAGTCATAAGACCCGCATCCACTACAAAAGGCATTGAAAGTTCCGCAATGGCATCAAGAGGATACTCCTTAATATAATGGGAGTTAACCCAGTTTAATTTCTCTTTATCAAAAATTCCACCGGACTTTCCAACTCTTTCAAAGGTAAATTTTTCAATCATCTCTTCCATAGTCATAATTTCTTCGCCGTCTTCGGGACTCCATCCCACTAAAGCAAGATAATTTACAAGTCCTTCAGGAAGATAACCCCTGTTTCTGAAATCCTCTACAGATACGTCTCCCTGTCTCTTTGAAAGTTTTTTCCTATCCTTATTCAGTACTGTTGGAAGGTGGACAAACTCCGGGGCCTCCCATCCGAGAGCTTCAAATAAATAAACGTGTTTAGGAGTTGAAGGCATCCATTCCTCCCCTCTTACCACATGCGTAATTTCCATTAAATGATCATCTACAACTACTGCTAAGTGATAGGTAGGATATCCATCAGACTTTAAGAGAACCTGATCGTCCATCTCATCGGAATTAATAGTTACCTTACCTCTTACTGCGTCCATAAAAGTAATATCTCTGTTCTTTGGAAGCTTTAATCTTACTACGTGCTCTTCGCCTGCAGCAACTCTTTTCTTCGCCTCTTCCAAGGAAATCCCCCTACAAAAACCGTCATACTTAGGAACTTGTCCCTTAATTCTCTGTTCTTCCCTTACTCTGTCAAGTCTTTCCTTAGTACAGAAGCAATAGTAAGCCTCTCCCTTTTCAATTAGTTCATCTACGTACTTTTGATATATTTCAAGTCTTTCTGACTGGATATAAGGACCTGCTTCTCCCTTTTGAACAATTTCCCCATTCTCCACAAATACACCTTCATCATAGTCAATTCCAGACCATTGAAGCGAATTTATAAGGTTTTCAATTGCCCCCTCCACAAATCTTGTCCTATCAGTATCTTCAATTCTTAAAATAAATTTTCCTCCATGTTTTCTAGCATAGAGATAATTGTAAAGAGCAGTCCTAAGACCTCCTATATGCAAATATCCAGTTGGACTTGGAGCAAATCTAACTCTAACTTCCGACATTTTAATCCCCCTAATCTATTAACCAATTTCATTATTAACACGATTATAACATTATAATTATATATAAGTTTGTGATAATTGTAAAATAATATTAAATCTCATAACCGCCTCTAGCAATTATCTAAAATATATTTTTTATTTTAATTCTTAGTGATAGAATAAAAGCAAAGGAGGGATTTTATGAAAAAGAAATATGTACTTTTAGCTTCACTGTGTATTTTTACTTCAATGGTATCTATAAAAGCGGAAGCTAAAAACATAAGAGTAAGTCTTCCTAAATTTAATATCACAATTAATGACAATCTTATAAATACAAAAAACGCCAAATATCCTCTAATTGTCTATAAGGACATTACTTATTTTCCAATGACCTACTATGATATGAGATTACTTGGAGTTGAAACCCAGTGGAAGGGAGATGACCAAGGACTCTTTATTGAAAAGTCGGACATTGACGGCTCCTATGTTCCAATTACAGATACCCTTAACGGCAATATTCAAAGCGCTACTATTCCAAATTTTCCAATCACTATTAACGGAAAGGTTATTGACAACTCCAAAGAAGAATATCCACTTCTTAGTTTTAGAGATGTAACTTATTTTCCACTTACTTGGAAGTATGCCGTTGAAGAGTTCGGTTGGGAATATAACTTTGATGCCAATAGCGGATTGGTTATAAGGTCAAGCAAAGGCACTTCTACATCTGAAACTGTAATTAATTCCGACAATGTTGCAATCGATGCACCTTATTATTATTTTGCAGAGGCCAATAAAGTATATTCAGGAAAGATTAATTCCAAAGAAAAACCTAAGGAAATTTTTTCCTTAACTGATAAATATAAAGGTCTTTCCCTTACTTCCACAGGAGGCATTACTTACCTTTCCTATAGACCTGATGCCAGTTCAGCAAAAGGTCCTTATTATCATGCCACTTTAAAGGATGGAGAAGTATACAAAGTTCATGATTCCAATAATATTGAAGTGCATTATAAAAATGGAAAAGAATATTTAATCTCTTATTTACAAAATGGATTTTCTATAAAAACCGAAGATAAATCAAGAAATATAAATATTAAAGATTATAATTTAAGTGATTTTTATGAATATAACAATTCTCTATTTATGATACTTACAGATAAATCAAGAGGAACAAAAAAAGCACTCTACTCCTTAGATGAAAAAGATAATTTAAAACTCTTAAGTGAATTGGGAGACGATGTTTTCAGTTACGTACAATGGGACGGCAGTAATATGTACTATGTAAAAAATAATAAGGGTAAATATACAATCTACCAATACAACTTAGAGACAAATGAGACCAAAGAAATCCAAAGCTATAGCAACCTATCAGATGGTTGGGAGTTTAGAGTTTTAAACGGTCATATTTTTTTGAGAAGTGCCGAAACCAACTATTCCCTATCTGTTGACGGCAAGCCCCTAAACGAAAGAGCGGAGATGGGTAACTTTGAAATCTTAAACGACTTTCTTGTTGCAACTTTTATGGAAAAACCTGAAAATAAGTATAGGTTAATGGTAATAGATAAAGAAGGAAACATTGTATATAAATCAGCTGATATTACAGATATCAATAGCCTGTCAATTAAAGACGATACACTGTACTACTTTAATTTAAACTCCAAAAAAATCGTATCTAGCAAATTAAATTAATAATAGATAGCTAATTCTATAAAATTCAAACAATATATTATGATTGTTTTTAGAAAATAAAAACTTTAGTTACTGCTATAATATAAAACAAAAACGGGTGGTCACTTGTAACCACCCGTTTTTTAATGATGACAGCCGGAACATCCTCCACAATGGCTATCATCTATTCCACATCCGCAATCACAGCCCTTAGTTTTTCTAACATGTCTTACTGCAAAGTATATTACCACTAAGAGCAAAATCAGGATTAAAGCTGTTTGTATATTCATTTTCTTCTCCTATTCCGTAACGGATCTTTGAACAGTTGTGTGGATATCCTTATATCTATTAGGTCTAAATATAAAGTATAAGTATATACACAGTATTACTACTGCTACACCTGTCCAAATATTAAAGCTTTGTCCAAGTACTAGTACTCTTCCAAATTGATATATCATAAGAGCAACTGTATATGAAAACACTATTTGGTAACCTATGGCGAAAGCAGTCCACCTCTTGTCATTCATTTCTTCTCTTATAGCTCCCATTGCTGCAAAGCAAGGTACTGTAAGTTGATTGAAGAACATAAAACTGACAGCTGAAACTGTTGAGAAGTTAGATGCTATAAACTGTGAAAGACTTGGGTCTCCAGCTTCTGCATCTGCTATCCCCATTACTACCCCATAAGTTCCCACCACTACTTCCTTGGCAATAAGTCCAAGTATGGTGGCAATAGTTGCTATCCAGTCTCCAAAACCAAGAGGAGCAAATATCCACTGCAATTTTTTCCCTACAAAGGCAAGAAGTGAATCCGTTACATTTTCATCAAAGTCCATAAAGTGACCGTCTACAGAAATGTGTTGCAATACCCAAATCGCCACTGTACATAGGAGGATTATAGTTCCCGCCTTTACAATAAAAGACTTACATCTATTCCACGTGGCCTTAAAGACACTTCTCATATTAGGCAAGTGATATTCGGGAAGTTCCATTACAAAAGGTGCGGGATCCCCATGAAATCTCTTGGTCTTTTTAAGCATAATTCCCGTTATAGCAACAGCTGCAATTCCTCCGAAGTACCAAATCGGCGCATACCACCAAGCTCCTCCAAGGAAAGCTGCAAATAAGGCAATTATATCGGTTTTAGCGCCACAGGGCATAAAGGAGGCTACGACTATTGTCATACGTCTGTCGTTGTCATTTTCTATAGTTCTAGTTCCTACAATTCCGGGTACGGAACATCCTGTTCCAACCAATATCGGAATAAAACTCTTTCCGCTAAGACCGAACCTTCTGAATAATTTATCCAATATAAAAGCTATCCTTGACATATAACCTACATCTTCCAATATTGCTATAAAGAAAAACAACACTGCTATGATAGGTAAAAATCCAAGTACAGCTCCAACTCCTCCTATAACTCCGTCGCCAATTAAAGAAACCATCCAATCGGCAACTCCCAGGCCCTCAAGAAAGCCCATAAAATTTCCCGCTACTATTTCGCCAAAGAAAACATCATTTACCCAATCAGTAACAGGTCCGCCTACAATGGTCATGGAAATATAATATATCGCCGCCATTATCACTACAAATATTGGCAGAGACAAAAATCTATTTGTTAAGATTTTATCCGCCTTATCGGAAGACGTTAAACCCTCTCTTCCTTTTTTAACCGTCTTACTTACAATGTCAGTTACAAAATTATATCTTTCGTCAGTAATAATTCCCTCACCGTCATCGTCAAATTCTTCTTCTGCTCTTTCAATAATTGCACTTACTTTATTTTCAAGATCTTCACTTAAATTCGCATCTTCCATAATCTTAGAATCACTTTCAAAAAGTTTAATAGCAACCCATCTCTTAGGAATATCTTCATCTAAAGTAAGTAAATCTTCAATTTCCGAAATATATTTTTCCACCTCAGGTGAAAAGGCCTTAATTTCAATAATTTTCTTTTTAGAATTTGCCTCTTCAACTGCAACGTCTATTAATTTATCCAGATTTTCATTTCTAATTGCCGAAATTTCAACAACCCTGCAATTTAAAAGTTCCTCTATTTTCTTTGAGTCAATAGAGTCTTTGTTCTTTCTCACAACGTCCATCATATTAAAAGCAAGGACTAACGGAATTCCTATTTCCGAAAGTTGTGTCGCCAAGTACAGGTTTCTTTCAATATTTGTGGCATCTACAACGTCAATAATTACATCAGGACGTTCTTTTAATAAGTAATCACGAGAAACCACTTCCTCCAAAGTGTAAGGAGAAAGAGAATAAGTTCCCGGTAAGTCTGTAATTTTTATATCTCTATTTTTGCTGTATTCCCCCGTCTTTTTTTCAACTGTTACTCCGGGCCAATTTCCTACATATTGATAAGAACCAGTTAAGGCGTTAAACAAAGTAGTCTTTCCACTGTTGGGATTTCCGGCTAAAGCTATCGTAATACCCAATTTTTTAATCCTCCCTAACTATTTCTTCCACTTCAATTAACTCAGCATCATCTCTTCTAATGCTAAGTTCATAATTTCTCACATTTATTTGAACAGGATCACCAAGGGGAGCCACTTTTCTTATGTAAATTTCAACGCCCTTGGTTATTCCCATATCCATAATTCTTCTTTTTAAAGGGCCTTTCCCGCCTATTTTTAAAACTTTATAATATTTTCCAACTTCAACATCGCGTAAAACCATCTAAACCTCCCAGGTTATTTCACTACTATTGCTTTTGCTATATCATTTCCAATAGCTACTCTTGAGTCTTTAACCTTTACTATTAAATTTCCGTTGCATTCATTAACAACTGAAACCTTTGCGCCTTCTACAAAACCAAGATTTGTTAAGTGTCTATCGCAATTATCCATTTTACATTTTTTTTCTCTAATTTTTACAATTTGAAATTCTCTATCCTTTGGTACCATTAAAAGATTAAGCATTTCCTTCACTCCATTCAAAGTATATTTATTTTAAAGCTTTGTTACAAAGTTTTATTATCAATACCAACTGCAAATGATAATTGTTATTGATTTCTATATTCATTATAATACACTTTCTTCAATTTGGGAATGGTTATTTAGAAAAAATAAGTAAATAATTATTTTTACAATTTTTTTGAAATTTTTAATGTATTTTCTTAGTATTTTAAGAATATTTCTTTAAAATTTAATGTGATTTTTAAGTTTTAATGATTATTTATAATTGGTGATTTATAATTTTAAAGATTTTAAAAATTTAACATTTCTATGTGAATGGCTTTTATTTTTTAATGATTATTAATAATATTTCTACTGTAATTTATTATGAATTTTATATTAAAATTTTCAATTTTAAATTTTTAATCTGGTATTAAATGTCTTTTATATTTTTTTCTTCGGTTTTCTATCTATTGATGATTTTAAAGATATGTTAGATATATTTTATCTTGAGGGAGGCGAAGGGAATTGCGATTTTCCCTCATGCCCTCCCTCACACTCCCTCCCATTACACCCTTAAACGCTTGGGCTGTTTTATTTGCAATGTATTTTTAAAATTTAATATTTCTATGTGAATGGCTTTTATTTTTTAATGATTATTAATAATATTTTCACTGTAATTTATTATGAATTTTATTTTATATTAAAATTTTCAATTTTAGATTTTTAATCTACTAATTGAAATGTCTTTTATATTTTTTTCTTCGGTTTTCTATCTATTGATGCTTTTAAAGATATGTTAGGTATATTTTATCTTGAGGGAGGCGAAGGGAATTGCGATTTTCCCTCATGCCCTACCTCACACTCCCTCCCATTACACCCTTAAACGCTTGGGCCGTTTTATTTGCAATGTATTTTTAAAATTTAATATTTCTATGTGAATGACTTTTATTTTTAATGATTATTAATAATATTCCACTGTAATTTATATTGAATATGTTTTAGAATTGGTAGTTTTATTTAAAATGTTTTGTCCAAAATATATGACAATAAAAAAAGAGAAAGCTTTAAAACTTTCTCTACATATGTAGCCATGAACCCACCTTCGAAATGAAATTCCATACGGTACCCAAGTAGTTAACTCAGACCAGGCACCCCTGCGGCACACGTAAAATCTCGCTTAGTGCTGCTTCCGTCAGGACCTGACACGGTTCACGAGCATACGTTGCGCAGGACCCAATCCTCAACGCCACACACTTGGGGCAGGCTACACAATTTCAGCCCTTAGGTGGGAATTCAACCCTGCTGTAGCGAATTGCAGGTTACAAGGCATCGCTAATTCCCCGTCTATCATGGCAATGGCGGAGAGAGGGGGATTCGAACCCCCGAAACAGTTTCCCGTTTACGCGCTTTCCAGGCGGGCTCCTTCAACCTCTCGGACATCTCTCCACGTAATAATAAATTTTAACTTACTTGAACCACTTTGTCAATATTCTTATTATCTACCCTAGTACCCTAGCAGGTTTACCTTTTTAAAATTCTATAGTAAAATTTATAACAGGAGTGAAGCTAATGAAAACCAAAGATATTATTTTAAAAAAACTTGAAGAAAACAGAGATAAATATATTTCCGGTGAAGAGCTGGCAAATGAACTTTCCCTTTCCAGAACTGCCATTTGGAAAGGTGTCAATTCGCTAAAAGAAGAGGGATATATTATAAAAAGTTCCACTAATAAGGGCTATAAACTTGATGAAAAAAACGACAAGATTTCAACTTTCGGAATAGTTCACAATTTAACTACTAATCTAAAGGATATTGACATACTCTACTACGATTCTATTGACTCCACTAACACTGAAGCCAAAAGACTTCTATATACTGAGGACCTTAAAAATTTCACAGTCCTAGTTGCCGATGAGCAGACTGAAGGAAGAGGCAGAAGGGGTAAAAACTTTTCATCACCAAAGGGTACGGGAATTTATATGTCCTTCGTCCTATTTCCTGACAGTGATTTTAATCTAAGTTCCTTTGATCTTGTAACTATTAGAGCAGCGGTGGCAGTTGTAAATGCAATAAAAAATAAAACCAATCAAAATCCAGAAATAAAATGGGTTAATGATATTTTTTTAAAGGGAAAGAAAATTTGCGGTATACTATCTGAAGCCGATTCCGACTTTGAATCAAGACAGATAAAATCCATTATTGTAGGTATAGGTATTAATTTCACAACGGACATTTCCTCTTTAGATGAGAATGTTAGACTGGTGGCAGGATCTTTAAACGAAAAAAATTTACTTAGAAATGAATTAATTGCAGAGATAATAGTTCAATTTCACAAGGCCTTTTATAAAATGGAGGAAGCTGAAATTTTAAAAATATATAAGGATCATTCTTTTCTTCTGGGGAAAATCGTAACCTTTGAAAGAAATTCAAAAAATTATGAAGCCCTAGCTATTGATATCAACGATTCAGGGAATTTAATAGTTAAAATGGAAGATGGAGAAATAGTAACCCTATCCAGCGGAGAAGTTTCTGTAAAGGCAAAATAATTTGAAATTTAATTCTATTGATGTTAAAATTAAGTTTCTCTAAATCCACCTATGTGGTACTTGTTCGAGAACTCCAAGTATAAAAAACTAAACTATACTTTGCTGTTCTCCTTACTTTAAGGAGGAAATTTTAAAAATGAAAATAAATACAAAAAAACTTACTTTTATTTCTTTTTGTGTTGCAATAAATATTGTGGGAAGTTTAATTGCTTTTTCTCTTAAACTTCCTATTTATCTTGACAGTATTGGAACTGTATTCATAAGTTTATTATATGGCCCCTATGCCGGAGCTTTAACCGGAGCTTTAAGTTCCGCTTTAAGCGGTATGATTTTTGACATCTACTCTTTCTACTTTATACCAGTTCAAATTCTTTTGGGAATCCTTATGGGACATTCCAGAAGCATTTTGCAAAAACCCTTAAGAGCTAAAATAATTAAAGTCTTTATTATTTCAATACCCATTTCTCTTATTGGAGCTGTTTTAGTTGCAAGTGTATTTAACGGTGTTACAAGTTCAGGTTCCGCATATATTGTACAGCTTTTAAGAGCTATGGGAATCCACTTAGTACCTGCAGTTTTTATAACGCAGTTCGCAACGGATTTTTTAGATAAATTATTTGCAACTTTTTTAGCAGATAAAATATTAAACTCTAAATCCTTTCACTACATTGGTTTTTAAAACAAAAAAGAACGCTTACTAAGCGTTCTTTTTATGTATAGCTGGGAAGAAAAAAGATGATTGAAGAATTTTCACTAATGTGAAATATCTACAAGAGATATATTACCATGTTTTAAATTATTTTGCAACGTTTTTCCGCTATTTATTTATCTGACTAAATTGCTAATATTTTTAAAATTTATATGGATTTTACTCAGCAATGTGGTATATATAAGTTGAGGTGAAGACATGCTTAAAGAAATAATAAAAAACAGAAGAACAATTAGAAAATATGAAGATAAGCCGGTGGAAAAAGAAATTTTAGAAGAATTACTACAATTTGCCTTAATGGGACCTTCCTATGGAAATGCAAGACCTGTGCAATTTTTAGTAGTTGAAGATAAAGAAAAATTAAAAAAACTATCTGAGATTGAAACTTTCAGCACCAGGTTTTTAGCAGATGTCCCTCAAGTTATTTTAGTTATGGCCGATACTGATATATCTAAAAAAACTTGGGTTGAAGAATGTTCCATAGTGGCAAGTTACTTACAACTTCTTGCTCAGGAAGAAGGTCTTAGCACTGGATGGGTAAACTTAAAAGAGGGTGAAACCAATCAAGGCGTTGAGATTCAAAGTTACTTAAGGGAACTTTTTGACATCCCTAAAAACTTCAATACACTATGTGTAATGCCAATAGGATATGGTAATGAGAGAGTTAGAAAAAGACAGGAGTTTGACGTATCATCTAAAGTTCATTATGAAAAATTTTAAGATCAGATTATTCTGATCTTTTTATTTATAGCAAAATAGCTATATGGTAATATAGTAATATATAAGAATACTAAGGAAAGGAGTAATTATTTGAAAACCAAATTATTTAATAAGAACAGTTTTTTAATTCCCCTTGCGGCAGGACTGATTATTAACTTTATTATTTTCTATGTGGTACTGCCGCCAATAAATATTTTTTCTTTCGATTTCTATGCCTATCTTTCTATTTTTACAGTCATTTTTTATCTTTTGTTTTCTATTTTTAACAAGGATAAATTTATTAAGGTAACTAAGCTGCTAATTAAGTTTTTAGTTTCCGTTTGGGCTATTTTCTTTATTATGCAGATAATCTCCAGTATTCCTTTTCACGCTAAAAAATATGCAGCCTTAATTGAAAGGGAGGACGGTATTTTCAGCGAAGACGTTGAGCAGGTGGACTTTAATAAATTACCTGTTGTAGACAGATCTACAGCGCTTAAATTGGGCTCCCGAAAGATGGGAGAAATGGGCGACTTGGTCTCCCAGTATGACATTGATTCAACTTACAGTCAAATAACTGTAGATGGGAAACCCGAAAGAGTTACTCCCCTAGTTTATTCCGACATTATAAAATGGTTTAAAAACAGCAGAAACGGAATACCCTACTATATCTCAGTAGATATGGCAAGCCAAGAAGTGGACTTGGTTAAATTGGAAAAACCCATTAAATATTCCTTTACCGATAAATTTTCCAGAGACATTAAAAGACATATTAGATTTAAACATCCAACTGCAATAATAGATGAAATCAACTTTGAAGTTGACGACGAAGGTCATCCTTACTGGGTTGCTTCAACTTTAAAACCCACAATCGGACTTATAGGAGGTATGGATGTAAATGCTCTTATAGTAGTTGATGCAGTAAGCGGTGAAGTTAAAAAGTACGATGCCGATAATGTACCTGAATGGATTGACAGAGTTTATTCAGCTAATTTAGTTATTCAACAGTTAAATTGGAACGGCAGACTTAAAAACGGATTTATAAACCAGTACTTTGGCCAAAGAGGGGTAACTAAGCCCACTGACGGATACAATTACCTCTCCATTGGAAATGACATCTACCTTTATACAGGTATTACCTCCGTACTGGCGGATAACTCCAATATAGGCTTCGTCCTTATTAATATGAGAACTAAGGAGACTAAATTTTATCCCGTTTCCTCAGCTGATGAGTATTCCGTAATGGAATCGGCGCAGGGAGCCGTACAAGAGAAAGGATACAAGGCCACTTTCCCGATTTTAATTAACCTTTACAACAGACCTACCTACTTTATGTCTCTAAAGGACAATGCTGATTTAACTAAGATGTTTGCCTTTGTAGATGCTCAAAACTATCAAAATGTAGCGACGGGAAGTACTATTAAACAAGCTCTTTCAAATTACGATTCCTTCGGTTTAACTATAGATGGAGAAATAGACGAAAGCACATTAGAGGAAATGACTGTAACAGTAAGTGAAATTTATCCTGTTACTATTGACGGCAATACCCATTACTTTATTAAGGGAGTTGGAACGGACTTAGTCTTTATTGCTCCAATTCAAACAAGTAATAAGCTGCCTTTTATAAAAGCAGGTGATCTTCTAGAAGTAAGCGGCGAAAATATGGGAACACAATTTAATATTAAAACAATAGACTAAGGTACTTTAAGTGCCTTTTTCTATTGTATATTCCACATCTGCAATATCCAAATAAGATTAACGAATTTTTATTAATTTCTTAAAACTTTTTTAGAAGATAAGAAAGATTTCGTTAATATTTCTCCTGTATTATCTATATAAGAGAATAAGGAGGATAACAGTGAATATTTTAATTTTAACAGCAAGATTTGGAATGGGCCATATTTCCGTAGCCAATACCATTGAAAGAGAACTTAAAACTTTGGACTCGGAAATAAAAATAAGTACAGTGGATTTAATTGAATATGTTTATAGTGAAAGAGCAAAAATAATTTATAACGGATTTTCTCTACTGGTAAAGAATCATCCGGAAATTTATAATTTACTCTATAAATTTTCAGAAAAAATTGAAATGGATATAAAGCTGCCGGGAAGCAGTATTAATAAAAAATTAAATAAGCTAATTGAAGATTATAGCCCCGATATAATTATTTCAACTATTCCAATTTGTGCAAGGACTATTTCCGCTTTTAAACGCTCTACTAATTTAAATTCCCTCTTGGTTACTTCTATTACCGATATCAGTACTCATATTGAATGGATTGCTCCGGGTACGGACTACTATTTAGTTCCTTCAAAAGAAATTAAAAACCACTTAATAAAATACGGAGTGAAAGCTTCCAGGGTATTTACAACGGGAGTACCCGTAAGTAAAAATTTCAATATAAAAAAGGAAGGCTCTGCAAAAACTAAAAATATTTTAATTATGGGCGGAGGTCTTGGACTACTTCCGAAACTTGAAAACTTAATGGATAGACTTGTAAAAGAACCTAACATTTGCGTAACTATTATAAGCGGAAAAAATAAAAACAGCTATGATAGACTCTTAAAGAAGTATCCTCAAAGTGAAATAATAGGTTTTACAAAAGAAGTCCACAAATATATGGAAAAAGCCGATATTATTCTTACAAAACCCGGAGGCGTAACTTTATTTGAAGCTATTTACAGTGAAACTCCAATGTTTATTATAAAACCCTACTTGGCTCAGGAAAAAGCAAATGGAAAATTTATTGAAGAGTATATGTTGGGAAAGGTAGTATGGGAAAATTCAGAAGATATTCCAAATCAACTAATGGATTTTATAAAAGCTGAAGAAGTTCTTAACTTTATAAGAGAAAATATGAGGCAGCTTAAAACAGAATTTCCCAATGTGAATTTGAAAAATACATTGAAAACCATAGTTGAAAAAGCAAAGAGAAAAAATTTATATAATATTAATCTTGCCGATGTTATATAATAAAAATGATATTATTCTAAAAATAATGAGTTGGTATTATGAAAAACTATGGTAAAAATAAAAATTTCATATTTAATATATTAATATTAATCTTTTTGTCCGCTGTGGTCTTCTCCATAATATTTAAAAATGAAAATAAAAGAGCTCTAATGCTTTTACTCTTTTCAGCTAAGAAAATTTATATATTTTTCGGAGTCCTATGTGCTTTAATCTTTATAGTGGGCGATGCAATAAATACCAAAAGACTTCTCTATATGTTCAACTATAAATTTACCTTTTTAAGGACTTTAAAATATGCCTTTGTAGGGTTTTTCTTCAGTGGAATTACGCCGTCGGCAACAGGCGGTCAACCTATGCAAATATATGAAATGAAAAAAGACGGAGTGGAAATATCCCGCTCAACGTTGGCTCTCTTTGTAAGTATGCTTTCAAATCAATTGACCTCATTTTTTCTGGGTGTCCTTTGTCTAACGTGGTACTTAAGTCAAAATTTATATGTGAGCAAGGGTATTTTATCTCTGGTAATTGTCGGACTTATTATTAACATATGTGTAATAGCCTTTATACTGCTTTGTATCTTTAACCCCAAAATCTCTCTATCCTTTGCAAAATTTCTAGGCTTTATAATAAATAAATTGCCCTTTTTACAGGAGGGAAGAAAACAAACCTTAAAATTGTCGCTGCAAATTCAAATTGAAGAATATAATATATTTTCCAAGTACATTGTAAAGAATAAATTAACTCTTTTTAAAACCTTTCTAACTACCTGTATTCAAATGGTTAGTATGTTTGGAGTTTCCTACTTGGTCTACCTGTCCCTAGGACAAGACAAGTATTCAGTTATGGATATAATTTCAATGCAGTGTCTTATATATATTGCCTCATCCTATATGCCCCTACCTGGTTCGGTGGGAGTTAATGAAACGGGATTTCTTCTTCTCTTTGCGGATATTTATCCTAAAAATTTAATTAACGGAGCTTTACTGCTGACGAGAGGAATTAACTTTTATCTGTTGCTTATAATTAGCTTTTTGGCACTTATTCTATATAAACTTTTTTCAGCCGGAAAATCTCCCATTAATATTTCAAAAACATAAAAACAGACCTCTAAGCACTGAAGCGACCTAGAGGTCTGTTTTATTTTATATTTTATCTTGTTTTTTTATTTGCTCTCTCCACAGTTACTTTAGAGCCCTTAATATGTTTATGGTTTAACTTTGAAACCACCTTATCTGCAGATTTTTCACTAATGTCCACAAAGGTAAACTTATCATAGACATCTATATTTCCCACTTCTTTCGCAGAAATACCCGCATCATTACATAAAGCTGATAGAATGTGTTTCGCAGATACGCCCTTTTTCTTTCCCACATTTAAAAATATTCTAGTGGAATTTTTCACAGTTCTATTCTGCTTTCTGTCGCCTCTTTGGTCTCCGTCCCTCTTATCTCTTCTGGTCTTCCTACCGCCCGGCGCTTTCTTACTATTATCTACTGCATCTATCTCCTCATGTCCGTCCAGTCTATTGTCCTTCATATACAACTTTAAAATTGCAGCTGCAATATGAGTTGCAGAATATTCTTCGCTTTCTAAAAGACTTACCGTTTCAATTTGCTTTTCAAGATTTTCATTTTCCAAAACATTTCTAATTTTTTCAACGGTTTTTGAAAACTGTTTGGTTTCAATGTCCTTTAATGTAGGTAAACTTCTTCTTTCAATTACAGTCTTCGTATATTTTTCAATATCCCTTAGAATATTAAAATCTCTGCCTGTAATAAAACTTATTGCCGTTCCCTCTCTTCCGGCTCTGGCAGTCCTTCCTATTCTATGAACGTAGTATTCATTATCCTGAGGCATATCATAGTTTACCACCAAGTCCACATCATCTACGTCAATGCCTCTTGCCGCAACATCTGTTGCCACTAAAATATCAATGGTGCCTTTTCTGAACTTATTCATTACCACATCTCTTTGAGCCTGCTTTAAGTCACCGTGAAGTCCGTCGGCAAAATAACCTCTGCCCTGCAATTCTCCCGTTAACTCATCTACTTTTTTCTTAGTATTACAAAATACCACTGTCAATTTTGGATTGTAAATATCTAAAACTCTGGAAAGTACTTCTGTCTTTATACTTCCTCTTAATTCATAGTAAAACTGGGTAACCTTTGGTACTGTAAGTTCCTTTTTCACCACTTTTATAACTTGGGGATTCTTTTGATATTTTTTAGCAAAATTCATTATTTCCCTATCCATAGTTGCGGAGAAAAATAAAGATTGTCTTTCATCGGAGGTATTGCCTATTATTAATTCAATATCCTCCCTAAAGCCCATATCAAACATTTCATCCGCTTCATCTAGGACAAACATCTTTATATTGTCTATTTTTAAAGTTCTTCTTCTAATATGATCTATTACCCTTCCAGGTGTTCCTATAACAATTTGTACGCCCTTTTTTAAAGCACGCAGTTGTCTGTCAATTGACTGTCCTCCATATATGGGCAGTACTCTTAAATTTTCCTTGTACTTAGCCAATTTTGCTATTTCCTCTGAAACTTGGATACATAGTTCCCTTGTTGGACAAAGTACTATTGATTGCACTTCATTTAAACTGGAATCCACTCTTTCAATTATGGGTATTCCAAAGGCAGCCGTCTTTCCCGTTCCCGTTTGTGCCTGTCCTATTACATCTTCTCCATTCATTAAATGGGGTATTGCCTGCGCTTGAATTGCAGATAATTTTTCAAAGCCCATATCTGAAATGGCATTTAATACTTCCTGTGAGAGATTTAACTCTTCAAATTTTTGTTCTTCCACTAATTAATTTTACCTCTTTCTCATACTCTTAATTTTATATATTCACTTAAAAGAAAAAGCAAAACTCTATAAAACATAGAATTTTGCATCTTAGTTTACTATTTCAACCTAATTCTATTAATCCCGATTGCGTATTTATAATACCACAAATTCGTATAATTGTCATTTTAATATTTACGCTTTCCAAATTTTTAAATTAACTATAATTTAGTTTTCAAAATTTAATTAAAGTTTTGGTTTTTGAAATTTCTTAAAATTAATTCCAAAGGTCAATTATGTTATAATTAAGATAAGAAAATATGTGGAAAGGATATTGAAATGAAGAGTAGAATTCTTAAAATTGAAGGCGTTAGAAACGTCAGAGACCTTGGAGGAATTGAAAATCGAGACGGGAAAATTTTAAAGCGCGGTTTTTATTTTAGAACGGGTTCTCTCTACAACATTACTGATAAAGGCCAAAAAACTCTTGTAACTTTAGGTATTGACACTGTAATAGATTTACGCTCAAGAGTTGAAGTGGATAAAAAACCTGATAAGGTAACAGTTAAAAACCACTATTGGATGCCAATGTTAGATGCCTTTCAAGCTGAAATGCTAAAAGGAACCCCTCCTAAGACGGCCTTAAATGAAATGTATATGTCCCTTATAAGAGGGCAGGAGGCTGAGTTTAGAAACATTTTTAAATTAATTGCAGACCATTCCAACGGAAAGGGGATATTATACCACTGTACTGCGGGAAAGGACAGAACGGGTATACTTTCCATGCTCCTACTATCCGCTGCAAATGTCAGCTACGATAAAATTATTGAAGATTATTCAATGACATACCCCTCTAAGGAAGTTTTGGAAAAATATCCTGAGCATCTTAGATTTTTATTCTATGCCCCTCCTGAGGCAATGGACTATACTCTTAAGTGGATAGATGTAAATTATGGAGGTCCCTTAGGTTATTTAAATAAGATAGGCGTTGTTGAAAAAGAATTGGATATAATTAGAAATTCCTTTGGAGTTCTTTAATAATTTTATATTATCTTAGGACTCCTACCTGTAATTACCACTCTTTAGATTATAAATTAAACTTTACATTAGTTTACAGAAAGTTTACTCCCATTTACTTTACTTTACTATTCTAACTTCTTATAATTTAGATGTAACGTTTTCTAAAGAGTTGATAGAATAACAACCTCTATTTATTATTTGTTAGCCGTCAACTCTTCCTCATTTTAACATCCCTTATTTTCTACATAAACTAACATAGAAAAATAAAGCCTTTTAGGGCTTTATTTTTTACATTATACTTTATAAATTTACATTGAAATAGCTTTTTAAATTTTATCCCATTATTAATAAGACTTTCCAATCTAAAAATCTCTACAAATTAAAAACGGATTCTATTAAGTATATAAAATATGTCAATTTTATTTAGTAAATTTTTTATATTACAGCAATTATAATTATTTTAATTGATTTTTAATCCTGAATTTTTGAGAATAAAAAAGACACAGCCCGACTGTGTCTTAAACTTTATTTATTCTTCTGCAGTATTTTCACTTTCAGCATTACCAGTTTCAGCAGTTTCATTTTCAGTTGGAAGAGTGTTATTTACCGGTGCACCTTCTCCGGTTGCCTCTTCAGTTGGAGCAGGTTCCGGTGCTACTAGATATTCTTCTGAAACTACTATGCTAGCCGGTTTCATATACCTTTTCACGTCTGCTGCTTTTTCCACATCATTAATGTAGGTTCCAAATTTTTCCTGAGTAACTATTTGTAAAATTTGATTTTTAACATTGTCAAAAGAGTTGTCCTTTTTACTGTCAAGTCTAATAATGTGGTATCCGTATTCAGTTTGTACCGGATCGGAAACTTCTCCTTCTTTCATAACTTTAATTGCATTTTCAAATTCCGCAACCATTGTTCCGCTGGTAAACTCTCCCAGATCTCCTCCAGATTCCACACTACCCGGATCTATTGAGTTCTCCTTTGCCAGTTCTGCAAAGTCAGCGCCCTTATCAATTTCTTTTTTCAGCTTTATAGCTTCCTTTTCATCTTCAACTAAGATATGAGCAGCCTTTGCCACAAAGAAATCAGATTTATGCTCATCATAGTATTTTTGAGCATCTTCATCAGTTGCCTCAACTTCTTCAGCTATTTGAGCAGCATACTTATCCATTAATATATAGTTTTCTATATTAGATCTATAAAACTCAGGTGTAATCTTTAATTCATCAAGAGCTGCAAGATATTCCTCTTCGTTTTCATACTGCTCAATAATTGAGTTTAATCTTTCATCTACTTCCTCATTGGTAACTTTTATTCCCTTACTCTCTGCATCCTGTCTTAGGATTTCCATTTGAATCAAATCCTCTAGAGCAGTTTCTCTTAAAGATTCATCTATACTTTTAGAAGGATCGTCAAAGGAAGACTTCTCTAATATCTCCTCACTACCACCATAAAGTACCATTTGATTTCTCTGTGATACATAATTCATTATAAATTTTTCCTCCGGAATGTCCACTCCGTTTACAGATGCAATCATTCCCTCCGGTCCCTTATTACAAGCAGTGGTAAACAGCAAAATTCCCAGGGAGAAAAATGCCACTAGCTTTTTATTAAAACTTTTCAAAATATCATCCTTTCTGTATTTTTTTAATCAACTTATATTATTATACACTAATATCATTTTTTTAATATGAATTTTTTGTGTGATTTTATAATATTGACAGCTTTCTTTAAGTCCTCAATGGGATATTTTAATTTTGAAAGAGTAAATCCATGTTCCTCTCCCAATTCAAAAGTTATACTTTTAAAAGCATCTTGAAGCTCATTTATAATATTTAAATTTAAATTTTCATTCATTTTTATTTCATAGCTGTCATGCTTTTGAATTATAGAAGTAATTCCCACAGACTTGGCATTATGTCTTAAAAGAGATACATCCATTAAGTTGGAAACCTCTTCAGGTATGTCTGAAAATCTATCTATTAATTCATCTACTAAATCTGAATAGTCATCTTCACTTTCAATCGTTGCTATCTTCTTATATATTTCAAGCCTTTGAGCTTCATCAAATATATATACGCCCGGTATATAGGAGTCTAACTTTATATCCACTACAGTATCGTTCTCTTCCAAGACTTCCTCTCCCTTTAATTTGGATACGGCATCTTTTAAAAACTTAATGTAGAGGTCATAGCCTATGGAGTCAATGTGTCCGTGTTGCCTTGAACCCAAAATACTTCCCGAGCCCCTGATTTCCAAATCTCTTAGTGCTATTTTATAACCTGAGCCGAATTCCGTAAATTCCTTAATGGATTTAAGTCTCTTCTGAGCAACCTCCGAAAGCGATATGTCTCTTTCATAGGTAAAGTAAGCGTAGGCAATCCTATTTGATCGCCCTATCCTTCCCCTTAGCTGGTAAAGTTGGGACAGTCCCAGTCGGTTTGCATCAGCTACAATCATAGTATTTGCATTTTGAACGTCCATTCCCGTTTCTATAATTGTAGTACATAGTAGCACATTAAATTCATTATTTATAAAAGATATCATAGTATCTTCAAGTTCTCTTTCACTCATTTGACCATGAGCTACTTTAAAAGTTGCTTCAGGCACCAACTCTCTTAATTCAATTAATTTTTGATCTATACTTTGAACTTTATTATAGACAAAGTATATTTGACCTCCCCGCTCTATTTCTTTTAAAATAGCCTCTCTTACCATTAAGTCATTATATTCCAACACATAGGTTTGAACGGGAAATCTCTCTTCAGGCGGTTCTTCTATAACGGACATATCTCTTATTCCAATCATGGACATTTGAAGCGTTCTCGGTATTGGCGTTGCAGTCAGCGTTAAAGTATCTATATTTTCCTTTAACATCTTTAACTTCTCCTTATGTCTAACTCCAAATCTTTGCTCCTCATCTATAATAAGCAAGCCTAAATCTTTAAATACCACATCTTTGGAAAGCAACCTATGGGTACCTATGACTATATCTACAAAGCCCTTTCTAATATCCTCAATGTCCCTTTTCTGCTCAGATTTCGTCCTAAACCTGCTTAAAATTGCAATTTTAATGGGAAAGTCCTTAAACCTTTCAACTAAAGTGTTGTAATGCTGTTGAGCTAAAATCGTAGTGGGAACTAAAAAAGCCACCTGCTTTCCATCAATAACCGCTTTAAAGGCAGCCCTAATAGCCACTTCAGTCTTTCCGTAACCCACATCGGCACAAAGCAACCTGTCCATAGGTCTTTCAAGCTCCATATCCTTTTTTATCTCTTCTGATGAACGCAACTGTCCCTCAGTTTCCTCATATTGAAAGGCATCTTCAAACTCCCTTTGCCACTCAGTATCTTCACTAAAGGCAAATCCCTTTATTTCCTGTCTTTTAGCATAGAGTTTTATTAAATCCTCTGCCATGTCCTCCACATTTTTTCTGGCTTTGGCTTTGGTCTTTTTCCACTCAATGCTGTTTAGCTTATTAACTCTTGGTACTTTACCCTCGGAACTTACATATTTATAGATTAAATCCAAACTTTCCATGGGTAAAAAGAGCTTATCTTCTCCCTTGTACTCTATTACAACGTAGTCCTTTGTAATACCTTGGACTTCCAACCTCTTAGTACCTATGTACTTTCCTATTCCATGACTTTCATGGACTACATAATCTCCAAGGTTAAGGTCTTCAAAATTTAAAACTTTGGACTTTTTAGAAGTTTTTTTCTTTTCGCTTTTACTGCCGTAGATTTCAGATTGATTTATTACAGCAAGCTTTAAATCCACAATTTCAAAACCTTCGTTTAATGTACCTTCTGTAACTACTACTTCAGAGCTTTTTATTTCACTGTCCCTATCTTTTTCATATCTCACAGGAACTTTTAAATCAACCAGCGTTTGAAATAATCTCCTTGTCTTGTCTTCCTTACCGCCAAGTATTACAACTTTATAACCTCTATAGATATAATTCTTTAAGTCCTCTACAAAGAGTTTCATCTTCCCCCTATAGTTGGTCATAGACTTCATATTTATATTGACTATGCTTCTTGGATCTATACCCTTAGTTGCAACAGTAAGACTGTTTAAAGTAATTAGAGAAGATTCTTTAACTCTTTTAAAAGTACTTTCAAAGTCAAATTGAATGTTTTCATGGCTATTTAATGCTTCTCCAAAGGACAACATCTCACTTAAGTTATCCTTTTCTTCTAACTCCAAGGTTTTAACTCTGTCTATACTCCTATTCGGATCTTCCATTATAAGTAATGGGTCCTCTCCAAAGTAGTCCAGAATTGAATGGAAATTTTTACTATCTGAAAAGGGAAGCACTAAGTCCGTATTAGGTATATTCATATCCTCTTTTAAAATATCCACATATTTTAAAAACTTATCTTCCAGTCTTTCTTTTGCACTGCCTTTTAAATTTGAACTTTTTAATGCCCCTTCTAAGCTTAAAGTCATTTCTTCTCTTTGCTGTGAAGTGAAAATCAAATCACTTACCGGTGCTATCTCAATTTTAGAAAGATTTTCCACAGACCTTTGGCTGCTTATTTCAAAAGATCTGATTGAATCAACTTCCACATCAAAAAGTTCTATTCTATAGGGACTTTCAGGAGTATATATATCTATTATGGAGCCCCTTATGGCAAACTGTCCTACTCCCTCTACTTGAGGATACCTTTCATATCCCATTCCCACAAGCTTATTCTCCAGCTCCTTTAAATCCAATTCCTCAGATTGACTTATGCTTAAAATATATTTGGCAAATTGATCTTTAAGTGTAACTTTGTCTCTTAAGGCTTCAAGAGTTGTTACCACCACATCACTTCTCCCTTGAAGTACATCTACAAGGGTTTTAATTCTCTTTCTCATTGTATCAAAGCTTTTAAAATCTCTATCATATAGAAATACTTCTCTTTTAGGATATAGAGAAACTCCTTCTTTCCCTAAATTTTTCATATCTTCATAGATTTTAGCAGCCTTTAAACCGTCGGGAGCTATAATTAAAAGAGGTTTCTTCATATCGTAATTTAAACAATGACAAAAATGTCCGGTTCCACTGGCCGTAGTACCAAAAATGGAAATAGGATAGTTTTTCTCATCTATATTATTTAAAACTTCTTTGTAACTTTTTAAATTATGCATTACATCTATCAAAAAATCCATTTTTACCTCTCTAATTTTAAAATCGGGAACTCAGTTTAACTGAATCTCCCGATTTAAGTTACTTTGAAACTCTTTTATTGTACTTATTCATTGCAGAATCTATGCCATTTTCTATAATTTCAATTACGCCATCTACTGCAATTTTTACGGTATCTTCAATTTCAGCACTTTCGGACTTGGTAAAACCACCCAATATGAAATTTGCCAGGTCCTCATTGTCCCTTTTTTTTCCAACACCTATTTTAACTCTTGGAAAATCATCTCTTTGAAGTTGGTAAATAATTGATTTTAAACCGTTATGTGTTCCGGCCGATCCCTTTTGTTTTATCTTAACTGTGGCAAATTCAATATCTATATCATCTACTATTACGATTAAATTAGAAGGTTCCACTTTATAAAAATTACAGATTTCCCTAATAGATTCGCCACTTTTATTCATATAGGTTTGAGGTTTTATTAAATAAACTTTCTCACCAGCTATTTTCCCCTCACCTACAAGTCCCTTAAATTTTATTTTTGTAACATTTACATTAAGTCTCTTTGCAAGTTCATCAATGGCTGCAAAACCCACGTTATGTCTAGTTCCTTCATATTTGGAACCGGGATTTCCAAGTCCAGCTATAATATACAATCTATCACCTTTTATCAAACATTTCACTTACGGAAGTATTTGCATTAATTCTCTTTATTGCATTTGCAAATAGAGGAGCCACACTTACAACTTCAATTTTACTTCCAATAAGTTTCTTTTCAGTATCTATAGTATCTGTAATAATAAATTTCTCCATTACACTTTTTTCTATTCTATCTATTGCAGGACCTGAAAGTACTCCATGTGTTGCACATCCATATACTTCCTCCGCTCCGTGGTCAACTAAAGCCTTAGCCGCCTGGCAGATAGTTCCCGCCGTATCTACTATATCATCTATTAAAATACAGTTCTTACCTTCAATATCTCCAATAATATTCATTACTTCAGATACGTTGGCTTTAGGTCTTCTCTTTTCAATAATTGCAATTGGCAAATTTAATTCATTGGCAAAATTTCTAGTTCTGGTAACTCCTCCCAAATCTGGAGAAACTACTACAAAATCTCTTTTTTTACCTTCTTTAGGATTATTTACAATTTCTTTAAAATATTTTGCCAAGTAAGGTACTGCTGTTAAGTGATCTACAGGAATATTAAAATAGCCTTGAATTTGACCAGCATGCAGGTCCATAGTAAGTACTCTGTCCGCTCCGGCAACTGTTAATAAATCTGCCACTAATTTTGCAGTAATAGGTTCTCTAGCTCTTGTTTTTCTATCTTGTCTTGCATAGCCATAGTAAGGAATTACCGCATTAATTCTTCCTGCAGAAGCTCTTTTTAAAGCATCCAGTAAAATTAAACACTCCATTAAATTGTTGTTTACAGGACTTGATGTAGATTGAATTAAAAATACATCCTTTCCCCTTACAGTTTCGCCTATGTCTATAGATATTTCACCGTCGGAAAAAGTCTTTACTTCGCAATCCACTTTTTCAATACCAAGATTTTTACAAATATTATCCACCAATGTAGTATTTGAATTTCCTGTAATAATTAAAATATCGCCAACACACATATTCATAATTTTCCCCCCAAATTATTTTAGACCTTTTTTTTCTACCCAACCATCTACATTTCTCTGCTTAGCTCTTTCCACTGATAACTGTCCTTCAAGTACATCTTTAGTTATAGTGGAGCCTGCAGCAATATAACCGTATTCTTCAACTTTTACCGGTGCAACTAAATTTGCATTTGAACCTAAGAAGGCATTATCTCCCACTTCAGTCCTATGTTTGCCCTTGCCGTCATAATTTACAAATATAACGCCGCAGCCTACATTTACATTTTCTCCCACATCAGCATCGCCTATATAGGCCAAATGTCCCGCCTTGGAACCGTTGCCGAAATTTGAGTTCTTCACTTCTACAAAGTTTCCGATTTTAACATTGTCACCTACATTAGCCTTAGGCCTTAAATGAGCATAAGGACCAATTTTCGTACTGTCTCCCACAGTGGAATCTTCTATTAAAGCATTGTCAATAGTAGTATTATCTCCTATTTTGGAATTTACTATTCGTGTAGTTCCATAGATAGTACAGTTCTCTCCGATTTCCGTACTTCCCTGTAGTATTGCACCCGGATATATAACAGTATCCCTTCCTATTTTTACGGAACTTTCTATTATTACGCTTTTAGGATCAATAAGAGTAACTCCCTCAAGCATGTAATATCTATTAACTCTATCTCTCATAATCTCAGTACATTTTGAAAGATGGTCCCTTGAATTTACACCCAATATTTCGCTGTTGTTTCTCAATCTATATCCGCCTACGCGCTTTCCCTCTTCAAAGAGTGTTTTTATTAAATCTGTAAGGTACAACTCTCCTTGAGCATTGTCAGTATTTAAAGATTTTAAAGTTCTCCTTAAATCCTCTCCCTTAAAAGCAAATATTCCTGAGTTAATTTCTCTAATTAACTTTTCCTTTTCATTGGCATCTTTTTGCTCAACTATTTTATAAATTTTAGCATCTTCATCTCTAACTATACGTCCATATCCATAGGGATTTTCCATTTCAGCCGTTAAAATTGTACATGAAAAATTACCTTGTTCGTGATATTTTATAAACTCGTCCAAGGTTTTAGATTCTATTAAGGGAGTATCTCCGTTTAATATTATTACCGTATCTTCATCATTGTAGTCGCCATCGGCCTGCATTACTGCAAATCCTGTACCATAGGGGATACCCTCGCCCATGGGCTGTTCTCTAAATACAACATCCTTAGTTTGAAAATACTCATTTATCTTTTCTTTACCATGCCCAATAATTACGCTTACTTTTTCTATATTTGATTCTCTTGCACTGTCAATTACGTACTCCAACATTGGCTTGCCCAAAATCTCATGAAGCACTTTAGGGGTTTTGGACTTCATTCTCGTACCTTCGCCAGCTGCAAGGACAATAGAAATTTTCATTAAAAAAACACACCTCTTTACTTTTTTACTAATTCTATTATAACCATCACCTAAACTTAACTCAACAATTAAAATGGACCTGAAAAAACTTTCAAGTCCATTTTTAATTGTTATTCTCTATTGCTTAATATTTCTATTGCTTTCTGCAACTGTAGGTCCACCTCTGAGTATTCAATACCTATACCTTCAATGTCATCAGGAAGTTCAACTTCCACATCAGGTTTAATACCTATGTTGTGAATATTTTCTCCCTTAGGCAAAAAGTATTCAAAGGTGGTAAGTCTTATTCCGTCGCCATTTGCAAATTGTTTCTGACTTTGACCTATTCCCTTTCCAAAGGAGTTCATACCCACTATAGTACCCCTTCCATGGTCCTGAATTGCACCTGCAAGTATTTCCGAAGCTGAAGCGCTATACTCATTTATTAAAACCACTATTGGAAGTTCCGTTTGATTAGAATCGGAATTGTAATCAAAAACTATGTCACCGTCCTTGTTTTTGGCATAGACTATAACTCCCTCAGGAAGTAACGCATCGGCAACTTCAACGGCAGTTTCCACATTTCCGCCCCCATTTCCTCTAAGGTCCACTATTAGCCCCTTTACATTTTGAGCTTCCAATTCACCAAGTGCATTTTTAAAATCCGCACCCGTTTCATTTTTAAATTGAGTTATTCCTATATAGCCCAAATCTCCAATTTTGTCGGAAATAATAGTGGGATCTTTTATCTCTTCTCTTTTAATAGTGACGTCAAAGACTTTATTGTTGGAAGGTCTTAACAGTTTTATATCTACTTCCGTTCCTTCCTCGCCTTTCATGGAGTTAACTGCATCGTTTATCTTGTCTGCAGTGTAATCTTTTCCATCTATGCTTATTATTTTATCTCCGGCTTCAATTCCAGCCTTATCTGCAGGAGAACCCTTTACCGGTGAAATTACTGTTATAAGTCCATCTTCACCTGCACTTATATAAACTCCTATGCCGTGAAATCTTCCCGTAATATCCTCAGTGGCCTCTTGAAATTCATCTTTAGTCATATACATGGAATAAGGATCGTCCAGCCCTGCAATTACTCCTTTTAGTTCACCTGCTTCAAGGTCTTCATCTGTTACTGGGTATAGGTAATTTTCTTTTACAAATTCCTCTAAAAATCTAAGCTTTACATACTTGTTTTCACTTACTGCGGAATGTCCAATTATTGCCACATTGAAAGTAACTATATTGGTAATTACTATTAATGCTACAGCCAGTATTAAACTGATTTTCTTTCTATCTTTCATAAAATCCTCTTCTATAGATTATAAATAACTTTGCGGATTTGTAGTCTTTCCATTTACCCTTACTTCAAAGTGAAGGTGTGGTCCCGTAGAAAGTCCTGTAGAACCTACAAGAGCTATTACATCTCCTTTTTTCACCTGTTGTCCCGCACTTACCTTTAAAGCACTGTTATGCCCATAAACTGTAACCAGACCTCCATGGTCAATCATAACCATGTTTCCCAGTCCGCTCATGGTCTTTGCCATTAAAACCGTACCGTCTTGGGCAGCTATTACAGGCGTTCCTGTAGGAGCCGGAATGTCAATTCCATCGTGAGTTTTATAGGTCTTTAATATAGGATGAAGTCTGGTTCCATAATAGGATGAAATCCTAGTATGCCCAGGGAGCGGCCAAGCTAACTTTGCCCCCGGATTTAACTGTACATCTATATTTCCCGGTGTTCCTGAAGCCGATTGACTTATTTCCCTTTGAAGTCTAAGTATATCCTGTTCCAATTGAGCACTTTCAGCCTGTGCTTTGTCGTAAGCCTTTTGATAAGCTACAATGTCTGCTTCAAGAGATGCCATATAGGATTGTTTTTCACTATTTGCCGTCTCAAAACTGCTCTTTTGACTTTGTAATTTATCCTTATTTGCAACTAAAGCTCCCTTATCTCTATCTAATTTAGCCTTGGCTTCTACAATAATATTTACTTGCTCTTCAATATAATCTACAAGCTCCTTATCAGATTGGGCAATGGTGGATATTATTTCATTGTTTCTAATTAACTCCTCCATGCTCTTGGAATTTAAAAGCACTTCTAAGTAAGAAACTTTTCCATCCATGTACATTACCTTAACTCTTTCGCCAAAAAGCTCTTGCTTCTCTTTTAAATTTTCCTCAGCTGCAGTTAATTCAGCTTGAGTCTTTTCAATTTCCACATTTAAAACTGAAATTTCACCTTCAAGAGAGGAAATACTGGAACTTAAATCAATTATCTTAGCATCTAACTCCGCCATTTCACTTTCAACATTTTTAATAGTGGCTTTGTTTTCCTCAATTTTATTTTTATTTTCATTTAATTCCTTAGTTATTTCATTTTTTCTCTGTTCTTTTTCTTCTTTTTGCTTTTCAAGTTGACTTGTGGCAAATACACTTTGAGTAGTTAGCACAAAGGCCAAACCCAAAATTACAGGCCCTTTAAATTTCTTCATTAAAACAACTCCTAAACATCTAAAAATCTCTCTGTGGATACTAATGAACCCAAGTATCCAATACCTGAACCGATACATAAAAATATTACCGACAGATTATTTCTAATTTCATCAGGCGTTGAAATCCCCATTCCAAATAGATTTTGAATTTGAATACTTATCTTGTCATATAGGAAAATATATCCGTAGTAGACTATGAAAAAGGCCAATACAGCCCCAAAAAGTCCGAATATAATCCCTTCTATTAGGAAAGGTCCTCTAATATAGGAATTTGTAGCTCCTACATACTTCATTATGTTAATTTCCCTCTGTCTGTTAGATACTGCAATTTTTATAGTATTGTGAATTATCAAAACTGAAACCAAGAGCAGTATTAAGACTATGGCATATCCAATGTACTTTACTCCCTTTTCAAATACCATCATCTTTTGAACCAGCTCGTAGTGGTAGTCCACTCTTTCAACTCCCTGATTTGACTTTACCTCCTGTGCTATTTCACCGGCATAGGACAGATCTTTTAAAGTCACTACAAGAGAAGCCGGCAAGGTATTTTCAGGAAGAGATTCCAATATATATGCCTTTTCTCCAAAGCCTTCCTTAAAATCTTCAAGGGCTTTTTCCTTTGAAGTGTATTGAATTTGTTTTACTCTCTCGTCTTTTCCAATGTCGTCTATTAATTCATTAATTCCCTCTGTGGACAAATCATCTTTTAAATATACTACAACTTTGTCCAATTCGCCGCCTAGATGGTATACTGCGGAATTTATATTTAAAATAAGTAAAAATACAAAACCGAAAAGAGTTAGCATTGCCGCAACAGATACTGTTGAAGCTAAAGCCATAGTCATATTTCGCCTAAGTCCTTTAAAACTTTCCTTTAATATATTTACAGCCTGTCTAATTATCCTCATAATAGCCACCCTTTTCTACATCATATACAATGTGACCATCTAAGATTTTAACTACGTGCCTTTGCATTTTATTTACAATTTCCACAGCGTGCGTTGCCATTATAACTGTCGTTCCTCTTTCATTTATCTTTATTAAAGCCTGCATAATGTCCCAAGCAGTATTTGTGTCAAGATTTCCCGTAGGCTCATCACATACCAATATAGGAGCGTTATTCACTATTGCTCTTGCTATTGAAACTCTTTGAGATTCCCCTCCTGAAAGTTCATCGGGATAGGACTGTGCTCTATTGGACAGATTTACAATCTCAAGGGCCTCCGTAACACTTTTCTTTATTTCATTCTTACTTGCTCCTTGAATTTCAAGGGCATAAGCCACATTTTCAAATATGGTTTTTTTATCTAAAAGCCTAAAGTCTTGAAAGACCACTGATATATTTCGTCTTAACTTAGGTATATCTTTTTTTCTAAGTTTAGTTATATCATTTCCATCTATTAATATCCTTCCGCGAGTTACTTTTTCTTCCCTTATTAAAAGTTTAATCATAGTGGACTTACCTGCCCCGCTACTTCCAACTAAAAATAAAAAATCTCCCTTGGGAATGGACAGATTAATATTTGAAAGTGCCATTACGCCATTTGAATATTCTTTATATACATTTTCAAATTGAATCATAATTTTCCCTTTCCATATAGTATAATTATCAAGTACATATTATATTACAAAAGAGTTACAAATTACAACTCTATTTCTTAATTTGCTTATACTAGGAGAAATTTCTTTGCTAAGGTGCGGTTTTTAAAGATTTTTATAAAATTTTTTTAAAATTAGTGTATAATATAAGCTGTTGGAGTGATAATAATGAATAAAAAAGAATTTAGAAAAGAATTAATTAAAAAAAGAGACGCTCTTTCCCTTGATTATATGAAGGAAGCGTCGGAGAAAATAGCAGAACATTTATATAATTTGGATTTGTATAGACAAAGCTCCAATATATTTATCTTTGTAAGTTATAAATCCGAAGTCGACACCCACAATATAATTAAAAGGGCACTGTCTGAGGGAAAGAATATTTTCATTCCGGTAGTCGATAGGGAAACAAAGACTATGAAAATTTCCAGATTAAAAGATTTTTCACAGCTAAGCGAAAGCTATATGGGCATATTGGAGCCAAGAGATGAAGAAATTGACATAGTAGATCCTGAAATTTTGGATTTAATAATTACACCGGGCCTCGCCTTTGATAAAAAAGGATATAGAATCGGCTATGGCGGAGGATTTTATGATAAATTTTTCAGTAGCTTAAAGAAAAAAGTTACTAAACTGGGCATTGGATTTGACCTTCAATATGTTGAATCTTTGCCCCATGAAGATTATGACATTCAAATAGATTATTTTCTATCTGAAATAAATTTGTACACAGGGGGAAATAAAGATTAATGGAAAGGTATATAGGTACTGTTGTTAGAGGAATTAGGACTCCTATAGTTAAAAGCGGAGACAATCTTGTTGAAATAGTCTTTGATTCAGTTATTAAAGCTCTTGAATCAGAAAATATTTCCATGAGAGATAAAGATGTCGTTGCCGTAACCGAATCGCTAGTTGCAAGAGCTCAGGGAAACTACGCGGATATTGATCAAATTGCAGAAGATATCAATAATAAATTCGACTCGGACATCGGTTTGGTATTCCCTATTCTAAGTAGAAATAGATTTGCCATAATACTTAAGGGAATTGCACAAACCGGGAAAAAATTACACATTTTACTTTCCTATCCCTCAGATGAAGTTGGAAACCATTTAATGGATGAGAGAATTTTATATCAAAAAAATATAAATCCTTATTCTGAAGTTCTCAGTGAAGAAGAATATAAAAAGTTTTTTGGAAACGAAGTTAAACATCAATTTACAGGCGTTGACTATGTAAAACTTTATAAGGAAATTGCAAAGAACTGTGAAATTCACTTCTCCAATAATCCAAAGACCATACTACAATTTACAAAGGACGTACTTGTATGTTCCGTACATTCAAGGGAATCTGTAAAACAGGAACTAATTGATGCAGGTGCTGAAAAAGTATATGGACTTGACGATGTTTTAACTGAACCCATAAACGGCTCCGGTTATAATGAAAAATTCGGACTGTTGGGTAGTAACTTGGCAAGTGACCATTCAGTTAAATTATTTCCAAGAGATGGGGATAACTTTGTAAAAGCACTACAGAAAAAATTAATTGAATATTCTAAAAAACAAATTGAAGTAATGATTTACGGAGACGGAGCCTTTAAAGATCCCGTTGGAAAGATTTGGGAATTGGCAGATCCTGTAGTTTCACCGGCATATACCGAGGGATTACAAGGAACTCCAAATGAAATTAAAATAAAGTACATTGCCGACACTGAACTCTTAAATGTGGACAATGATACGGCTCAAAAGATTTTAAAAGAAAAGATTTCACATAAAGACGATGATTTAACAGGTTCAGATGAAACTCTGGGAACAACTCCTAGAAAAATCACAGACCTTTTGGGATCTCTTTGTGACTTAACGTCAGGCTCAGGTGATAAGGGAACTCCTGTAGTATACGTTCAAGGATATTTTGACAATTTTGCAAATAATTAAAGAAGTTAGCTAAAAGCTAACTTCTTCTTTTAATTTGTAGTCATATTTTTATACCTTTGAATATTGGAGTCATTTAAATATTCATAGGCGTTGTTTATCTTTTGAAACATTTCCGTTGCTCCGGGATCTTTGTTTATATCGGGATGGTACATCTTTGCCATCTTCTTATAGGCAAGTTTAATTTCATACTTGTCCGCAGTATAAGGAACTCCTAAAATATCACAAGCCCCCTCATATTCCTGTTTAAAGGAGGATGAAGTTGTAAACTGGCCACCTTGTTGCTGACCCTGTTGGTAATATCCTCCCTGACTTTGTCTAAAGAAATCCTCAAAGTCTGAAAAATCTCCAAAGCTCCAATAGGTTCCGCCACCCTGCTCAAACCTTCTCTTCCACTCTTCTTCCTGTTGTCTTCTTTGCTCTTCCTCTTTCTTTCTTTTTTCCTCTTCTCTTCTTCTTTGTTCGGCTTCTCTATCTCTTCTATACTTCTCTCCATAGTCCTCCATTTTCTCATAGGCAGCCTTTCTACCTAACAAGTAGTAGTCGGCTTTGTCATAGAAAAACTCTGTTGCCATATAATGTATATATTTAAGATAGGAAACTGCAATTCTACCTATAATAGGAACTAAAATAGATAGGAGAATCAAAGTCAATACAACAGGATTTGATAGTATTAAAGCCACAAACCAAGGATTAAATAAAAATAAAATAATTAAACAGCCGGCCATTGAAAATACAAGACCGAATATCTGTCTAAAAGATGCAAACAAACTTACTAAAAGGTCTATTATATAAATAAGCCCTCTTAAAAAGTAATCTATAATTGTACCCAGTACTTTATTAAAATATCCCAGAATTTTATTCATTCTTTCTCCTCTTAAACTCCATTAAAAATTTTGCATCTTCTATTTCCAAGTCCTTTTCTCCCGCCAGAAACTCTAAGTGGTGGGTGATTTCATGGTGTAGCGTCGACCTTACCTTATCTTTTAAAGCCTCTCTGGACATATGCCCGTAAAGTTCCATAAAAGAACCGTAATAGATCAATATGCTCTTTCCCAAAATGTCTCTTTTATAGGCACCTAAAATCACCAATCCCCCATCTTCATCTGCAGGATGGTAGCTTATATCTTCCACTATTCTTATACCGCCGTTTAAACCCTCAAGTATCCGTTTTGGAAGCTCGTCATATAATTCATTTAAAATTTCTTCAAATTCTTCAAATCTATCTACCATATCTCACCTATAAAAAAAGCAGCTCAAGCCGCTTAAATTATCTAACCACTTCCTAATACAATATTATAATATAATTTCCAATTATTACAAATAACTATAACCTAAATAAAATCTATATTTTGATTTTCCTCGTCCTTATGTAGCTTCTCTTAAATAAATCTTCACAGGCCGTATAAAAAGCTATCCGATAATCTGTTACGTAGTAACTGGACTTTCCGCCTTCTCCGCTTTTTAATTTCCCTTGAAGTTCCTCTAAGATAATATCGCTTAAAAAATAAAACTTTATTTCAGGATAGAGTTCTAAAAATTTTCCTTTTAAAATACTTAAATTACTATCCAATATAAATAAACTCTTACTATCACCTAAGTACTCCTCCATTAACTTAGAGACAATATAATCGTTACTGTCTCCCATATTAAGAGAATTTATTAAAATCTGCCCATCTATTATGTTTTTATACCCTTTTTCCTCTAAATATTCCTTAACATATTTATTTGAAAGTACGGTAATGTCCTTGTTTTCTTTTATAATATTAAAACTCTTCTCCAAGCCGTTTATAATTTCATAATCTACATTATAATTTAAATTTAAAGCTATGGCAGGATTTGTAACTATCAAGAGCTTTATAAATTTCTTTTCTATGGCCTCTTGAAGATTTATAGACAGATTTTTAATTTGACTTCTCCTAAGAGAATAGGGGAAATTTTTATTGTCGGAAATCATTATAAAATTTTCGCTACAACAATTTTCTATTGAATTTATAATAAAAACTCCTCCAAGAGAGTCATCTATAATACCCACATTGTTAAATATCATCTTCTCCTCCAAGAGTATGTGCCATAAACGTATAGGGATACTTCCCCTTAAATTTATTAAAAGCCTTTCTTATGGTTTTGGAATCCTCAAACAATCCAAATACCGTTGCACCGGTGCCGCTCATAAGAGAAGCTGCTCCCATTGATTCCAGCTCTGTTTTAATCTCTTTAATATCTAAATGTCTTTTAAAGACATAATCTTCCATTTTGTTTTCCAGGACTCCCCGTAATTTTAAGGGAGAGTTCTCTTCCATAAGATCAATTATTTTTTTAAAGTTTATTCGTCTTGAACTTAGGTCTAAATTTTCATAAACTTCCTTTGTGGAAATCTCATAGCCCGGATTTACAATTAACACTTCTATTTCATTAAAGGACTTTAAAGTTTTTAACTTTTCTCCTATTCCCTCTGCAAGGACAGTGCCTCCTTGAAGCATATAGGGAAAATCCGCTCCTAATTTTAAAGACATACTTTGCAATTCTCCAAGGGACAATTTTAAGTTATACAGTTCATTTAAGGCCTTTAACGTAAGGGCTCCGTTACCCGTACCACCAGCAAGACCTGATGCAAGCGGAAGATTCTTTTTAAGTCTTACTTCCAAGGGAAGCTCCTCGCCTACATATTGACATAGGGCTGCCCAGGATTTATAAATTAAATTTTCCTCCAACTTTAAAGTTAAGTTGGAATCTATTACTATTCCCCCACTGCCTTTTTTAAACTCCATCTCATCATAAAGCGAAATTTTCTGCATAATGGTCTTTATATTATGATATCCATCTTCTCTTTTATTTATTACATCTAGAGCCAAATTTATTTTCCCATAGGATTTTACTTTCATAGCATTACCTCAAAATAATTATATCACAATATAAAATATACAGAAATAAAAAGAAGACCTTTCGGTCCTCTTATGAAATCTTCTTCACATCTGTATATTCAACATCATCTTCTAATATTAAAACTCTAACTGTCTTAGTCAACACATCTGAATAGGTAAAGGTTGACGTAGTCTTTTCATTTCCGTTTTCTAAATCAATTGAAAACAAACTTGGATAAACGGCTTTAAGCACTCCACATTGAGTTATATACTTTTTTCTTCCCTTATTAGCCTTAACAATTACTTTTTTGCCCAAATTCTCCTTTAATTCATTTTTTATAAGTGTCATTTGATTCATAGGCACATCATATCCCTTCTATTTTAAAAGACAAATTTTACTCATTTAGTATAACATATATTTAAAGGAAAATCAAGTTATATATTTTACTATCAAATTCATATAAAGTCAATTACTTTTTTTATATAGTTTTCTCTCTACTATATATTATTTTAATAATTAGAATATTTCCTAACTAAGTATGAAGACGACTATTTGAGGCATAAGTATTAGAGAAATAGTTGCTATAGGTTGACAAACCGCATAATAAGGCGTAACGCTATCATCTGATATTGAGATTAAAACGTTTAGAGAAGGAGCTGCCGTCATAGCTCCCGTAGTAGCTCCCAGCGCTGCAAGCAGCGGCATTTTAAAAATATACTTTGCAATTATAAAAGCCAATAAAATTGTAGCAACACTCATAAATGCTCCAATTATAAATATAATAAAACCGTACTCCCTTAAAATCTCCAAGAAGCCGTGACCTGCATTTAAACCGTTATAAGCTAAAAATAAAGATATTCCCAAATCTCTTAAAGTCTTTAAACAAATTGGCGATGTCTTTAGAGATAACTTTCCAATATGACCTAAGTTGGAAATCAAAAGACCTGCTATTAAAGCTCCGCCTGAATTCCGCAGAGAAAAAGTAGTTGTAGGTCCTAATTTAATTTCAATTCCCCCGATTAAAGCCCCAAGTATTACAGTTAGACAGACTACAAAAATTCCCAAGTCATCTATTTTTAAAAGATTGTCGTGATCCACTTTTCTAGTAGGTTTAAAACTGATTTCCTCAAGGACTTCCAATTCTTTTTTTATATCCGCCTTAAAGAGTTTTGGTACCAGCTGCACAAAAAGTACTACTGAAAGCGTTCCGAACATATAGGTAATACCATAACCCACACTGGCTATAGTGTCTCCCGTAACCTCAATTGTAGAGCCCAGGGAGGAAGTTGACGTCAATGCCCCTGAGGAAATTCCCAAAGCTAAAGATACAGGCATATCAGTCAGTTTTACAGTAATTACAACCATAATACCGCCAAGGACTACAACTCCTAATGAGGTACAAAAAAAAGCAAGAAAATTCTTCTTCATATTCTGAATAAAAGAAGATCCTGCTATTAGTCCTACGCATCCCAAAAAAAGTACTATTCCCACATCTCCAACTACACTGGGCATATAAAAACCTAAATGACCTGCCACCAAAGCCACAACTAGGACACCCGAGACGCCTAACTGAACACCGAAAATACTGATTCTGCCCACTAAATATCCCAGTCCGAGAATTAAGAATACAAGCATAACTTGGTTATTTAAACTGCTTAAATAAGTTTCTATAAACCCCATATTAAAACCTCCAATTGCCAAAAATAAACATCCTTAAATTAACTTAATTATTTTTAAGTGCTTGCCTTATTCGCCTGTCAGAATCTTTTTTAGCAATGGCCTCTCTTTTATCGTAAAGTTTTTTACCTCTGGCAACTGCAAGTTCCATCTTTACTTTTCCCCTGTTTAAATATAGCTTTAGAGGAATTAAAGTATAACCCTTTAAGGTTATATCCCTTTCAAGTCGGCGTATTTCTTCTTTATGAAGTAGTAGTTTTCTTTTCCTCAAAGGATCTACATTATAGATATTTCCCTGTTCATAAGGACTTATATGCATATTCTCCACAAAGACTTCTCCATTTTTAATCTCCGCATAGGCATCTGCAATATTTGCCTTTCCCTTTCTAAGAGACTTTACCTCCGTTCCCTTTAATTCAATTCCCGCTTCAATCGTACTTTCTATAAAATAATCGTGCCTTGCCTTTCTATTTGTGGCAAGAGTGTTTTTAGATTCCTTAGTCATTTAATCACCTACTATTTCAAAATCTATAGTTCCCCTTGTAACATTGGTATTTACCACTTTAATTTTAAGCTTATCACCTATTCTGTAAACTTTTTTACTATCTCTTCCCACGGCACTATAATCATCTTCATTAAATTCAAAATAATCACTCATGCTTTGGTAACTTATTAATCCTTCAATGGTATTTTCCAACTGTGCAAAGATTCCAAAACTTGTAATTGAAGATATAAACGCAGAATATTCCTCGCCTATTTTATCTTCCATATATTCAGCCATCTTTACTGATTCAACCATTCTCTCCGCTTCCTGCGCTCTTCTTTCAGTATCGGAAACGTGTTTTGCAACTTCGGGAAGTATAGATTCCAAATAGTCCATCTTACTTTCAGATAACTTATTGTGAATTATGGACTTTATAACTCTGTGAATTACCAAGTCGGAATACCTTCTAATAGGCGCCGTAAAATGAGAATAGTACTTGGCGGCCAATCCAAAGTGAATGTCATTTATTTCCGAGTACCTTGCTTTTTTTAAACTTCTAAGAACTAAGGTACTTACAAATACTCCCTCTTCTTTTTCCTTAACCTCTTCTATTAACTCCTGAACACTTTTTGAATCTAGGTTTTGAGTATTTAATTTATATCCCAAGTGACGCAGCACTGCATTTAAACTCACTATTTTTTCTTCGTCAGGCTCCTCATGAATTCTGTATAAGAAGGGAACTTCCATCCAAAAATACTGTTCAGCCACAGTTTCATTACATAGGAGCATAAATTCCTCTATTAGTTTATTTGCAATTCTACGCTCTTCTCTCTTAATCTCTGTAGGTCTTCCATTTTCGTCTACTATAATTTGCGCTTCAGGGAAATCAAAATCAATGGAACCGCTTTCCATTCTCTTCTTTCTCAATATCCTTGCAAGTTTATCCATTGACTTAAGTTCACTTTCAAGGCCTTCTAAACTTTTATCAACTCTTCCGTCTTCAAGAAAGTCCGATACGTCATCGTAAATAAGTCTTCTACCGGAGCGGATAACTCCTTCAGTTATCTTACTATCTACAACTTTGCCCTTTTCATCTACTTCCATTAAAACAGAAAGCACAAGCCTATCCACACCTTCATTTAAAGAACATATTCCATTTGACAACTCCTCAGGCAACATAGGTATAACTTCATCTATTAAATATACTGAGTTTCCTCTATTATAAGCTTCCTTATCTATTTCATCATTTTCTCTGACATAGTGACCAACGTCGGCAATATGAACTCCTAGACGTAAATTGCCGTTCTCTAAAGTTTCAATAGAAACAGCATCGTCAAAGTCCTTTGAATCTCTTCCATCTATGGTAAAAGTCAGCAGTTCTCTAAAATCCTCTCTGCCTTTAAGGTCTTTTTCTTTAACAGCAATTGGAATTTTCTTTGCAAGGTCTAAAGTTTTCTTATTAAATTTCATAGGAAGTTCCAAACTTGCAGCAATACTAAGTATGTCCACTCCCTTTTCATGTCCGTACCCAAAGACTTCTATTATTTTTCCTTCGGGCTTTTTACCTCTTTGAGGCCATTTTTCTATTTGAACTAATACTTTTTGACCGTCTCTTGCTCCCAACATATCTTTCTTGGAAATAAATATATCATAGGCAAACTTATTATCATCAGCTACTACAAATCCAAAACTCCTCTTATCTTGAAAAGTTCCGACTACTTTCTCATTAGCTCTTTTTACAATTCCGATTATTTTAGCCTCAGCACTGTCCCCATTTCTATAATCCAACATTTCCACCACGACTTCGTCGCCGTTTAATGCGGAGTTCATATTATCTTTGGGAATAAAAATATCCTCATCTTCCTGAAGTAAAAATCCAAATCCTTTTTCATTTCCCTGAACAATGCCTCTTTTATATTTTTTACCATCTATTACAATATATTTTCTTCCGTCAAAATAAAGAAGCCCGTCTTTAATAAGCTCCTTTAAAAGTTTATTAAAGTCTGCTTTTTCCTTATTCTTTATTCCAAATTTTTTTACTAACTGTTCCTTAGTCATAGGACGGGAATCTTTTATGATTTCAAAGATCTTTTCTTTTATCATTATAGTTTTGCTCCATAGGAGGTGTTTTTATATAAATTGGAGTCATAAGAGGTAATATTTTCAGCTTTTTGCTCATACCTCACCTTTGAAAGTTCTATTAACCTCGTAATTAATTCCTTAAAGGAAATCCCACTTTCTTCCCAGAGATAAAAAGCCAATGAACCCGGCAAAGTATTTATTTCATTAACGTATACAGTATCTCCCTCTAGTAGAAAGTCAATTCTGGCATCTCCCATTGCGTCTATAGCTCTAAAAGCTAATTTTGCATACTTTTCAATTTCCTCTCTCACTGTATCGGAAATATTTGCAGGAAGATTTTTTTTCTGCCCCTTCATACCTTTAGAACCTTTAGGCCCTGCAACATACTTGTCTTCATATTTTAGCAAGTCCTTCCAACCCACAGGCTCTTCACAGGCTGAAACTACCAGGTCATTTTCATATCCCATTACGGCAATATTTATTTCCCTTGGATTTTCCACTGCCTTTTCCACTAATATTTTTCTATCATACCTTATGGCAACTTCAACAGCCTCAATAAATTCCTCTTTATTCTTCGCCTTTGAAATCCCCACAGAAGAACCCAGGTTAGCCGGCTTTACAAATAAACTATAGCCTATTTTTTCAGCCTTCTCTATTATTTTTTCCTGTTCCTTCCACTCATCTCTATAAAAATAGAAGTATTCAGTCATTGGAATATCCTCTGATTGAAATACTTTTTTCATTATTACCTTGTCCATTCCCACACCTGCAGGAGTTACGCCGCATCCCACATAGGGAACCGACATAAGTTCAAGTAAGCCCTGAAAACAACCGTCTTCTCCATAGGTGCCGTGAAGAGCGGGAAATACTACATCAACTTTGGCAAATACCTCTACATCCCGGCTGTCCTTGCCAAATAAACCTCCCTTTTTACTAGATACTGTATATAAATTGAAATCTTCATTATAACCTTTAAAAAACACTTCTACAGCCTTTGAAAAATCATTTTCTTTAAAAGTAGTGAAGTCCTTTAATACATCTCCCGATAAAAACTTACCCTCCTTTGTAATATATAGAGGTATGGGATTGTACTTTGACTTATCCATATTTTCCATTATCTGCATTCCCGTAATTACGGAAACTTCATGCTCCACACTTCTACCACCGAATACAACTGCTATATTTTCCATAAATATCTCCTTAATCTTCATTGTAATTATCGGGCAAATCATTTTCAATAAGTACTATGTCCCCAACTTTTGTCAAGTGAGCTGAAACCTTAGTGGCCTCATTTAAACTGTTAACTACAAAGACATTTTCCATATTGTACTTAGAATCTGTAAGTCCCCTGTATATTGGCTCAGTTCTCTTTTTGCCCACAAGGATTACATAATCGCAGACCTTGCCAATTTCAAAGCCGATTTTATAATTTTCCTCTTCTTCCATATCTCCCAACTCTACCATTCCGGGAGTTATGATAATTTTCCTTCCGCTTTTAAATTCCCTTAACACATCAAGAGCAGCTCTGAAGCCCACCGGATTTGAATTAAAGGCATCATCAATAACTATTACACCTGTTCCGCCGTCAACTATATTCAATCTGTGTTCCACAGGCTCAACTTTTTTAATGCCCCTTGAAATTTCCTCTAAACTAAGACCCAGTACATAGGCCGCCGTTGCAGCTGCAAGTAGGTTTGAAATATTGTGAAGTCCAAGTAATTTGCTTTCGCAGAAAATCTCTCCCTCACCTTTAATTACCAAAGTAAAGTTAGATCCTCTCTCATCTACCTTAATATCCTTAGCATATACGTCCAACTTTTCCACATTTTCAGTTCCATATCTAAGAGTTCTCTTTTCAGTTTTATCAGCCAGAACCTTTACATAGTCATTGTCATAGTTGAAAATAGCTATACCGTCTTCAGGCAAATCCTCTATTAACTCATACTTTGTAGCCATAATATTTTCAATAGTTTTAAATAAGTGCATATGAGTAGGTCCGATTCCCGTAATAATTCCTATGTCCGGCTGTACCAATTGTGCTACTTCATCTATTTCACCCTTTTTATAAGCTCCAAGTTCCGCAATAAATACCTCTCTATCCTCTGTAAGTTCATTATTTATTACCTTTGACAGTCCCATTGGAGTGTTGTAAGAGGAGGGGGTGTTTTTTACTTTCAATCCCTCTGATAAAATAGTATCTGCAATTACCTTTGTAGAAGTCTTACCGAAAGAGCCTGTAATTCCCAAAACCTTAAGACCATAATTTCTTTTGTATTCGGCGATTTTCTTCTGTGCCTGTTTATAAAATCCCATATTTATCTTTTTTTCTCTTGGAACTGAAATACTGTTGGAAATCAACATAATTCTGTATTCAAAAAAATAAACCAAAAAACTTCCCAGTATTAATACCGCTAAAGCCAAAGGAAAATTATCCGTAATTCCAAAAATCGTATTTACGATTAAAAGAACTACTACTAAAAAACCGATATTTACCAAGTAGTGAATTTTAAAAAGTCGCTTTGCTCTGTCGGTCCACACAAGGGGAGTTTTCTCCTCGGTATTTACTTTTACGTAATGACTTTTAAAACCAATAATACTTCCTTCTGCATTTACCCTATACCAAAATTTATTTACTTTATCTTTATTTTCCCTAAGCCAATTTTTATAACCTTCATTCTCATAGCCTTCTAACTGCAACATGTGCAAAGGATAGTTACTTCTTATAATCCCAAAATAAAAAGTAATGAAAATTATTATAAACTCAGCTATTAATAATTTAACCATACACTCTCCTAATCTAAAAAGGAATTCAACACTGCGCTAAATGTCCCATAATCATCTATATAACTGTAATGTCCCGCATTTTTCAACACTACCAGTCCACTGTCCTCTATGTTATCCTCAAATACCCTTGCCATATAAAGAGGAGTTTCATCATCATTCTCCCCCCAAATAATAAGTGTAGGAGCTTTAATATTTCTAAAATATTCCACAGTGGATTCATTTACCACCTTTACAAAGGTCTTTCTCATAACTCCTTGAGAATTTTGATAGTCATCGGAACCGAACTTCTCATAAAATTTCCTTATGCCATCTGTATTGTTATTCCAAAAAAACAGCTTTGTGTAAAGAAATCTAAGAGTTTTAAAAGTATAAACTTTAAAATAATACTTTAAAGTTCTCTTAGGTATTACTCCCGATGCATCTATTAAAATCAATTTCTCCACCATCTCAGGATGTTTTGCAGCAAAAATAGTCAGAGTCTTGCCTCCAAAGGAATGTCCTATAAAGGTGGCCTTTTTAATATTTTTTACTTTTAAAAATTCAAAAAGGTACCTATAATAATCCTCTGTTGATAAAGTGTCAGAAGGCTCTTGACTGTCGCCAAAACCGGGAGCATCATAGGCATAGATCTTATAACCTTTGGGAGCTGCATTTACTATGGGAGTAATGGATTCAATATTTGCGCCCCAGCCATGAAGAATGACAAGGGGCTTTCCCTCTCCCACTTCTATATAACTCAGTTCTGTAGATAGAACTTCCAATCTACTTTTTTCCATCTTACCTCCAAAGGATTACTTATTTAAATCTTCCTCGTCTATATAAACTATACTTTCAGGTTTCCCGCTTTTAAAATCACCTTCTGTTTTTTCCGCAGTAAAACCCGTTTCCAATTTCATCTTTAAGGATTCTATCTTTGCAACTACTATATCTATTTCTCCAATTTTAGATTCAATATAGTCATTACTATGATTTGAAAGCTTATTATGTTCTTTATAAAAAGTTTCTCCAATATCTCTATACATTGAAGCTAACTTACGTTCTTCCTTGGATATTTCCAATCTAATTGCAGTTTGTTCCTTTAATTCCTTGGAATTATTCTTTATCAGTTCAGTAAAATCCTTAACAGTTGATTTTAAATCATCTAAATTTCCAGAAAAATTGTCCAATAATGACATTTATTTCACCTCTAATCTTTCTCATTATATCAAAAAAAAGCTATTTTTTAAATGTTTCAGTTAAATCAATAGGGGTAAATAAATTTTATAGCTCGCAGGTATTGTAGATGGTTAAATATCTTAATAAAATCTTTTTTTAAAGCACTAAATTAAAATAATTAAGGTGCTGAAATTTTATAACATATGTAAAAGTTTTTAACAAAGATAATTTAACTTGTAGACCTGTCTAGATACTACAAACCTACTTAAAGAAAATTGATATTAGATTGGAGAATGAAATGGAAGATTTAAAACTGTTTACAGGTAATTTCTGCCCCTACTGTATAAAAGTGGAAAGATTTATTAAAAAGAACAATATAGAGGATGTGGAAATTGTAAATATTAATAAGGACTTGGAAGCGCAAAATTATTTAATTGAAAAAGGCGGAAAGAGACAAATTCCTTGCCTTTTTATAGACGATGAAGCTCTTTATGAATCAAATGACATAATTAACTACTTACAGGAAAAATTTCTTTAATATGTAAACTAAAAAACACTCAATCGAGTGTTTTTAAGTTATTATTCCAAAAATATTTAATTCATTTCACAGATTATTAAACTTCCATAGCCTCTAAAGTTAACTACTTCATCTATGTCTAAAACTATGGCGCTGAAAATTTCAAAATCTTTATTATTAACTTCTATTTCAGAGTCATTATTAAATATCAACATCTTCTTTGAAAAGTTTTCTATTCTGGCCTGGCCATTTACTATAGTAGAATACATTTTTCCGGACAGACCCTTTTTAAAAATCAAATTAAAATCACGCACTTTACTGTAGCCTACCACACTGTCCGAACCGTCAAATCTATATACTTCATAAGGTCTAAGTGTAATTTCTTCATCACCGTTTTTTAAATTTAAATTTGCATCAACAGGAGCTATAAATCTTACAAAGCCGCTGTAATCTGAAAACACACTTTCATCTAATTCGCAAGTTGCTGTGGAAACTCTATAGTCAAAATCCCTTTCTGACACATTTGCTCCCTTGGGACTGATATAAACCTCTGTAGTAGTTCCTCCACTCCAATCAGTAGTTACAAATTCTTCTTTTTTTATTATTTCCATATTTAACACCTCATTTTAATATTATAATCCCTTTACATATAATTCATCTATTATTATTTATAATTGCTTTTCTATACTATTACTATTTTAATCTAGCGCTTAATTCTTTTTAAATAATACTTAGTAAAAACCCAGGACGTCACCGCTATTATAACTATTAATAAGCCCATAACATTCGGGTACAACGGGCTAAAATCTTGAAACCCTTTTTTAAAAAAAGTAAATAAAACTAGACCTGTAGCTGCCGCCATATTAATTAAAACTCACATTTTTTGTCCTTTGCGAAACATCTCTTCACTTTGAAGTGATTCTTTAAAATAAAACCCTCCTAATATTTTTTATCTTTAATATTAGGAACTACAGCTTTATTATAATCAGCTATGAAGATATATCTAATAAGACTTATGGATAGATAAAACAAGAGAAAAACCATAGTTAAAATTAAATTTTCATGATTTTTCAAAATGCCTTCCAATTTTAAAAATACTTTCATAATTCGTTGCCAGTAAAGTTAAAATAAATGCAATAATGAAATCATACTTATAATATTTAAGAAGTTTCATAATTTATCCGTCCTTTCAATTCTCTTTTAAAATCAAAAAGAATTGTTTTCTTTCTCTAAAACTTATAGAGTTCCCTTTACAATTTTTTTCTAAATTATAAGGGTAAAAAACTTGCTGCCAGACCAAAATAAATTAAAAGTACTACTGAGTCAATAATAGTGGTGATTAAAGCCGATGCCATTATGGCAGGGTCTAAATTCATTCTCTTTACCAACATTGGAAGTGCGGCTCCTAAAAACTTTGACAGCACCACAGTTATAAACATCGTAATTGAAACTAATACTGCAATGGTCCTATCTATATTTGCTATAAAAATCAATCTTAAAAAGTTTACAAAACTTAAAATACCGCCACAAATAATTCCAACTTTCACTTCTTTAAACATAACTCTCATTGCATCGGAAAGTCCTATCTCTCCTGTGGCAAGCGCACGAATTACAATTGTAGAAGATTGAGAACCTGAGTTACCGCCTGTGTCAGTCATCATTGGTACAAAGGAATTTAAAATCATATACTCAACAAGAATATAATTGTACCTATTTATAATCCCACCTGTAAAGGTAGCTGAAATCATAAGTATTAAAAGCCAAGGTATTCTGTTCTTGGAAAGCTGCCAGGGAGTTTGATCCAAATATTCATCTTCTGAAGGATTTATGGCTGCCATCTTATGAAAGTCTTCAGTGGCCTCAGATTCAACTATGTCCATAATATCGTCAAAAGTTATAATACCGCAAAGCCTATATTCTCCATCAACTACTGGAAGTGCAATATAACCGTACTTTACAAAAGCATCGGCAACTTCCTCCTGATCCTCTAAAGTATTAACACTTACTACGTCTTCAATCATTATGTCCTTAATTTTCTTACTTTCATCTGAAACTACTAAGGTTCTTAAAGATACGAAACCTATTAACATTTTATACTCATTTTCAACGTAACAGGTATAGATAGTTTCCTTGTCCATTCCAACTTCTTTAATATGGTCCAAAGCTTCTTTTACAGTCATCTCCGGTTTTAAAACCACATATTCAATAGTCATAAGAGAGCCGGCGGAATTTTCCGGATACCTTAAAAATTCATTTATTAATTTCCGCTCATTTACCGGTGTTCCCTTTAGCACTTTTGTAACTACGTTAGCGGGCATTTCCTCCAAGATGTCTATTCTGTCGTCAAAATAAAGTTCATCTATTATTTCGCTTAACTCTTTGTCTGTTATGGAATTTACTATTCTCAACTGGTCATTAAGTTCCATATAAGAAAAAACTTCGGCACTTTTATCCTTGGGAAGCATTCTAAATACCAGTAACATGTCCTTGTCTTCCATATCCTCGATTATTTCCGCAATGTCCACTACGTTACTTAATTCAGATACAGATTCCTTTAATTCTTTCAGTTCTTTTTTCTCAATTAAACTTTTAAAATAATCCCTATACTCTTTATACTCTTGATATTCCATAAGTTCACCGCCTCGCCTTCCTTAGCTTTCTTAAATCTATTAAAATATTAACATATAAAGCAGGTAATTCAAAGTCTTGAATAAAAATTGAAAATCTTTTATCCTCTTTAAAATCACACCATACTTTCTAAGATAAATATTATAATTTAATTGAGAAAGGACATTCTTCGTTAAATCATTCTCTTAAATAGGCCCCTTGAAATGAAGTTTTTTATTTGTTAAGATTGATATAAATTAGTTGACTGAGGGTAAGTCAACTGGCTATTTTTGACTTATCTCAAATAGATGGGTCTTTTTTAATTAATGGGGTGTAATATGGAAAATTTACTTAGCGTATCCTTAATTGGATTGGGCTTATCAATGGACGCCTTTGCCGCCTCGGTTTGTAAAGGTCTTTCTCTTCAAAGAAGAGACTTTAAAAAATCAGTAAAGGCCGGTACTTATTTCGGACTTTTTCAAGGACTTATGCCTGTTATAGGCTTTTTACTGGCAAATAATTTTGCCAATGAAATAAAGGACATAGACCACTGGGTTGCCTTTATACTACTTGGAGTTATTGGACTTAATATGATTAAGGAATCCTTTGACAAGGACTGTCCCATTGACTGCGACTTTAATTTTAAATCAATGGTTACTATAGCAATTGCCACAAGTATTGATGCCTTAGCTATTGGCGTTACCTTCGCCTTTTTAAATGTAAAAATAATCCAATCATCACTTCTAATTGGAATTATCACTTTTTTTATTTCCATACTGGGAGTGGAACTGGGAAACATCTTCGGCATCAGATACAAACAAAAAGCAGAATTTGCCGGAGGAATAATTTTAATACTAATGGGAACTAAAATCCTGTTTGAGCACTTAAACTTGTTGCCCCTCTAGGGCAACTTTTATTATCTTGTTAAATTATTAAAGAGCACCTATAATTAAATAGGGTGATTAAATGGCAAAAAAGAAAAACTACACTTTATCAACGGATAATTTTAAAAAATTTTTAATCGTAACTTTGGGTGTTTTCATATTAAGTACCGGTCTTTACTTTTTTACAATTCCCAATAATTTAGCAGCCGGAGGAGTTACGGGTATTTCCATAATAGTATCCTCCTTTTTTCAAAACATACCTATCAGCTTTATAATTTTATTTTTTAATATATTTTTAAATGCGCTGGGGATTATAATAATCGGTAGAGAATTTGGCGCCTATACCATTTATGCCTCTCTTGCTCTTTCCTTTTTCCTAAGAGTTTTTGAAATATTTGTACCTTTAAGCGGAACTATTTCCGATGATCTATTGATAAATTTAATTTTTGGAATGATTATTCAAGGAGCGGGTATAAGTCTTGTAATAAATGCGGGAGCTTCTACTGGCGGAACGGACATATTGGGAAAAATTTTGGAAAAGTACACCAGGCTCTCCTTTGGTTCAAGTTTGGCCTTAATAGACGGGTGTATTACTTTGGGAGCAATTTTAAATTTCGGACCCACTATAGGTATGTACTCATTACTGGGCGTGGTTTTAAATTCCACAATTATAGATAAGCTCCTTCAAGGATTTAACTCCAAGTACAATATAACTATAATCTCTGAAAAACTAGAGGAGATAAATACATATATTATAAGAGATCTCTATAGGGGAAGTACTATTTATAATGCAGAAGGAGGCTATTCAAGTACGCCTAGAAAAATCCTTACAACTATAGTGGATAGAAAGGACTATATTAAGCTTAGAAGCTTTGTAAAGGCCAAAGATGAACATGCCTTTATGTTCATATCCCACGTTTCTGAAGTTGAAGGAGAGGGATTTACCTATGAAAAAAAGGATATCTAATATCCTTATTCCAAATCTAAAAAATTAAGTTGTCTCAGCGCTTCAAAGAGCACTATATTAGCTGCATTTGATAAGTTCAGACTCCTTCCAAAGTCTTTTAACATGGGTATTCTAATAGCAGTATCCATGTTTTTAAATATTAAGTCCTCGGGTAAACCTCTGGTTTCAGGACCAAATACTATAAAATCTCCGTCCTTATACTTTACATCACTGTACCTTTGCTTTGACTTGGTACTTGCATAGTAAAAGGAATTATCAGGATACTTTTCTAAAAGTTCATTGAAATTTTCATAATAATTTATATCCACAAGGTGCCAATAATCTAGACCGGCCCTCTTTAAATGGGAATCATCTACAGAAAAACCAAGGGGCTTTACTAAGTGGAGGCTTGTGTTTGTCAAACCGCAAGTCCTTGCTATGGCTCCGGTGTTAAAAGGAATTTCAGGCTCATAAAAAACTATATTTAATGACATTAAACTTTCTCTCCTTACAAATTAATTTACCTTTAATTATATCCAATATGCTTTTTCAAGTAAAATAAAATAATGGCAACCTTTAGCTGCCATCATCTTAATTAATTATAAGCTCATTTTATAAATTTCCAACACATCTTCCACATCTATGGTTATAAAACCGTCAATTGGACCGCCCTTATGTTTTATAGTAAGCTCCGCCATTTCCTCTAAATGTTCTTCGCCTATTCCCAAATCTCTTAATCCCTTAGGAATTCCCATCTTATCAAAAAATTCTCTTAAAGCATCAATCGCCTTATTGGCATCGGCAAATTTATCGCCGCTAGGTTCAATTCCAAAGACATTTTTACCAAATATAGCTATCTTATTAGCAGTATGTTCATTTAAAACGTGTCTTAACCAATTAGGTGTCAATATTGCCAATCCCGTACCGTGAGTTATATCATAAAAGGCACTTAACTCATGTTCTATGGCATGGACACTCCAGCTGGTATCTTTACCTGTCTTTAACAGTCCGTTTATTGCCCAGGAATTTGCCCACATAATATTTGCTCTGGCATCGAAGTCCTCAGGACTTTCCAAGGCTACAGGTCCATATTTAATACATGTTTTTAAAATCCCCTCTGCAAGTCTGTCCACTAAGTAACATCCGTCATTTAAAGAAAAATAATTTTCCATAGTATGGCTCATAATGTCCGCCACTCCCGCAGCAGTGTGGTGCTTATTTACAGAATAGGTATATACGGGGTTCATTATTGAAAATTTCGGAAGTACATGTTTACTTCCCCATCCCAACTTTTGCTTCGTTTCCAAATTAGTTATAACGGAATCCGTATCCATTTCAGAACCCGTTGCAGCTAAAGTTAAAATAGTACCTAGTGGAAGGGCTTTTTCAACTTTTACCTTTCCAACTACTATGTCCCAAGGATTTTCATCTACATAGTATCCCGCCGCTATAAGTTTAGCGCAGTCTATTACTGAACCTCCACCTACAGCTAGTACTAAATCCACTTTATTTTCTCTTGCAATTCTAATACCGTCAATAGCTGACTCCACTCTTGGATTAGGCTCTATTCCACTTAGTTCACTGTAGGCGATACCATTTTCTTCTAATAATTTCACCACATCGTCATAAAGTCCCAATTTCTTAATACTGCCGCCGCCGTAACAAAATAAAACGCTGTTTCCATATTTTTTTATTTCCTTTGGCAGATGTTTTAATTGATCTTCCCCAAAAAGTATCTTCGTTCCAACTTCAAAAATAAAATCTTTCATAGGCTCCTCCTTATGTTATGTACTCCTATATTATATCGCATTTAAATTCTTCTTTAAAGAAAAACTACACAAAACTACAAATAAAAAGTAAAGAGATGTAATATTACACCCCTTTACTTTAATTACCTTATCTTATTAAATTCTATCTGCTTCAAGTATGGTATTCTTTCTGCTTCCGGCAATTTTGTTTATCAATACATAGAATAACACCACACATACTGCTCCCAATGGATAGGAAATTGTATAGCTTAAAGGATCCAATCCAAATCTAGCCTCTAATCCAAAGCCTATTGGCGCATGGAATATATAAGAACTTACTATAAAGGTGTAGAACAGCGCCGGAATTAAAGATATCCAATACAACTTATTATGAGTTTTCAAATAAACTGTTATCATTGCCAAAGCAAATACTGCAACTAACTGATTTGTAAATCCGAAGTATCTCCACAATAAATTAAATCCGTTTGCATTGCTCTTTGCAAAAAATAATATCACTAGCGCAGGAATAAATATTACTAAAGATAATCCCACTCTCTTTTGAGGACTTTTTTGATCTATGTTAAACTGTTCTGCAATCATAAGTCTTAAAGCTCTAAAAGCTGTATCTCCTGAAGTTATTGGAAGTACTATTACACCTGCTATGGCAAATAATCCGCCTACAGTTCCCATAAACTCTCTTGAAATTATTCCAACCATTGCAGTTGCTCCTGTTGATATGTCTGTACCTCTGTTAAATAAAATCATTGCACCTGCTGCCCAAACCATAGCTATAAAGCCTTCTGCCAACATCATATTGTAGAAAACTCCTCTACCTTGGTTTTCTTTTTCCACTGTTCTTGAAATCAATGTAGCTTGTGAACCGTGGAATCCCGACATTATACCGCAGGCAACTGTTATAAAGAACACAGGTATAAATTTCTGACCGTCAGGATGAGCGGAGAATAAAAGTCCTGTATTTGTAATATTGTATAGATTTGCTCCACCATCTCTTAATATTCCTATAAACACTCCTATTGCAGAGATTATTAAAACTGCTCCAAATATAGGATAAATTCTACCTATAATTTGGTCTATTGGGAAAATTGTAGAGATTATATAGTAAAATAAAATTATTGCATATACAATCCAAATTACATTGGAGTTAATATCCATTCCCAAAATATCATTTACAATTAAATCCCCAGGAGTATAAATAAACACAACACCGGTTAACAGCATTAAAATCCAAATTATTATATTATAGATTTTATTCATACCATTGCCCATATACTTAGATACAAGTTTTGGAACTTGAGCCCCGTCATTTCTCATAGAGATCATTCCCACAAAATAATCATGAAGTGAACCTGCAAGTACACATCCTATTGGAATTGTTAAAAAAGCAATAGGTCCGAATAAAATTCCTTGGATAGGTCCTAAGATAGGTCCGGTTCCCGCTATATTTAACAATTCAATTAATTTGTTTTTCCAGTCCTTCATAACTACATAGTCAACGCCGTCGTGAAGTTTTACTGCAGGCGTTTCTCTGTCGTCAGGTCCAAAAACCTTTTCGCAGAACTTTCCATAAAAATAGCCCCCAACTACTAGAATGAAAAGTCCGATAATAAATAGTAACATTTTCTTTCCTCCTTATTTTATTTAGTTAATATTATTTATTAACTATAGATTATTTATTAATAACCTACAGTTAATAGTATACAACTTTTGAAAAATATTTCAAGAAATCGATTTCACGTTATAAATTTAATACACTATTACAATAAAATAATTTGTCATAATTATAATAAAATATTTTTATTTAAGTTGCAATAAAAAAACACCTACTATTGAAATTATTTTTATCTAATATCAATAGTAAATGCTTTTAAATACTTATTTAATTATTTTAATTTATCGGCTACTAAAATACTTTCCTGTCTGTTTTTTGCTATTTTATTTATTAACAGATAGAATAACACCACACATACTGCTGCCAATGGATAGGAAATTGTATAACTTAAAGGATCCAATCCAAATCTGGCCTCTAATCCAAAGCCTATTGGCGCATGGAATATATAAGAACTTACTATAAAGGTGTAGAACAGCGCCGGAATTAAAGATATCCAGTACAACTTATTGTGAGTTTTCAAATAAACTGTTATCATTGCCAAAGCAAATACTGCAACTAATTGATTTGTAAAGCCGAAGTATCTCCACAATAAATTAAATCCGTTTGCATTGCTCTTTGCAAAGAATAATATCACCAGTGCAGGAATAAATATTACTAAAGAAAGTGTAACTCTCTTTTGAGGACTTTTTTGATCTATGTTAAACTGTTCTGCAATCATAAGTCTTAAAGCCCTAAAAGCTGTATCTCCTGAAGTTATTGGAAGTACTATTACACCTGCTATGGCAAATAATCCGCCTACAGTTCCCATAAACTCTCTTGAAATTATTCCAACCATTGCAGTTGCTCCTGTTGAAACATCAGTACCTCTGTTAAATAAAATCATTGCACCTGCTGCCCAAATCATAGCTATAAAGCCTTCTGCCAACATCATATTGTAGAAAACTCCTCTACCTTGGTTTTCTTTTTCCACTGTTCTTGAAATCAATGTAGCTTGTGAACCGTGGAAACCCGACATTATACCGCAGGCAACTGTTATAAAGAACACAGGTATAAACCTTTGTCCCTCAGGATGAGTGGAAAATAAAAGTCCTGTATTTGTAATGTTGTATAGATTTGCTCCACCATCTCTTAATATTCCTATAAACACTCCTATTGCGGAGATTATTAAAACTGCTCCAAAGGCAGGATAAATTCTACCTATAATTTGGTCTATTGGAAAGATTGTAGATACTACGTAATATATTAAAATTATTGCATATACAATCCAAATTATACTGGAGTTAACATCCATTCCCAAAATATCATTTACAATTAAATCCCCAGGAGTATAAATAAACACAACACCGGTTAACAGCATTAAAATCCAAATTATAACACTGTAGACTTTATTCATACCATTACCCATGTACTTGGATACAAGTTTTGGAACTTGAGCTCCATCATTTCTCATAGAGATCATTCCCACAAAATAATCATGAAGTGAACCTGCAAGTACACATCCTATTGGAATCGTTAAAAAAGCAATAGGCCCAAATAAAATTCCTTGGATAGGTCCTAAAATAGGTCCGGTTCCCGCTATATTTAACAACTCAATTAATTTATTCTTCCAGTCCTTCATAACCACATAGTCAACGCCGTCATGAAGTTTTACTGCAGGCGTTTCTCTGTCGTCAGGTCCGAAAACCTTTTCACAGAACTTCCCATAAAAATAGCCTCCAACTATTAAAATAAAAAGTCCAATAATAAATAATATCATCTTGCTCTCCTTTCTTAAAAGCTAATAATTAAATAAGTCCTTGTAAACAACTTACTACAAGCTGTTTACATTACTTAGTATATAACAAAAGCCTTTAATTTCAAGGCTTACGCCCTTCTAAGAACCTCACTTTAAACAGCAAAAAATCCTTTTAAAAATTCACCTACAACACTTTATATTAAGCCATTTCTGTAAAAATCTCCCTACAAAGTTTCAAGTAAAGTAAATTCCGATTTACAAATCACCTTATTAAACTTAACTATCTATCACATTTACACAAACTTGTAAAATAGGGTAAAATTTGCTTTACATAGGTTTAAAGAGGTCATTTAGATACTTTTCCAATTAAAAACACCCTTTACTCACTATTGTAAATAAAAGGTGTTTATTATGAATTTATTTAAATTAGAATTTTCTAAAGAGTTACTCCCTGTTTAAAAATTGCCCAATCCTGATTTAAGTTTCCCTCTGAATTTATTTTCTTTCCTGATGCTACCTGTAAAACGTATTCAAATAGTTTCAATGCTAATTCCTCTCTATTAACGTCTTCTACAATTTGTCCCGCATTAAAATCAATCCATTTTTTCTTTTTTTCATATAGCGCTGTATTTGAAGATATTTTTATTGTAGGAACCGGTGATGAGAAAGGAGTGCCACGACCAGTAGTAAATAAAACTATGTGAGCTCCGCTTAATGCTAATGCCGTAGAAGATACCAAATCATTTCCAGGTGCATTTAACAAATTTAATCCCTTTACCTTAACGGGCTCTGCATAAGCTAAAACATCTACTATTTTTGCACTTCCAGACTTTTGAATACATCCGTTAGATTTATCCTCTAAAGTGGATATTCCTCCGTCCTTATTTCCGGGTGAAGGATTTTCATAAATAGTTTGATTGTGGTTTTTAAAATACATTTTAAAATCGTTAATCAAATTAACTGTTTTCTCAAAAACTTCTTTGCTTTCTGCCCTATTCATAAGGCTTGTTTCCGCTCCGAACATTTCCGGAACTTCTGTTAAAAGGGTAGTTCCACCCTTAGCTATTAAAATATCAGAAAAATCTCCTACTAAAGGATTTGCAGTAATTCCGCTTAAACCGTCTGAACCTCCGCATTTTAAACCTACTACTAATTCAGAACTGTCAATTGTCTCTCTCTTGTCACTTTTAATAAGTTTATAAAGCTCTTTAAGTTCACTTTTTGCAGTTAAATACTCATCCTCTTCATCTTGACATTGAATAAACTTTATTCTGTCTTTATCATAATCCCTTAAATATTCTTTTAGGGTTTCAATACTGCTGTTTTCACATCCCAACCCCAGCACAAGTACTCCACCGGCATTTGGATGACTTATTAAAGCAGCTAAAGCTTTTCTTGTATTTTCCTGATCATCACCCATTTGCGAACATCCATAAGGGTGAGTGAAGGTAATGGTTTCAATACCACTACCCCTGTACTCATTGTTAAAATCCATTGCTAATTTATTGCAAATTGAATTTATACAACCAACAGTTGGAATAATCCAAATATCATTTCTAATTCCAACTTTTCCATCCTTCCTTCTATAACCATTAAAAGTTGAAGGTTCCATTTTTTTAAGTTCAATTACTTCAGGCTCATATTTATAATTTAATATATCTCCTAAACTTGTCTTGATATTATGAGTATGGACCCAATCACCTCTTCCAATATTCGAAAGTGAAAGTCCAATTACCATTCCATATTTTATTATTTCTTGATTAGCACTTATGCTCTCTAAAGCAAATTTATGCCCCTGAGGAATGTCTTCTTTAAGATTAAATGAAGCGCCCTCAAGTTCTATCTCTTCTCCAGCACCTAAATTTTTCAATGCTACTGCCACATTATCTTTTTTATTAATTTTTATATAGTCTAACATCAGTCATTGTCCTTTTCCCACTATATATTTAAAACTATCTCCCATTCCCTCTTCTTCAATCATAGTGTAGTGTTTTTGAACTAGAGGAATTAAATCCGATATATCATCGTGCCAAAAATCTCTGTTGCTTAATATGGATTCAATATTATTTTCTCTTATAAAACTTATAATTTCTTCTGAATCATTAGCCTCATCGCCTTTATAAAACTTTATTAAACAGGCAAGAGAAAAGCTCAAGGCTTCCGGATAATTCCCAAATTTTTCTTTAAATTCAAGAATTGTAGGCAATACTCTTACGTCAAATTTACTAACTGAATTTAATGCAATTGATAATAGTTGATGTTCTATAAAGGGATTAGAAAATCTTTCCATTACTGCTTTCCCAAATTTTATATCTTCATTACTATTTCCAAGCGTAGGAATTATCTCTTCAAAAATACACTTTTTAATAAAACCATTTATTAATTCATCTTCCAAACACTCTCTTACTATTGTAAGCCCATAAAGTCTAGCTCCTAATACCATGGAAGTATGAGCTCCATTTAAAATTCTTACTTTACGTTTCTTATAAGGGCCCACATCATCTGTCCAAATTACATTAAATCCTGCCTTTACAAAAGGAAGTTCATCTTCAAAGTCTCCCTCTATTACCCATTGATGAAAAATTTCAGCTGTATCTAAACAAAGATCTTTATAGCCAATTTTATTTTCAAGTTTTTTTAACTCTATTTCACTTTGTGGATATCCTGTTACAATTCTATCAACTAAAGTCGAGCAAAATTTATTTTCTTCATGAATCCATTTTCTAAACTTATCCCCCAGATTCCATAGTTCAATATATTTTTCTACGCACTTTTCCAATTCTTTTCCATTATTATCAATTAACTCACAGGATAGTATAATAAATCCTCCAAGATTGTTTTTAAACCTTTCATAAAGAAGCTGCGTTAATTTTCCAGGAAAACTTCTAGCAGGTTTATCTTCAAGTGCATCCTTTTCATCAAATTTAATGCCTGATTCAGTGGTGTTGGAAACTATTACTCTGAAATTTTCATCTTTTGCCAAGCTTAAATATTTTTCAAAATCTTCATAGGGATTTATACAATCGGAAATTATGTCAATATTACTGTGTTCTTCAACTATTTCTCCATTTTCTATTCCCCTTAGAAACAGATTATATTTACAATCCTGCTCCTTTAAAACTTTACACATCCCTTTTTCAATAGGTTGAACTACCACTATATCTCCATTAAATAAATTCTGTTCTTTTAATTTAAAGAAAAAATAGTCTACAAAACCTCTTAAAAAATTTCCCTCTCCAAATTGAATAACTCGTTTTAAATTTTCACTACTCATAAATTCCACCTTCTTAATAGAATATATTTACCAGTAATGTGGTAAATGGAGGGAAATAGGTAAGTAACAGCAAGTTAAATACTAATAAAATATAAAACGGAACTGCTTCCTTAATGAAAGGCCAAGTTTTACATTTAGTAATACTACAAGTTACAAACATAAGAGTCCCCATTGGAGGAGAAAGTGCACCTATTGCATTATTAAATATATATACCATTGCAAACTGAATTTCATTAATTCCATATTCAGCTGCTATTGGAGCTAGTAATGGAACTAATACTATCATAGAAGCATTTCCCTCTATAAACATACCAACTATTAGTAAAAATATATTTATTACAAGCAAAAATACGTATTTATTAGTAATTACAGTCATAATATATCCGGCAAGCTGTTGTGGAATTTTTTCCTTTGTCAATATCCATGAAAATACACTTGCAGCTGAAACTATTAACATAATTGATGAAGTAGTAGTAATAGTTTCTTTTAAACCTTGGAAAACGTCCTTTATTCTCATCTCTTTATATATAATTCCAAGCATAACTGCATATACTATAGCTGCTGCTCCAGCTTCTGTTGCAGTAAATATTCCTATTCTAATTCCACCAATGATAATAATAGGAAGACATAGAGGTAAAAAAGCAGGTTTAAATACTTCCCAAAATCTCTTAGCCGTTACTTTTTCATCTGTTATATTTCCATAGCCTCTTTTTATAGAAATATAGCCTACTAATATCATCATTGTAATACAAAGTAGAGCTCCAACTCCAAATCCTGAAATAAATAGCTTACCTATAGACACATTGGCAATTGATCCGTAAAGTATCATAGCTATTCCAGGTGGAATTAAGGGAGTTATCATTGAAGAAGCCGCTGTTACAACAGACGAAAACTCAAGTGAAAAACCCTTTTTCACCATTTCAGGTACTAACATCTTAGATTGCATTGCCGCATCTGCAATATTTGAACCTGAAAGTCCACCCATTAAAGTAGATAACAAAACGTTTACCTGTGCAAGACCTCCTGGAAGTCTTCCTGTAATTACTTCACAAAAATCCATTATTCTCTTTGTTACTCCTGTGTAGTTCATAAAAATACCTGCACATACAAAAAAAGGTATTGCCAATAGAGAAATTTTTTCAACGCCGGTTATTGCCTGTTGAGCAAATATTATTGGGTTTGCAGTTGGGTTTAATACAAAGTAAACTGCCGACCCGCCTAGTACTGCAATATATACAGGTACTTTTAAAAATAATAATACTAACATTACAATTGCTGCTAAAATTAAAACATCACTCATCGCTACTTGCAGCCTCCTTTGCCTCAGATTGAACACCTACTGCTATACTGTAAAAATAGCTGATAATCATTAATATATATGATACAGGTGCAATACCATATACAAGCCAGTAAGGAATTTTTAACATACTAGTACTTCTACCACTTCTTAAAAACAAAGCTATAAAACCTATACTGTTCTTAAATAAATATCCTATAACTAAAACTACTACTATTGAGATTAAAATATTCATTACCTTTTGCATCTTCTTAGGCATTAAATCCACTATCATTTCAATTGCCACGTGATTCCCCGTCCTAAAAGCCGCACCACCGGCTGCAAATACTATCCAAACCATACAAGCTAATTGCACTTCCTCAAGCCAAGTAAAGGGGGCGTTAAACACACGCCTCCATATTACTCCGGCAAAAGTCAACACTACAAGTACAACTAAAACTATACTGGCTACAATAATATCTAAATTACCTATTATCGATGTTAACTTTTTCTTTTTATCCATTTTCTTTCTCCATTATTACTTAGTCTTTGATGCTTTTACAGTATCGTAAAGGCCCGGTGTCCATCCAAAAGTATCTTCCATTTCATAGAAAGGTTGAACTTTCTCTTTAAATTCAGCTACTACTTCTGGACTAGGCTCTACAACTGTAACACCTTCTTCTACCATCTTATCTAAATAATCTTTATCTGCCACTTCTTGAATTTCATTGTTATATAGACCTGCTTCATTAGCAGTACTAACTAAAAGTTCTTGTTGTTCTTCAGTTAAACTATTAAACCAGTCTGCTGAACAAACTAAAGTTGTAAAGTTTTTAACGTGTCCATCTAGAATTAAATATTTAGCAACTTCGTGAAGTTTTCTACCATATAAAGTTGCCAATGGATTTTCCGCTCCATCTATAGTCTTTGTTTGAAGAGCTTGATATACATCTCCTAAATCCATTCCCACTGAAGTAGCACCCATTGTGTCAATCCCTATTGATTGAATTTGGTTACTTGGTACTCTTATTTTCATTCCCTTTAAATCCTCTACATTATTTACAGGATCTACAGTTAAAGTATGTCTTTCACCATATTTCCAATTTGAAGAAATTAATTTTAAACCTTTATCTTCAAGCAATTTAGACTGCTCTTTATACCAATCAGATTCAATTAAAGTCCAGCACTCATCCCAAGTATCAAATAGGAAAGGTCCGAAAACTATACCGAAATCAGGTACACCATAGTCAGCATAAAAAGCTCCATCTGCTAAAGTACATACATTTTCTCCAAGTAACATTGAATCTATTAGAGCAGGTTTCCCACCAAGTTGAGAATCCGGATATAGGTCAATTCTCATTGTTCCATTTGATTTTTCTTCCAGTAAATCCGCCCATTTTTGAACCCCTTGAGAAAAAGGCTCGCTCATGTTGTTTTCAAATCCCACTTGTAAAATCACTTCCGCCTCTGAACTAGCTGTTTTTGTATCTGTCTCAGTATTTGCCTTTGAATTCCCATTATTAGAACCTCCACAAGCTGTAAGAGACATAAGTAATATTACAGAAGATAAAGCTATTGATAAATATTTTTTAAATTTCATTGTTTCCCTCCTAAAATTATTTTGTAAAGTCTAAAAGAACTTTTAACATTTTTCCGCCTTTATTTTCGTCAAATTCTTTAAAAGCCTTAGTTGCATCTTTCCAACTATATATATTTGTAATTACTTTTCCTATTGGAATGTCATTGTTAATAACTAAATCAATTAAAGTTTCAAAATCTTTCTTTAACGCATTCCTAGAACCAAAAATATTTAATTCTTTCTTTTGAATTATAGTGAAGTTGAAATCTAAATTTTCTTTTCCAACTCCTATTAAAACTACTGTACCTCCAAAGCAAGCAGAATCTATACAGTTTTGAAACGTCTGTGGTAAACCCACCGCTTCAATTGTCACATCAAAACCATTTCCCTGTGTAACTTCATCAACCTGTTTTTTAAAATCTTCTTCTGATGAATTTATAATTGCTCCATCTAAATTAAACTCCTTTAAAGCATAATTTAATTTATCCTCTGATACGTCGGCAATATATACCTCAGCTCCTCTTACTTTGGCACTGATGGCAGCAAAAACACCTATTGTTCCAGCTCCAACTACTAATACCTTGTCTCCTTCTTTTACATTTGCCCTTTCAACGCCGTGCCAACTTATACAAAAAGGTTCTATAATCGCCAGAAGTTTAGGTTCCAAACCCTTACCATCATAAATTCTATCTATGGGCATAGTAATGTATTCAGAAAAAGCACCCTCTCTTTGTACTCCCATAGTTTCATTTTGAGTACATGCATTTACAATTCCTTTTTTACAGGAATAGCATTCTCCACAATTAAAGTATGGATTACATGTCACTATCATTCCCGGCTTTAGTCCCCTGTCATTATCTCCTATTTCCACAATTTCAGCAGAAAACTCATGTCCTGGCACTCTTGGATATTCAAAATATGCAAATGTACCTCTATAGGATCCTAAATCACTACCACAAATTCCCCCGTATAATAATTTTAAAATTGCTTCATTTTCTTTCCTTTTAGGTTTTTCTAATTCCACATATTCAATTAACTTAGGTTCTTTTATGCATATCCCTTTCATAGTATACCTCTTATCTTTGAACTCTACCTGATGCATCTCCATCAACTAGATTTTGAACTTCAGCCTCACTCATTAAGTTGAAATCACCCTTTACAGTGTGCTTTAATGCAGATGCTGCAACACCAAATTCCAAGGCATCTTTTGTATTTCTACCGCTTAATAAGCCGTGAATCAAACCAGCTGCAAAGGAATCTCCACCGCCAACTCTGTCCACAATTCTAACGTCATATTTTTTAGACTGATAGAATTCCTTACCGTCATAAATACAAGCGCTCCAGCCATTATCCGATGCACTGTAGGATTCTCTCAAAGAGCTTGCCACATATTTAAAACCAAACTCTTCTTTCATTTCCTTAAGTATTTTTTCATAGCCTTTAATGTCCAATTTCCCCGAAGTTACATCCAGTCCCTTAGGCGTAAAACCCAAACTTAAAGAAGCATCTTCTTCATTTCCAATACATACATCTACGTACTGCATTAGTTCTCTCATAACTTTTTGGGCTTCTTCCGGCGTCCAAAGCTTTTTTCTATAATTCAAATCCACACTTACAGTTACACCATTTTCCTTAGCAGCTTTCATCGCCGCCTTGGTTATCTCAGAACCTTTTGCACTTATAGCAGGAGTTATTCCGGAAATGTGAAACCACTTTGCCTCTTTAAATATTTCATTAAAATCAAAATCAGCTACGTCAGCTTCTGCTATTGAACTATTTGACCTGTCATATATCACCTTTGAAGGTCTCATAGACGCTCCCGTTTCAGAGAAATAAATTCCCACTCTCTCTCCGCCTCGTGCTATGTAATCCGTCTTAACACCATACCTTCTAAGTTCATTAACAGCTGCTTGACCTATTTCATGTTTGGGCAACTTAGTTACAAAATAGGATTCATAACCGTAATTAGAAAGACTTACTGCTACGTTTGCCTCACCTCCTCCATAAATGGCATCAAAGGAATTTGCCTGAACAAATCTTTGATAACCCGGAGTAGATAATCTAAGCATTATCTCACCCATAGTCACTACTTTTGTCATTAAGCTCTTGCCTCCTTTATATTTTTAATAAATTTTTCAGCCTTTTCAATTATTTCTTCTCTACTTCCCTTTACCAAACTTGAGCCTACTCCAACAGCAAAAGCGCCGTTTTTTATCCATTCACTGACATTTTCAACGTTCACTCCCCCTGTGGGCATTAAGTTCACATTGGGAAGAGGTCCATGTATGTCTTTAAAATACCTAGGTCCAAAAGCCGATCCCGGAAATACCTTTATAACATCTACTCCGAATTTTAACGCATTTGTAATTTCTGTAGGAGTCATACAACCGGGCATATAAGGTACTTGGTACAGATTACACAGCTTCGCAACTTCCTCATCAAAAGAAGGAGAAACTATAAATTTTGCTCCGTTCATTATGGCAAGTCTTGCAGTTATTGGATCTAAAACTGTACCGGCTCCAAGTAAAGCGTTATCCTTTAAATTATAATTTAATTCCTTAAGTACATCTACGGCATTTGGAACAGTAAAGGTAATCTCCAAAACATTTACTCCACCCTCTACGCAGGCTCTAGAATACTCCAGAGCTTCGTTGGCATCTTTGCCCCTTATTACTGCAACAATCCCCAACTCTTTTATTCTTTCCAGCGTTTCAAATTTAGACATCTCACACCTCCTTAGTTTCATATAGCGAAACTAAATATTGTTTTTTGAAACTTATCTAAAGTATATAAGATTTATATTTACAAGTCAATCCTTTAAGGTATTAAAATCCCTTAATTAATTTATTGGAGCTTTTTTTTAAATTCTGTGTTAAAATCTTTAATTAATTGGAGGATTGTATTATGGAAGAAAAAATTCAATCAGTAGAAAGAGTTTTTAAAATATTGGAAACCTTTAAAGATTACCCCCACGGAATCGGATTGACAGAATTAAGTAAAATTGTAAAACTACATAAGTCAACAGTTCATAGATTTTTAAACACTTTGATTTTTCTTGAATACGTTGAACAAGACGAAGAAAGTAAGTACCATTTAACCTTTAAACTTTACGATATAGCCAGTTATAAATTGGAAAGTCTGGACTTTATAGAAATATCCAAAAGCCACATTCAAAAACTTTCCCAACTGGCCAACGAAGTGGTACATTTAGTGATTAGAGAGGGAATTTACGCAATATATGTAGATAAAGTGGACTCTGATAATGTAATCACAATGACTTCAAGAATCGGGCGACGAAGCCCCTTAATCTATACTTCAGTAGGTAAGTCCATACTTTCAAATTGTAGCGATGAGGAAATTAAAGAAGTGTGGAACAATACTGAAAAAATTCAAAAGACTAAAAATACTATTTTAAATTTTGAAGACTTTATGGCAGAAATAGAGGACGTTAGAAAGACCAAAATTGCTCGAGACAATGAAGAAAATGAAGAAGGCATTTATTGTATAGGAACTTCTATCTACAATGCAACGGGAAATGTTGCAGGTGCAATTTCAATAACAGGTCCCGTTTTCAGAATGAGAGAAAAATTAAATGATTCTCTCTATGATAACCTATTAAGTACAGCAAAAAATATTTCCAAAGATTTAGGATATAGAAAAAGGTAACTACTATTGTTACCTTTTTCCTTTTATATTAATTATTAAAATTAAATCACATCATTAATTTAATTATTACAGGGTATATATTTAAGCATAAATTATAAAATTTCTTAAGGGAGGTTACTATGTTTAAGTTTAATGAAAAAGTAGTTGTAATTACAGGGGCTTCATCAGGTCTTGGAAAACAAATGGCTGAGGGTTTTGCAAAACAAGGAGCTAATCTTGCTATTTTAGCGAGAAGAGAAGAGAGACTTTTTGAAATTGCAAAAAATTTAGAAGAACATAATGTGGAAGTGTTACCGGTTAAATGTGATGTAACTGATGAAAATTCAATTGAAGAAGCCAAAAATAAAGTTATGGATAAGTTTAAAAAAATAGATGTTTTAATTAACTGTGCCGGTGGAAACAAGGGAGGCTCAGTTTATGAAATGTCAACAGAAGATTGGAACTTCACCATTGAATTAGATCTCACATCTATATTTAAAGTTTCCAAAATATTTATGAAGCCTATGATGGATGCAAAGTATGGAAGGATAATTAATATAGCTTCAATGTACGGATTATTTGGAACTAACCAACAAGCTTCAGCCTACCATGCAGCCAAAGCGGGGGTAATAAACTTAACTAGAGCTACAGCAGCTGAACTTGCACCTTACAATATTACCGTAAATGCTATATGCCCAGGTTTCTTTAAAACCGAATTAACTGCCGATACTTTGGACACATATGAATTTAAACAGTATATGAACTTTTCCGTACCTATGGGTAGACCGGGAAATGAAGGAGAATTAAATGCAGGGGCTATATTTTTAGCCAGCGAAGAAGCTTCCTACATTACAGGAGTAACTTTACCTATTGATGGCGGTTGGTCTTCAAGTAAATAAATTTTAAAATAAAAAAGGTATTTTAGATGAAGAAACTCTAAGATACCTTTTATTTAGATGCTTTTATTTAATTAAAGCTCCATTTACCATTATATCTCATAGGCTTTTCTAATATTAACATCAACCAAATTTTTTACAACATATCTTTAACCAATTTTCTTGTTTTATATTAATTATTAAAATTCTCTTTATAGTCACATTCATTTAAGCTCTTCCTTTAAATCCCCTCTATACTCCTTAGATAATATAAAGGGTGCATAGCTTAATAGGGTTATTATAATTCCAACTATAAAACCTTCAAAGTTATAGACAGTTTCATAGGAAAATTCACTGGTAAATAACAACCACATACTGTTATTTAAGTAGTGAATAAAAGCAGCTGCCCAAACGTTTTTAGTCTTCATTTGTACCAAACCCATAAATATAGACATAGAAACACAAAAAACTATATAGCTCGCTATTGAATATAAGGGAGTTTCCGGACTATATAACATAAAATTTAAAGGCATATGCCACAGAGCCCATATTACTCCAAGTACGACTACTCCCCAGCGCTTTCCCAACTTTATCTGTAATTTTCCCTGTAGGTAGTATCTCCAACCATACTCCTCGCCCATAAAAAATATAGAGGAGAAGAAAAAATTTCCTATTAAAATTGGAAATCTTGTAATTATTGTCAGAATTACATCAAAGTTAAAGGATTTATACTCAAAAATAATATACCTGAGAAAATATATTCCCATAAAAATTGCTATGTACTTAAGTGAGGTTTTAAAGTTTAAAGAAAATTTAAGTCCGTTTTTCCCCCTTATCTCACTGGAATCCACAGCTAAAATAGCTATACTGCCAATAAGAGATAAAATTCCAATAACTCCATTTGCAAACTCCATCTCTACTATCCCTGCCACTATAAGCACCAATAAAATCAAGGATACAATAAATATAAAAGCATACACTCCATAAAATTTTAAGGGTAGTTCTTCTCTATCCTCGGTAGAAAACTTTGCCACCGACACCGATACAGCAGGCAACAACATCATAATTGTAGCCAAGTAATCCGGTCTTAAATCTCTGTTGAACCAAAAAATCATTCCTAAAAATGCAGCTATTCCAAAGTTAAATATAAAAAATATGCCTAACTGCTTATTCTCAATATTTTTCCCCATAATAACCTCTACTTTCATACTTCACACTTTAACTTGCTATAAATATAATTCCATTTAACTTTTATTATATTTACAATTAAAGCAAAGGTCAATAGTTCCAAATTATTGAAAAAGTCCAAGAAAAAATGTGGATCCTTGTCCACACTTTATAAGTTTATTTTAATTTATCTTTAATCTAAATCTTCTCTCCTCACTGCAATTGAAGGATAATGTTCCAAAGCACTAAGATCAATATCAAAAGGTACGCTATAAACCATATAATAATTTTCAGTATTCTCTTTAATATAACTTTTAATTTTCTCCTCTGCTTTACTTCTATCTAAAGTAGCATATACCAAAGAAACTACGCCAATTCTTTCAGAACCGTCATTGTGGATTTCTCCACAAAGTATTACTTTTAAAGGTCCTTCTCCATCTAATCCCAATTCTATATAATCTAAATAATCCATAGTGCTCCTTTTAAAATATTTTTAAATGCCTTTTCTAATAGTTCCCTCTATTGGATCCATTGTAACTATATCTCCCGTTTTTACCTTTCCCATTATGCTACTTGCTCCTACAATAGTGGGTATTCCAAGAGTAATTCCCGTTATAGCCGCATGAGAAGTATAGCCTGCCATCTCTGTAACTATTCCAGCAGACCTTTCAACATACTGCATAATATCCTTGTCTGTCTGTGATGTAACTATAATATCCCCGTCTTTAAAGTGTGCTACTAAGTCCGCTTTATTTCTCACCACTACTACTTTAGCTGTAACTGATTCAGATCCTATTCCCGTTCCCTTGGACAGTATTTCAGCTATTGTTTGAACTTTTATAAGGTTTGTTGAACCTGCAAGTCCTACAGGCACTCCGGCAGTAACTATTACCACATCTCCCGGACTTACTAAATTTTCCTGCAGAGATTTTTTTATAGAAACATCAATTACATCATCAGTATTTCTTAAATCAGGAACCAAAACCGAAACTACACCCCACTCAAGGGAAAGCTGTCTTCTAACTCTCTCATAGGGAGTTGCCGCAATTATTTCACTTTTAGGTCTAAATTTGGAAATAGCCCTTGTAGTATGACCTGAAGTAGTGGCTGTTATAATAGCTCTTGCCTCTAAATCCTCAGCAATAGTACAGGTGCTTTTTCCTATGGCATTAGTTGTAGTAGTTGATAATTCTCTAATTTTCTTTCTTAAAAGTCCTTTATAATCCACAGAGTTTTCAGTTACTTCTACTATCTTTCTCATAGTTCTAACTGCAAGCAGAGGATATTTTCCACTGGCAGTTTCTCCTGAAAGCATTACAGCGCTTGTACCGTCAAGTACTGCATTTGCCACGTCGTTGGCTTCAGCTCTGGTAGGCCTTGGGTTTCTCATCATTGAATCCAGCATTTGTGTTGCAGTTATTACAGCCTTACCTGCAATGTTACACTTGTTTATAATTTCCTTTTGGGCAATGGGAACTTCTTCAGTTTCAATTTCCACTCCCAAATCGCCTCTTGCAACCATTATTCCATCGGAAACTTCCAAGATGTCATCTATATTTTCAAGACCCTGTCCCGATTCTATTTTAGAAATTATTCTAATATTAAAATTGCCATTTTCCTCTAAAACTTTCCTAAGTTCAAGTACATCTTCTTTTTTTCTAATAAAGGATGCTGCTATAAAGTCAATGTCGTTTTCAATACCAAAGATGATGTCCTCTCTATCTTTTTCCGTAAGCGCAGGTAATTTCAAATGGATACCGGGAATATTCACTCCCTTTCTTGAAGAAAGTTTACCTCCATTTTCAACGACACAGTATACTTCAGTTCCCTCTATTTTTTCTACTATAAGACCTACCAGTCCGTCATCAATTAAAACTCTGGAGCCTATTTTCACATCTTCGGGAAGTTCCTTATAGGAAAGAGAAACTATATTTTCATCTCCCTCTATATCTCTAGTAGTAAGGGTGAACTTATCTCCGTTTTTCAATTCTATTTCCGCCATATCTTTAAAGACACCCAGCCTTATTTCAGGGCCCTTTGTATCCATCATTATTGCAATTGGCAGATTTAATTCCTCTCTAATCTTTTTTATACGATTGATTTTAATTTGATGTTCCTCATGACTCCCATGGGAAAAATTCAATCTACATACGTCCACTCCCTCTTGGAAGAGACTCTTTAACATTTCCTCACTTTCACTTGTAGGCCCAATTGTTGCCACTATTTTAGTTCTTTTCATAATACCCTCACTATATTGAAATTATTTTTAATATTTCATCTAAATTATCATCAAACACCTTTTCCACTTTTAAAGCCTCTGCTATGGAATATATTCCAACTTTTCCCGCCTTCACTCCTACTGCATAGCCTCCCAAATGGTTTAATATGTGCTCCACAGCCATATTCCCCATGGTGGAACCTAAAATTCTATCTAGTACGTTTGGACTTCCGCCCCTTTGTATATAACCCAGTATGGTTACCTTGGTATCAATGCCTGTTGCCATTTCAAATTCTTTTGCAAATTTTCTGGAATCTCCCGCACCTTCGGCCATAATTATAATGTGGTGCCGCTTTCCTCTATTCTTACCTACAATGGCTTTTTTAACTATTTCCTTAAAGTCATGTCCCTTCTCAGGTACTATTATATTTTCCGCCCCTCCGGCAATTCCTGAATAAAGGGCTATGTCTCCGCAGTTTCTACCCATAACTTCCACAATATTAGCCCTACCGTGAGATTCAGTAGTATCTCTAATATTTGAAATGGCATTGGTAACTGTAGTTACAGCGGTGAAAAAACCTATGGAATAGTCTGTAAAACCAAGGTCATTGTCTATACTTAAAGGTACACCCACTACGTCAATTCCCACATCTGCTAATTCTCTGGCCCCTCTTAAGGAACCGTCTCCGCCTCCAACGATAAGTTTATTAATTCCGTAATCTTTTAAAACTTTAAGAGCTTGATTAAAACCCTCCTTGGTCATAAACCTTTCACTTCTGGAAGTTCCTAGCACAGTTCCGCCCCTATGGATAATATCCGCCACAGAGGATTCAAAAAGCTGTTTAATATCGCCGTCAATTAAACCCTCATAGCCGTTCATAATTCCATATACCTCGGCGCCATAGTATATACCGCTTCGGGTAACAGCTCTAATTACGGCATTCATTCCCGGAGAATCTCCACCACTTGTCAATATTCCTATTTTATTCATTTCCCACCTACCTTAACACTATTTTTGAAGGATCATTGTTTAAATACTTTAAAACGTCAATTTTTAAATCATCTATTTTTTTCTCATCTGCCCAAAGTTCTCTTTGAGTACCGTAAGATTTTTCATCTTCTTCGGAATAAATAATTACAGGTATATTCCCGCTGTAATTTCTCAAAGCTCCCTTTATAGCATTTAAAAGTTCCTTTTCATTTATTGAAGGCACACTAATGTAAAGTCGATTTTGAACTGGACTTTCTATCTGCCTAATACTATCCACTAAAATTTTAGGTTCCTCCACATCGGAAGCCTGAATATGCCCTTCAACTATAACTACGCTGTCTTCAACTAATTCACTTGAGGCCAAAGCGTAGACATTGGGAAATATTACCAGTTCCACTTGACCGTACAAGTCTTCCAAAGATGCAAAAGCCATCATCTTTTTGTTTTTAGTAATCATTGTCTTTTTATTTTTTAAAAGCCCTCCGATTTTAACATAGTAATCGGAATTACTTAATATCTGATCTTCATAATTTTCAAAAATTATATTTGTATTAGTATTGCTAATTGAGCCCAATATGTTTTTATAATCGTCAAGAGGATGCCCTGAAACGTAAATTCCAAGCATTTCCTTTTCCAATTCCAACTTTATTTTTGGGTTAAAGTCCTTTAAAACAGGTAGCTCTTCTTCAACGGACACATTGTCAAAAAGGGAAAACTGTCCCTCAATATTGTTTCGTTTATTATTTAAAACCGTATCTATAGTCTTTTCATAAATTGCCAGATACTGCGCTCTATTTCCTCCCAAGCTGTCAAAGCCTCCCGACTTTATAAGGGACTCCACAGCTCTCTTATTCATTGAATGAGGATTGGTTTCACTTACTCTTTTAATAAAGTCCTTTAAAGATGTAAACTTACCTTTTTTTCTGGATTCCACCACAGCATCTATAAAGTTTTCTCCCACATTCTTTACTGCCTTTAAACCGAATCTGATTTTTCCTTTTTCAACAGTAAATTTTTTAAAACTTTCATTTACATCGGGAGGAAGTATTTCTATGCCCAATCTTCTACATTCCTCTACGTAGAGAGATACCTGTTTAATATTTCCCATATAGGAGGAAATCTGAGCCGCCATAAATTCCTTAGGATAGTAGTACTTTAAGTAGGCAGTTCTATAGGCAACTACTGAATAAGCCACACTGTGACTCTTATTAAAGGCATAGTTTGCAAAGTCAATCATCAAATCGTAAATTTCATTTGCACTTTTTTCATCTACGCCGTTTTCAATAGCCCCATTACAGATTACAACTCCATCTTCTACTTTTCCATAGATAAAGTTTTTTCTCTCTTCTTCCATTACTGACATTTTCTTTTTACTCATTGCACGTCTTACAAGATCCGCACGTCCAAGAGAATACCCGCCTATATTTTGAACTATTTGCATAACCTGTTCCTGATAAACTATACAGCCGTAAGTTGAGGCAAGGATGTCCTCAAGTTTTTCATGAATATAGCTGATTTTTTCAGGATTGTGCTTTGATTCTATAAATTTCGGAATTTGATTCATAGGCCCCGGTCTAAAAAGGGCATTTGCCGCCACTAAATCCTCAAAGGCATCAGGTTTTAATTCCTTTAAAAAGGATCTCATTCCCGCAGACTCAAATTGAAAGACACCCAGTGTTTCAGCCTTTGCAAACATCTTTAACACATCTGCATCGTCAAAGGCAAGATTCTCAAAATCTATTTTAACTCCGTGGTTCTTTTCTATTAATTCCACTGCATCTCTAATTACAGTAAGAGTTCTCAAACCCAAAAAGTCCATTTTTAAAAGTCCCAACTCTTCAAGTTCAATCATATTAAATTGAGTGGCTATAATTTCTCCATTTCTCGTTAAGGGAACGTACTCCGTTAAAGGCTCCTTTGATATAACCACACCTGCCGCATGAGTAGAGGTATGTCTTGGAAGTCCTTCAACTTTAATGGCGGTATCTATTAAGTTCTTTACTTCGCCGTCTTCGCTGTACTCCTTTAATAAGGTGGGACTAATGTCCAAGGCTTTTCCAATAGTCATATTTAAATCGTTGGGTACCTGCTTTGCCACAAAGTCCACTCTTCCGTAATTTAAATCCAAAGCCCTGCCCACATCTCTTATGGCAGCTCTAGCTCCTAAAGTTCCAAAGGTTACAATCTGCGCCACATTTTCATAACCATACTTTTTAATTACATAGTCAATTACTTCTTCACGTCTTTCATAGCAAAAATCTATGTCTATATCAGGCATTGAAATTCTTTCAGGATTTAAAAATCTTTCAAAGAGCAAATCAAATTCCAAAGGATCAACATCTATTATCTTTAGAGCATAGGACACAATTGACCCAGCAGCCGAACCACGTCCCGGCCCAACTATAATGTTTTGCTCTCTTGCATATCTAATAAAGTCCCATACTATTAAAAAATAATCCACATATCCCATACTTACTATGGTGTTAAATTCATAGTTAAAGCGCTCAAGTATACTATTGTCAATTGTACCGTAACGTTCTTCAAGCCCCTCTTCCACCAATTTTCTTAAGTAACTTTCATTTGTATAGCCCTGAGGAACTTCAAAGTGAGGCAGGTGTAAATTATTAAATTCAATATCCACATTGCACCTGTCCGCAATTTTTTGAGTATTTAAAAGAGCTTCTTCATTATTTGAAAACAAGTCATACATCTCTTCAGGACTTTTTAAATAAAATTCCTCTGTTTCAAATTTCATTCTGTTTTCTTCATGGACAGTAGTTCCCGTTTGAATACACAGTAACACATCATGCGCCTTTGCATCTTCCTTTTTTAAATAGTGAACGTCATTAGATGCAATAAGAGGAATATTTAACTTTTCACTTAACTGTACAAGATATTTATTAACTTCCAGCTGCTCTCTTATGCCGTGATTTTGAAGCTCTAAAAAGAAATTTTCCACTCCGAAAATATCTCTGTATTCCAAAGCCGCCCTTTCAGCTCCCTCAAAATCTCTATTGAGTAATTTTCTCTGTACCTCTCCGCCGAGACAGGCGCTGGTAGCTATAACACCCTCATGGTATTTTGCCAGCACTTCCTTATCCACTCTGGGTTTATAATAATATCCCTTTACATATCCCTCAGATACGATTTTCATTAAATTTTTATAGCCTATATTATTTTCAGCTAAGAGGATTAAGTGAAATCTTTCCATATTCTTATCTCTTGACCTGTAATCGCCGTCGGAAATATATACTTCACAACCTAAAACCGGTTTAATATTCTCTTCTTTACAAGCCTTGTAAAAGGCAATTACTCCATACATATTTCCATGGTCTGTCAATGCTATGGAGTTCATTCCCAATTCCTTAGCCCGTCTCGGCAACTCTTTAATTTTTGAAGATCCATCAAGTAATGAATACTCACTGTGAACATGTAAATGAACAAAATCTTTCAAATTATCATTCCTTTATAATAAACTCCCTTGAGTTTTAGAACATTTAACTTTCATTAACTAAAATAAATTATAACACGAAATTAATTTAATTTATATATTACGAGGTCTATATGTACAATAAATTAAACACCTGTTCAACGCTGTCTTCTAAATTTAATTTTGCCTCCCTTAGATTAAGAGCCTCCTCCAAAGTTACAACTTCTCTTAAAATGGGAAAGAAAGCATCTATTCCCTCACTATTACACTTTCTTGCTTCTCTTTCAACTGCTCCGGCAAAGGCAATTACTTTTTTATTATACTTTTTGGACAGCTTACTAATTCCAACAGGAACTTTCCCCATTGCCGTTTGACCATCTAACTTCCCCTCTCCTGTAATTACAATATCCGAATTTTTTATATCCGATTCTAAATTTAATATATTTAAAATAATTTCTATTCCCGAACTTATATTTGAATTTAAGTAACTGCAAAAGGCAAAACCCAAACCTCCCGCCGCACCCGCTCCAGCTAAATTTCTATTGTCAATTCCCAAATACTCAACTGTTTTCTCTGCAAAGCGGGTCATTTTACTTTCAAATAATTTCACTTCCTCTTTTTTTACGCCTTTTTGCGGACCGAATACAGCTATGGCACCTTCTTTTCCCAAGAGAAAATTATTTACATCACTGGCTATTTTAAAAGTACACTCCCTTATTTCATTTGGAACTTCATCGCAGGAAATTGATTCGATTAAGTCCAATTCTTTTATACCCTTGGATATTGAACTTCCGTCTTTTTTCAAAAACTTATAACCCAGCGCTTTTAACATTCCCGTTCCCCCGTCTACTGTGGCACTTCCTCCCAAGCCCACAATAAAATCTCTACAACCCCTATCCACTGCATCTCTTATCATTTCACCTACTCCATAAGTAGTTGCATTTAAAGGATCCAACTTTCCACTATCAGTTAAAGTTATGCCGGCAGCCTGTGCTATTTCAACAACAGCTACATTGTTTTGGATAATTCCATACCTGCCGCTTACCCTTTGACCTAAGGGCCCCGTTACATCTAGAGTTACATACTCTCCCTTTAATTCCTCAACTAAAGTCTCCATAGTACCTTCTCCGCCATCTGCAATTTGTCTTACCTTAACTTCAATATCACTTCTATTTAATCTTTCAATACCTCTTCTAACTGCATTGCCCGCCTCTATGGAACTGAGACTTCCTTTAAATGAATCCATTGCTATAAGTACTTTCATAATTCTCCTTTCACATTCTATTAAATAACGCCAAAGTTTTCCTTTGACGTTATTACTAAACCCCCACTATATTTATAGGTTCTTCGACTAAAAAACATTTTAAATTCTCAATTGCAATATTTAAAAGTCTCTGTCTCGTTTCCCTTGCAGCCCATGAAATATGAGGAGTTATTATACAATTTTTAGCTCTAAGTAGAGGATTATCATCACTAATAGGTTCTTTTGATACTACATCAAGACCGGCAGCATAGACCTTGCCCGAATTAAGAGCATCAGCTAAATCTTCTTCAACTATTAAAGGACCTCTTGAGTTATTTATAATTATTACCCCGTCTTTCATCTTTTCAATATTTTCTTTGTTAATAATACCTTCAGTTTCCGGGAAAAGCGGACAGTGCAGCACCACTACATCAGAGTTTTTCAAAAGTTCATCAAACAATACATAGTCGGCAATTTTTCTACCCTCTTCATTTTCATTTACATCATAGGCCAGCACTTTCATGCCCATGGCTTTGGCAATTTTCCCCGTAGATTGTCCAATTCTTCCAAAACCTATTATTCCCATAGTCTTGCCACATAGTTCTATTAGAGGATAATCCCAAAAACACCAGTCCGGATTTTTCCCCCAATCGCCCTTTAAAACCCTTTGAGAATGGTGCCCTATATGGTGACAAATTTCAAGTAGCAAGGCCATTGCAAATTGTCCCACCGCCTCCGAGCCATAGTTTGGTACATTGGTCACTACTACGCCAAATTCCCTGGCCTTTTCTACATCTACTACATTGTAACCAGTAGCTAAAACGCCTATGTATTTTATATTTCTACACCTTTCCAAAATCTTCGCACTTATTGGCGTTTTGTTAGTAAAGACCACCTCCGCATCAGCAATCCTACTTGCTATTTCATTAAAATCAACTGTGGAAGTTCTATCGTAAATTTTACAATCCCCTAACTCCATTAAGGGGGCCCAGCTTAAATCGCCGGGATTTAAAACATAACCGTCTAAAACAACAATTTTCATACCCTTCTCCTTGTTATTATCTAGCTTAGTTTCAACTTATAATTAAAACTTATATCTATTAAAAACCTATTGATCACTATATAGTTTTTTAACATTACACTTATAAATTTAAAACTTAATAAATAACGCCAAAGTAACCCTTGGCGTTATTTTAAACATTTCTATTAAAGTTAAGCAGATACTTATAATTTTATAGACACCTTATCCTACATAAAGGTTTAACTAAGAGGAAAGTAAACTTACTTTCCCTATGTATCAATTTGCAACTACAAAATTATTTTCTACTAATTCCACTAAACTTTCAACAGCTTTTTCTTCATCAGTTCCTGAAGCAGTAATTGAAATTTCCTCTCCATAAAATGCTCCAAGGGACATTATACCTATAATACTCTTTCCATTTACACTATCACCATGAGCTTGAAGAGTAATTTCAGAAGAAAATCTATTTGCCATACGGACAAAGAGGGCAGCGGATCTTGCATGCAATCCATCTTCATTTGTCAGTTTTACAGTCTTAGTTATCATTCTTCTATTCACTCCTTAATTTATTTGCAATATCTTTTATCTTTTTCAATCTATGATTAACTCCCGATTTTCCAATTGGGGGATTTAATTTTTCTCCGATTTCTTTTAAGCTTATTGAGTCGTTTTCCAATCTTATTTTAGCTACTTCCTGTAAATTTTCAGGAAGCTTGTCCAATCCAATAGTTCGATTTATAAATTCAATATCCTCTATTTGAGATAGAGATGCATCAATGGTCTTATTCATATTTGCCGTCTCCAGATTTACAATTCTATTTACCTGATTGTTTAAAGCTTTAAAAACTCTTACATTTTCAAAATCCAAAAGAGATTTTGTAGCTCCTATAATGGCAAGTAAATCTGAAATCTGCTCCGCCTCTTTTAAATAGACAATATAACTTTCTTTTCTTCTCACTATTTTAGAATTTAATAAAAAACTGTTTATTACTTCTGATAGGAACTGCGCATGTTCAAAATTCTCACAGACAAATTCCAAATGATAAGATCTTTCAGGATTTGTAACAGAACCCGAGCCTAGAAAGGCTCCTCTGATATAGGCTTTTTTACAACAGGTGTTTGTTATAATATTTTCCGGTTTGTAATTAATTAGAAATACGTTTTCACCTTTTATAAAATCTATGTCATAAAGTAAGACCTTAGCCGCTCCGCTATCCTTTAAAGATATTGAATATACATTTTTCTTTTTTAACTGTCTGGACTTTGAGACCATAACTTCCACTTCTTCTGAATAGTATCCTTTTAAAAAAGTAAATATTCTTCTTGCAACGGCTGCATTTTCAGTATTAAAATAAATTGTCACTCCTGAACTATTAAATTTCAATGATCCGCAAGTAGGTACCAACCCACATAATTCTGCAATGACATCACAAATATCATCAACTTTTTTCTTTGCAACCTCATTTTTTACAGATGAAGAGAAGCTCAAAATCTCACCTCTAAAAAAATAATTATAAAATTAAATTCCCATGAAAATGTTTTACGTCTTACTATTATACAACTTATACCCCTAAATTTAAAGTGCAAATGTTAAAATTGTAAAAATTAAAAGCCCCTAAACAGGACTTTTAAAATCTCTAACTTTTCTTATTCTTCATAGGTATTTAAGGAATCACAAAATTCACATTTATACTCCCTGGTTTTTGCATCTGTCAATGTAAATGTTATATTCTCAACATTTTCCACATTTGTAATACACCTTGGATTTTTACAACGCATAACACCTTCAACTTTTTGAGGAAGTTCCATTCTCACTTTCTTTACCCTTATACCTTCTTCAATAAAGTTAACTGTAGTGTGAGGAGCTATTAAACCCAGTACTGTAAAGTCTAAATTAAAGTCCGTTTCTATTTTTATTAAATCTTTTTTCCCAAGGGAAGTGGAGTTAATGTTTTGCATCATTACCACAGGATCTTCCACTTCATCAAGTCTTAATGCCTTGTATAGTATATGCGCCTTACCACATTCAATATGGTCCAAAACTATTCCTTTTTTTATTTTAGATACATTTATCATTTTAAACCTCCAAGTTTAATAAAAACATAATTAGAGCCATTCTTACAAACATTCCGAACTTTGCCTGTTCAAAATAAACCGCTCTTTTGTCATTGTCAACTTCTGTGGCTATTTCATTCACTCTTGGCAGCGGATGAAGTACTATCATATCTTCCTTTGCAAGTCTCATCTTTTCATTGTCCAAGATGAAAAAGTCCTTTAGTCTAACATATTCTTCCTCAGATACAAATCTTTCCTTCTGTACTCTGGACATATACAATATATCAAGATTTTCTATCTCATCTGTTAAACTTGTAGTTTCAATATAATTCTCCGGGCTGATTTCATCTAGGAACTGTTTAGGCATTTTCAGCTCCCTTGGCGAAATAAATACAAATTTCACATTTTCATATCTGTTCATAGCTCTTACCAGTGAGTGAATAGTCCTTCCAAACATAAGGTCTCCACAAAGTCCAACAGTTAAATTATCAAATCTTCCCATATAATGTCTTATGGTCATTAAGTCAGTAAGGGTCTGTGTGGGATGTTGGTGTCCTCCATCTCCCGCATTAATTATAGGCATATTGGTCATGTGTTTTGATGCTAAAAGAGCCGCGCCTTCTTTTGGATGTCTCATTGCTGCAATATCTGCATAATTCTCCACAGTTCTTAAAGTATCAGTAAGGGATTCTCCCTTGGCAGTTGATGAAACGTTGGCATCTGAAAATCCCACTACAGAACCTCCAAGCCTAATCATTGCCGATTCAAAGGAAAGTCTTGTACGTGTTGACGGCTCAAAAAAAAGACTGGCCAACAATTTACCATTACAAACCTCACTATATTTTTTGGGGTTTAGTAAAATATCATCAGCTAGTCTAAATAAAACTTCAAATTCTTCAGTTGTAAAATCTAACGGTTGAATTAAGTGCCTAAGCATAATAACCTCCTCATAAAAAAACTTGCTCTGCAGGTGGCAAGCAAGTAACAATATATCAAACTTTTCTTAGCGCCCTGCACTAATTTCTTTCTGAATAATAATACAGCAATATGGTTTTCCTGTCAATAAAAATTAGTGACTTTTTAAAATTTTTTTATAAAAAAGGGCTGCCTTAGCAACCCTTTAATCTATTAATTTCCAAATATTTTTAGTATACTCCACAGGATCTTCTATTGGAAGTCCCTCAATTAACCTTGCTTGATTGTACAACAAATTGGTATATAACTTTAATTCCTCTTCATTGTCCTTTAAGTCCTCAAGCTTTTTATAAATACTGTGATTTTTATTTACTTCTAATACCTTTTGAGCCTTTATTTGATTATTTTCCTGATATTGAAGTACTTTTTCCATTTCAATGGACAAATCACCTCTGGAAAGTAATGCCACAGGATTGTCTCCCAGATTTTCAGATGCCTTTACCTCAACTACTTCATCACCTAAAATAGTCTTCATCTTTTCAAATAGCTCGTCCTTTGTCTCCTCTTCCTTTCCACTTTCAAGTTCTTGAGAAATTGAACTAAATTCCTTTTCCTTATAACTGCCCATTACCTTTAGAACAAATTCATCTATCGGATCAGTTAGGTATAGTATTTCAATATCTTTGGACTTTAGTCCGCTTCCCTGAGGCAACTTATCTATTACTTCAATACTGCTTCCCGTTGCATAGTAAATCTTATCCTGATCTTCTTTCATATTTTTAAAGTATTCCTCAAGTGTAATAGGCTTTTTCTCCTTAGATGAATAAAATAAAAAAAGATCCTGAAGTTTATCCTTTTCCATTCCATAAGATTCATAGACTGCTATTTTTATAGTTTGACCAAAACTTTCATAGAATTTTTCATATTTTTCCCTGTCATTTTTAAGCATTTTTTTCAATTCGGAAATTATTTTATTTTCAATGTTTTTAGCTATAACTCTAAGCTGTCTATCCTCCTGTAGGATTTCACGAGATATATTTAAAGATAAATCCTCTGAATCAACAACTCCCTTTACAAAGGAGAAACTGTCAGGTAGTAGTTTTTCACACTTATCCATAATTAAAACGCCATTTGAATATAGTTGAAGTCCCTTTTTATAGCTTTTAGACCTAAAGTCAAAGGGTTGTGCCTCGGGGATATAGAGTATCGCCCTATAGGATACAGCTCCCTCTACATTAATGTGAATCCATGTAAGGGGATTGTCAAATCCGTAGTGTTGGTCGTGGTAAAAATTAATATAGTCCTCATCTTTTAATTCCGACTTGTTCTTTTTCCAAATTGGAATCATTGAATTTAAAGTTTCAAGCTCCTTATATTCTTCATACTCGGGAGTCTCCGCCTCTTCATCTTTTACCTTTGTCTTTGTCATAAGCATTTTTATAGGATATCTAATGTAATTTGAATAGTTCTTTACAAGAGATTCAATTCTATATTCATTTAAAAAGTCGTCAAAGTTATCATCTTCCGTATTATCTTTTAAGTACAGTGTAATCTCAGTACCATGACTATCCTTTTCAGCCTCTTCAATAGAATAACCTTCAACATCTTCTGATTCCCATAGCCAAGCTTTATCGTCTCCATACTTTTTAGTTAAAACTGAAACTTTTTTCGCCACTAGAAAAGAGGAATAAAATCCCACTCCAAATTGTCCTATAATTTCAGCCGTCTTATCTTCCTTAGCAAGCTCATTTTTAAACTCAAGAGTTCCACTTTTAGCAATGGTACCTAAGTTTTCATCTAAGTCCTCTTCACTCATACCGATTCCGGTATCCCTTACAGTAATAGTTCTTTCTTCTTTGTCAAAACTTATTTCAATATAGTAATCATCTTTATTAAATACCAAGTTTTCATCTGATAGAGATTTATAGTACATTTTATCTATGGCATCAGATGCGTTGGAAATCAACTCTCTTAAAAAAATTTCTTTATTGGTATAAATGGAATTTACCATTAACTCCATTAACCTTTTGGATTCCGCCTTATACTTTCTTTTAACCATATTATCTCCTCCTTATTAGCACTCTATCTTATCAAGTGCTAATATTATATTACTTTCTGACCATCTTTGTCAATACTAAGAAAGTATATAGCTTAAATTCCCATAAAAAAAGGTAGGAAGCTCCTACCCTTTAAATTGTCTTTAGTTGATTTTAAATTTTTATTAAGATAATCTCCTAAATTTATTTCTCAATTAACTCCACCTTAGTCAAATTGGGATACTTTGTCGCCGCCTTATAAACCCCATTGACACTTGGTTTTTGAATATAGGAGTAACTGTTAAAATAAATCGGCATAACCGGCAGCTCTTCCATAATCAATTTCTCAGCTTCCTTCATAGCATCCATGCGTTCCTTTTCATTATCAGTATCTTTAGCAGTACTTATAAGTTCATCATAGTCTAAATTTTCATAGCCGAACTTATTAAAATAATTGCCACTTTCAAATATCTCTAACATGGTCATAGGATCCGAATAATCTCCAGTCCAATTAAATGCTGCTATTTCATAATCCCCTTCAGAAAGGCGATTTTTAAAATCTTCAAAACTTAAATTTTCAAAATTCATTTCAATTCCGAGATTTTCTCTCCACATCTCCCCTATCGCTTCAGCTATAGCTTCCTGTAACTCACCACCATAATAGATAAGAGTAAACTCCTTTAAATCCTCCCTGGTCATCTTAGCCTCTTTTAGACCATCTTCCAATAATTCGCCTGCCCTATTTAGATCTTTAACTGTAAGCTTTCCATTTGATTTTCTAAAATCTCTTCCCTCATCGTCAAAAAATCCCTCGGGAACAATTCCTCCCGCAGAACTTTGACCTCCTTTTAAAACTTCCTTTACTATTTTATTTCGGTCAATACTAAGAGAAAGTGACTCTCTCAACTTCTCATTGTCGAAAGGAGCCCTCTCACAGTTAAAACCATAACAGTAAACTCCCAAATCACTTCCCATTACTAACTGAGAATCCTTACTGTCCAACATTTCCTCTATAGCTAAACTTAAGGGATTTATTATAAAGTCCAGCTCACCCTCATTATATTTTTCCCACTCCCTTTCTTCATCTTTAATTAAATTAAAATCTATTTCCGCCAAATTTATATTACTTGCTCCATAATACTCTTCATTTTTTGCAATTTGAATCTTTGAATTGGTTTCCCAATTAATAATTTTAAAAGGACCGTTGCAAATATAGCTGCTATCTGTTGGATTTTCAGCCCAATCGGAATTTTTCTCCACAGTTTCTCTATGAACAGGATAAAATGAACAAAAGGCCATTAATTCATTAAAATATGAAGTAGGAACTTTCAATTTAACTTCTAAAGTTTTATCATTAAGGGCTTTTACCCCAATATCTTCTATGTCTGCTTTCCCTTTATTGTAATCCTCTACATTTTCCAAGTAATAAAGTTGATAGGTATAGGGACTTTCCAAATCCGAGTCTAAAATTCGCTTCCATGCATATTCAAAATCATAGGCTGTAACAGCATCCCCATTAGACCATTTTGCATCTCGCAATGTAAAAAGATAAGTACATTTATCCTCAGAGACTTCTAATTTTGATGCCATTCCCGGCACTATTTCACCTTTATTGTTAAACTTCATAAGTCCTTCAAAAACATGGTCTAAAATCCAAATTTCAGAAGCATTAGTTGAAAGAGCAGGATCTAAAGTAATCGGCTCCAACTTAACGTTAGTATAAAGGATTTTCCCGTCAGCGGAATCTGTGGTCGGCTTTCTCTTTATTCCACCACAGGATGTTAAAATCAATGTTAAAATCAATATCAGTACAGTTAGTACAGCACTGTTTTTCTTCATTGTTTTCCTCCTTATAAATAAATATTCTAACATTATACAATAATATCACATCAATATAAAGATATTCTAATTTGCAATAAAAAAGAAGCCCTACGGCTTCTAAATTAATCTGCAGAATAAGGAATCAATGCAATTTGACGAGCTCTTTTAATAGCTCTTGTCATTTCTCTTTGGTGTTTTGCATTAAGACCGGTTACTCTTCTTGGTAAAATCTTACCTCTATCACTAATGTAGTTTTTCAATAACGCTACATCTTTATAGTCAATCTTCTTATTTGGATCTTTTTCAAAAGGATCCACCTTTTTTCTAGGTCTAAATCTTCTTTGCATTTTCTACCCTCCTTTAGAATGGAATGTCTTCGTTATCAATTGGGAAAAAACCGTCCATATCATCAGAAAAATCACTGTCTGAGTTACTGCCGAAACTATTTGAAGATTGATTAAACTCATTAGAATATGCTGAATTTACAGGTCCACCTTGATTTTGACCGTAGTTAGGTCTTTGCATTTGAGATTGTCCCTGTTGCATAGCATCTAAAAATTCCATAGTATCAACAATTACGTCAGTAGTATAAACTGTACGACCGTCTTTTTCATAGCTTCCTGTTTGAATACGTCCTTGCACACCTATTCTTCTTCCCTTTTGAAGATAGTTTGCAATTAATTCCGCTGTTTTATTCCAAGCCGTACAGGATATAAAATCTGCTGTCGGTTGGTTTTTAGCCTCAGCTTCCATCTTTCTTTCCTTAGACATACGTCTGTCCACAGCAATGGTAAACCTAACTACTGCAGCGCCACTTGGAGTATATCTAAGCTCCGGATCTCGTGTAAGTCTTCCAATTAAACATACGTTGTTCATTAAATCACCTACTTATCTAATCTGACAACCATGTGTCTCATAACTGAATCTGAAATCTTAGAAACTCTATCAAATTCTTTCACAGCATCTGGGTCAGCTTCGAATTCAACTAAGATGTAATACGCTTCTTTATAGTATTCAATTTCATAAGCTAATTTTCTAAGTCCCCATTCATCAACATTAGAAATAGTTCCCTTTGACTCAAGAATACCCTTAAGTCTTTCAAAAACGGAAACTCTCTTTTCCTCTTCTACATCTGGGTAAAACATAATAATAACTTCATACTTATTCATGTCATTCACCTCCCTTTGGACTATCGGCTCATTTCCCTAAATGAGCAAGGATTCTTTGGACTAAAACATTATATAGGATAAAGGTCTTACTGTCAATTTAGGATTTAAAATTAATTTCCTTTTTATTTACTTTAAAGGCATCTAAATTAAATTATTTGGGTAAACACTTTGTAGGAAGGGAGATTATTATGAATATAAACGTTAAAAAAACCATTGAAAATTTAAAAGATAATTTACAAAATCTTCCTCTAACCTCAATTGAAAAAATTTCAGTTGAAGAAAAGGATGAAATCTTAAAAGTCGACTATCTTTTAAATGTCCCTAAAAATATCACTGTCAGTACGTTGATTTCCATAAGTCCTGAGAAAGTAGAAAAAGAAAGCAAACATCCCGACATTAACACTTTAAATGTTGCCATACTGCCAACTTGTATGGTAATAGACGTAAAAAAACGAGTTGAAGATTATTTAAACAACTTAGAAACTATTATTTCAAAAAGCATTGAGGAGTTATAATATGTATGATATAAAAAAGAAAATCAAAGTCCAATCTAAAAAGAACATAGCCCTAGTAGCTCATGACTATAAAAAAGACGAGCTTTTAAATTGGGTTAAAAAACATAGGAAAATCTTACAATTTCACCACTTAATGGGTACTGGCACCACTGCTACAATTATTGAAGAGCACACCGGACTTAATATAGAAAAATTTGCCAGCGGTCCTCTTGGCGGTGATCAACAACTGGGAGCTAAAATAAGTGAAAGTGAAATTGACGTTTTAATTTTCTTTTGGGACCCTTTGGAAATGCAGCCTCACGATCCTGACGTAAAAGCTCTTTTAAGAATTTCCACTCTCTACAACATTGCAATTGGAACCTGCGAAACCACAGCAGACTATATTATTTCCTCTCCAATGTTCACTGATGAATATGAAGTTGAGATAGTAGATAACAACACCAACATTAAAAACAGAGTAGAATCCGTTGAACTTTAATACTCTAATATCTTTACACTTTTTAGCTAGGATAATTAATAAATTATATCTAGATTCCTATTAGAGGCTGATAATAAATATTAAAATATTTATTATCAGCCTTTTTATTACCATATATGTATCTTAATTTAATATATGATAATTGAAATATATTATAAAATATGTTATCAACTATTAATTTTATTTTCTTATAACAATAGATTCCCTTCTTATACTTTTATCCATTGACAATGCTATATGCAAATGTTATGATTCAATTAATCCCTCTACAAGAGATGTTGTCCCGTTATAAGGGATAGCGCTAGAGCCTTTTATTATACTACTTTTAAAAAAGGATGGTTATATGGAACTCATTAAAAGAACTCTTAGAACTTTAGAATTGTTAAGTCATTCGGAAAACGGTTTATCTGTTTCAGAAGTATCAAAAGAAATCAATATTTCCACAAGTTCTGCACATAGAATTTTAAAATGTTTAACTGAGCAATCATATGCTCATCAAGATAAAAATACGAAACGTTATTTAATTGGTTATAAAGTACTGACTCTGTGTGAAAACATTAATCAAGAAAACAGTTTAATACAAGCAAGCAAACCATACATACAAGAACTTAGTAGTAAGTTAAATAAGACTATTGCACTTTGTGTAAGAAAACACGACAGTATTATTTGCATAGATTATGCTGACTCTGGAGATGCCTCTATGTTTTATGTTAGAACAGGTTTTTCTATGCCCATACACTCAACCTCATCCGGAAAAATTTTATGTAGTTACTTAGATAGAGATAAGGTGGCCAAACTTTTAAAAAATTCTAATAACGTTAAAAATACGCCTTTTACTATAACAAACATTGATGATTGGATTCAGGATTTAGATGAAATACAGAGAAAAGGTTATGCAATATGTGATGAAGAACTTCAAATAGGTATACAAGGAGTTGCTGTTCCAATATTTAATAGTGAAGAAAAAGCAGTTGCTAGTTTATCTTTCACTTCCCTAAAATCAGATAATTATATAAACGTTAATAACATAAATATTTTGAAACTTTACGCAAAAAAAATTTCAAAAGTTTTAGGTAACAATATTTAATAATTTTATTTGGAGGTATTTATGATTAATGAAATTAGTTTTAGTGCCAAAAATATAGGAAAAACCTACCACAATTTACTTAAAGATGATACAGTGGCTCTTTCAGATATTAACTTAGATATTTATAAAGGTGAATTTATTTCTATAATAGGACCTTCCGGTTGCGGAAAATCTACTTTATTAAGAATTATAGGCGGACTTGATAAACCAACGACTGGAACTCTTACATATTCTGGAGGTGAAAATCCTGAATTAGGTTTTGTATTTCAAGATTCTGTTTTATTACCATGGAAAAATGTTAGAGAAAATGCAGGTTTCCCATTAAAAATTAAAAAAATTGAAACAGAAGATAATTATAAAAAATTAGATGAGCTTTTAGAACTCGCAGGTTTAGAGGACTTTAAAGACTCTCTTCCAAGAGAACTTTCAGGCGGTATGAAACAAAGAGTATCTATTGTTAGAGCTCTGTCTTATGATGCCCCTATGCTATTAATGGACGAACCTTTTGGTGCTTTAGATGCTATAACTAGAGATCACTTGAATATTGAGCTCTTAAAAATATGGGACAAAACAAAAAAAACAGTTTTATTTGTTACCCACAGCATTGAAGAAGCAGTTTTCCTTTCTGACAAAGTAATAGTTATGTCTCCACGTCCTGGAAGGATAAAGGAAATAGTTAATATTGATCTTCCAAGGCCTAGAGATGAAAACACCAGAAATAGTGAGCAATTTTCTAAATATAACCAATATTTAAGGGAGATGATAGGGTGAAGAAAAATTATAAATTTAAAAGAATAATAAATTCCATGGGAGAATATATCATATCCATTCTATTCTTTATTATAATTTGGCACTTATACGTAAAAATATCAAATGTTCCAACTTACGTCCTACCTAGTCCTGGAATAGTTATGGAGCAACTCTTAGAATTGTTTTCAAGTGGTACAATCTATCCACATTTACTAGTTACTAGTATGGAGGTAATAATAGGATTTATAATTGGAGCTTTTTTAGGAATTGTGCTGGGGTATTTTATTGTAAAATCCTCAACTTTAAAATATGCATTAATGCCATACTTAGTTTTTGCACAAACAGCTCCTAAAATTGCTTTAGTACCTCTATTTGTAATTTGGTTTGGAATAGGTCTTGTCTCTAAAATAATCTTAATTGTTTCAATGGTTATTTTCCCCGTCATGATGGGAATTATTACCGGCATTGATTCTATTCCTGAAGATTCTAGAAATCTAATGAAAATATTAAAAAGTTCCCCCAGTCAAATTTTATTTCAATTGGAACTACCCTATTCATTACCAGCTTTGTTTTCAAGCTTTAAAATAGGAATAGTACAAGCTGTAATAGGAGCTATTGTTGCAGAGTGGATTAGCGGAAAACAAGGTTTGGGCTATATTTTAACTTATGCTTCTTCTACTTATAATACTCCAATGCTCATTGCTGGGATTGTTGTTACTATAGTTGTGGGAGTAATAACTTATGAATTAATAGCATTAATTGAAAATAAATTATTATATTGGCATGAGTCAAAAACATTTTAGAAAGGAATTTTATATGAAAACAACCTCAGCTTCATCACCTAAATATGAAGGAAAAGCCCCTCACCTTATGTGTACTGAAAGTGATATTGCAAAAATTGTACTATTACCAGGGGACCCTTCAAGAGTCAATATGTTTAAAAGTATCTTTGATGAATTTACTATAGTATCAAAAAATAGAGAATATGTAGTAGGTACAGGAAAATATAATGGAGTTCCTATAAGCGTATGTTCCACAGGTATAGGTGCTGCTTCAACAGAAATAGCAGTAATTGAACTAATAGAACTTGGAGCAAAAGCTCTAATTCGCGTTGGTGGTACAGGCGCAATTCAAGAACATATTTCATGTGGAGATTTTATTATCAATACAGGAGCAATACGAAAGGGAGGATCATCAAACTTTTATGCTCCAATTGAATTTCCTGCCATATCTTCTTTTGAAGTTGTCGAAAGTCTAATTAAAGCTGGAATTAACAATGAAGTAACTATCTGGAAAGGAATTTGTGCTTCTGTGGGATCTTTTTTTGCCGGTCAAGGAAGACCTTCTTATGGGAAAAAATTTTTTAAACCCACTTTAATTGAAGATTATAAGAACTTAAATGTTTTAAATCTAGAAATGGAATCAGAAACTATATTCACTTTGGGTTCTATATTTAATATATTTACAGGCAGTATCTGTGCCGTACATTGTAATAGAATTACAGATGAATGGATTCTCGATTTTGATGAAATTCAGGAGAAATTATGTAAAATTGCCTTAGATAGCGCAGTTTTACTTAATAATAAATATATTATCAAGGAGGAATTTATATGAATTTAAATCGAAAGGCAACTCTTAAAATTTTAAGTTTATTACTTTTATCAATGATTTTATTAGTTGCGTGTTCAAGTAATGAAACTAAGGAAAACAAAACTGAGGAGACCACAAAGGATGAATTGACCACTGTCTCTATTCAAATTGATGGTGCAGCAGTACCTTATTATGCTCCATTATACTTAGCTCAAGAAAAGGGCTTTTTTGCAGAAGAAGGCTTAAATGTAGAATTTTACTATGCTGCAGCTGCAGATATAGTTAAAAATGTGGCAGCAGGGAATGTGGAATTTGGTTTTCCTAATGCAGATTCAGTAATTTTAGCAAAATCTCAAGATATTCCAGCTAAAGTAATACATACTACATATCAGAACGGTCTAGGTGCAACAATATTTCCTACTGACTCAGATATAAAAGAACCTTCTGATTTAGCAGGTAAAAAAATAGCTGTAACCAGTTATGGCAGTCCAAACTATATTCAACTGCAAGTATTATTATCTAAGAACGGCTTATCTTTAGATGACGTATCTGTTGAAATTATAGGCACTGGAGCAATACTAAACGCACTTACTACTAAAGAAGTAGATGCTATAGTGTTCAGTATGTTACGTACAATAGAATTAAATGAATCGGGTTTTGCTGCTAGTGAATTTAGATCTGATGATTATCTGCCTTCTTTTGGAAATGTACTGATAAGTAGTGATAAGTATATTGAAGAAAACCCAGAAATAATAAAAGGATTTAAAAAAGCTCTTAACAAAAGTATTGAGTATATAATAGATGGAAATGTTGAAGAAGCTGTAGACTTGTCAATAGAGCAACATGCCACAACAGCATCGGATAAACGAGATATAAGTATAAAAATAATAAATGAAGTCTTTATTCCTTATCTATGGCAAAGTGATTATACTAAAGAAAATGGAATAGGAGCTTCTGACTTAAGTCGTTGGGATAATTTAATTTCCGTTTCAAAAGAATATGAAATTATTGATTCAATTTTCCCTGCATCAGATTTAATATATGAATAAAACTTTGAACTAAGGGGTTATATGTATGTTTTATCAAAAATACAAAAAATTTATACTACCTATTGCTGTGCTTCCAATTATTTTATTACTTTGGGAGCTATCAATTAAAGTTTTTAATATTCCATCCTATTTATTGCCTAGTCCACGTGCGCTTCTAGGATATATTATTAAACTCTTTAGCTCTGGGACTATTATTCCTCATATTCTTATAACTTTAAAAGAGATTTTCCTAGGAACTGCTATTGGAATCGTCTTAGGATTAATTCTAGGATATATAATGGCGAAAATCCAATTAGTTGAACGTCTTATAATGCCTTTTGTAATAATATTACAAACTGCACCTAAAATTTCCTTAGCACCTCTTTTTATTCTTTGGTTAGGTTTAGGCATTGAATCTAAAGTAGTTTTAGTAATACTTGTAGTTATGTTCCCAATAATGATTAATCAGGTTCTTGCCATTAGAACAATTGATAAAAATATATATAATTTAATGAAAGTATTAAATGCTACTAAACTACAAATTTTCTTTAAAATTGAATTACCATATTCTTTCGAAATGTTGATGTCAGGAATTAAGTTGGCAATTACACAAGCAGTAACAGGAGCAGTAATCGGTGAAATGATAGGAGCAAAAGCTGGTTTAGGTTATCTTCTAACATTAGGAAGTGAAACTTATGATATAAGTATGATACTTTCTTCTGTAATTGTACTCAGTTTTATAGGACTATTTCTATATGAAATGTTTAACTTATTGGAAAATAAGACCCTATACTGGAAAGAGGATAGTTCAAATAATAATAATTAGATTGATTAAGAGTAGCTTAGACTTTCTTCAGGCTGTTGACAATTTCATTGTCAACAGCCTGAATCTAAATTTATTTTGGAGTTGTTTTCCTTTATAGAATTTTCCCTTTCTTTATCTTTGGTATTTCAACTTCTTTAAAATTCTACCCTATTAAAAAACCGAAGATTGCTCTTCGGTTATATCTAAAATTATTAGGCCTCTTCTTTTTTATGATGTACTATACTGACAAATTTTTCGCCCTCTTTTATTTTTCTAACTCGTTTTTCAAATTCCATTCTGCTTAGCCAAATCTGTCTTTCACAACCCAGGCACTTCAGTTTAATATCCACGCCTGTCCTCATAATTTCCCATTTATTTTCTCCACAGGGATGACCTTTTTTTAATGTAACTACATCTCCTAATTCATATACCAGCATACTTACCTCCTAACTCTTATTTCCGGAAGTTTTATATTATTTTCCCTAAACATTTCCACCATTTCTTCTCTTATTTCATATTCCACCTTAAACTGCTCTCCTGATATTACATTGGCAGATATGGTGATTTCATAGCCTCTATCAGTATTATTCGTAACTCCCCAAACACTTGGTCCTTCTAAAACTCTGTAGTCTTTTTCCAAAAAGGAAATTCTAGTTTTTATTAAATCCACAATCTTTCTGGGATCTTCCTCAAGGTCTAAAGATAAAACCACCTTCGCTCTGGCTCTTCCCTTTTGTTTATTGGTAACTATTTCTATTTTCCCATTGGGAATAATATGAACTTCGCCATTAAAATCCCTTAAAAGAGTACTTCTAAGTCCAAATTCTTCAACGTACCCCTGATAGTCCAGTATTTCCACTAAGTCTCCCACTCTGTACTGGTCTTCCAAAATTATAAAAAAGCCGTTTATTATATCCTTTATAAGACTTTGAGCTCCAAAGGATATTGCCAAAGAACCAACGCTAAAAGCTGCGATTATTGGCGTTGTATTTACTCCTAAAATGTCTAAGGAAATAGTTATGGCCAAGAAAAATATTACAATCTTTCCAATGTTTCTCACCAAGTTCATTATGGTTACTATTCGCATATAGGAATTTTTCTTCTTTACTTCCTCCAAACTTAAGTTTCTATCTATTAAATAAGTCATAATTTTCGAAAGAATTAATGCAAAGACTATGACTACTGCCACATTTATAATTTTCCCTAAAAATTCATGTTCAACTATATATTGATAAAGTACGTCTAAAAACTCCATTATTCCTCAGCTCCCACCGGGGTACTTTCACTGGTTAAACTTCTCTTATTTACTATTTTAAAAGTTCTAATTCTTCCATTTTTTAAAGTTCCAATAGTTACTCCGAATATTTTTATTTCATCGGCTGAAAATCCAAGTCTTTTATAAAATTGAGATTTCTTTCCCAAATCTCCTCCTATGTCGCTATTCCCATAGGCATAAACTGAATTTGCAATCTGTGCCAAGTGATTTACATTGGCAGCTAGAACCTGTTTGGACTGTTCCTCTAAGTTAAAATTATACTTTGAAAGAATTCCACTGTGAAGAAGGTAGATGCTTCTCTCCTTTATTAATACGTCTGTAACATTGGGAACTTCTATATGTTTAGTTTCATCGTTGCCAAACACATACATATTTTTATCCGTAACCATTAAAACTTCATTTTTAGTAGTAAATACGCAAAGGGCTCCCTCGCTGTTAAACTCCTCTGTACTTAAATTATTATAACCTCTTGCATTTAAAATACTTTTATAACCCGTTGCATCAAGCTCCAGCTCTGCTACAGCAAAGGTAGATTCATCATAGACGTCAAAGCTCATTATTGCATTTGAACTTCTATATATTTCCTCAAGGCTGCCATCACTGCGTAATATACTCAGCACTTCATCTCCGTCGCCTTTCATGTGAAAGACTATATTTTTATTTAAATACTTTACATTGTAGAGATTTTCATCTAACGTTATGGTATTTAACAGTTCTCCCGTATCCTTATATTCAAAAACCTTTTTTAAATCCGCATCATATAAAAAGGCGTAATTATTGTCAAAAAACACTTCCAACTCTCTATCCTTGGAACTGACACTTTTTAAAAAATCAAAATTCTTATCACAGAAGTAAAGTTTTTTACCATCAAAAATCATCATTCCATTAGTACTTAAGTGAAAATCTTTGGCATTTTCCGTAATATCTAAAGTCTTATCCTCTATTATTTCCTTTTCCTGATTTGTGGCCCTGTTTACAAATAGAAACAGTACAATAAGAGCAACCACTCCTATTAAAATAGGTTTAAAATATTTCTGTGCCATTTGCTACCTCCAAAAATATTATAACACAGCACTTATTAAAGATAAATTTAAAAAACCTTGAAGCCTTTGATTTTATCCAATTAAAAAGAGCCCCTACACATAACTGTAGTGCTCCTCTTAATTATAGAGATTTTGATCCCCGAACTTGATTTTGCTGTCTACTACCACTCTCTCCGCTGGAAGTCCATATCCGTTGACATTGCCGTTTCCATAAATTAACAAGTAAATTATTTTACAAGCTTCCGCTCTTGAAATTCCATCGTTAGGTCTTAATTGTCCAGAATCGCCGCTTACTATTCCGGCATTTACAAGTGCACCCACATAACCTTTATTATCTTCGCTTATTTTAGAAGCATCACTAAATTGTTTTAATACACTTGTATTTGGCTTTAACTTATACATATATCCTAAAATCCCCATTACTTCCTGTCTGCTTATGGGATTGTTGGGATTTAAATTCCCAGTAGTTGGAGTTAAGTAACCTGCCTTTATAGCTTTGGACACGTCTTTATAAAACCAATCTGAAGTGGATACGTCTGCAAAAGTTACAGTATAAGTCTTTTTTAAATTTGCCATGGAATTGACGATTTTGTAAAACTCAACTCTAGAAATTTCCGAATCAGGTCTAAAGGTGTCAGATTCATAACCCGATACGAAACCGTCATCTGAAAGTTTGTCAATATATTCATTTGCCCAATGATTTCTAGTATCTTGATACTGTTTAGCATATGCAGTTGAAGAATTAAATACAAAGAAAAGAGACAGTAGGATTAACAGCATTTTCCTACACTTTCCCATTGCCTTCACCTTTTGTTTTAAACTATTTTGACTACTTTTATTATACCAAGAAACCAATGCAAATATCTTTAAATTTGTGTTACAGAATAACTATATATTGTAATAATAATGTCATATATGTCAATCTGTAGTAACTAAGTACCTATATTCTTCTTGAAATTTTTAAGGAGTCTGATATTTTCCTCATCCATAGCTGAAATATCCCTTGATGCATTTTCTTTTAAGTTCTTTTGTTCCACTTCCAACCGTCTCATTGAATTTTCAACTTCAATTTCAAACTCCCTTGCGGAAATTCTACTTCCACCTCTGGAAAGTATTATCTGCTGTTCCACATTGTCAGAGGTAGCAACTCTTACTTTTCTAACTCTTCCAATTTCATTTAACTCATGCTCTATAAAGTGATCGGCCGTTTCCAATTCCTTGGTAAATACCACTGTTATTCCATTATAATCATAAATAGCTCCCGGAGATTTTTTCACCATGTAACCGTCAAATACTAAAATTATCTCCTCCGTAGTCATATGGGCATATTCCGTTAAAACATCCATAAGTTTAAGCCGCTTATCTTCTAAGCTTATACTGTCATCTTTAAAGCTGTCCCAAAAATTTATTATATTATACCCATCAACAAAGAGATATTCCACATCTTTTTCATATCTTAACTTCTTCATTTTGTCTTAACACTTCAAACATTAAAATCGATGCTGCACAGGAGGCATTTAAAGAATTTATCTTTCCATACATGGGAATTGAAATAATCTCATCGCAGTTCTTTTTCACACTGTGACCAAGACCCTTACCCTCGTTACCTATTACCAGACAAACCTTTCCCCTTAAATCAACCCTATTGTAATTCTTGCCCTCCATGTCAGCTCCATATATCCAGTAGCCCTCTTTCTTTAGCTTTTCTATGGTATTTGAAAGGTTGTTTTCTATTACTACGGAAATATTTTCAATGGCACCTGCCGAGCTTTTATACACTGCATCATTTACATATACCGACTTGTGTTTTGGAATAATTATTCCGTCAAATCCCGCAGCTTCAGCTGAACGTGCAATTGCACCTAAATTATGCGGATCTTCAATTTTTTCAAGCATTATAAGTCTTCCTGAACTTCCCTTGATAATATCTTCCAGTTTCCTGTATTCATATCCGCTTACAAGAGCCACTACACCTTGGTGGTTCCCCCCGCCGGCCATTTCATCCAGCTTTTTTTTATTTAATTCCGTAATTAAAATATTCTGTTCCTTAGCAAGGGCATAAATTTTTCTTATAGAGCCCTCAAAATTTCCCTTTTGAACATATAGCTTATCCACTCTTTTATTTTTCAATACTTCAATTACAGGATTTCTTCCATAGATATATTCTTTCATTATTATCCTAAATTTCTAAAGAACTCTCTTACTTCTTTAGCCTTTCCACAAGTCATTGCACCCTCATTACAAGGTCCCTTTACACAGGCAGGTCCCGAATCCTTAAATAAAACCGGACTTACCTTTTTACATTCTTCAAGCATTTTCGTAGCCAACTGCCTTATTTCCCATTGAGCTCTGTTACAACACCTTAGTTCAAAAAAGTGAAGCAGCGTTCTCACATTCATAGTTACTACTATTTTCGTTTCACAGGCATTGGGAAAAACATATCTGGCATCTTCAATGGAGTCCTTTTCAACTTTCTTTTTGGCTTTTTTTTCATCCATTCCACCATCTATTAATTCCTGCGCCTTTTGAGCTATTAAAAGCTCTGTGATCTTTTGATAGGCTTCCTTGTCCTTCTCCATAATGTCCTGATAGATTTTTAAAGCCTCTTCATTTTTTTCAATTTCAGGAGGCACAATGTATTCAAAATTATCCAATCTCACATATCTTTGAGATTGTTGTGAGTAACTTGCAATTCTATGTCTTACCAACTGATGAGTAAGCGTTCTTGAAACGCCTTCTATGGCAAAGGTAAAAGAAGCATGCTCCAAAGGTGAAGCATGAGAAAAGCTCATTAGCATATCTACAAATTTATCCCTGCTTTCCTCAGTCATAGTCTTTTTAATTTCATCTACTCCCACAGGCGAGTAACAAAGCTTTGCAGCCTGGGCAATAACCTCTTCGGGCAACGGTGTATTGGCAATAATTTCAACTTTCATTTTAAACCTCCATCTTTTCAAAAAGATCTAATATCCTATTTCCCCTATCTAGTAAGTATAAATATCCAAATAGACATTCCAAACCTGTAGCTTCCCTATATTCGTTTACATTTGCATTTTTAGGAACAGTATGTGATTTAGTATTTCTTCCTCTTTTATAAACCATGTACTCTTCCTCTGTAAGCTCATCTTTTATCTTATTTATAAAGTCCGCTTGAGCCTTTGCCTTTACGTAACCTATAGCTTCAACATGTAACTTCTTCGGATTTTTATTTTTATTGAGAATAAAACTTCTAACAAGCAGTTCAAAAACCGCATCTCCCAAAAAAGCAAGAGCAAGAGGAGACAGCTCTTTTATTGAGTTTTCGTCATAATCTCTTGCTACTTGTAAAAACATTAAATTCTTTTCCACTTTGTTCCAGTCCTTGTATCTTCAATAACTATATTTTTGGAAAGAAGAATGTCCCTTATTTCATCTGCTCTTTTAAAGTCTCTGTTTTTTCTGGCATCTTCTCTTTCCTTAATAAGTTCCTCTATTTCACTGTCAATTCCCTCTTTTTTTATTTCCAAAATTCCCAGCACCTTTGAAAGTTTCAAAAGAGTATTTTGAATTTCTTCAACTACTTTTTTATTGGAATCTTCACTTAAAGAAGTATTTATCAGCTTTACAATGTTAAATACTGCAGTTATAGCATCAGCTGTATTTAAATCATCGTCCATGGAATCTTCAAACATCTTTATATTTTCCCTTACTTCAGAAAGAATCCTATTATCCTCTTCACTAATCTCTCTTTCCTTAGTGATATTCATTAGGTCTTCCAGCTTGTCCTTTCCGTTGTAAATTCTATCTAAAGAGTTTTTAGTCTGCTCCATTACTTCCCTTGAAAAGTTTATTGGAGATCTGTAATGACTGCTAATTAGGAAAAATCTTAAAACCTCAAGATCAAATTCCTTTGAAACTTCCCTAACTGTAAAAAAGTTTCCAAGGGACTTGCTCATTTTTTCATTGTCAACAGTAATCATTCCATTATGTAGCCAGTAATTTGCAAAGGTAACTTCATTACAAGCTTCCGATTGAGCTATTTCATTTTCATGGTGTGGAAATTGTAAATCTTCTCCTCCCGAATGAATATCAATAGTATCTCCCAATAGGGACTTTGCCATTACCGAACACTCTATATGCCAGCCCGGTCTTCCCTGACCCCATGGAGCATCCCAGTAAGGTTCATTTTCCTTTTTCGCCTTCCAAAGGGCAAAATCCGCAGGGCTTCTCTTAATTTCAGATACATCCACTCTTGCCCCGGATATTAAATCCTCCAGTTTCTTATGAGAAAGCTTTCCATAATCCTTGGCCGCTTCAATATTAAAATATACGTCTCCCTCTGAAACATAGGCCGCATCTTTATCTAAAAGGACTTGAATAAATTCAATCATCTCGTCAACATAGTGGGTTGCTCTGGGATTAAGAGTTTCATAATCATAAAGGTGTAGTCCGTTTGCATCTTTCTTAAATTCGGCAATATATCTATTTGCCACTTCTTCAACTGTAATACCCTCTTCATTTGCCTTATTTATCAACTTATCATCTATATCCGTAAAGTTTACTACAAATTTTACATCATAGCCCTTATATATAAAGTATCTTCTCAAGGTATCAAAAACACTTAAGGGTCTTGCATTTCCAACGTGTATTAAATTATATACTGTGGGACCACAGTTATACATTGTAACCTGTCCTTCTTTAATTGGAATAAATTCCTCTTTTTTTCTAGTAAGCGTATTATATAACTTCATAGTACCTCCCAAAACTTTGTATAAAAAAAGTCTCCTTTAAGAGACATTCCTTGGTTTTAACCATAACAACAGGTAATCCAATTGTATTTTAGTCCTTTAAAACCTTGCCATCTTTAATTATTTTATATTAAATAAGGTATTTTTTCAACGGACTTAAAAAACTTATCATAGTAATCTAAGTATATCATTTTTCCTTCCCTAATCAGTTCCTTAATTTCTTCAAGGGATGCTATTTTTGCCTCTGCCACTTCCTCACTTTGCAGTTTAAGAGAATTTAAATCAACTTCACTATCAACTAAATATATGTAAAAAATACTGGACTCCTCAAAAATTATTCTCTTAAGTTTTATTTCATCCTTTGATATATCAAGACCAAGCTCCTCTTTAACCTCTCTAATTAAACCGTCTCTCGGCTCCTCACCTGCATGGACTGAACCTCCCGCCGAGCAGTACCACATATTGGGAAACATCTTCTTATTTGCGCTTCGTTTTTGCAATAAATACAAATTCTTTCCGCACCTAATCCAACATTCCACAATTAGATGGTATTCCCCTTCTAATAGAGGTTGTCCTTTTTTTATAACTTTATTCTTTTTTTTGCCCTTACTATTATATACATCCCAAAATTCCGCCATATTAACTCACCTTTAAATAAGTATATCAACTAGTCTAATTAAAGTAAATTATATAGTTTAAAGTCTTTAAAGAATTTTTAGTTTATTTAAAAACTTTAAACTGATACTGATATATATTTAAAATTAAACTTAAAGTTTTAAAATTTTAAAAGACATAGCCCACCGGCTATGCCTGTTTTAATTTATTGATGCCTTTATAAAACCGTCAAAAAGCGGATGAACTTTGTTAGGCCTGGATTTAAATTCAGGATGATATTGGCATCCTATAAAGAATTTATGGTCCTTTAATTCAATTATGTCAACTAAATCCAAATCTTCATTTACTCCCGAAAATACAACTCCCGCTTTACGAATTTCACCTCTGTAACTGTTATTAAATTCATACCTATGTCTGTGTCTTTCCAGAATGTCCTCCATCCCGTATAACTCTCTGGCTACAGTTCCCTCTTCCAAAGTACAGCTATAGTCCCCAAGTCTTAAAGTTCCTCCAATGGCATCTATGGACTTTTGATTTTCCAAAAGGTCAACTATCGGATGTGGAGTTTCAGCATCTATTTCCGTACTGTTTGCGCCCTTTAAACCAAGTTTATTTCTGGCAATGTCTATTAGGGCTATTTGCATTCCGTAACAAATTCCCAAGTAGGGAATATTATTTTCTCTTGCATACTTACTTGCTTTAATCATACCTTCAGTTCCCCTTCGTCCAAAACCGCCGGGAACTATTATACCCTTTACACCTTCAAAAAGCTTTTCTCCGCCTTCTTTTTCTATTTCTTCAGAGGCAAGCCATCTCATCTTCACTTTTACGCCGTTAGTACATCCCGCATCCATTAAAGCCTGTACTACTGAAAGGTAAGCGTCATGAAGGTCTGTATACTTTCCGACTAAGGCTATTTCGATTTCCTTTGAAGCACTTTTAAATTTATTTACCATTTTTATCCAACACTTTTTGGAGTCAGGTTGATTTTCCAAATGCAATTTATCTAATATATATTCATCAAGTCCCTGTTCATGAAATATTATAGGCACTTCATAGATTAACTCGGCAGTCTTGGATTCTACAATTGCCTCCTTGGGCACGTCACAGAATAAAGATATTTTTTCTTTAATTGCATCTGTAATTTCTCCGTCAGCCCTTGTAATTATAATATCGGCCTTTATTCCGTAACTCATAAGTTGTTTAAAGGAGTGTTGAGTAGGTTTTGTCTTTAACTCATCAGAGCCCGGAATTTTAGGTACTAAAACAGTATGAACAAATAGCACATCTTCAGTTTTATTCTCAGAGTGAATCTGCCTTATTGCCTCTAAAAAGGGAAGTCCCTCTATATCGCCGACAGTTCCACCTATTTCCGTAATTACAATGTCAGATTCGGATTCTTTGGCAGCTTTATATACTGCATTTTTTATTTCATCAGTTATATGGGGAATTACTTGGACAGTTGAACCGTTATAGTCTCCTCTTCTCTCTTTTTCAATTACCTTTGAATAAACTTTTCCCGTAGTTATACTTGCTCTCTTTGTAAGCTCTTCATCTATAAATCTCTCATAATGTCCCAAATCAAGATCTGTTTCCGCACCGTCCTTTGTCACAAAAACCTCTCCATGTTGGTAAGGGCTCATAGTCCCAGGGTCTACGTTAATATAGGGGTCAAACTTCTGCATAAACACAGTAAGCCCTCTATCCTTTAACAATCTTCCTATACTTGCCGCTGCTATTCCCTTACCTATTCCCGACACTACTCCGCCAGTTACGAATATAAACTTGGTCATACTTTCCTCCTATTTCCATGAACAATTTAAAACTCTCTTTAAAAAACAAAAAATTGGCAAAGTCCTCGCCAATATGAAAAAAAATATAACCTCTTTTTTAGAGGTGTTTTCTTTTATGATACATATTTTTTTATTTCTTGTCAACTCACTGTACCAAAAAAATAAAATAGCCTAAGCTATTTTATTTTAAATGGTTTTTAAATACATTTAGAACCTCTGCAGGCTCATCTATTTTATAAACTCTGGCAGGATTACCCTGCGCATCTAAGTCAATGCCGTTAAACCAAACTGCCACTTTAATCTTGGGATACTTAGTACTTATTTTTTCCAGCATATCTCTTGTCCACTCCACCTTGTTGCCGCCCACTGTACTACATGCAAATTCAGTAATCATCATAGGCTTATTATACATTTTTACAGAATCCCTGTAGAGTTTTGTATAAAGCTCATCAAAACTTTCCCACTTCTCATCGCTATAATAGGTTCCCGTATTATATAAGGTAAGTCCTAAAATATCATAATGATCTTCCCTAGGTCTATATAGCGACTCATCATTGTATTTAAAATCAGGGAAGTTCCTTCCATTTGGATTAAATACATAGAGCACATATGGATTTGCTCCCTCTTCCTCAAATATACTGTAAATATGCTCATAAAAGGCAATGTAAATATCTGAATCCAAACCTGTATTCCAAGCGGAATAGCTACACCAGTCCCCGTTCATCTCATTTCCTATTCTAAACAAAGTAGGATGCTCTTCTTCCTTTATAATCCTTGCCATTTCTCTAAAGGAATCGTCTCGTTCTCCGTTTAAAACCGAATATATTTGATTTTTACCGTCTACTATATCAGTTTGGAAAGTAAACTCCAAGGTTTTATTCCAAGTTTTACAATACTTAATGGCCTCTCTTATCTGTTCATTGTTAAAGCTAAAGCTGTGGTATAAAAGCGCATATTTAAACTTGTGGTCAATCTTTCCCTCAATGTCGCTCATCGTTGTATTTCTCCAAAAGTCCTGAACAAAAATTCCCCACTTCGTACTACCCGCACTTAAAAAGTCATTATAATAAAGCTTAGAAGTATCTTCACTTAAAACTCTTCCCGATTGGACCTGTCCTGCCGAATCCATAAGTATACTTTGTTTTACAGGAACTACGGGAACTTCCTTTGTCTTAACGTCCATCTTAAATGTCTCCACCATTGACACCACTTCTTCTTTATTTATAGAGTTTGAGGACTTAATCATAAAAGTGGCAAATTTGTTATTTCCCATATTCCTTATCAAAATTAAATAATGATTCTTATCATTCTCCACTGCACTTAATTTTTGTCTGTTAAATTGATAAGCACGAAAATTACCTATAGCTGTTGGCTGAATACCGTCATAGAGAACTTCATATTCTCCCTGGTTGTCCCTTAAACCCTTTAAACTATAGTACTCATAATCTGCATAATTGAAATTTTTACCACTTGGATCCTCTATAAAAATCTTAAATGAGGTGTTTCCATAACTGATTTCAGTTTTATAATAATTACCATCACATACTACCTTTGACGCCTTTGGAACTTCAATGGAATATCCGTCAACGTAGTTTTTCAGTAAATTTTTCTCTCCATTAATAGGCGAAAGCTCAAAGGCACCCTCTGCATAAACAGGCCTTACTAGCGCTAAAGTAAAAAATAAAAATAATAAAACACTTTTACATTTATTTTTCATAAACAACTCCTTTTTTTCATACTAGGTTATAGTATACAATATTGAAAAGTAAATGACAAAGGATAAAAAGTTGTTTATTTTTAATTTTATTATTATTCTGTGCATTAAAAAATGCAGCTAAGCTGCACTTTTATTTAAAATACTCTTCTTCAATTTGTGAAATTTTATCCACTCTCATTCCATGGCGACCGCCTTCAAATTCTGCCTCTAAAAACATATCCACTATCATTTTTGCAAGGTCCTCTCCCACAACTCTTGAACCCATTGCAATTATATTGGCATTGTTGTGTTTAACTGTCATCTTTGCAGAATATGGCTCTGAACATACTGCCGCCCTTACACCTTTAACTTTATTTGCGGCAAGAGAGATTCCAATTCCCGTTCCACATACCAGCACTCCCTTGTCCACTTCGCCGCTTGCTACTTTTTCTCCCACAATCTTACCGTAGTCGGGATAGTCCACTCTGTCCAAATTATACGTTCCATAGTCCACACATTCATATCCCTTTTCCTCTAAGTACTTAAACAAAACTTCCTTAAGTTCATAACCTGCATGGTCACTTCCAAAACCTAATTTCATAAGCCCTCCTAATACTTTTATAATAAAATTATAACATCCCTTTTCAAATTAATAAATAAAAAAGGGACTTTACAGTCCCAAATTCGGATTGGCTCTATTGTCCTCATCTATATTACCGCTTTTATATAAATAGTATCCCGCCGATGCAATCATAGCTGCGTTATCGGTACAGAGAATTTTTTCAGGGTAGTAGACTTTTAAATTTTCTTCTTTAGCCCTTTTCTCTAAATCTCTACGCAGCCCTTCATTAGCTGCAACGCCTCCCGCAAGTACTATTTTATCCATGCCTTCTTCTTTAGCAAGCTTTACAGCTTTTTCAATTAATACATCTGTAACCGCTTTTTGAAAAGAAGCTGCCACATCTTCCTCTACCACTTCTTCCCCTTTTTGTTCTTTGTTGTGTAAATAGTTAATCACTGCTGTTTTTAAGCCGCTAAAAGAGAAATCATAACTTCCCTCTTCCAACATAACTCTTGGAAAGCCTAAGTTGTCCTCTCCCTTTTTGGCAAGCTTATCTATTATAGGTCCTCCGGGATATCCTATTCCCATAGCTCTTGCAACTTTATCAAAGGCCTCTCCCGCCGCATCGTCTCTAGTTCTTCCAACTAATTCAAAGTCCACATAATCTCTAACTTTTATTAGGTAGGTATGACCTCCGGAAACTATTAAGCCTATAAAGGGCGGCTCTAAATCACTGTTGCTTATATAATTGGCACATACATGACCATAGATATGATTTACTCCCACAAAAGGTCTGTCTATGGCATAGGCGAAAGCTTTTGCCGCACTTATCCCCACAAGTAAGGCTCCAATTAATCCCGGCCCCTTTGTAGCAACTACTAAGTCTATTTCTTCTTTATCTATGCCGGCCTGTGTAATTGCCTCCTCCAGTACGCTGTTCATGGATTCCACATGTTGTCTTGAAGCAATTTCAGGCACTACTCCTCCGTACTTTTTATGTGTATCTATTTGGGATGAAATTACGTTTGAAAGCACTTTTCTTCCATCCTCTATTACAGCCACCGAAGTCTCATCACAGGATGATTCCACTGCTAAAACTTTCATCTCTCACCTCTTCCACATAATTATTGCATGAGATCCTATTTTATAATAGTCCTTTCTCATGCCCTCTTCTACAAATCCAAATTTTTTATATAAATTAATCGCCGGAAAATTGTCATGTCTTACTTCAAGAGTAATATCCCAATTTCCAAAACCGTTATTTCCAAGTTCTTTTAATACATTGGAAAGTAAAAAACTTCCAATTCCCAAATTTCTGTAATCCTCATCTATTGCCACATTGTTAATGTGAACTTCTCCAAAGAGTTTTACGAAATTTAAAAAGCCCACTACTTTTCCATTTCCATCTTCATCAGGGACTTCCACTACATACACTTCTGAAATTAAATCCCTTTCAATTTCCATTTTCAAAGCTTCCCTTGACCATGGAGTATCAAAAGAAGCTTCTTCAATTTCCATTATTCTATCTAAATCCTCTGTTTTTGCTTTTCTAAAGCTCTTCTTTTCTATATTCAACACCTTGTTTTCTTTCCAAACTCCCTTTCAGCTTGAGAAGGGTTAATATAATTCGGCAGGACTTCAAATAAATTGTCTCCTCCAAATTTTCCATATTCCAATTGTCCTAAATGAGCCACATTTGTCCCGTGGATCATACCGTCTTTATATTTTACTACTTTAAACTCCTTTTGCAAGTTCTCCAAAAATACATCTCGTCCCGGTCCAAGAACTACTATTTCCTCTTTAAACTCTCTAAGTTCCTCCATTATTTCATCTATGTGTTTTAATGAGTCCTCTTTTAAATTTTCTATTTCACCTTGATTTTTATAGATGCCGTAATAAGCTCTTCCTCTTTTAGCGTCAAAAAGGGGAAGAATAATTCCCTCTCCCTCATAGTTTAAAGCCATTGCCTTTAAGGACGAAACTCCCTTTATCTCTATTCCTAAAGTTTGAGCAAAAGTTCTGGCAATGGTAACTGCTATTCTAGTTCCCGTAAAAGATCCCGGACCTATTCCCACAGCTATTAAGTCAATGTCCTTTAGCTTGTAATCCAGCTTTTTAAATATATCTCCTACCATTTCAACTAATTCTTCGGAGTTAAACATATTTGATGAGAGTTCAAAAGATGCAATATCCTTTCCATCATCAATTAATCCCGCACAAGTTTTTAATGTTGATGTGTCAATTCCCAATACTCTCATTTCAATTCCTCCAAAAGTTCCTGTGAACGCAGTCCCACTGCTACAATATCTATTATGCGCTCTTCTCCGGTTTTTCTTTTTATATTTAACTCTAAATAATCCTCAGGCAGCGCTTCTTTAATTTTATCAGCCCATTCAACTATACAAACTCCGTCACCATAAAAATATTCATCAAAGCCCATGTAGAAAATATCCTCTTCTGTTTCAAGTCTGTAGGTATCAAAGTGATAGAGATTAACAGGACCATAGTATTCATTTATAATGGTAAAAGTAGGAGAGGTGATATAGTCCTCTATACCCATTCCCTCTCCAATACTTTTAGTTAGCGTTGTCTTTCCCGCGCCTAAATCTCCATTTAAACAGATTACATCACCGGGCCTTAAAAGTTTTCCCAGTTTAATGCCAAATACTTTAGTTTCTTCAACATCTTTTAAACTAATTTGCATTTTAACCTCTAAATTTTTCAAAAAATACATGCTCTTTAAAATCAAGTTCTTTTTTTTCTCTTGGTTCTTCCGCCTTATGTCCAATTCCAATAACACATTCTACATTATACTCCTCAGGAACTTCAAGTAATTCTTTTAAAACTTCCTGTGAAGGTCTACCCTCTTCATTAACAGCAGTGGTTACATTTCCCCAACAGCTGCCCAAGCCCAAGTCCTCAGCCTGAAGTTGAATAAAGGTCGCTGCAATACAAGCATCCTGATTATAAGTAGTAGCTGCAAGCTCCTTATTAGTTACTACAGCAATTGCCACACTTGCTCCCTTTAAAAAAGCCGCGCCGCTTACCTTGTACTTGGAAAGCTTCTCCAGCATTTCCTTATCCTTTATAACTATAAATCTCTTAGAATCTAAATTTTTTCCGGTAGGTGATAATAGTGCACTTTCTAAAATTAAATTTAAGTCTTTTTCAGAGATTTCTTCATCTGTGTACTTTCTTATACTTCTTCTCTTTTTTGCAAGTTCGTTAAACATCGTATTACCTCCTAAATAGTTCTATATATATTATACATAAAAGACTTTAAAAATAAGTATTTTTCTGTAATAATATTTAAAGGGAGGGGTTCGATGAAATTATTAGAAGAACGTATAAAGAAAGACGGTTATATATTAAATGGAAATATAATAAAAGTTGATTCATTTTTAAATCACCAATTGGATATTGAATTTCTTTCACAATTAAGTGAGGCAATCTATCAACATTTTAAAGATAAAGATATAAATAAAATTTTGACCATTGAGGCATCAGGAATAGCTCTTGCAACAGTTCTATCACAAAAATTCAACTATGTTCCCGTGGTCTTTGCAAAAAAACAAAAAAATAAAAATCTCGGCACTGACGTCTATCAATCCTTAGTAAAATCCTTTACTACTGATAAGGAATATACAGTTACAGTCTCTAAAAAATATTTAAATGAAAATGATAATTTAATTATTATTGATGACTTCCTAGCTGAGGGGAATGCCCTTAAAGGTCTTATTGACGTGGCAAATCAAGCCGGTTCAAAAGTAAGCGGTATTTCCGTAGCTGTGGAAAAGGGCTTTCAGGAAGGCGGAAAAATTATAAGAGATATGGGCTATGATTTACTTTCTCTTGCAGTTATTAAAAGTATTGAAAATGAACAGTTTCAATTTTAACATTTAAAATATTATAGTATTTAACCCGTAAAAAAACGTAGGCAGTAGCCTACATTTTTTAATTTCTTAAATTTTCCTCTAACTTATTTAACTCATCTTTTATTTCAACAGGCAATCTATCTCCAAAGGGTTTGAAAAATTCTTTTATATTTTCCACATCTTCCAACCATTCTTCTTTATTTACCTTTAAAAGCTCCCTAACTTTACTAAGAGATACTTCCTCTTCAACACCCTCTCGGTTTATATCCTCAGCTTTTGGAATATAACCAATTGCAATTTCCTCAGCATCAACTTTATTTTCACAACGATTTAATATCCATTCCAACACTCTCATATTGTCGCCAAATCCCGGCCACATATAATCCCCATTTTCATCAAGTCTAAACCAATTTACGTGAAATATCTTTGGAGCCTTATCGCCTAGTTCTCCTCCCATATCAAGCCAGTGTTGAAAATAATCCCCCATATTGTAGCCACAGAAAGGAAGCATTGCCATAGGATCTCTTCTTACTACACCTACATCACCAATTATGGCAGCTGTTGTTTCAGAGGCCATAGTTGCCCCTAAAAAAGTCCCATGTTGCCAATCTCTTGACTCATATACTAAAGGCGCCGTCTTTGCCCTTCTACCTCCAAATAATATTGCTGAAATTGGAACACCTTGAGGATCTTCCCAGTGAGGACTTATTGAAGGACAATTTCTTGCAGAGGAAGTAAACCTTGAATTTGGGTGAGCTCCCTTTTCTTTAGAGGTTTTCCCATTCCAAGCATCTCCCTTCCAATCTTCCCCATTTTCAGGAGGATTGGAATCAAGTCCCTCCCACCATACACTTCCATTGTCTAAATTAAGAGCCACATTAGTAAAGATAGTGTCCTTCTCCATAGTTCCAAGCGCATTTGGATTTGACTTTTCATTAGTACCCGGTACCACTCCGAAAAAACCCGCTTCAGGATTAATAGCATAAAGTCTGCCGTCTTCCCCTATATGCATCCAAGCTATATCATCTCCCACAGTCCAAACCTTATAACCCTTTTTTCTATATACCTCAGGCGGTATTAACATAGCAAGGTTGGTCTTTCCACAAGCTGAAGGAAAAGCTCCCGCAATATATTTAACCTCTCCTTGAGGATTTTCAATTCCCAATATCAACATATGCTCAGCCATCCATCCCTCATTTTTCCCCTGATGAGATGCAATTCTAAGAGCAAAGCACTTCTTTCCCAAAAGTACATTTCCGCCATAACCTGAATTTACCGACCAAATAGTATTGTCTTCGGGAAAATGAGCAATGTAACGCTTCTTATCATCCAGCTCCGCCGTTGAATGGACTCCCTTTACAAAGTCCTCAGATTCTCCCAGCCTCTCCAGTACTCTTCTACCTACTCTCGTCATAATATCCATATTTAAAACCACATAGATGGAATCGGTAATTTCAAAACCGATTTTGGAATAAGGTGAATCAACAGGCCCCATACTATAGGGAATTATGTACATAGTCCTTCCCCTCATAGCTCCCTTAAAAATAGGCTTAATAATTCCGTACATCTCCTCAGGTGCTATCCAGTTGTTATTAGGTCCCGCATCTTCTTTGTCTTCAGTACAGATAAAAGTTCTGTCCTCCACTCTTGCCACATCATTTACAGCAGAGCGATGTAAAGTACATCCGGGATGTAGCTCCTGATTTAAAAGGATTAGCTCTCCCGTTTTAATTGCCTCTTCTTTTAATTGGTCCAGCTGGGATTGTTCTCCCGTAATCCACATAATTTCACTTGGCTCTAAAAGTTCCGCCATTTCCTCTATCCAATTAATTACAAATTTATTATTAGTCATTTATCTTCTCCTAGATTTTAATAGGTTATATTAATTTCTATTTATTATAACATAATTAAGCTCCTATACAATTTAATACATCTTAAATACTATTTGAAATAGCTATACTAAAATAATAAAATATCTATACTTTGTAATTTAAAAGTCATTTTTCTGCTACACCTCTGTATTTGACTTTACCCCTGTAGTGTGATACCCTATATTTGACCTTAAGTAATAAGGTTGTCTTTTTGAGCAGTATAATCTATGGGACGTTGTAATTATACTAAGGAGAGTGTAATAAGATGAAAGCAAATACTCATGGAGAAAAGGCTCTTTTGGCAGCTGAAAAACTTGTCGAGAAAATGGGTGGCATGGAAAACAGTCCACATACTCAGGATTTGCCACTTTTCGTACGAGGTGATACACCTTCATATGCGGGCATAGCAACATTTTTAAAAACACCATACATTGTAGATTTAGACAATGTTAAAGATTTAGACGTAGCCTTTGTAGGCGCCCCATTTGATGTGGGTACCACATTTAGACCGGGTACCCGTTTCGGCCCAGAATCGATGCGTTCTATATCAAAATTATTTAAAACCTATAACTTTGAAGCAGGAATCGACCTGGCTTTAGAGTTGCAAATGGGAGATATCGGCGACATTTACTCCATCCATCAAATAGATAGAGAAATGGAACAACTAAGTAGCGCCATATCTTCAATCGTAAAACAAAATGTATTCCCTGTAGTATTGGGAGGAGACCACTCCATTGCCTATGGAACTATTATGGGAGTTACAAAAGCAGTAGAGGGAAATATAGGTGTTATTCAACTGGACAGACACCTTGACATGACTCCACTTATGATGGGAGAAAAAATGCACGACACGCCACTTTACCACGCAGGCTCAATTCCAAACCTAGACCCTAAAAACATAGTCCATATTGGAATCGGCGGTTGGCAAAACGACGCCAGAGCTGCAGCGGGAACAAAACAACGTGGTCAAACTGTACTTACAGTTGACGATGTCGTAGACTTAGGAGTTGACAAAGTAGCCGAAATAGCTCTTGAAAAAGCATGGGCTAACGGCGTAAAGGCAGTTTACTTAACCGTTGACGTAGACGTTATTGACAGCGGTATCTCCAACGGAACCGGATGGCCTGAGCCGGGCGGATTACTTCCAAGAGAAGTGCTTCGTCTTGTAAAGAAACTTGCTGAACCGGGATTAATCGGAATGGAAGTGGTTGAAGTCAGCCCTCCATATGACGATGCTAATCAACAAACTGCTTTAATGGGCGTTCGTATTATCTGTGACACCTTGTGTTCATTAGTAGTAAACAAACGTCTACCTTTAAAGTAAATCTGAAAGAAAAGAATAATAATATTTAAATACATTCCCCATAGGTATGCTGTAAACTAAAATATGTTCCAACATACTTATACTTAGGAACTATTACATCATGTAGTTTACAACATCGCCGCCATTCTTATGGCGGCTTTTATTTTTCCCTTATTCTACTATTCTTAAAAATCATAGTTATTGGGTATACTTTAAATAATAAATATTATTTTAAACTTTAATATTATAAAACCACAGTAACTTTTAAATATTTATATTTTAAAATTCTAATATACAATTTGAATTTAAGATTTATTAATCGTGGGAGGAATGAAGATGAACAATAATTCAAATAGAGATTATAATGAAGAAATAAAAGCAATGCAAAATCAGTATAGATTTTGTCCCCTATGTCTAATAGCCAAAAGTCCCCTCTATCTATACAAATATGTTAAGAAAAAATCAGAGGAGAAAAAAGAAAAAGACCAAGAGGCTAAATAAAAACTAAAAACAAAAGAGCACTGAGCTTTAAATAAGTTTTAACACTTTAATTTAAACTCAATGCTCTTTTTCTCTTTTAGCTACATCTCTAACTCTTAGGAATAAATAACCAGCCCTAGAAGTTATACTCTCCCTTGCCCCACACAATTTCAACTCCATAACTTCCTCCGACTATATAAGTTCTCTAATGTTAACTTCTCTTATATAGGCGCGGGAAATTTTCTTTACTGCCCCTGTCGGTCCGAGAAAAACCTCACCTGCAATTATTAACTGTTCAAAGTTTACTATGTCTTCTTTTACAAGGTCGTCCTTGGGATCAATAACACTTAGTTTGGAAGTTCTTTCGTTTACATCTTCCAATTCCATTTCCAAAGTTTTAGTATTGTCCATAATTTACCTCCTTTTACTAACCCTCAACTAATTCCGATTCCACAACTTTCTTAAATCCCAAAGCTTCTCTAGTACTGAAATTACCCAGCGACTCAGCCGTATTGTATAAAGCACTTAGCTCCGCCTGCGGATTTACATTTGAAAATGTCTTGGTCTTTAATTTTTGTTTTCCACTGTCATAAAAACCGTCGTCAAATTCAACCTTTAACTTAGTAGATAAAATATTTTCCACTGCCATATTCTCACCTCCTATAATATATATAGGAAATTTTAGTAAAAGTTGCTATTGTAATTAAAATATTTTTAATCTTTAGAATATTTATTTAAAATTATCTAATATCAAAGAAGAATTTCTAATAGGCTAAATATAACTAGCTATTTTAAACTTTAGCTACTTATAGGCCAAAGTCCTTTTAAGAATTTCAACAGCTCTTCTCTTAGTATTTACCACTGTCCACTTACTTATATTAAGTTTAGCCGCTATCTCATCTAAAGAAAGTTTGTTGTAGTAAAATAAAAGGACAACTTTTCTTTGGCGTAAAGTTAAATCTCCTAAAGCAGCTTTTAAACTTTCGCTTAACTCCAAACTTAAAAAATAATCTTCAATGCTGAAATCATCTTGTAACTCTTCAAGATAACTTTTTTCTTCATCTTCCAAAGGTACTTTAGTTCCATGGTCTTTTAATAGGTATTTAAAAGTTTCCAAATAATAAAACCTTAAATAGTTTTTTAAAAAATTTAAATATGTACCTTTCTTTTCATCATGAATTTTTAAACATTCCAGTAAAATTAAAACTCCATCTTGGTAAAGATCTTCATAGTAGTCCCACAATGGACAATATTTTTTAATAGAAGATTTTATAAGAGGACTTAATTTATCTATTAGTAATATCTTTGCTTCCTCATCTCCCACCTTCGCCCTTATACATAATTTATTAATAACTTCGTACATAAAAATCACTCCCTTATTTAGAACGTTTGTTCTTTTTATTATAAAGGGAGTTGCCTTTTAATGCAAGGGTATTAATGTATTTTTTAGAAAACTATCTTTCTACAAAAAGAAAAACCTAAGAGATTTCTCTCTTAGGTTTAAGTTCTTTAGTAATTTTTAAAGATCTATTCTATTTGAATAAGCTTCTTTAACAGTTTCGTTTTTAATCAACTCTATAAGATCTTTAGCTTTATTTTGTGCTTGATCAAGTTCAGATTGTTCTGCATTTGCTGCTTTTAAATCTTCATAAGCTATAACTTTTTCCAAAGCAACTTCTTGTCTTTCAAGTTCTTCTTCAGCCTTAATTAACTTATCAATGTCAATACCATCTTTATTTTTTAAAGCGTCATAAGCTTCTCTTGCATCTTCAATATCTGCTTTATCAGCTATTTCTACTTCGTCTTCAACCGGTAAAGCTTCAATTAATGCAATTACAGCATTTTTATCTTCGAAATGAGATTTAATTTCTTTTACAGCATCTGCTAGAGGAACCCATTTGTTATTAACTTTAACTTCAAATTTAGAAGCTGTGTAATATAGGTCTGAATTACTGTCAGTATTTCTGTTTACAGCAAATTGTAAATGAATAGTTCTTTCAGTTAAATTATCTAGCTTAGCATCTCTAATTTCTTGTTCATATTCTTCAAGGAACGGAATTAATCCTATTGGATTAGCATCAGTAGCATTAAAGAATTTTGCGTAGTTTTCATCAGAAATTTTGAATTCTGCATTTCTGTAGTCATCAATATTTCCTAGAGAATCATCTGTCAATTTAGTTGTGATAGATTTTATTCCTCCAATATTACCATAATCTAAGATACCTACTGATTGAACTTCTCTATCATTACTAGATACAAAATGTTTATCAATATTTCCCGCTAAATCCCAAGTGCTTGCGCCAGTTCCTTCAGGTTTGATAGAAACTATTGAAACTTCGTTTTTAGGATTTCCTTTTTCTTCAGCTTTTACTTGAATTATAGTACCTTCTTTAAGGGCTAACTTCTTAGTAAATACGTCAGCTCCGGAAATATTAATTCTTGCATATCTTCCACCAGTACCTTTTACGTCAATATCCTGTCCGTCAACTTTAACAACTTCAACTATTGGATATTCGTCAGTATCACTGTGGTCAAGAACTGTAGTAACAGCTTCGTTAATACCATTTCTTACCTTAATAACATCAAACTTATCACCATAGTTATATGGGAATTGTCCAACGCTTGTAAAGTGTTCTTTATCAAATTTTTCACCGTCAGTATTTTCAACTATAGCGCTTCCTAGTGATGAAGATGATTCTAATACTCTATAAAGAGTAGCAGAAGCTTCTTTAGATACTACGTTAAATACTACAACTTTTGCTGTTTCAGTGTTTCCTGAATATTCAGGATTATAAGCTGGAGTTTTTGATGATTTAGCATCAAATCCTGCATATACGTTAGGAACTACTTCATAATTGTCTTTAAAACCGATTAATCTTAAAGCTTCATAAATGTCCTTAACTTCCTTCATTTGATCATTTGCTGGGTTAGCAACATATACTTTAGTATCGTCATTAACTTTTAATGCATATGAATCTAAAAGTTTTCCATCATTGTTCTTAACATTATGGAATACTATTTCTTTAACATCCACGTTACCTGATTTGAAAGCTATTGATGCATAACCTAAAGTTTTGTCTACTTTGTCAATATTATCTTTTAGTGTATTAATATCATTAAATCCTGTAGAAACAGTACTATCAGCAACGCCTTTCCATCTTGAGTTTTTACCAACTGATTGAATATCTCTACCTAGAGCCATTTCTTCTGGATTACCAAGTTCAAGAATATGTGTAACTTCTTTTTTGTCGTTATACATAACTCTTACTAATGAACCGTAGTAGTAATCTGGATTAGTAATGTCTTTAACTTTAATAGTGTTAGAAATTTCTTTTTTACCATAAAGATTTACAAATACTGTATCATCAGTAATTGTGTATTTTTGTTCTGAATCTTGGTTAAGAGTTAATTCACTTCTACTTAATTTAGAAAGTACACCAATTTTTTCGTTAGCCGGAACTCTCTTGAATTCTTGCATTTTGTAAAGTGCGTTATATAGCATAGTAAATGCGTCAGCTCTGTTTGCTGGAGCATCTGAGTTAGCTACTGTAACATCATCAAGAATTCCTAATTGAGCTGCCCATGACATCCATTGTGTAGCCCATTTAGCATTAGCTTCTCTCATCATATCAGCAGTTAAGTCTTCTTTAACTAGAACTACTAACATTTTTGCAAGTTCTGCATAAGTTACGTTCTTTTCAGGTTTGAAACTTCCATCTGGGTAACCGTTAAGCATAGCTAAACCGTTAGCTGATGAAGGTACTGTAGTTCCTACTGAAATAACTCCGTTAGCCCAGTAAGCAGTATCAACGTCATTGTAAAGTTTCATTGAACCTTGTAGTTTTTCTGCTAATTCTTTGTTACCATTAGCAAATACGATTAGTTTTGTGATTTCAGATCTTTTGATTTCTTTATCATATCCGTAATCACCATTTTCGTAGCCTTCAACAAATTTTTTGTCGATAATGTATTGGATTTTGTTATCTTTTCCAACAATTTTTTCAACAGTTTCTACATTTTCGCCTAACTTTTCGTCAGTTGTTTCTGTAGTTGTTGTAGCTGCGAAAGCACTTGTGAATGTTCCTAGTACCATTACTAAAGCTAGTACTAAGGATAATAATTTCTTGTTCATCTTGTCTTTCGACCTCCTTAAAATTTTTGTAGACCTACAAAAGTCTTAACTTTTGTTGCTGTTTGAACGAAACAGCTCAGAGGTACGACAAGTAAACATTACTCGTAACCGAATTAATATTTAGTTGTCATTGTCCTCTTTGTTAATATTATACACCAGTTGGGTTAAAAGTAAAATTACAGTTATATTACAAAGCTGTAACCTCTTTAGGCTCCTGTATTCATCAATAGCAGAGCTTTTGGCTTAAATTTTATATCTGATAAATAAGTCGTGTAAATCCACTTAATTACAGATAAATCAGCCGTTTTTTTTACAGATTTTTAACCCTTTTATTATATTACACTATTATTTCTAAAAGTAAAGAGAGATAAAGAATTTCTTTATCTCCCTAATAATATTACACTGTTATTTAATATCTTACATTCCGAAGTTTGAGAATATATCTTCAAATATATTTTGTACGCTTCCCTCGTCATAAGGTACAGTTACCTGATTACCGGCGGACGGTTCCTCTTCCTGTACTTCAGTGCTGGGTTCCGAATATTCCGTAAAGGTAACTTCAATAGCTTCTTCCTTTCCGCCTCTTACTACAGTAACCTCTGCCTTATCATTTATTTCATATTCATATAGTTTTGACTTTAGGGCATTTACTGTTTCAATGTCGGAATCATCTATTTTAATTATTACATCTCCCGACTTTATACCCGCTTGTGCAGCCGGCGAACCGTCAATGGCATTTAATACAAAGACACCGTTTTTAACTCCCAAGTTTTGTTTAAAGTACCTTTGAACTTCTGTTGCATCTAAAGGTTGAACTCCCAAAGATACCACTCTATATTCTCCCGTTTCTATTACCTGTTTTAATATATTCTTTACGGAATTAATTGGAATTGAAAAACCAAGACCTTCGGCAGTTGAAAGTTTTACCGTATTTATCCCGATTACTTCTCCTTCTTGATTTAATAGAGGTCCTCCGGAGTTTCCTGAGTTAATAGAAGCGTCGGTTTGAATTAAACCTGTCATATAACCTCCGCCGCTTACTTGTCCCACATATCTGTTTAGTCCGGAGATTATTCCCTGTGTAACACTTCTTTGATAGGCCATATCTATCGGGTTTCCTATAGCTATGGCAGGTTCTCCTATTTGTAACTCATCGGAATTTCCTAAGGTAGCCGGTTGGATTGCCACGTCGGTTTCAATTTTTACTATTGCAATATCAATAGCCGTATCGTACCAGACAACTTTCCCCACTACGCTGGTTCCATCATTTAAAAGAACTTGAGGATTTTCCACAATTTGATTGTTTAGAGAAACCACATGGGCATTTGTAAGTATATAGCCGTCCTTATCAACTATTATTCCCGAACCTGTTCCTTGAGTTTCAATTGCTCCAAAAAAAGGTGTAATAACTTCGCCTGAGGTAGTTATACCTACCACTGAGGGCATTGCTTTCATTGCAACGGCAGTCGCCACATTTGTATTCCCTGAAGTTGTTATGTTTACTTCGGGAGTTTTTCCGCCATTTGTTGTTGTGCTGTTTTGTCCTATTGCAAAATAGGTTATTGAAGAACCTATTATTCCTCCTATTATTGCAAAAATCAGCGCCAGTGCTATTATGCCCTTCCCCGATTTTTTCTTTTCTTTCTTATTATTATAAATATTTGTGCCGTTGTTTGAACTATTTACTTCATAGTTATTATAAGTATTGTTTTCATCCATAGCATTCCACTCCTTCTATTAATAACCTATACCCTATTTTAAAAACAATTTGTGAAAATAGTGTGTACTTTTTAAAAAAGCTGTGATTTTTCTTATTATTATTGTAAACATTAAACCTTGAATTTAGCTTAAAGTTTAAAAAATAAAGACATTATAATTTAAAATTAATATTAAGGCTTCATAGTAATTAATATATACATAGAAACGTCGCCACCTTCCAAAACTATAAAGGATTTTATATTTTAAAAGTTTTTGATAATTATTTTCATTTTCCTCTTTACAAATTATTAAAAGTATATTATACTTAATACAGTTAATGATATTTACTATCAATTAACTAAGCATTTTATATTACACCCATAAATTATAGTGTAAACTATAATTGTACTTAATTAATGTAAGGAAACCCCCCTTGTGATTAGTTAAGAATTTTATACCAATCTTATTTTCCTTCATATATAAATATAAAATATAGATACATGATTGGAAAAAGACGACCAAGAACTCCCAACTTGGTCGTTTTATTTTATGTCTATTTTATTTAAGCTTAAATTTTAAACTATATTTTAACATTTAAAACCCCCAAATCCTTATTCGGATTTAGGGGGTTCAGTTCACTATACGACTCTTTTACTTTATATACTTATAAATTTAATAAGCTGTTAAGTTTAAACTCACTTATTAATAATTTATTTATCCCAACATTCAACTTTATCTTCCAAATTCTTTAGAGATTTTATATTTGACACTTTAAACACAGGCTCTTTGCCCTCTTTAAGCTGTGAAAAATAATCATAATAGGTTTCCACTGCAATTTTACCAAGTGCGAGCAATACCACAAGGTTAATAAGCGCCATAATACCCATAAATACGTCTCCTGTATTCCAAACTAGGGAGAAATCTCCTACACAACCTAAGAATACCATTATAAGCACTAAAACTCTATATCCGTTAAGAGCTGATTTCCCCCAGCCCAAGTGAGCTATGTTGTTTTCTCCATAATAGTAATTTCCTATTACTGATGAGAATGCAAACATAAATATACACACTGTTAAAAACATTTGCGCCCAGCCTCCAACTTGAGAAGCTAAAGCGTTTTGAGTTATCGCAAGTCCTTCCAATGAAGGATCGGCATAAATCGCCTCTCCTGAAAGGATTATTATAAAAGCAGTTGCAGAACATACTAATATAGTATCTAAATAAACTCCAAGGGCTTGAATAAGTCCTTGTTTTGCAGGGTGAGATACGTCTGCTGTTGCAGAAGCGTTAGGAACAGCACCCATACCCGCCTCATTAGAGAACAAACCACGTCTTACTCCATTTAAGATTGCAGCTCCTATTCCTCCACCAACTACGGCATCAATTCCGAAAGCGGATTTAAAAATAAGTCCAAACATATGTGGTACAAAAGCTATATTTTTTATAATTATAAAGATTGCAAGTGCCATATAAGCTATTGCCATTACAGGTACCAATAGTGAAGTAACGTCTGCAATTCTTCTTACTCCGCCGAAGATTATAACTGCCACTATTACTATTAAAACAGCTCCCACTATTTTAACGTCTATTCCAAAGGAGTTATTAAAAGCAGCAGCGATAGTATTAGCTTGCATTGCATTAAACATAAAACCGTAAACTACAGATACTACTACTGAAAATATAATTCCAAGTGTAGGAAGTCCCAAAGCCTTTGTCATATAGTATGCAGGTCCTCCCTTAAATGTACCGTCTTCGTTTCTCTCTTTAAATATTTGACCTAATGTGTTCTCTACAAAGGATGAAGCTCCACCTATAAGCGCTGTAATCCACATCCAAAATACCGCTCCGGGCCCTCCTATTGCAATTGCAGCTGCAACACCTACGATATTTCCTGTTCCAATGTGAGATGCTGCGGAAATAGTAAATGCCTTAAAAGGTGAGATACCTTCTTTTCCGTCTTCCTGTACGCCTGCAGGCTGAGTTATCAGCTTTATAGCATGACCTATGTGAGTAAATTGACCTCCCTTTATTTTTATCGTATACCAAATTCCTACAGCCAGTAGTATCGGTATTAGTAAATAAGTATATATATTATCGCTTAAAAATCCGGTTAAATTCTTAAAAGTTTCCATTATTTCCTCCTATAAACATATTTAAGTTTAAAGTTTCAGATATTTCCGCTAAAACTTTCTTACCTCTTACGCTATTTCCGAATTTATCCAACCTTGGAGAATAAGTGCATACTCCACACTTCCCCGGTACAATTCCGATAATAGCTCCCCCTACTCCACTTTTGGAAGGAAATCCCACCTCTATAGAATACCTTCCGCTTTCTTCATACATTCCACAAGTTGACATTAAAGACAGCGTAGTTTTTACTACATTTTTATCTATTAATTGTCTGCCGTCCTTTAAGGACCTTCCACCGTTGGCAAGTACGCCGCCTATTTCGGAAAGCTGTCTTACATTTAGACCAATTGAACAGTTTCTAACGTACAGGTCAAGAATTTCTTCCGAGTCTCCCTCTATTATTTCCTTACTTTTTAAATAATAGGCAATTGACCTGTTTCTGTCAGTAGTTTTCATTTCCGAATTATAAACTTCTTCCAAGAAAATCACATCTTCGCTTCCCGAAAGCTCTCTTACCTTTGCCAATACTCTATTAAATCTCTCTTCTACATCTCCCCCCTTTATTAAAGATGCTGTGGTAATCGCCCCTGCATTTATAAAGGGATTTACCACTTTTTCATCTATGGGAATTAGGGAATTAAACTTATATGCAGTGGCTTCAGTTCCAACTTTAGAAAAGACCTTTTCAGGTCCGAAATCTTCAAGAGCCATTATTAAATTTATAACTTTGGATATACTCTGGATTGAAAATTTTATTTTTTCATCTCCAAAAGCTAAAGTCTGTCCCTTAACTGTAGTCAATGCCATTCCAAAATTATCTTTATCTACATTTTCAAGTTCGGGTATATAAGAAGCCACTTCTCCCTCTTTTTTTAGAAACTCGCTATCCTTTACGGCAGCTTTAAGTTTCTGTTCTATTTCTACTAAATCCATCATAACTTCTCATCCATTTCTTCCTTAATTTTAATTGCTACTTCACTTTCCTCTTCATTTAATAGATATCTTTCATTAACTAAGAATTCCACTCCCATCTCAGTTATATTATTTCCAGCTCTTCCTGTACTTACTTCTATAAAATTTAAACTTTCCAATTCATTTACCATATTTCTAATTTCAACTTCGGAAATTTTAAAATAAACTTCACTAAACACCCGCTCCAAAGTTCTCCTACCGGAGCTTAACTTCAATTGATTTAAGCAGTGAATTAAGTTTAATACCAAATATTTTAAACAATCCTCATTGAAATATTCCCTTTTCTTTAAATAGGCAGGAATGGAATAAAAATAAATTTCTTTTTCTGTCATAACTTCCAAGTAGCTTACGAGATTCTTTAACTCTCGAGCATTTCCCAACCAATTATAATTCCTTGTAAATATTTCAAATCCTCTGCTGAACTTTCTACTTATTCCCTTTTCACTCATAAGGTTGCTTAGGATACAGGTTATATCTTCAGGTCTTTCTCTCAAGGGAGCTATATCCAACTCAAAGACATTTAATCTGTAGAGTAAATCTCTTCTAAACTCTCCGCGCTCAACCATTTCCATAATATTTCTATTTGTAGCCGCTATTATTCGAGTATTTATATTTACTACCTTGTCTCCGCCCACTCTCATAATGCTCTGTTCCTCAAGAGCTCTTAAAAGTCTGGGCTGAAGTTCCATTGGCAAGTCTCCTATTTCATCCAGAAATAAAGTTCCACCGCTGGCCCTTTCAAAAAGCCCGATTTTCCCGCCCTTTTTTGCACCCGTAAAGGCTCCTTCCTCATATCCGAAAAGTTCCGATTCCAAAAGAGTTTTTGAAAGCGTGGAACAGTTTATGGCTATAAAGGGACCTTTCTTCCTTGGAGAGTCATTGTGGATGGCTCCGGCAAAGAGTTCTTTACCCGTTCCGGTTTCTCCTAAAATTAAAACGGGATGATCCGTCTTGGAAAATTTCTTGGCCTCGTTTACTATCCGTCTCATAGAACTTGAATTTCCAATAATATTATCAAAGGTATATTTTGAGAAGTATCCGCTTTTTACAATCTTATTGGACTTATTAAACATTTCCACCACTTCAAAATATTCTTTAATTAAAATCATCTTTCCATAGGAAACGTCGCTGTACTCTATGTCTCCAATAGTAACAAAACACTCAATACCGTTAACTGTAGTAAGTTCTTCCTTTACTTCTCCCTTTTCAAAAAGTTTAATTAAATTTTCTTCATCTTTAAAGACTTCAAAAAAGTTTTTATAGGCTATGTCCTTTTCCGACACTCCTATAAATTTTGAGAAAGTTTTATTTAAGGTATTTATGTCATTGTCCTTATCCAGTATAAGCACTCCGGAGTCCAAATCATTTAAAATATAATCCAACTGCGCCTCTGAAATCATCTTGCGTTCCATGGAGTAGTTCACACCGTACCAACAAGTCGGAACTACACTCATCATATTTAAAATAATTTCTCTGGCTATACTTTCATCAATGTTTAAAATGTAAACTATATCAAGAACATTTGAAACATCTAATATTCTATGTCCGGTAACTATGTCCTTTGCCTTAATATCTCCCAGAAAATCATACTTTTCAGGAGCAACATGAATAATATAATCAAAATCCTTTTCGGCTAAATTTTTCCCCGGAAAGTAAGGCTCCATAAATATGTCCGTCTTTCCCAGCTGGTATATTAAAGCCATTGTTTCATTTGCCATAAATTCATTTATATTAACTACCAAAACCCTGCTGTCAGGTTCTATTTTATTGATTTCTCTAAGTATAGCCTTTGGTATCGTTCTCTTCATCATCAGTTGTGAAACGTTACACTGTATCTTATCTATAAGTAAATTTATAATTTCAGGATCCGTATACAATATTAAATCCGTATTTACAACTGGAAGTATAGGAACCATTTCCAAATTTCTATAGTCCACTATTATATTTTCCTTAAATATGGAAGTTACCTGTTCCTTATAAAATTGAGCTGAATCTTCATCTATTGAAAGAATTGTAATTCTTTTCATTTCCCCTCCCTCATTTTAAATTGGGTTTTTCCCCAATATAGTTAAGATGCAAAAACCGTGCCAATATTAAAGTTTTTGAAATCTCACAAAATGACAGCTTCTCAAATCACTTTATTAATATATTAAATTAATAAATGGGATTAGTAAAGCTTTTATTTTTTTATAATCCCATTAAATTAAAGATGTCATTAAAGAATAGCTAGCGTTTCATATATTTTAAGGGCTTAACCGTCTAAAAATACAATAAAAAAGATACTCTAAAAGTATCTTTAAGATTTTGCCCATCCCAGAGCCGATTGAACAGCTTTATTCCACTTATTTAACTTTTCAATTCTTTCACTTGATTCCATTTGAGATTTAAATACCCTGTCCACTTGAAAGTTTTCTCTTAGCTCCTCTAAGTCTTTCCAAAGTCCAACAGCAAGCCCAGCCAAGTAAGCAACACCTAAGGCAGTAGTTTCTATGGTTTTCGGTCTTATTACGTCAGTATCTATTATATCCGCCTGATATTCCATTAAAAAGTTGTTACTACTTGCTCCACCATCTACCTTTAAATTTTTCAACTTGGATTTACAATCCTCCTCCATGGCGTGTAGCACGTCGTAGGACAAATAGGCCAAGGACTCCAAAGTCGCTCTAATTAAATGGTACTTATTTACGCCTCTTGTTATTCCCACAATGGTCCCTCTGGCATATTGGTCCCAATAAGGCGCCCCCAAACCTGTAAAGGCGGGAACTACATAACAGTCATTGGTGTCCTTCACTTTCAGCGCCATATACTCAGAATCCTCTGAAGAGTCTATTAATTTAAGCTCATCTCTTAACCATTGAACAGCAGAGCCTGCTACGAAAATAGAGCCCTCCAAGGCATAATTAACCTTGCCATTTAAACCCCATGCAATTGTAGTTACAAGTCCGTTCTTACTGTATACCGGCTTTTCTCCCGTGTTCATCAATAGAAAAGCTCCCGTCCCGTAGGTGTTTTTAGCCTCATTTTCCTCAAAACAATTTTGCCCGAATAAAGCGGCTTGCTGATCACCTATAGCTGAAGCCAAAGGAATTTCTCCTCCTAAATTTTTTGAAGACGTAATTCCGTAAACCTCACTTGAACTTTTAACTTCAGGCAGCATAGATAGAGGAATGTCTAAAAGTTTTAAAATGTCCTCGTCCCATTTTAAAGTATTTATATTAAAGAGCATAGTTCTTGATGCATTGGAATAATCCGTTACATGAACCTTTCCCTCTGTTAACTTCCATATTAGCCAGGTATCTACAGTTCCAAATAAAAGTTCTCCTTGATTTGCCTTCTCCCTAGCTCCCTCCACATTGTCTAAAATCCATTTTATCTTTGTGGCTGAAAAATAAGCATCAATTACAAGACCTGTCTTTTCTCTTATTGTATCTACATAGCCTTTTGCCTTAAGTTCATCACAAAATTCCGAAGTCCTTCTACACTGCCAAACTATTGCATTGTATATAGGCTCTCCGGTACTTTTATCCCATATTATAGTAGTTTCTCTTTGATTTGTAATTCCAATAGCAGCTATATCCTTGGCAGTTATGCCCTTTATGGTCATAGCTTCAACTGCAGTCCCTATTTGAGTGGACCATATTTCTTTTCCGTCATGTTCCACCCAGCCGGGTTTTGGAAAATATTGGGTGAATTCTTTTTGGGCTAGGGAAACTATGTTGCCCTTTCCATCAAATAAAATCGTCCTGCTGCTTGTAGTTCCGGCATCAAAGGCCATAATATATTTTTCCATATCCACCTTCCTCTCTTACATAAATATATTATACATAAAAAAATAAAGGTTCAATCAAAATTGAACCCTATTTTATAATTAATTATCAAAGGCAGCTATTACTGCTCCTTCATATTTTTCCTCTATAAATTTTTCAGTTTCTTCAGATTGAACTATTTCCATAAATGTTTTGAATTTTTCCAAGTCCTTATCTTCAGCTCTAACTGCAACTACGTTAGTATATGGAGAATCTCCCGCTTCTAATGCAATAGTATCCTTAGTCGGATTTAATCCTGCTCCTATGGCAAAATTGGAATTTATTACAGCAGCACCGGCATCTTCATATACATTCGGAATGTTTTGAGCATCCATTGGTACTATTGTAATATTTTTAGGATTTTCCACAATGTCCTGTTCAGTTGAAAGAATATTTGTACTGTCCTTTAATTTTATTAGTCCCTCTTTCTCAAGTAAAAGTAAAGCTCTTCCTCCATTTGCAGCATCATTTGGAATTATTACATCAGAACCTTCAGCTATTTCATCAATGGAATTTGCATCTTTAGAGTAAACTCCCATTGGTTCAATATGAACAGAGCCTATTGAAACTAAATCCAAATTGTTTTCCTTATTAAAAGTTTCAAGGTATGGACCGTGTTGGAAGTAATTTGCATCTAAATCTCCAGCATCTAACTGTAAGTTAGGTTGAACATAATCATCATAATTTACAATTTCAACTTCAAGTCCCGCCTCTTCAAATTTCGGAAGCAGATTTTCAATTATCTCACCGTGAGGTGTTGGTGATACTCCAATTACAATCTTATTTTCACTTGCTTCCGCTACCGGTTCACCAGTATTTGCAGTATTTTCTTCCTTTGCAGGTTCATTTTTACTACAACCTACTAACAAAATTGCAACAGCTAACAACGATACTAATAATTTCTTTTTCATTTTTCTCCTCCTATTTTTTATCTATTTTCTTTTCCAAGAAAACACCTACAAATTGAATTACCTGTACAAATAAGACTATTAAAATAACCGTTACCCAGAGAATGTCCGTCCTTCGAAGAGTATAGCCATACCTTATTGCTATCTCTCCCAGACCTCCGCCTCCTATGGCTCCCGCCATTGCCGAGTATCCAATTATATTTATAATCATCATTGTTATTCCGTTGACAATGGAAGGCATTGCCTCGGGAATTAATACCTTGTATATAATTTGAGCATTTGTAGACCCCATTGATTTTGCAGCTTCTAAAATTCCTTTATCCACTTGTACCAAGTACCCCTCTGCCAACCTGCCCATAAAGGGTATGGCTGCAATGGAAAGGGGAACTATGGCTGCTGCAGTACCATAGGCCTTTCCCACTATTAACCTCATAAGAGGCGTTAAAATCAACATTAATATTACAAAGGGAACTGATCTTAAAAAGTTGACCAAGCTATCCAGTATGGAATAAACTTTCGGATTTTCACTTAATCCTCCGGAACGCGTCATCATTAATATTATCCCCAGAGGCATTCCGAAGATTACGGCAATAAGCGAGGAAACGCCTACTAAAATCAAGGTCTGTGGAATTGCGGGACTTACTATTGATATTATTTCATTCATTTTATTTCCTCCACCGTTACTCCATTTTCTTTTAAATAATCTATCGCCTTTTCTTTTTCAGCTTCATCTCCGGTTATCTCAATATTTAAATGTCCCACACTGGACTGCCCAATAGTATTTACATTTCCGGAAATTATACTTAACTCCACATCATAATTTTTCATACACCTTGAAAGAATGGGAGCCTGGTAGGTACTTTCTCCATAGCCCAGCCTATAGACGCTGCCCTTAAACTTCTCGGCTATTAATTTTTCTTCAATGGCATCTTCTTGTAGGTTTTTAATAAAGGATCTGGTGATTTTATTTTTAGGATTTCTAAAGAGCTCCTCTGTAGTATTCTCCTCTATTATTTTCCCCGAGTCCATTACGGCAATCCTATCGCATATATCCTTAGCAACTTCCATTTGATGTGTAATCATAATTATAGTCATTTTATACTGTGTAACTATTTTCTTAAATAAACTTAAAATCGACTCCGTATTTGCAGGGTCAAGGGCTGAAGTACCCTCATCTGATAACAACACCTTCGGATTTGTAGCTATTGCTCTTGCTATGGCAACTCTTTGCTTTTGACCTCCTGAAAGTTCTGCCGGATAGCTGTACTTCTTTTCCTTTAAGTCTATAAATTCCAAAAGCTCATCTACACGTTTTTCTATTTCCGTTTTAGGAACCTTTGAAATTTCAAGTGGAAAGGATATATTTTCAGCAACTGTCTTTTGCATAAACAGATTAAAAGACTGAAAGATCATTCCTATTTCCTTTCGCTCCTTTAGCAGCTCTTCCTTAGATAACTTTAAGATATCCACTCCATCTATTAAAACCTCTCCCTCATTGGGTTCCTCCAACCTATTAATACAACGTACTAAGGTGGACTTACCCGCTCCCGAAAGGCCTATTATCCCAAATATTTCACCCTTCTCCACTGAAAAAGAAACTCCGTTTACTGCATGGAACTCCTCCTTCTCATTTTCAAAGGACTTTTTTAAATTTTTCACTTCTATCATTGCCATAACTTACCTCTTACTGACTTTGAATTATTCTACAATAAAAAAACTCTCCGAAGAGAGTTTATATTTCCTATTACTTCCTCTCATCTCCCGGTAAACCGCTGGATTTAGCACCTTGTTAAACAGGTTGCTGGGCTTCATAGGGCCAGTTCCCTCCACCACTCTTGATAAGATATTTTTATAAGTATAATATTATTCCTTACTAATGTCAAGTAATTTTATCCTAAAAAAGCATCGTATATGCTCTTTATAGATTTTTCATAATCTTTTTCATCTACACCCACTATGATATTCAACTCACTTGAGCCTTGAATAATCATTTGAATATTTACATTTGCATCTGCCAAAGATTTAAATAATTTTGCAGAAACCCCTACATGGTTTTTCATTCCTCTACCTACTACTGTAATTAGAGAAATTCCCGAGTCAATAGTAATCTTATCAGGGTTGCAAAATGTCTTTATCTCACTTATTAAAGTTTCTTGAATTCCGGTTAAATATTTATCGGCCACTATTAAGGAAATGGAATCTATAGAAGTGGGCATATGCTCCAAAGTAATTCCATTTACTTCCAAAACACTCATTAACTTTCTGTGAAAACTCTTATCGGAATTCATTTGAACTTTTTCTATATTTATAACTGAAAAATGTTTCTTACCTGTGACACCTGTTATTTCACTGTTAGGCGCCTCATCTGTATCAGGTAAGATTAAAGTTCCCTGTTCGTCAGGATTAAAAGTATTTTTAATTTCTATTGGTATACCTGCCACCGCCACGGGAATTATAGCTTCTTCGTGAAGTACGGAAGCTCCTGCATAGGATAGCTCTCTAAGCTCCTTATAGGTAATAACTTTAATTTCCTTTGGATTATCTACAATTCTTGGATCTGCGGATAAAAACCCTGAAACATCTGTCCAGTTTTCATATAAGTCTGTTTTTACTCCCCTTGCAATTATAGCTCCGGTAAGATCTCCTCCACCTCTTGAAAAAGTCTTAATATCTCCCTTATTAGTTTGACCATAAAAACCCGGAATAACTGCCGCCTTATGCTCCTTTGCCATTTTACTAATAGCCTTATAGGAACGCTCTTCATCAAAATTGCCATTCTCATCAAAGAAAATTAAATCCTTTGCATCTACAAAATCATAGCCTAACAATTCCGCTAATATTATTGCGTTTAAGTACTCTCCCCTACTTGCTATATAATCCTTGCTTTTTAAATCTTCAAAGTCAGCCTTAATTTGTTTAAAATGTTTTTCCAAATCAATAGTTAATTTACATCCTTTTGCAATTTCTCTATATTTATCAAATACCTTTTCCAATGTATCCGAATATGTGATATTATGTTTTGCAAGATCATAACTTAAATATAGCAGATCCGTCACCTTAGTATCCTCACTATTTGACTTCCCGGGTGCAGATGCCACTACGTATCTTCTCTGCTCCTCATTAGACTTAATTATATCTCTCACTTTTAAAAAATGATTGCTGTTGGCAAGAGATGTACCTCCGAACTTTGAAACTATAACTTTCATTTAACACAAACCTCCAAACATCTTTCCCATATTCTACATACTTTTTACAATAAGGTCAACATAAACTGCAAATAATAATTTCTATTATTATTACATAATAAATCTTGTTATGATACAGCGATTAAGGGAAAAACAATAAACTTTGTATACATATAAAGTATAAAATAATAAACTTTATATGGCGATAAAGTATAAAATAATAAACTTTATAATATCATAGTTTTATTGTATAATATATTCCGTATCAAAATAAGTTATTATTTCTTTGATGTAATAGCAATATTAGGTAAGTTAGTAGAGGTGATACAATGACCAGCTCGAGTTCTAAAATACCGTTATCAGAAATAGTGTACGAGGATTTAAAATATAAAATTCTAAACAACCACTTAATTCCTGGCGATAAACTTATAGAATTGGAAATAGCCAAAGAATTAAACGTCTCAAGAACTCCCGTACGAGAAGCCCTTTTAAAACTCTCGGAAGAAAACCTTGTGGAAACTAATCCCAGAAAATCCTATACCGTATCTAAGTTTTCCATGAGGGATGCCAAAGAACTTTACACCGTTAGATCCGCACTGGAACCGTTGGCAGTAAAACTACTATGCGAAGAGGGTATAACAGAAAGAACAAAGGACTTGGAATTTATAATTGAACAAATCAAAGAAGACTATGACAATAAAAATTTTGAATCTTTTAAAAAAAATATTATAAAGTGGAATTTAAAATTAATTGAATTGACAAAGAACAGAGTATTAAAGGAAATGTTAGGAACTATAAACTCAAGATTATACAGATATGCAAATTATATAATAAATGGCGATAATGATGTAATCAAGGACTCTTATTTAACTTTAACGGAAATTTTTGAATGTATTAAAGACCGCGACTCAGAAAGGGGTTGTAGAGCAAGTTATTATTATGTTTATAAAACATATATCAACTTAGAGAAAAGAAGTAATTATACATTCTTTAAATATTATTAGTAAACATATATTAAAAACTATTGACGTAATAAGTAATAATCTGTATAATAATTTTGTTGTCAATTAATTGCACCTTTAGCTCAGATGGTAGAGCAACTGACTCTTAATCAGTGGGCCCAGGGTTCGAGTCCCTGAAGGTGCACCACTTAAAAACCGCCGGTAATGAGACGTCCCGGCGGTTTTTTTATTATTCATATGGAGAATAGTTTTTGAAGCATAAAAGACTATCTCAATAAATTTAATAAAACAGATTTGATTATCTTGTATTTATAAGATATATGGCTAATAATGAAACTTATTAGCTTATATTTCTAGTTCTTCCCATTACCTCTGATTAATACATATATAAAATATATTATTGTGGGGAATAAAATATATTCTACCAATTCCAAAATCATCATTTTAATATTATATGAATTTCTTAAAATGCTAAGAATAGATGGTAAGTATTTATAAACTAACGCCTGCCTAATTTCTCTAAATATCATTGTAAAAAGAAACCAATTTGCAAAGAAAATATGATTCAATTTCACAATATTTATCTCCTAATCATAAACATACTTATATTATTAATTACTACTTAAGTATTTGTTTAAAGCTTTAATCCCCAACACCAAGGCTACAATTTCAAGCATAATACGTAAGTAACTAAATAATACAGGTAAAGCAACTAAGGTCTGCATTAAAAATTCCATACTCTATCTCCTATCTTAATTTCTCAAACATAAAATGAACAGGTCATATTTAAAATTATCATAACAGCTAATATTAATACTTTTTTTCATAATTTTCATCATTTATTTTCAAAAAACCTTTTTTTTTCAATAATATTAAAATTATAGATAAAACAATTCCTATCAAAAAGGATGAAGTTTTTCCGCCTCTTATAGCTTCATAATATATAAATATATTAATTAATATCAAGGCGATTAATAATTTAAATTTACTTGCGCTAAAATTCACTAAAAACTTCACTCCTATCTACAATATAAATATAACCTTGAAATACTATCACACCTTCTATTTTAAGTATATTCTCATTAATAATATTACGTCAATATTTTACAAGCAATTTCTACATGTAACATCTATCTTTTAACTGTACTATTCTTTTAAAAATAAATGTATAGTACTTTTATTAAATGCCATTCTTCATATATAAAAACATATCCAAAGGTTTTAGTTTTATGCCCTCTCAATTTTTCTATTAAAACAATAAGATAATGACTCATTATGAAGAAGAACTTGATATCTATAACAATTCCATATATTTAACTTTTTCTTTAAATCCATTCTTTCTATAAAATTCAATAGCTTTTATGTTATAACTGGAAACTTGCAATTCAATACCATCTATTTCGTTCTTTATCTTCTCTTTTTTACATAGTCCAAAAGTAATTGTCCTATACCTTTTTTATAATTTGATTCATCAACTACTATTGTATCTATAAAATAAATTTTCCTTTTTATCTGTAATAGTCATCTATAAGTTCTACAAAAAAGGAATTCTTAAATCCTTCCATAAGGACAAAGTTCCTTATTAAAAAAACTTGGGTATATTATTAATGAAGAGAAAAATTTTAGGAGGTACTATGAATATTTTATTTATTGTTGGAAGCACTAGAAAGGCATCCTATAATCAAATTATTGCAAATTATTTAATGGATAAGCACAAGGACGAATATAATATCAGACAAACTGACATTTCAGAAATCCCAATGTTTTCAGAGGATATAGAAAATCAAGATTGGCCAATGGTTGACAAAGCCCGAGAAGACGTTGAGTGGGCTGATGGAGTAGTAATTGTAACACCTGAAAATAACTATTCCGTTCCTGCCGTTTTAAAAAATTACCTTGACTGGTGTTCCAGAAAAAAAAGAGTATATATGAATAAGCCTGTAATGATTACAGGGGGCTCTATGGGGCACTGGGGCACTATTAGAGCACAAGGTCATCTAAGACAGATTTTACGCTCAAACGGTATAAAGTCCGTAGTAGTTCCGGGAATTGAAGTATATTTTCCTAAAGTTCAAGACAGTATTGTAGATGGTAAACTTTTAGAAGAAAAGGCAGGTTCCTTAAATAAAAATTTTGATATATTTATAGAATATCTTAAAAAAAGTAACTGCGATTAAAATAAACTCCGCCTATTAAGAGGTGGAGTTTATTTTTGCCAATATTTAAAATTAATTTTCCCTTGTTTCTATACTATAATTAAAACTTATTATTAAAAACTCATTTATCAGCATAGAAAAATTCAGGTTCTTTTCTTTCTTTATTCTTACTTTCAAAAGTCTTTGCAGCAGCCGCATACATAGGACCGCTAAAACCTCTGGCTCTTTCAGGGCATATATAGATACAAGCTGTACAGGAAATACATTTTTTCTTATCTGTCTTTTTCGGATCGTCTATAGATATGGCACCTACAGGACATATTTTTACACAGGCCCCGCATTTGATACACTTTGAATTTCCCTTTGGAATTAAAGGAATGGGTTTGCTGTCTATGTAAGGTCTGTTTCCCTTAACTTCAATTTTCATATCTTCCGAAATTAAACTTAACATATCTTTACATTTATTACTGAAGTTTAAAATCTGCTCTCGATCTTTTTCATCAGGTCTGCCCTTTGCCATAGTTGGAAAAATCGAATGTTCTGCAATGACTGCTCCTGCTCCAATAGTTTTAAAACCATTTTCTTTAAGTATGTCCACAAGTTCCACCAAGGCATCTTCATAATCTCTGTTTCCATATACCACTACTCCAATTGCAGGTGTATCTTTTCCCTTAAACTTTGCAATTTTCTCAAGACATATAGCAGGTAATCTCCCTGCAAATACTGGAAATGCAAATATTACAAGTTCATTTTTTTCAAAGGTAACCTCTTCAAAAGTTTGCCTCAATAAATCATACCTGACCTTATCTCCTGAAAAGTTATCCCCTATTTCAGATGCTATGGAGTTTGATGAACCCGATGGACTGAAATAAATTAAATTTATTCTTTTCAATATACTACCCCCTTAATATGAATCACAGTTAAAATTTTAAAAAACCTTACATCTTTTTATTTTACAAACTATCTTTTAAATTTCCTCTCCAAGGCTAAAAGACCAAAGAAGGTTGATATAAAAGTAACGCCGTACATTACCATATATATTCCAATATAAATTATAGGTAAAGCCGGATTGTTAATAAACATAATTCCTAAAATTACTCCCAATATTCCCAAGGCCAATCCCAGCCACCATCTTGGAAAACCCGATTTTTTTAAATCTATTGAAATTGCAATCTCTGAAACACCGGAAACTATTTCCCAAAACCCCAAAAATATTGACAAGGTAATTGCCGACAGAGGTTGAGAATAAACCATGGCAATTCCCAAAATTACATCCAGTATTCCTAAAATTAAAAAAGAACCCGTTTTAAACATGGAATCTGTAAAATATCGAAGTATTCTAAGTATTCCCGTAGCAATAAAAACCGCTGCTATTACATAGACTAAGGACAACAATGAACTTAGAGGGTTTGATAAAAATATTATTCCTCCCAATATTAATAGAGCCCCCATTATCAAGGAAATCCATTTAGCATTTTTTAAATTTTTCATAAAATCATTCCTTCCTAAGAAATGCTCAACTTCTTTACTTTACATATACCCATTTACCCTTTAAGTTTTTAAAGTACTTCAGTTAAGATTGTATAAAGCTGTTGGGCATAATTACAATGTCCCTGCCGTCATCAGGCATTTTTAAATCGCCAATTAAATTCCCATAGGTAATTGAATCCTTTCCAAACCTATCTCTTATACTCTTTACAGTTCTTTCCATCCTCAGCTTTTTTTCATGTTCTCCTACATCTTCCAAAAAATGAACTTGGTATACCTCTAAAATATCTCTTAAATTAATGGCTCTTATTGCCACAGCCCGTACATTGTGTTTCCATCTATACTTGCTTTTAAACAGTTCCATGGCCCTTTCCGTAAGTTCCAAAGAAGAATAGGAAGGATAGTTTAATTTTCCCTGCAAAGTCATCGAGGATAAAGTACTGTCTCTTATGTATATTTGAACTCCCAAGGCCTTAAGTCCGCTGTCTATTAATCTGCCTGACACCTTTTGAGATAATTGTTGAAAAACTCTTCTAACTTCAAAATCATCTACTAAATCCGAGCTGCAAGTTATTCCATGGCCAATGGACTTTATGGGATTTCGAAATTTATAATCCTTTACCGGAGATTCATCTCTACCGTTAGCCCACTGCCAAATTTTAACTCCATTTATTCCAAATATATTCTTTAACATTTTTGGATTAGCTAGTGCCAGATCACTTAATTTATAAATTCCCAGCTTATTTAACTTTTTTTTAGTCTTAGGTCCCACCATTATCATCTCTTCAACATTTAAGGGCCAAATTATATCCTTATAATTCTCTTTGGAAATATAAGTAAGAGCATCGGGTTTTTTATAGTCACTTCCAAACTTTGCAAAGACCTTATTAAAACTGACGCCAATACTTACAGTTAAACCCAGCTCCCTTTTTATTCTCTTACGAATTTCATTTCCTATTTTCACTCCACTTCCAAAAAGCCCATAGCTTCCCGTAACGTCAAGCCAACATTCATCCATTCCAAAGGGTTCAACTTGGTTGGTGTAAGAATAATACATCTCATGGGATTTTCTGCTATAAAAAAGATATTTTTCATAATTGGGAGGAAGTATTATTAAATCAGGACATTTTTTCTTCGCCTCCCATATGGGTTCAGCAGTTTTCACACCGCTATTCTTAGCTAAAATATTCTTGGCTAAAATAATGCCGTGTCTTTTTTCCACATCTCCACCTACGGCAACGGGTTTATTTTTTAATTCCGGTTTGTCCAAAAGTTCCACACTGGCATAAAAGCTGTTCATATCTATATGTAATATTTGACGTTCTTTCATCTTCCTACCTCCTCAAACGTATGTTTGATTTGTAGGGATATTATACGAACTTTTGTTCTTTTTGTCAACTTACCTTTATCAACCACCTAATAAAAAAGCAGATTACAAAAGTAATCCGCTACACATTTTCCACAACATATTTTTCAATATAATCATCATAATTCATTGAAACATCTCTATAAGTTCCGTCATCGAAAAATTCCACTATTCTATTAGCCACAGAAGATATAAACTGATGATCCAAGGAAGTAAAAAGTATATTGCCCTTAAAACTTATCAAGCCATTATTTACCGCCTCTATGCTTTCCAAATCCAAATGGTTAGTAGGTTGATCAAAGGTCAGTACGTTTACGGGATTTATCATCATTTTAGAAAACATCATTCTCACTCTTTCCCCTCCGGAGAGGACGTCCGCCTTTTTAAGCACTTCATCGCCTGAAAACAACATCTTACCTAAAAATCCCCTTAAAAATATTTCCGACTGCTCCTCTGAATACTGTCTAAGCCAGTCTACTAAATTTAAATCAATTCCATCAAAAAATTCCCCATTGTCCTTTGGAAAGTAATCACAAGTTACAGTCTGTCCCCATTTATATTCACCGCTATAATCTTCATCTTTTCCATTTATTATTTCAAAAAACTTCGTAATAGCTATTTCATTTCCGATAAAACCGATTTTATCATTTTTGTTAACTCTTAAACTTAAATTATCTATAATCTTTCCATCATCAGACTCAACTGTAAGATTTTCCACATTTAAAATTTCATTGCCCACCTCTCTTGAAAGAGTAAAGCCCACAAAGGGGTACCTTCTGGAAGACGGTCTTATATCATCAAGCGTAATTTTATCAAGAAGTTTTTTCCTGCTTGTAGCCTGTTTTGACTTGGACTTATTGGCAGAGAACCTTTGAATAAATTCCTGAAGCTCCTTAATTTTATCTTCCTTCTTTTTATTTTGTTCCTTTGCCATTTTTAAAGCCAATTGAGAAGATTCATACCAAAAATCATAATTCCCCACAAACATAGTTATCTTCCCAAAATCTATATCTACCATATGGGTACATACTTCATTTAAAAAATATCTGTCATGAGATACGATTATAACTATTCCCTCAAAGTCAGCCAGGAAGTCCTGCAACCAAAGTATGGCTCTTAAATCTATACCATTAGTGGGCTCGTCTAAAAGCAATATGTCCGGATTGCCAAAAAGCGCCTGAGCAAGTAAGACCTTTACCTTATCCGATTCTATAAGCTCGCTCATAGTCTTTTCATGTAATTCAGTATCTATTCCCAAGCCCTGTAAAAGTGTAGATGCCTCAGATTCAGCTTCATAGCCTCCCATTTCAGCATACTCCACTTCCAACTCCGCCGCCTTTATTCCGTCTTCATCGGAAAAATCGGGTTTCATATAGATTTCATCTTTTTCCCTGCCTATTTCATAAAGTTTTTTATTTCCCATAATTACAGTATCTAAAACAATTTCATCTTCAAAGGCATAGTGATCTTGGTTAAGCTTACTCATTCTGGAATTTTTATCTATTGAAATACTTCCGCTGGTAGGGTCCTTTTCCCCCGACAATATTTTTAAAAATGTACTTTTCCCAGCACCGTTTGCCCCTATTATTCCATAGCAGTTGCCCGGATTAAAAGTTAAATTAACATCATCAAATAACTTTTTATCAGGAAAGAGCACACTTAAGTTATTTACATTTATCATCTATTACTTCACTCTCCATTTTCTTTCGTAATTATAGCATATTAAAAATAAAAAAGGTATACGGCTGTAAAAGATGGTATAATTTAATAAAGATATATGGAGGTGATATTATGAAAAAATTCACATTATTCATACTTTGTATCCTCTTAGTTTCCCTTCAGGTATTTCCAACCTATGCTATGATTGCAACTAAGGAAACCAAAGATGCAATTAATGAAAAAGAAGTTTTAAGATTAAAGAAGATGTTCGATATTTCCGATGAATATGAGGACTTTAACTTTTCATCCTATACCGACGAAAATAAAACCGTATTTTACAGTTACAATTGGAATTCCGACGATGTCTATCTACACATTACTACAAATAAAAACGGAGACATTATAAATTACAACTACAGTATAGGTGATAAAAAAGAAGGAAGCTCTCAATTAAAAACCAAAGCTGAAATTAATGAAGTAGTAAAAGAATTTCTCAATAAAATCGACGAAAATATTTTAAAAAATTACAGAGAGGCAGAGTTTAGAATAAGCGCAAAAAATGGTTATGCCAGTGCTGACTATGTGAGGTATGTAAATGAAATTCCTGTTATCAACGACAGTATATCCATATCTGTTGATTTAAATTCAAAAAGAGTAAATAACTATAATAAATCCCATGCTTCAACAGTATTTAAAGATGGCAGTTTCCCTAAGAAGTCAGATGCAATTTCCCTTGAAAAAGCGAAGGAAGTATTAATGGAAAAAGAACCGCTAATACTTAGTTATTTCATAGTTGACAGATACAATGAACCCAAGTCCATTGGAGTATATGCTCAAAAAGATTCCAACAAGCCTATTGATGCTCTAAGTGGTAACTTAGTGGAAGATGAGATTTACAATATTGCAAATGGCTTTGGCGGAATGGGTGGAATGGCAATGGAAACCGCTTCGGATACTGCGGAAAAATCTGTGGATTTAACACCTGTGGAAAAGAATGAAATTGAAACTCTTAAAAACTTAAAGACCATTGAAGATGCTAAAAAAGAAGTTGTTTCAAAGCTTGAACTTTCAGAATTGAAATTTCAAAACTACAATATTGGAAAGCGCTACAACAGTAAGTATGTATATGAACTAGAGTATGGACTTGAAAAAAACGAGCCGAAAATTTCCATTTCCATAGACGCTCAAAATCTTGAAATTTTAAATTACTACACTTATGAAAACTTACCTGCTCAAAAGGCCACTCTTTCAAGAGAAGAGGCCCTGGTAATAGCTAAAACTTTCACAGAAAAAGTAAGTCAGCGATTAAATAATTTAGATATTGAAAATCCAATATACCAAAGCAGTGATTATAGAACGTATATTACTTTCCCAAGAATGGAAAACTCTCATCCTGTCCTTGAAAACGGAGTTTCTTTAAATATTGACAACTCTACGAAAAAAATTGCAAGCTATAATTTGGAATTTACAGAAGCTAAATTTGATGATATTTCAAAATCCATAGAAGTTGACAAGGCTTTAGATGAAGCTGTTAAAAATCTTGAATTTAGGGAATATTATGCCTATGTTAAAGATGAGCCTAAATTGCTATATACTTTTAAAAACAATGCCAGTCCAATTATAAGAGCAAGTGACGGAGTACTTTTAAACAGATCCGGCGAAGAGGTAACTGAAAGTAAATTAGTTTATGAAAATATAGATAAGTCAAAATACAAAGATGAAATAAATTATTTAATCTCAATTAATATAGGTGTACCAAATATTACAAATCTTAAAGATAAAATTAAAGTTTCAGATTTTATCTACTTGCTAAACTCTCTAGACGGATCTATTCCTTATAATAAGGAGGATATAAAATCTTCTATTAGGTACAGTAGGTTTGAAAATATTTCTGAAGAGGATATGGATAAAAACACCTTAAACAAACAAGCTATTAGATGGATTTTAAACTCCGAATACTATTTCGGTTTAAACAATGCAAAAGACGTATTTTCAAAGGATGTATTTAAGGATTACAGTGCAATTGCACCTGAAGACAAGGCTTACTATTTTCTAGCCTACTCTCTTTCCCTTTATGACTACGAGGAGGCAAACCCTGAGAAAGAATTAACTCATGAAGATGCACTTCACTTAATTTACAATCTTTTAAAATTTTAAACTCACACCTGAAGTTAAGGCTTCAGGTGTTTTTTCTATCTCTTTTATAATTATAAGTCTTAAAATTTTAATAATAGTACAAATCTCAACTGCTATTGACAAGCAATAGGTATAAGTATATTATATATATGAATATTTTTCGAAAATATTCATATATTGTTTTAAATTGAAAGGAGTTTAATTTTGGCAACTAATCGCAGGAACTTTACACCGGATGATAAGAGAAGGTTGAGAAAAAAACTACGTGAAATTTGTTCTGACTTTTGGGTTGAGCGCGGCTACAAAGAGACCAGCATAAGTGAACTTTGTAAAAAAGCCAACATTGCTACGGGCTCTTTTTACAATCTCTATAGTTCAAAGGAAGAACTATTTTTTGAAACCTTGGAGGAGATGCAAAGATTTGTAAACGGAAATTTTATTAAAGATATAAAAGAAAATCCATCTAAGGAAGGTTTTGTAAATGCCATAGAGAATTTATATCTTGAATATGAAAGCAAACCCTTTTTATATGATTCTAAGACTGTGGATTTTCAATCATTTTATAAAAAACTTCCCTTAGAAAAGAGAATACAATTAGAAGAAAAAAATAGTGATTTTTTCAGACAGGCCATTAAATATGCAAATTTAAAACTTAAATGTCCTGAGTATATAGCTTTTTCAGTTTTCAGTATTCTCCTATCGACAGTTTCCTCAAAGGATATGCTTGCCAAATCCTGTGACTTTAAAAGCGCCTTTCAATTTATGGTTCAAAATTTAGTAGAGGATATTTTTGTTTAATGGAGGTCAGTATGAGAGATTTATATCAAGCTATTATTAAGATGTTAAAAAACACAGCTCCCATATCCATAGCAATAAATGTAATTCTTGGACTTGCATTGCTAATTGTGGGATTGTACTTATTTAAAAGTCAAAGAGTCAATCCAAGGATATATAAGGCCTGTTTCCTGTTTTCCGGACTGTTTCTAATTAGTTCTATGACCACAGGACTTGCCCGCTTTTTAATATCTTAAAGAAGCTTTATAAATTTTATTTGGAGGAAAATATGGTTATTAAAATGTTAAAAATTATGGATGAAGCCTGTGAAAGTGTAAATGGTGCTTTAGGGGTAAATGTCAAGTTCCCAAAACCCACTAAAAAACAGTTGCAAGCAACACAGATTTTAAATGTCACTACGGGAGCAACCTGCATTGCACTTGGTATGGTTTCTCCTTACAAAAAAATTTCCCTTTTAGGAGGATTAAGCCTAGCCGGAGCTTGTTTTATAGGTTCGCAGTTAAAACACTTTGACTAATATCGTTAATGAAGTTTTTAATTATAGGAGGAATTAAGATGACTAAGTTTTGGCTGTGTTGTCCAATATGTCAAAAAAAGACAAGAGTTAAAGTAATGAAAAGTACAGTACTTAAAAATTTTCCACTGTACTGCCCCAAGTGTAAAAAAGAGGTGATAGTTTCCATGGAAAATTTTAAATTAAAGACTGTAGAGCCAGATACTAAGATACAGAGCCAATAACCTTAATTAAATAATTAAGAGGTTATTGGTTTTTATTTTGTAAAAATTAAAAATTTCATCCTGAAAATAAAATCCGACTTATAAATATTGACTTTTATAAGTACCGGATTTTATTTTATTTAATTTCGCCTAATTTTCAATACTTCCCAATGACTTGAATTAAATATGTTAAAATAATTTTAAGGGGTGATTATATGAAAAAATTTATAACAATGGTTCTACTAACCTGCTTACTTATTACTCCACTTCAAAGTTTTGCACAACAATCAGCAAGTGAAAAGTTTGATGAGGCAAAGGTTTTAGAATTAAAGAAAACATTTGATATTACAGATGAGTACGATAATTTCAACTTTTCCATAGATGAATTCAATGGAGAAAAACACTACTCCTACCATTGGAGCGGAACGAATAAAAATCTGTCCGTAGATACTGATGAAAAAGGAAATCTAATCAGTTATCACCAGTTTACTTACAATGAGCCGGATATTAAAACACCTATTTTAAAGGACAGAGAAGAGATTGAAAAAATAGCTTCAGATTTTTTAACTAAAGTGGATAAAAATTTACTTTCCACTTACAAACTTGAAAATTTTAGAATGGACATTAAGTCCGCCAATGCTACGCTTAGTTATGCAAAGTATGTAAATGATATTTTGGTTATAAATGACGGTTTCAGTGTAAACGTTGATTTAAAAACCAAGACAGTGGAAAGCTTTTACAAGCAAAACACCAAATACTTTAAAAATGAAAATTTCCCGGATCCTTCAAAGGCCATTTCCCCTGAAAAGGCAGTGGAAAGCTTTAAAGCGGAAAATCCTTACAAACTTTCTTACTTAGTCGTAGACGAAGAAAACGCTTATAAGGGAATTCCTGTTTATTCTATACTTAAGGGCAACTCCATTGACGGTACCAACGGGAAATTCTTAGATGAAAGTATCTACAACTATTTCTATGAATATGAAGAGGGAAATGTAACAGATTTTAAATCTTATGAAAAATCTATAACTCCTGTTGAGGCGAAAGAAAAGGCCAAGATTGAAAACTTAATAAGTGAAGAGAATGTTAAGAAAGCAATTGGAACCAAGTTTGACCTTTCCGATGTAACTTTTGACAGAATTTCTCTTTCAAAGTATAACGATAGAGACTATATTTATCAGCTTAATAGCAGCTCTAAGGATTATGAACAAATTTCAATTGCCGTTAATGCTCAAACTTTGGAAATAAATTCCTTTAATATATGGGACAGATTTCCTAATAAGGAGAAAATTGAACTTGAAGAAGAGGAAGCCATTAAAATTTGCAAGGACTTTTTAAATAAAGTAAATCCCGACCTTACTGATATAGATATTGAAAATCCTATAGTTTATTCTAATAATAAACTAACTACCAGTATTACATTTAATAAACTCAAAAATTCCATTCCAATATTAAATTGGGGAATTTCAATTCAAGTTGATAATAAAACCAAAAATGTATTATCTTACTACCAAAGAACTTTTGACAAGGAAATTTCCTTTGAGCCTGTTACTAAGGACATAGGTGTTGAAAAGGCAATTGAAGAAGCCTTAACTAAAGCTAAATTGGAAAAATTTTATGCTTATGTGGAGGATGAACCTAAGCTTATATATACTTTTAAAAACAAAATCCCTATGATAAGAGCTACAGATGGAGTAGCTGTTAATTATGATAATACACCTATTGAAGAAAAAAATTTAATTTATAAGGACATTGATAAATCCATTTATAAAGATGAAATAAATTATTTAACTTCCAATAATATCGGCATTCCTAATGTAGAGAACTTAAAGGACAAAATTAAAGTTAAGGACTTTATCTACCTCTTGAGTTCAACTGTTGATTCCTATTCATACTACAATGTCAATTTAGAATTTTTAGAAAATAGATATGAACTTTTAAAACAAGAAGACTTGGAGAAAAACCTTCAAAATAAATATGCCGTTAGATGGACTTTAAACTCATTAAATTTCTATAACTTAAATGATTTTAAAGATGTATTTGACGCTAAGACATTTAGCGACTCATCAGCTATCTCCAGTGAGGATAAAGCCTATTTTTACATTGCAAAGGGACTTTCCATTTATGATGGCGAAAGCGCAAATCCTAATAATGAATTGACTTATGAAGAAGCTCTTCATTTAATCTACAATTTAATAAAATAAAAGAAACCGAGGATATCCTCGGTTTTTGATTCTAATTCTAACACTTCTCCCTCCTTACATTTCATTAAAAATATATCTAAAAAAAGTACAACAAAAGTACAACAAATCCACCACTATTTATGGTATGATTAATTTTACTTTTAGATATTACATACTATATATAGATTTATTTTTTTGTACTCTTGCTTTGCTACGGTATAAGTGGACTTTAAGAAAGCATATCTGTCTTGTCATATACAACACTTAGGATTAGAACATTTTTATAATTATGAAATTATTAATTTTTAATATTAAGGAGGATACTTAATGATTGAAGCATGGAAAGGTTTTTCAAAGGGAATTTGGAGAACCAAAGTGGATGTTAAAAATTTCATTCAGGAAAATTACTCTGAATATACCGGCGATGAAAATTTTTTAGCTCCTGCAACAGAAAGCACATTGAAATTATGGGAAAGTGTTATGGATTTAAGCAAAAGAGAAAATGAATTGGGCGGTGTATTGGATATGGATACTGAAATTATTTCCACAATTACTTCCCACAAAGCAGGTTATCTCGATAAAAACCTGGAGAAAATAGTGGGATTGCAAACTGATAAGCCCTTTAAAAGAGCATTACAACCCTTTGGCGGAATTAGAATGTCCGAGCAGTCTTGCCAGGCCTATGGATACAAAGTTGATGAAAAAGTTTCAACACTCTTTACTAAGTATAGAAAAACCCACAACGATGGTGTCTTTGACGTCTATACTTCTGAGATGAAAAAGGCGAGAAAGTCAGGTATAGTAACCGGTCTTCCCGATGCCTACGGCCGTGGAAGAATTATAGGTGACTATAGAAGACTGGCTCTTTACGGAGCGGATTTCCTTATTGCAGATAAAAAATCCCAGTTATCAAGTACTGAATCCATAACTATGACTAACGAAAACATTAAATTGAGAGAGGAGCTTTCAGAACAGATAAGAGCTTTAGCGGAAGTTAAAGAGCTTGGAGAAATCTATGGCTTTGACCTTTCAAAACCGGCTGAAACTGCACAGGAAGCTATTCAGTGGACTTACTTCGGCTACCTTGCGGCAGTAAAGGAACAAAATGGAGCCGCTATGAGCTTGGGAAGAACTTCCACTTTTATTGACATATATATTGAAAGAGATATGAAAAGAGGTCTACTTAAAGAAAGTGAAGCACAGGAATTAATAGACCACTTTATAATGAAATTAAGACTTATTAAATTTGCGCGTACCCCTGACTACAACGAACTTTTTTCAGGAGACCCCACTTGGGTTACTGAATCTATTGCAGGAATGAGCGCCAACGGTAAATCTCTTGTAACAAAGACTTCCTACAGGTACCTACACACTCTTTTAAATTTAGGAACTTCTCCGGAACCAAACTTAACTGTACTTTGGTCCTTAAATTTACCGGAAAATTTTAAAACTTACTGCGCTAAAATGTCCATTCTCACTTCCTCTATTCAATATGAAAATGATGATTTAATGCGACCTGTTCTTGGAGACGACTATGGAATAGCCTGTTGTGTTTCCTCTATGGCAATTGGAAAAGAAATGCAGTTTTTCGGAGCCAGAGCAAATCTTGCAAAGTGTTTACTCTATGCCATAAACGGAGGAGTAGATGAAAAATCGAAGGTACAGGTGGGACCTAAGTACAGACCTATTACTTCTGAGTACTTAGATTTTGAAGAGGTTATGGAAAGATTTGATGATATGCTTGAGTGGTTAGCCGGACTGTATGTAAATATTTTAAATGTGATTCACTATATGCACGACAAGTACAATTACGAAAAAGTTCAAATGGCCTTTCACGATAGAGATGTTAAAAGATATTTTGCAACTGGAATTGCCGGTCTTTCTGTAGTGGCAGATTCTTTAAGCGCTATTAAGTATGCCAAAGTAAAAGCCATTAGAGACGAAGAAGGATTGGCTGTGGAATATGAAATTACAGGAGATTTCCCGAAATATGGCAATAATGACGACAGGGTTGATAGTATTGCCGTGGACTTAGTAAATAGATTTATGAATAAAATAAGAAAACACCACACTTACAGAAATGGAGTTCCCACTATGTCTATTTTAACCATTACTTCAAATGTGGTCTATGGTAAGAAAACCGGATTTACTCCAGACGGAAGAAAGTCAGGAGAACCCTTTGCCCCTGGAGCTAACCCAATGCATAAAAGGGATACCCACGGAGCACTTGCCTCCCTTTCCTCAGTGGCAAAGCTGCCCTTTGAAGATTCCCAAGACGGCATTTCCAATACCTTTTCCATAGTTCCTCAAGCTCTTGGAAGGGAAATAGCACATAAAGACTTGGAAATAGAGTTGGAAAACCCGGTATATGATTGTTGTTTAATTCCAAATTTAAATTTAGATTAAGGAGGATTTATGAAAGTCAGTAAAGTGCAAGTAGATAATTTAGTTTCAATGTTAGACGGCTATTTTGAAAAGGGAGGACACCATTTAAATGTAAATGTATTTACAAGAGAAACCCTCCTTGACGCCCAAAAACATCCGGAAAAATATCCCCAACTAACTGTACGCGTCTCTGGCTATGCCGTAAACTTTAATAAGTTGACAAAGGTACAGCAAGATGAAGTTATAAGTAGAACCTTCCATGAAAATATGTAATGAAAGGCTTTATTCACTCTATTGAAACCTTTGGAACTCTTGACGGTCCGGGTATTAGATATGTGCTATTTATGCAGGGTTGTCCTCTAAGGTGTCTCTATTGTCACAATCCCGACACTTGGTTTTTAAATAAAGATAAGGAAGTCAGCGCTAAGGAAATTATTGAGGACTATAAGAACTACAAGTCCTTTTTAAAAAATGGAGGTCTTACAGTTTCCGGAGGCGAACCCCTACTACAGTTAGACTTTCTTTTGGATTTGTTTCAAAGAGCCAAGGGCGAAAATATTCATACTGCCCTTGATACAAGTGGAATTACCTTTAAAGAAGAGGAAAAATATATTTTTAAGCTGAGATCACTTCTTCAAAATGCGGATCTTGTCTTATTGGATTTAAAGCATATCGACTCCATTGAACATAAAAAATTAACCGGGAAAGGTAATGAAGAAATTTTAAATTTTGCCAAATTTTTATCAAAAGAAAATATTCCCACTTGGATACGCCATGTAATAGTACCGGGAATTACCTATAAAGAGGAATATCTTTTAAAACTGGGAAATTTCATCGGCACTCTTAAAAACGTAAAAGCAGTGGAAGTTCTTCCCTATCACAATTTAGGAATAAATAAGTATAGAGAACTGCAACTGCCCTATACTTTAGAAAATGTAAAATCACTTTCAGCTAAAGAAGCAGAGGCGGCTTATAATATAATCCTCTATGGAATGAGGGAAACTTTAAATAAGAGATAAATAGCTCGGGAGTTTTTCAGTTCTTTCAATAGCTTAAGGTAATGTAAACTATAACTTCATATAGGTAAACTAAAAGCGGACATAGTCTGCTTTTTTATTTTTAAATTAAGCATTTTATTTTACTCTTAATACTGCCGGAATTGTATAAAAATATTTTCTATGTTATAGTTAATTTTGTAAAATTATTTTTTAACAAAGGTTAGGAGGGATGCCTTATCAATGAAGAAAAATTAAAACGTCTTGAAAAAGTTGCAAGACTTTATTATGAACAGAATAAAACCCAAGCGGAAATTGCAAAAGAGTTAAAGGTATCCAGACCTTTAATAAGTCGAATGTTAACTGAGGCAAGAGAAGTGGGAATTGTGGAAATTCGCATAAAAAGCCAAACTATTCAGGAAAGTCCTCTTTTGGAATATCTAAAGGCCTTTTATAATTTACAGGGAGGCACCTTGGTCTTAGATGGTACAAACAACGAAGAAACCAATAAAATTTTAGCCAAAGCCACACTTTCACTAATAGAACAGTTGGGTGGAGGATCTGTGGGACTTGGATGGGGTCACTTAATCGGAAGTATTGTAAATTATTTAGAAGATGAAGAGCCGAGAAAAACTTCCATTACCGACATCTGTCCTATGATTGGAAATAGCGGAGTCCCCATTAGAAATTACCATCCCAATGAAAATGTGAGAATTATTGCAAAACAAATTATGGCAAGTCCTCACTTTTTATACACACCTGCCGTTGCTGAAACTCAGCAGGATAAAGAACTTTTAACTCAAACCGAGCAATATAAATCCATTCTCAACCTATGGGAAAATCTAAAGGTAGCCATAGTAAATATTGGCAATCATCCTTCCACTCCCGATCTCGGGTCAAGTGCCCGATTTGGAAACCTGCTTTCACAAAATAAGGCAGTGGGAAGATTAATAGCCTACTACTATAACCAAGAAGGCAAAATTATAACATCTGATAAGGATTACGTAATTCAAATTCCCCTTGAAGTTTTAAAAAAATGTCCCAATGTAATTGGCATCTGTTCCGCCAATACCAATTCCAAGGCTTTAATTGGCGCTCTTAAAACAGGATTACTCACCCATATAGTAGTTAGAGAAAAATTATTAGACAATTTAGAGTTTTAATTTAAACCACATAATGTGGTTTTTTTATTTCCTTTTGCTTATTAAAGTATTAATCCATTGACATTTGTTAATGGATTTTATATTATATACACATAAGTTACACTATTGAAAGGAAGTGTTACATATGTTAATAAACAAGATGGTTTTTCATTCCATGTTTAAGGAAGTAGCTGAACTTTGGGAGGAAAATATTCAAAGGCTCACAGACATAGATTCTCGCTTTGGAGATGGTGACCACGGTGTAACGATTGGGAAAATGTCAAAGTTAATACTTAATGAATTACATAATTGGAAGGACGAAAGTATAGCGGATTTTATTAAAACTTTAGAAAGAGAAATTTTAAATGTTAGCGGAGGAAGCGCTGGACCTCTATATGGAACTATGATTGGAGGCTTGGCTAAACCCCTTACTAATGAAGAAGAAATTGACGCTTCTCTTTTAAAGGGTATGTTCTCCGGCAGTTTAAGCGAACTTCAGGAACTTACTAAGGCTACAGTTGGAGATAAGACAATGATGGACGCTTTAATTCCGGCAGTTAAAGCTGCCAAAAGCACTGAGGGAACTCCCCTTGAAATTTTAAAAGCTGCCAGTGACGCAGCTGAAAAAGGATTAAGAGACACTGAAAATATGGTTTCTAAATTTGGACGAGCTCGCAGTTACGGAGATAAGACGCTGGGTACGGAAGATGCCGGTGCTGCCAGTACCTCATTATTTTTCCAAGGTCTGTACAAAGGTGCATTAAAAGAATTTAAAACTGAACTTTAAATTATGAAGGAGGATTACTATGAAAATGAAAAAATTTATTAATTCACAAGAAAATTTAACTGCTGAATTGCTTGAGGGATTTGCAGCTGCAAATAGGGACATAGTAGAACTTGGACCTGAGAATATGGTAATAAATAAAAAACTTGATAAAGCGGATAGAGTAACTATTGTAACTCAGGGAGGCAGCGGCCACGAACCTGCTATAAGCGGCTTTGTAGGAGAGGGAATGGTTGATATAAGCGTAGTTGGAGATGTCTTTGCAGCACCGGGACCTCAACCTTGTCTAAATGCCCTTAAAATGGCCGATAAAGGTAAAGGTGTTCTTTACATAGTTTTAAACCACGCCGGAGATATGCTTACTGGAAATATGACTATGAAACAAGCCAAGGCAGAGGGTTTAAATGTAATAAAAATAGTTACACAGGAAGATATTTCCAATGCACCGCGTGAAAATAGCGATGATAGAAGAGGTCTTGTAGGTTGTGTACCGACTTATAAAATTGCCGGCGCTGCAGCTGCTGAAGGAAAAAGTTTAGAGGAAGTTGCAAAAATAACTCAAAGATTTGCCGACAATATGGCCACTTTAGCCGTTGCCCTACGTGGTGCTACTCACCCATCAACAGGAAGTCTCCTTGCAGACTTAGGCGAAGATGAAATGGAAATAGGAATGGGACAACACGGCGAAGGCGGAGGCGGACGCCAACCTATGAAGACTGCCGATGAAACTGCAGAGATAATGGTTAACGCTTTGATAAAGGATCTTTCCATTGAAAAAGGCGAAAAGATAATGTTGATTTTAAACGGCTCCGGTGCCACTACTCTTATGGAGTTATTTATAGTCTATCGCAAATGCGAGGAACTTTTAAAAGAAAAGGGTATTGAAATTGTGGCAAATTACATTGGAGAATTGCTTACTTCTCAAGAACAGGCAGGTTTCCAAATGTTTATGGCGAGAATGGACGATGAATTACTTCACTATTGGAATGCACCTTGTAATACCCCTTACTTTAAAAAGGGGGCAGTATAAATGGCTGATAAGGACAATATAAAGGACCCTAAAAACTACTACCTAAATGTGGAAAATAAATCCTTGGAGCAATTTCCCGTAAAGGGGGCGCAAGATGCTGATTGGGGTATGAAGAACAGACTTGCAAGTATGTTTAATCCCAAAAGCGGAAACACTGTTATGCTTGCCTTTGACCATGGCTATATTATGGGACCTACATCAGGACTTGAAAGATTGGATATTGCCATACCTCCCCTCCTTCCCCATGTAGATGTATTAATGGGAACGAGAGGAGCTATAAGAACTTCCATACCTCCCACTACAGATAAGGCAATCTGTTTAAGAGTAAGTTACGATTCCTCTGTACTCTATGACGATATGTCCCTTGGCGGCGGTATGGCCTGCGACATTGAAAATGCAATTAAAATGAATCCCGCATGTTTGGCTACTCAAACTTTTATAGGAGCTGCAGGAGAAAAAAATTCCCTTGAACTGCTGGCTCGTACAGTAGATGAAGGAACTAAGTACAACATTCCCACACTTGGCATAGTTGCCGTGGGAAAAGAAATGGAACGAACTGAAAAATTTTTCCTACTGGCAACTCGAATTCTGGCTGAAAACGGCGCTCAGGTTATAAAGAGCTATTACTGTGAAGGCTTTGAAAGAGTTGTAGCAGCTTGTCCCGTACCGATAGTTATAGCAGGAGGAAAAAAAGTTCCTGAATCAGAAGCACTTACTATGGCCTATAGAGCAATAAGCGAAGGCGCACGAGGAGTGGACATGGGAAGAAATATATTTCAGGCGGAAAATCCTCAAGCCATGTGTCAAGCTATAGGAAAAGTAGTACATGAAGGTTTTAACGATATAGAAGCTTATGAATTTTATAAAGAACTGTTAAAATAAATAGGAGGAAATTATGAGCGCGGAATACTTACATGTGGGAATACCCATTACTAATAAAAAACCGGGAATGGTTTACAATGAAGGCGGAAAATTGTGGATGAGCAATCCTGAGGACTATGATTTTAAAATTGAGTATTTAAAGTTTGAAGAAGGGACACCTTTTCCGGAAATTCTTCACAGAAATCCCCATGTTGCATATAAGGTAAGTGATATGGAACCTTACTTGGAGGATGCTGATGAAATTATTTTCGGACCCGTTGACAATGACTACGGCTCACGAATGGCTTTTATTATTATGGATAATGCCATATTTGAACTGCTTGAAGTAAAGTAATTTAACACTTCTAAGATTTATCATAGCAAATTAAATAATTTAAATTTTAAAAATAGACATGTATGTGTCTATTTTTATTTTTACAAAATCTCAGCTGTATTACTTCAATCATCTCTTATTGCAAGGCTTATGCACCTTTGTTATAAAAAAAATATTATAGGGTATATACCTTGTAAAGTTTAAGATTAATTGAATTAATTTTGGGAGGAAATATGATTAGAAAATTAGACAACGAAAAAATGGGACGCAGTAACCTTGGATGGCTTCGAAGTGTATTTCACTTTTCCTTTGCTGAATATAGAAATCCAAACAATGTAAATTTCGGAAAACTTCGTGTTATAAATGACGACTTAGTTGAACCGGGAACGGGATTTGACACTCACCCTCATAGGGACATGGAAATTGTATCCTATGTAATTAAAGGGGAATTAACTCACAAGGACAGCATGGGTCATGAAAGAACTTTAAGTCGCGGAAGCGCTCAATATATGAGTGCGGGAACAGGAATCCTACACAGCGAATACAATAAGGGAAATGAAATTTTAAGATTTATGCAAATTTGGATTTTCCCCGATGAAAATAACCTAACTCCTCAATATGGAGATATGACCTTTGAAAAGGAAGAGCGCCACAACAAATGGCTTAATATCGTTTCAGGTATTGATGGAGACGCTCCTATTAAAATCCATCAAGATGCATCTATACACGTTTTAGAGCTGGACAAAGATAGGGAAATTGAATTTCCTGTATTGGAAAACAGACAGGCCTACCTAGTTCAAATTGAAGGAAGTTCAATTATTAACGGCATTGAATTTAATATGCGTGACGGTTTGGAATCCGTTGAAGAAAGCTTAAATATTAAAGCCCTTGAAGACAGTCACTTCCTAGTAGTTGAATTAAAGAAAGAATAAGGAGAGATATATGAAAGTAAGCGCAGGAGAAGCTATTATTGACGTTTTACATTCCTGGGAAATAAAACATCTCTATGGAATTCCGGGAAGTTCCGTCAACGGACTTATGGACGCCCTGTATAATGAACAGGATAAAGTAAAATATATTCAAGTAAGACATGAATCTGCAGGAGCTATGGCAGCTTCAGGCTACTCCAAGTTTTCCGGGAAGATAGGAGCTTGTTTCGGCTCCGCAGCTCCGGGAGGCTCCAACTTAATAAACGGACTCTACGATGCAAAAATGGACAGAGTCCCTCTACTTGCCATAGTGGGACAGACTGCAACAAAATTTATGAACACAAATTTCTTTCAGGAGATGGATGAAAATCCCCTTTACTCCGATGTAAGCGTATACAATAGAACTGCCACTACGGCTAGGCAAATCCCCGATTTAATAGAAGAGGCTATTCGCACCGCCTATTCCAAAAAAGGAGTTGCCCTTGTAATCCTACCTAACGACCTAGTAGAAGAGGAAATTGAATACACTCCAAGAGCGGAGGTGAAATCGCCTCCTAGTAAGGTAAAGCTCCCTATTAAAAGTGAAGATGTAAAAGCGACCTTAAAGATGATAAGGGAAGCCGAAAGACCTGTAATCTATGGAGGTTTGGGTTTAAGAGGCTCAAGGGATATAGTGGCTGAAGTTTCTGAAAAATTTTCCATGCCCATTGTAACCAGTGCCCCTTCCATTGGAGTTGCAGCTGCCAACAACCATAAAAACTTTGTGGGCAGTTTCGGCAGGCTGGGAACAAAACCCGCCTATGAAGTTATGAACAGCGCCGATCTAGTACTATTTGTGGGAAGTAACTTTCCTTTTGCACGTTTTTGGCCAAAGAATTTAAAGGTTATCCAAATCAATAATGAAATAGCGGATATAGGAAAACAAATTAAAGTTAATTTAGGTATTGTTGCCGACGGCGGAGAATTTTTACAGGAACTTTTAAAAGCGGACTTTTCCAAAGAGGAAAGCAAGTTTTTAAAGGCTACAAGAATAAACAAGAAAAACTGGGACAATTGGTTAAATGCCATTGCCGATGATGATAAAGAAGGACTTTCCGCTGAGGCAGTAATAAGAGCCATAAGAGAAAGGTCTGAGGAAAATGCCTTTTACGGACTTGATGTGGGAAATAATACAATGTACTCCGTTAGAATGCTGCCGCTTTATGCAAAACAACAACACGTTATAAGCGGCTGGTTTGCCACTCTTGGAGTTGGACTTCCCTACAGCATTGCCGGAAAACTGACTGACCCCGAAAGACAGGTTTGGAGCATTTCTGGCGACGGAGGTTTTGCCATGAATATGCAGGAGATAATAACTCAGGTTCGCTATGAACTTCCAATAATAAACATAGTTTTAAGTAATCAGTCCTACGGTTTTATTCAACACGCTCAAATTCAAAGTAAGTTTGTATTCGGAGTGGATATTACAGATGTGGACTGGGCAACTACTGCTAGGGGGATGGGAGCCATAACCTATACTGTAACCAACCTTAAAGAACTAAACAATGCCATGGATGAAATTGAAAAACTTCAAAGTTCAGGCAATAAAAAACCGATTTTAATTGATGCCAAACTTAAATATACAGACCCTGTAGATACAAGTAATATGGTTGTGGATCCGGAGAAATACTCTCAAAGTGAAATCGACAACTATAATAAAACCTATAATTTATTCGGACAGCCTGCCCTTTCAGAAATTTTAAAAGAAGTTTAACTATTAGCCCACATTGTTGGGCTAATCTTTTTAATTTAAAGGAGTTTATATGGAAGCTAATAAATATACCAATCATTTAATAAATACCACCTCGCCCTATCTTTTACAACACGCTCATAATCCCGTAAACTGGTATCCTTGGCAAGACGATGCCTTTGAAATTGCAAAAAAGGAAAACAAACCCGTTTTTTTATCTATAGGATACAGCACCTGTCACTGGTGTCACGTAATGGCACAGGAATCCTTTGAAGACGAAGAAGTGGCGAAATTGTTAAATGACCACTTTATTTCCATTAAAGTGGACAGAGAGGAGCGTCCCGATATAGATTCAATCTATATGAATGTAGCTCAAGCTCTTACAGGAAGCGGCGGCTGGCCTTTGACCATAGTTATGACACCGGATAAAAAACCTTTTTTTGCCGGAACTTACTTTCCAAAGGAAAATAAGTACGGAAGAATAGGACTAGTTGAACTTTTAAATCAAATTGCCTTGAAGTGGAAAGAAGATGAAAAAGCTCTTGTAGACTCAGGCGAGGAGATTACAAAGGCCATTATTAACTATGAAAATGCCTCTTCCTCTAGAAAGTACTCCATTGACAAGGCCATAATCTTTAAGGCTATGGACCAATTTGAAAGTAGATTTGATAGCGAATTCGGAGGCTTTGGCAATGCGCCTAAGTTTCCTACGCCACACCACTTAATGTTTCTACTTCATAGCCACAATTTAAAAATAAGTGAAAAAGCACTGCCCATGGCGGAAAAAACTTTAATGTCCATGTACAAGGGAGGTCTCTTTGACCATGTAGGCGGAGGTTTTTCCCGTTATTCCACTGACGAAAAATGGCTGGTACCCCACTTTGAAAAAATGCTTTATGACAATGCGCTTTTAACAATGGTATACAGCGAAGCCTACCAACTTACTAAAAAGGAAATATATAAATATATTGTACAAAGTACCTTAGATTATATTAAAAGAGAAATGACCTCTCCTAAAGGGGGATTTTATTCCGCCCAAGATGCTGACAGTGAAGGAGAAGAGGGAAAGTACTATATATGGGACTACGATGAGATTGTAAATATACTGGGAAGTGAATCAGAAGAGTTTTGCAAAACCTATAATATAAGGCCGAGAGGAAATTTTGAGGGAAGGAATATTTTGAATTTAATAGGAAGCTCCGGCGACCTTCCCGACAAAAAAACTCAAAAACAACTTTCAAGACTCTACCGACAGAGGTTGGAAAGGTACCCTTTGCACAAGGACGATAAAATTTTAGTCTCCTGGAATTCAATGATGATTGGAAGTTATGCAAAGGCGGGCAGAATATTTGAAAATGAAGATTATATTAAAAGTGCTGAGGACGGCTTTAACTTTATTATGTCCAATATGGTTAAAGAAGATGGTACTTTATTTATAAGTTACAGAGATGGCAAATCATCGGGAACCGGACTTTTAGATGATTACGCCTACTTGATGTGGGCCTGTTTAGAGCTCTATGAAAGTACCTACAATATAGAATATCTAAAGGAGTGTATGAGATTATATAATTTAATAGAGGAAAATTTTTCCAATAAGAGGGGAGGATATTTCTTAAGCTCAAAGGAAAGCGAGGATTTAATTTACAGACCTAGGGAATTTTATGACGGAGCAGTGCCTTCCGGTAATTCCGTTCTTGCCTATGTCCTATCTAAACTTTCAAAGCTCACAGGCAATTTTGATGTTGAAAACAGTCTTAATCTACTGTTAGAGACCTATGCTCCTCTAGTAGCATCTCAATCTTCCGCTTATAGTTTTGCTTTAAAAGCTTTACTTTTAAATCTATACTCCACAAGGGAATTAGTGGCAGTAGGCTCAAATATAAATCTTAAATTTCTTATATCCAGTCTGGCTAAAGTATACTTGCCACAATTGACTTCTCTTGCAATGGTACCTGAAAATGAAAAGGAAATAAAAAAATTGGCTCCTCATATTCATTCATACTCCATTGAAGATGAGAACACTTTTTATCTCTGCGAAAACTTTACCTGTTCCAGTCCTCTTCACTATATAGATGAACTTATGCAAAAACTTTAAAAAGAGTCCCCGAGGACTCTTTTTATTTTATATTACATAGATAATTTCCATCTACTTCTATCTTTTTAAGGGGTTCAACTATGCTACTGGTAATCCCCTCTCCCATATTGGGTTCTTTAAAGGAATGACTGAAATCAAAGAGAAAGGAAGCTATTAAAATTCCACAAAAACCCCTCTTTGCTCCAAGCGAAAAATAATCTCCCACTTCATCTACTAAAGGAGCTACAAAGTAAATTATTAAAAATCCTCCAACTGCAAAAAACAAAAGCCCCTCTAGACAAATTCTTCCGTTTATATTAAAGAACACATTGCTGTAATCCCACCAGGCTGTATGAAATAACTTTTCCAACATCCAGGAAGTAAAGTATTCCAATATTCCACAGATAACCATGGCGCTGGGGAAGAGTAGCAAGGGCTTTTCTACAAAGGGTTTTAACAGTATAAGCATAAGTAGAGCCCCCGTACCGTATATTGGCAGCCAAGGTCCCATCATCGTTCCCCTGTTTACAAATGTCCCGTCTCTTAAAAGATGTAGAAATACTTCCCAAAGCCAACCTATAAAGGAGATTGTAAAAAATACCAATATATAGGAAGTTATGGAATAGGATCTGTCATAGTCCAACTTTAACCAGTCTCTTCTATGTTTTTCCTCAATGGTATAAAGTTCAACAGGATAAGTACCCTCGCCTACTTTCACAGGACTTGTAAGATAAATATCATTTAAATATTCGCTGTAAGGGATTTTTTCGCCAATTGCCCTTTCACGAAGGACAAAGTACAACTCCGCATTGACAGCCCCTATATAGGGGTTTACATACAGATACCTTACAACTCCATAGGTTAAGAGGGACAATATTCTCCAACCTACAAAGGACACATCCAGCTTAAAAGCATCCCACTTATTACCTTTCATCATTTCTTCGGAAAGTTTAAAGGCCTCCCGTCTTTTTATTTTCGGATTTTCAGCCAATATATAGGGAATCATACGATAGGAGTAATACTTTACAACTCCCCCAACTATGGTAAAAAACCAAAGTAAATTAAAAAGATATCTGCAAAACATTACATAAGCCACATTAAGAGTCTCATTGACTCTGTAGACGAAAAGAACTCTGTCTATTTTTGTACTTCCGTAATTTTTGTTTTCAAGGAAAAATCTGCTTTGTCCCACTATTAGAATATTTTGAATAAAAATCCAAAAGGCAGCTGCCATTAAAGTTGCAATTGCCATTATCGTACTATCTAAAAACCGGTTTTCAAATATAAATTGATTTATGGTATTTAAAAGCCCAACTAAGAAAGATCTTGATGCACCGGAGTTGTTAATTATAGTAGCAAAAACTCCCTCTGTGGCATTTCTTAAATTAAACTTGTTCTCTACTTTTTCAATTACTTTTTCCTCATCACTGTAAATCGTCTTTATACCTAGGTTGTCAAGTATATCAAGGGCACTTTCCACAATTGATGGAGTGTGAATTTTACTTGGGGCCTCTCTAAAGTCCAAACTTATTCTTGAGGAACTGTAGCCTCCCGCCAGTATGGCAATAACCATACACACTACTACAAATTGAATATAATTCCTCTTTACCACTTTCTTAGCGTCAGACTTTAAATCTCTTCTATTCCACATCTACTCTACTACTCCTTTATATTAAGACTTAGGGCATTTATTGCAACTATCACTGTTGAAAGACTCATTAAAATCGCCCCTACAGCAGGGCTTAGGATTATATTAAAAGGTGCCAGTATACCTGATGCCAAAGGAATTGCCACAATATTATAACCTGCTCCCCACCAAAGATTTTGTACCATTTTTCTAGTTGTATTTTCAGCAAGAGATAAAAAGTGTAGTATATCGGAAGGATTGCTTTTAACTAAAATTACATCTGCTGCATCAATTGCAACATCTGTTCCTGCGCCTATTGCCACTCCTACATTTGCCCTTGCAAGACTTGGAGCATCATTTACGCCATCTCCCACCATCATAGTGACCTTTCCCTCTTTTTCATACTGACTTACTAATTTTTCCTTATCTTCAGGAAGCAAGCTGAATTTAAAATCCTCAATATTTAATAAATCAGCCACTTTACTTGCTGCAGCTTCATTATCTCCCGTTAACATAACAGGTTTAATTCCCTTTGATTTTAACTTTTCAATTAAAATTTTAGATTCGCTTTTTATTTCATCGCCTTGAGCAATTAAACCCAGAACCTCTTCCTCTAAAATTAAAAAACTAATTGAGTAACCCTTACTTGAAATTTCTCTATAATAATCTTTGTCATAATTATATTTATTTTTTTCAAGATAGTTAGCTGTAACAATCTTAACATCTTTACCCTCTGAAAGTCTACCTTCCAGACCTACTCCGGCCAAATTGTTTATTTCTTTTGCCCTTGGGATTTTTAAATTTCGGGATTTTGCTTCACTTACTGTACTTATCCCAAGAGGATGACTTGAACCCTCCTCTAAGGCTGCCATTATACTAAGCACCTCATCAGAGGAATAGTCATCGGAAAATGAAACTACCTCTTTAACTTTAAAGTTTCCCTCAGTTAAAGTTCCCGTTTTGTCCATCATAACTACATCCACTTTCGTTGCAGTCTCCAAAGCTTGACGATTACGAAGCAGAAGTCCCCTTTGAGCTCCAAGAGAAGTTGACCTTGCAACAACTAGCGGTATGGCAAGACCAAGTGCATGAGGACAGGCTATTACAAACACAGTTACCATTCGGGTTACTCCAACGTTTAAATCTCCCGTTACCGCATACCAAACTCCAAAGGAGATAATTCCCACTATTAATGCTATATAAAACAAATAGCGCGCCACTTTATCTGACATGGTCTCCGCCTTTGATTTAGCCTTTTGAGCATCTCCCACAAGCTGCATTACCTGTGCCAAATAACCGGTTTCTCCCGTTCCCGTAACTTTTACTTTAATACTTCCCGCTCCATTTAAAGAACCTCCTATTACACTGTCACCTTCTTTTTTGGAAACTTCCTTTGATTCCCCGGTCAACATAGCTTCATTTACATTGCTGCTCCCTTCTAAAATTATTCCGTCAGCCGGAATTTTTTCTCCCGATTTAACCATTACAACTTGGTCTACCTTTAATTTTTCTATGTCAACTTTCTGAAAACTCCCGTCTTCTTGTTCAACACTTGCCTGTGCAGGAAGTAATTTTGCCATGGATTTTAAAGCATCTCCCGCTCCCGACACCGCTTTCATTTCAATCCAATGTCCCAATAGCATTATTAAAATTAAAGTGGCTAATTCCCAAAAGAAATCCATTATATGTTCCTTCCCGGGAAAGAAATTATTCGATACAAAGGCATAGACACTGTAGATGTAGGAAGTCGTAATTCCCAGCGAAATCAAAGTCATCATAGCCGGGCTTCTATCCTTTAATTCCTTCTGAGCTCCCTTTAGAAAAGGCCTTCCTCCATAAAAAAATATAATTGTGGAAAGTATCAGTACCACCCACTGACTTCCCCTAAAAGTAAACTGGAAGGGCAGACTTATACCCATCATTGGAGACAGAAGTAAAATCGGTATTGCAAAAATTAAAGAAATAAAAAACTTTTGCTTTAAATTTCCCATATGCTCCATATGTCCACTGTGCTCCATATTGGAATGATCCATATGAGAATGTTTGTCCATACTAGAATCTTCGTCCATATGGCTTATATGGTGTCCGTCTCTATCTGTTTTATGAGTTTTTTTATGAACATGATTCATATGCTCCATATCCATAGAAGATTTTTCTTCCATAGTACTGCTACTGTATTCACTATCTCTTTGTAAGTTTTCATAGCGTCCCCTATGCTCTACTTCTTTTTCCTCCATATTCATATTACTTTTCATTTCTTTATCTTTCTTCTTTCCATGGTCTTTCATTTTTTCACACCCTTTTCGGTTTTATTTCTCTTTTCTCTTTTATTTCTTCTCTTAACAATTATATTTTACCCAATTATATTTTAATTTTAATCTACATAAATCTAACTTATGGGTATCATCACTAAAGGAGGTTGATTATGAAAGTATTATTACATGTAAGCCATTTAGTACAATGGGACATTGCTCTTTCCAACAGCAAAAATTTAAAAGCTATTGAAGCGAAATCAAAAATTGAGATTGTAGTAAATGCCCACGCTATCCAACTCTATAGAGAATTATCGGAAAATCTTTTACAACAATTAAATGAACTTGAAAATTTAAATATCAAAGTGAAATTATGTAGAAATGCTCTTAGAAATAATAATATTGAAGAAAGTACACTACCTGCTACAGTTGAAATAGTTCCTGCCGGAATTTTTGAAATTATAAAAAAACAGGAGGAGGGCTATTACTACGTAAGTCCATAGCATACTTAATTAAAGGACTTCTTATACCAACTTTTTAATTGTCACATTAAAAAAAGCCCTTAACTTAAAGTAAACTTTAAATTAAGGGTTTCTATCTATCCAAGTGCCACATCAAGCACCATCATAAGTGCAAAGCCCACGGAAAAACCAATAACTCCCACATTGGAGTGTTCTCCCCTTGAAGCTTCGGGAATTAATTCCTCTACTACTACATAAATCATAGCTCCTGCTGCAAAGGCCAATAAATAGGGCAACATAGGCTCAACAAAAGTCGTAGCCAAAATTGTCAAGGCTGCTGCAATCGGCTCTACAATTCCACTTAAACCTCCATATAAAAAGGCTTTCGATTTTGAAAAACCCTCACTCTTAAGAGGCATTGATATAATAGCCCCCTCAGGAAAGTTTTGAATTGCTATTCCTATTGCCAAAGTTAAGGCTGCAGAAAATGTAATTGCGGAATTTCCCGACGTATAACCGGCAAATAATACGCCCACTGCCATACCCTCAGGTATGTTATGAAGAGTTACAGCCAACATCATCATTGCACTTCTCTGTAAATTCGTCCTAGGTCCTTCAGGTTTATTTTCATTTAAGTGAAGATGGGGAATTACCTCATCTAAAAGTAATAAAAATCCCACTCCCAGTAAAAATCCCACTAGGGCAGGCATAAAGGAAAACTTTCCAAGTCCGTCTGCCAACTCCATTGCCGGAATTAACAGAGACCATACTGATGCTGCCACCATTACTCCTCCTGCAAATCCAAGTAATGTTTTTTCCAAAGTTCTATTCATTTTCTCCTTCATAAAGAAAACACATGCCGAACCTAAAGTAGTACCTATGAAAGGGATTAATAAAATTGCTGCTAATTCCATTTATTCCTCCTAAATATATTCATTTTAATGGTATCTCAAATAGAAATATCCATTATGATTTTATACCCCTTTACTTTAAATGCAACCCTATAAATATAATTTTATTCCTTCAAAACACAAAAGGACCTCTTATACAACTATAAGAGATCCTTTTATAATTCTTATTTTATTACTGTTCCAGTAGATCCAAATCATAAATCGAATAGTCACATCTGTAGATTATTAAAGTCTTTCCATCTACTAGGAGCTTAGTCATTTTAGAAACATCAGTAGTGTCTAAGTAGACCTTATCTCCTGCAAAAGTTGCAAGAGGCGTACCATTTTGACTCCTTATCAATATTACCTTATCATGACCTGAAAAAGGCTCTCTAAAATCATTTACCATTTTATTTAAAAAGGGTACGGTAATATCTCTATTGGCAAAGTCAATAGTCTTTACATATTCTGAAAATATATCCTCCAAACCCTTTTCCATCATAATTACTGATGAACCCACATGTTGAACTTCCTTGCCTCCCACTGTAAAAGTAATTACCGAAGATTCAGTGGACTCAGTATCTAATTTTGTCTCTCTCGTTACATTTCCCACTCTTCCTGAATACTGGTCAATTACCTGACTGTTTTCATCATAGCTTTTAACGACCATTGAAAGTCCAATTGTAGTAGTTTCCACATCTTTGAAAAATTTTCTAACTCTCTGACATCCCGTTAAAAGAAAGACCATTGAAATTAAGAGAGCAACTACTAATAAAATTCTTTTTTGTTTTTTATTCACTTTCAACTGCTCACTCTCCCTTTACAACCTCTCCATTACTTTCTCTTATACTTCTGTAAATGTCCTGCATTTCAATATCAAGATTTGCTATTGATTCAGCACAGCGATTTAACCTTTTAGATATTTCCTCAGTGTTGTCAGTCTTTACTTTATATCTTAGAGAGTGTTCCAAGCTTGCCCAAAAGTCCATTGCAATAGTTCTTATTTGAACTTCCACAGGTACCCGTTTCACTCCCTCCGATAGAAAAATCGGAACAGTCACTATTAAATGAAGGCTGCGATAGCCGCTTTCCTTTGGATTTTTAATATAGTCCTCCTCTTCTTCTAAAAATATATCCCTTTGAGAAGTGAGCAATTTTGCAATAATATAAATGTCGTCTATATAGTTACACACTACGCGCACACCTGCTATGTCCTTAATAGTACGTATGGCTTCCATAGTTTCAGGTAAATTGTTCTTCTCCAGCTTTTCCATAATACTCTTGGGTTTTTTTAAGCGGGTTTCAATGTGGTGAATGGGATTATGTTCATGAAACAGCTTAAATTCCTCATCTAAAATTTCAAGTTTTGTAGTAACTTCCTTTATGGCTGCGCTGTATATATGCTGGTAGGATAGAAACTCCTTAATTAAATCTTCGGAGCCTTCAAACTTAAACTGATTTTCCATAGTTTTTTCCTTCATCTCAGTTCCTTTCTTTAATTGTCATTTAAATTTATATCTAGCAGTTTCCCGGATAGACATAGTTTAGGTGAGTCTTTGCCACATCAATAAGATTATACACAGTACTTACAGATGTGGGACTTCTGTCCATCATTTTATATGCAGGAAAAAATCTACTTATGTGTAGCGGTATTGAAGGGTTTATAGTACATAACCAGCGGGCAAGACTATCCATCTCCCCTTCATCATCATTAATTCCCTCTATTATTAAAGTAGTAACCTCCACATGGGCATAACCTGCTGCAAGCTTAATACTTTCCATTACCACCTTTAAATCTCCGCCCACACTTTTGTAAAACTCTTCATTAAAACTTTTTAAATCTATATTTACGGCATCAATATAGGGCAGCAATTCAAGAAAAGGCTCTTTTTCTATATAGCCGTTAGTTACAAGTACATTTTTTAAACCTCTGCTGTGAGCTTCTTTAGAAGTATCCAATACATATTCATAGCCTATTAGAGGTTCATTGTAAGTATAGGCAATTCCAATATTTCCCCTGTTTTTTAAATCCTCTGCCAAATCCACTAATTCCCTTGGAGACATATACTTCTTTACTAAATCACTTCCATCTGACATGGATATTTGATAATTTTGACAAAAGTCACATCTGAAATTACATCCAAAACTTCCAACGGAAAGTATTTTGCTTCCGGGCATAAAGTGGTAAAGCGGTTTTTTCTCAATGGGATCAAGTCCCAGCGAAACCACTTGCCCATAATTTAAACTTATAACTTCTGAACCTTTTGCCATTCTGGCTTTACAAAATCCCACCTGCCCCTCTTTCAAGGTACAGTGTCTAGGACATATTTTACATACCACACTCATTTATGACGCACCACCTCAAAGCGTTCCAGCCTGTAATTCTTACCCCTTATCCCTGCCTTTTTCTTTGCTATCTCCACCTGTTGTTCAACGGAATCAATGCCCTCAATATTTGGAAGCAGTAATCCTCTCTTTCCCTCTCCTGTAACTATTACTCCGTAGCGAGAAATATCTAACTCCTCAAGGGAGGAAATCGGCTCAGAGGGTGAAAGAACATCTACACTGTAAACTAAATCTTCCAATTCACTTTCACTTACAGGTGGAAAACGAGGGTCCTTAACTCCCGCTGAAATTGCATTTTGAATTATCTCCTCTCCCAAAGTAGGAACAGTAGGCTCTATAGTACCTATACATCCTCTTAATTCTCCCCGTTTATAAAGTGTAACAAAGGCTCCGGCTCTAGTAGAAGTAAGTTCTTCCGGTAGCTCCTCAGGTAAACTAAGCACTGAACCTTTTTTAATATAAGTCTCAAGGGATTTTCTGGCAAGTTCAGTCCAAGCATCGGCTTTTTCTCTAGTATTTTTTATTTTTTCCCGTTCTTCTTTAAGATAACTTTCTCCAAAACATCTCCTGGAATCCTCTCCTGTAACTTTAAAGCAGGCTGTGGCATAACCCACTCCATAGGGACCCTCCAGCGAGAAAAGTTCACTTTCCACGCTCTTTTTGTCTAAAACTCCTGCCATTATTACAAAGGAGCGCAAACCGCATTCTGCCGCAGCCTCTAAAAATTTAGAATCAAATTTAAAAAACTGCGAAAAATCTCGACTTTCAATAATCTCTCCGATTTTTTTATCGAAAATCGGCCCTTCCTCAACATAGCCATAGGGTCCTTCAGGAAGCAGCTTATGAGATAAATCTCCGCTGGCTATAAAAACCACTTTTTCTTCCACTTCTTCACAGGCCCTTTGAATTACCTTTCCAAACTCATAGTGGTCTATTAGAGGAAGTCCTGAAACTCCAGTCCTTACAATTTTATAATCTCTATGGTACTTATTAATATAGTAAAGCGGAATTAATACTCCATGGTCAAGTTCATCTCCCTGCCTTCCCAACGTTCCGGCAGAAATTCCCTTTTCTCTTGCCATATCACTTATTAACTTTACTAATCTCTCGTCATATTCAACGTCCATATCCACCTCAGGCGCGGAAAAGTTGGAAAAACTTCCGCTACTTCCCACTCCTGATGAAATATTTATGTAGTCGGCATAGATGGGAGCGTGAGGCGAACTTATAATAATCCTGTCAGGTTTTATCTCTCCAATGAGCTTTGCAACTTTTTCATAACCCTCAATTGTCTTTCTTGCTTTTTCTTCTTCCCCTCTTCCCACTTCCGGTACTATTATGGGCGGATGAGGTAAGATAAACGTATTATTAATAGACATTTTGTACCCCTTTCTAAAAGCTTCTATTAGGATTTTCTCTTATAAATTTTCCTTTATTCTCTTTTTTCGCCTTAAATTTTATAGCTCTATTATAATTCTACCCACTAATACCTTTAAGTAATATTTTAAATAATATACCCGGTTATTTGATATAATTAAGCAAGACCAAAGAAAGGAGAAAACAATTGAAAAAACACCTGAGAAATGTTACATTCCTAAGTCTTTCTTTAATTATAATACTGCTAATTACAGGATGCTCTAAAAAAGATTCAGCCAGTTACATATCCAATTTAAATATACAAGACTTAAATAATCAACTTATAGAGGAAACTCCCAACTTAAATAAGTACAATATTTATATGGTTGGAGAATCCCACGGTACAGTTGGAACTTTTATAACGGAATTTGAATTAATAAAGTACTTTTATGAGAATCACAATGTAAAAAATATTCTCATAGAAACCGGCCACTGCACCGGCTCCCTTTTAAATAATTACATTCAAAATGGAGATGAAAAGATTTTAAATTTTGTAATTAAAAATACAGAGGGAACTTTTGCCTACAGCAATGAATCCGCAAATTTCTACAGATCTCTTTATGAATATAATAAAAAACTTCCCGAAGATCAACATTTAATCCTATATGGCGTAGATGTGGAACACACTTATAACAATACGGGAATGTACTACTTAAGTACTTTACTGCCCAAGGAAGAACATCCCAAAGAAATAGCCCAAGTATTAAACAGTTTGGACTTCTCCCTAGATAGAGAAGATTCCATTCAGGTTTTTGAAAATTTAACAGAAAGTACTTTGGAATATCCTCAAATATATAGGGATTACTTGGGGAGTAATTTTGAAGAATTTATACTTTCGCTGGAAAATATAAACCAAGCCCTAAATTTTTATGAAAATGATGACTTTAATTTAAGAGAGGAGCACTTTACGGAAAATACCTTAAGATGCTATAAAGATATGGGAGGGAAAATTTTAACTATTTTCGGCGGAGCTCACACTGATTTTTCAGGTTTACAAGGTTCAAAAACTGTTGCTCAGTCTCTTTCTGAATTATATGGAACTGATAAGGGAGGAGTTCTTTCCATATCTTTGGAATATTTCGGAAGTAAAAATAGAAAGTCCCATAAAAAAGCTCAAAGTTTTAACAGTTTTGCAGGTCCTTCCCTTGCCAACAGGACAAAGAAGGATTTAACTTTATTTAAGTTAGATGCTGAAGATAAAAATGAAATTATAAAATCTCTTGCAAAGGGACAACAGTATGCCATATTAATTAAATATAGCCCTGCTGTAACTCCCTATAAAGAGCTATAATTTTAAATATAGTTTAAAATTGGGTATATAAATACTATGAATTTAAAGGAGCTGATTAAATTGAAAAAAATTGCAATTTTAATTGAAAATCTATTTGATGAAAGAGAGCTAATCTATCCTTACTTTAGATTGTCAGAGGAGGGCTATGAAATTCACCTTGTAGGTTCACAAAAAGATACCGCCTACAACAGTAAATCAGGTTTAACTGAAACCAGCACCCACGCTTCCAAAGACATTGCAGCTAAAGACTATGCTGCCGTAGTTATCCCCGGCGGATTTTCTCCTGACTTTATGAGAAGAACTAAGGAAACAGTGGACTTTGTAAAGGAAATGAATAAACTTCAAAAACCCATCGCCGCAATTTGTCACGGCCCTTGGATGGTAGCTTCGGCAGTGGACATAAAGGGAAAAAATATAACTTCCTTTTACTCCATGAAAGATGACCTTGTAAATGCGGGCGCAAACTATGTAGATGAAGAAGTGGTAATAGACGGAAATATTATAACCTCAAGATCACCTGACGACCTTGTACCTTTTGTAAAAGCCATTATAGAGGCCGTTGAAAAAGATTAAATCTTAACTGCAGATTATAAATTTAAAAGAGGTTACCATGTTTAGAGAAATGAGACGTAAAAAACAAATCCTCCCCTTGGAAATAAGCGAGAATATTTTAAAAAGAAGAACTGCCGGTGTCCTGGCACTTTCAGGCGATAATAACTATCCCTATGCTCTTCCTATAAGTTATGTATACTATGACAATAAAATTTATTTTCACTGTGCCAAGACAGGACATAAAATTGATGCCATTGAAAAAAATGATAGAGTTTCTTTCTGTGTAATTGATAAAGATAGGATTGTAGCTGAAGAGTTCACCACTTATTTTAGAAGTGTAATAGTATTTGGCAAAGCACATATTTTAGAAAATGCAGAAGAAAAACGAAGAGCTCTTAAATTATTAGCGGAAAAATATTCTCCTGAATTTATGGAAAGCAGCGAAGTTGAAATTAAAAGGGAATTTAATTTAGTCACTGTAGTGGAAATTTCCATTGAACATATAAGTGGAAAAGAAGCTATTGAGCTTGTAAACAAATAGCAGAGGACCTGTATTAGCAATACAGGTCCCTTTTATTTTACATTATTTAAAATATTTAAAGTATCTTCAACTTGATAGTAGTGCAGGTCCTTTATATTTTCAAGTTCCGAACCCATCACCACTATAATATATTCCTTTTCTCCCTTTTGTGAAAGCGTAGCCCAACACTCTCCCGCTTCCAAAGTAGTTCCCGACTTTCCCCCCAAGATTTCAAAACCCTCTTGGTCATATTCATCTAATTTCCCAAGCACAGTGGACTCTAAAGCAATTCCCTTTGGATGGTCCAGCGTCTTAGTAGTTGTATAGGTCTTACTTGTAAATACCTCTCTGAAATTTTCATTTTCCAAGGCATAATCTAAAATTTGCGCAATGTCCTTTGCCGAAGAATATTGCCCTTCCACATCAAGTCCCTCGGGATTTACAAAAGCAGTATTTTTTAGCTCCAGCTCTTTTGCTTTATCGTTCATTAACTTTACAAAATCCCTTGTACTTCCGCTTATGTTAATAGCAAGGGAATTTGCAGCTTCACCTCCGGAGGCAAGCATAGTTCCATAGAGCAAATCTTTATAACTCACTCTCTCCCTCCCATAAAATCCCGCCATTGAGGCATTTCTACTGTTCATTTCCTTGTAAGTCTCTACATCTACGGGAGCTATTTCAGAAAAATCTTCTATATTTTCAATTGCAACAAGCGTGGTCATAATCTTAACTAAGGAGGCAGGATATACTCTTTCGTCCCCCTTAATGGAAAGTAATTCTTTTTCCTTAGTCCTTTCATAAACATATATATTCTTTGAATGGTAATCTAGTTTTTTAAGTTTATTACCGACTATAATCCTACTTCCACCCACTATAATTAAAAGCAGCACACAAAGAAGTACTGCCATCTTAAACAATCTTTTCATTTATTCATCCTTTTTCCCTAAGTCACTTTTGTTTTCTATTTTAAACTATATTCATTAAATATCTTCTATAAATTTATTAAATATCTCTTAAATTATAACACTATTTTGAATTTAAATAGATTACAAAAAAGTTAATTTATTCTATGACCTTGCTAACCTGTGTATGTTCAAGTTGTCTTACTATATCAAATAACCTCTCCA
>NZ_RLIH01000039.1 GCF_004006535.1 Anaerosphaera multitolerans | reverse complement strand
TCAATTTTTTTATGACAAAATATACATTTGAATTTAAACTAAAGATTGTTAAAGAGTATCTTGACAAGAGAACTGGTTATCATTCCTTATCAAAAAAATATGGTTTTAAAGATACCCAACAAATCAGAAGATGGATTTTTGCTTATGAAATAGCTGGTGAAGAAGGTTTGAAAACTGGTAAAAATAGAGCATATTCAACCGAAGTGAAGTTAGATGCGGTAAACTTATATTTAACAAGTAACTGGTCTGCTAGAGATATTGCTAAAGACTTAGGTATAATTGATTATTCAAGAATACTTGATTGGGTAAGACGTTATAGATCTGACAATTTTGAGGCTTTTAAACAATCTCGTGGGAGACCTAAGACAGGACAAGAGATCATTAATAAGAAGACAGAGTTAAGTCTAGATGAAAAGGACTTTCGTATAAGGGAATTAGAGCGGGAGTTGGAAAACACTAAAATTGAACTTAAATATTTAAAAGGATTGAGGAGGCTGAGAATGGAACAACAAGCGAAGGAAAAGCACGTCTTGTTCAAACCCTCCACAGAGAATTCAAGTTCCCAATCAAACAACTGTTAATTATTTCAGGACTACCTAAGGCAACGTATTATTATTGGGTTAATTGTTTCGGACGCCCAAATAAAGACGAAGAAATCGAAAAAGTATTGATTAAGCTTAGAAAATTACACCCTAATGCAGGTTATCGCCCCATGGTAGAACTTTTAAAGCGTGAAGGATATATTGTTAACCATAAAAAAGTTCAACGTTTAATGCGAAAGCTAGGACTTTGTATTACTTCTTTTTGGAGGAAAACACGAAAGTATAGTTCCTACAGAGGAAAAGTTGGAAAAGTCGCAAAAAATTTATTAAATAGACGTTTTAATTCCAAAGTTGTTCATCAAAAACTGGTAACTGATACTACTGAGTTTAAATACTACGATAATGGGCAAGTGAAGAAAGCTTACCTCAACCCTTATATGGATCTGTTTAATCGTGAAGTTGTCTCTTTTGAGATAAGCAAGCAACCAAACTTTATAGCAATAAGCAATGCATTAAGTAAAGCAATAGAAATCACATCTGATTGTCCTTATCGGCGTACTTTCCATTCAGACCAAGGTTGGGCTTATCAGACACCGTATTATCGTCAAAAGCTCCAAGAGCACAATATTTATCAATCTATGAGTCGCAAAGGTAACTGTCATGACAATTCTGTCGTGGAGAACTTTTTTGGTATACTAAAACAAGAAGTTTATTACGGAAAACGATTTGATTCATTTGAGAGTTTAGAAATGACAATTAGTAACTACATTCACTACTACAATAATCTCCGAATTAAGAAAAATCTATCCTGGTTGTCTCCGATTGAATATCGGAAGAGTTTCAAGAACAAATAAAAAAATCCA
>NZ_RLIH01000038.1 GCF_004006535.1 Anaerosphaera multitolerans | reverse complement strand
CAACTTTGATAATTAAATAGTGTAAGAGAATAAGCAACAAGCTTAGCGGAAAAAGTCAGTAAAGTGACGAGCTAAGGGATTTAAATTTGAAAATTTTAATTGAGAGTTTGATCCTGGCTCAGGACGAACGCTGGCGGCGCGCCTAACACATGCAAGTCGAGCGATGAAAGAACGCCTAAACCCTTCGGGGTGAAGATGTTCTGGATTAGCGGCGGACGGGTGAGTAACACGTGAGTAACCTGCCTTTGACATGGGGATAGCCTCGGGAAACTGTGATTAATACCCAATGAAATTACAAATTCGCATGAAAATGTAATCAAAGCGTATAGCGGTCAAAGATGGACTCGCGTCTGATTAGCTAGTTGGTAAGGTAACGGCTTACCAAGGCAACGATCAGTAGCCGGCCTGAGAGGGTGAACGGCCACATTGGAACTGAGAGACGGTCCAAACTCCTACGGGAGGCAGCAGTGGGGAATATTGCACAATGGAGGGAACTCTGATGCAGCGACGCCGCGTGAGCGAAGAAGGTTTTCGAATCGTAAAGCTCTGTCCTATGGGAAGATAGTGACGGTACCATAGGAGGAAGCCCCGGCTAACTACGTGCCAGCAGCCGCGGTAATACGTAGGGGGCTAGCGTTGTCCGGAATTACTGGGCGTAAAGGGTTCGCAGGCGGAATTGCAAGTCATATGTGAAATTCAGAGGCTTAACCTCTGCAAGCATGTGAAACTGTAATTCTTGAGATATGGAGAGGTAAGTGGAATTCCTAGTGTAGCGGTGAAATGCGTAGATATTAGGAGGAATACCAGTGGCGAAGGCGACTTACTGGCCATAAACTGACGCTGAGGAACGAAAGCGTGGGGAGCAAACAGGATTAGATACCCTGGTAGTCCACGCCGTAAACGATGAGTGCTAGGTGTCGGGAGTAATTTCGGTGCCGTAGTTAACACAATAAGCACTCCGCCTGGGGAGTACGTACGCAAGTATGAAACTCAAAGGAATTGACGGGGACCCGCACAAGCAGCGGAGCATGTGGTTTAATTCGAAGCAACGCGAAGAACCTTACCAAGTCTTGACATATTATTGACCGGTATAGAGATATGCCTTTACCTTCGGGTACAGTAATACAGGTGGTGCATGGTTGTCGTCAGCTCGTGTCGTGAGATGTTGGGTTAAGTCCCGCAACGAGCGCAACCCTTACCTTTAGTTGCCAGCGCGTAAAGGCGGGAACTCTAGAGGGACTGCCGATGATAAATCGGAGGAAGGTGGGGATGACGTCAAATCATCATGCCCTATATGACTTGGGCTACACACGTGCTACAATGGTCGGAACAAAGAGAAGCGAAAGGGTGACCTCAAGCAAATCTCAAAAAGCCGATCCCAGTTCGGATTGTTCTCTGCAACTCGAGAACATGAAGTCGGAGTTGCTAGTAATCGCAAATCAGAATGTTGCGGTGAATGCGTTCCCGGGTCTTGTACACACCGCCCGTCACACCATGGGAGTTGGCAATACCCGAAGCCTGTGAGCCAACCTGAAAAGGGGGCAGCAGTCGAAGGTAGGGTTAATGACTGGGGTGAAGTCGTAACAAGGTAGCCGTATCGGAAGGTGCGGCTGGATCACCTCCTTTCTAAGGAGAAAGACTTTAGGAACTTTTAATAGAAGTGACTAGAG
>NZ_RLIH01000037.1 GCF_004006535.1 Anaerosphaera multitolerans | reverse complement strand
ATTGTGATAGGCTTTTCCTTATGAGAAAAGACATCCTAGAAAGTATAACCGAACATCTTATGACTGGAATTAAACCTAATTTCGCTGATATTGCCAGACGCTATAATTGTGACTATCGGACGGTCAAACGTTATTATGACCTCGGAAAAGAAAAGACCCTTGAAGAAGCTTCAAAACGAAGGGTCCCACCGTCACTTATTGAGAACTATAAATCAATCATTGAAGATAAACTCAAGCTTGGCTGCTCTGTGCGCTCAATTTACTACTTCATCCAACTAAAAGGCTATCAAGGCTCATATACGACCGTCAAACGCTATGCCAGATTGATTCGAGAATCCTGCAAACATAAAGCAACGATTCGAATTGAAACAACGCCTGGACTTTCTGCTCAAGTCGACTGGAAAGAAAATTTAAAACTGATCTCACGCAATGGTGAAGTGTTTACGATTAATATCTTTCTGTATATTCTTGGCTACTCTCGGATGAAGTATCTTCAATTGACCGTCGACCGTCTCCAACCCACACTCTTTGAGTGTCTCAATCACGCTTTTGAGAAATTCGGAGGTGTCCCTGAAGAAATTTGGTTTGACAATATGAAAACAGTGGTGGACCATTCTAAAAGTCAATTCTCAAATGTTGTTTTCAATGAACGATTCAGGCAGTATGCAAAAGATGCTGGATTTAAACCCATTGCTTGTCGGCCATTCAGACCTCAAACCAAAGGTAAAGTAGAAGCGCTTGCGAGAACTGTTGACCGCCTGCTTGTCTTTAACAATGAGTTTGAAGACCTTGAAGAATTACAAGCACTGGTCCAACAATTGATGGAAGATTTGAATCATAAAGAAATCTCTCAAGCGATTGGAACCTCACCTTCTGAACGTCTTGACCAAGAGGCGTTGAATCTCAAGGCTTTTGATTTAGAGCTTCTCAAAGTTTATAGTCAATTGAGTGTTCCTTTGACTCGAAAAGTCTCTAAAGAGGCACTTGTGATCTTTGAAGGGCGTAAATATTCAGTGCCGGTTAAATATATTGGACAGACCGTAACCTGTGAAAAAGAACAAGAGGACCTTAAAGTCTATTGTGACCAACGCTTGATTGCTCGTCATCCTTTAAGCGACCGTCCCTTTAATTATCGCCGTGAAGATTACGTTGAAATTCTTAAATCAGATGTCTTCAAACATCTTGAAGAAGACGAACTAGAGGCTTATGTGGATGAGAATCTTCAAGCCTACGATTTATTGTGAAGGGAGCGCTTATGACAACTTATCATCAATTACTCAACCAATTGGACCATTTAAAACTCGATCGTGTGCGTCAGCTCTTACCAGAGTTCTTAGATGAGCATGCGGATATTTCCTTAGTAGAGGGCCTTCATGAACTCTTGAGTGAAGAACTTCGTGAACGAGAAGCGCTCCTTCAGGAAAGACGATTAAAAAAAGCCCATCTGCCTTATGAAAAGCGTGTGATGGACTTTGATTTTCAGTTTCAACCGAAAATTAATAAAGCAGAGATTTTAGATTTACATACCTTACGTTTTTTAGATAAGCATGAGAATCTTCTCTTCATTGGCAATAGTGGCGTAGGTAAGACACATTTAGCTATTTCTATCACTTTAGAAGCCCTAGAGAAAGGTTATAGCTCTTACTTTTGTATGAGTACTGAATTAGTGGACCGTTTATTAAGAGCCAATCAAAAAGGAACTTTAGAGCGAGTATTAAAACAGTATGCCAATTATGATGTACTTGTTATTGATGAAGTGGGTTATCTGCCCTTTTCAAGAGATGGAGCGAGTCTTCTCTTTCAACTGATTAATATGAGATATGAAAAGAAATCCACGTTGATTACTACGAATATCCCACTTTCTCAATGGTCTGAGTTTCTTCAAGATAAGAAATTAACGAATGCTTTATTGGACCGCTTGGTTCATCATTCTAAAGTCATTTCTATTACTGGAAAATCTTATAGAATGAAAGACTATAGTGAGAAGAAAACCAAAACCCCAAAAAGTAAATAAAGTGATGGGCCCAAAACCAACAATT
>NZ_RLIH01000036.1 GCF_004006535.1 Anaerosphaera multitolerans | reverse complement strand
GCAAGTAAATAATTAAAAGTTTATTAAATTATTTAGGTTTTTTTAATAAAAACAAAATATATTAAAAATATTGTTTTAGGAGGAAAATTATGAATTGGCTTGAAATTGTATCTCATCCAGCGGTGGCATTTTTTATTGTTTTGTTGTTTTTATCAATAGGAGATGTAATCTCTGTAAAAACAAATGCTTTAATTCCATCTATTTTTATATTTGTAATGTTGACCTTGATATCAATTTGGTCAGGAGCAGTACCTAAGGAATTAATTGATTTAGCGGGTTTCTCCTCATATTTCTTAGATATGGTTATTGTAGTAATAGTTGTAAATATGGGAAGCTCCTTAAAAATAAGTGACTTAAAGAGAGAGTGGAAGACTGTAGTAATAGGTATTTCAGGTATAATAGGAGTTGCAATTACAGTACTAACTATTGGAACGACATTATTTGGTTGGGAAAAATCAGTAGTGGTAGCTCCACCAATTACAGGTGGATTTGTAGCGGCATTTGAAATGTCAAAGGCAGCTATTGCTGTGGGGAGACAGGATCTATCGACTATTGCGCTTTTAACTTTAGCATTGCAAAATTTCCCGGCATACTTTCTAATTCCATCATTATTGAAAAAAGAAGCCAGATCTCTATTAGTTGGATATAGAGGTGGAGATAGAATAGTTTCAAAGAATGAAGAAGTAACAGATGGAAAGAGACTTTTACCTAGGATACCGGAAAAATATAATACAGATAATATGATATTGGCAAAATTAGGACTTATGGCCACTATAGGTGTTGTATTATCAAAGGCGTCAGGACTTTTATTTGGAGCAGTGGGAATATCCTTTAGTATTTCTCCTACAATATTTGCTTTATTCCTAGGAGTAATTTCCAGTGAATATGGTTTCTTAGAATCTCAAGCGCTTCAAAAAGCAAATGCTTTTGGTTTCTTCATGGTAGGCTCAATTGTTACAGTAGTAGGTGGATTGGTAGACAGTTCGCCGCAGGAAGTATTTTCTTCAGGAGCAATAATAATAGCTTATTTAGCTATAGCAATCGTAGGTATTGGATTGTTATCTGCACTTGCAGGAAAGTTTTTAAAGGTTTCATGGAATATGGCTTTTGCAATAGGGTTAAACTGTTTAGTAGGATTCCCATTAAACTTTGTTTTAACTGGTGAAGCTGCAAAGGCGGAAGCTGCAAATCAAGAAGAATATGACTACTTAATGGATAAAATGTCACCAACAATGCTTGTAGGTGGTTTTACAACTGTAACTATCGGTTCAGTAATTTTTGCGGGAATACTTAAAAACTTTTTATAATTTGTTGATATTAGGGTGGATGAAAGTCCACTCTTTTAAATTTTAAATATTTGAGTTAGTTAAGAGAAATCTATTTTAAATTTACTTTATGTGTTAATATGTCTTTAGTTAATTTTGTTAAAGATTAGTTATACATTTTAGAAGAAAGGAACATAAATAAAACCTTATGAAATATAAAGTGGCACTTTTATTAAAAGAACATTTAATAAAATTTTTTAAGGAAACCATCGGATTTGAATATAAATCCTGTGAATTAACTTATTTTGAATATAAAGATTTATATGAACTGAAAGAAATATATATAAGAGAACAGTTTAATTTTGACGGTTTTGTTACAAGCTATGTAATACCAATGACTGTATTAAAAGGAATAACTGATTTTGCCAATTCTAAACCTATAGTATCATTTGGAATGGATGCGGAGAATACCTATAGAATTATTTTACAGATAATATTGGAAAAAAGAGACTTGTCAAAGACGAGAATAGGTATTGATTTTCTAGATGAAAAGCACAGTCTAGAGGAGTTTGTTCAAGGAGATTTCTTAAATGAACATATAAAATCCCTTGTAAGGAAAATGGAGTCGGCAAATTTTGACGAATTAATTGAAATTGAGAAAGATTTTTTAGAAAAACATCTTAAAGCAATAGAAGAAGATCAAGTAGATGTGGTAGTGACATTTTTTTACAGTGTTGTAGAGGCTCTTAGAGATAAGGGGGTTGAATGTCACTATGTATATCCCGGAAGACACAATATTGATTCCGCCTTTGAGAATTTGGAAAGAGATATTCAAATGCAAGATATACAACATCAGCTTCCAGGAGTTATATATATCAATCCTTTAATTGAAAGACTTGTAAATAAGACAACAGTGGATATTGAGCTATTATTTTCAAATATTATAAAAATAGTTACAGAGTTAAGTGATTCATTTAGTATTAAGCCAATAATAAAAAGAAATTTTTTAGATTTGGAAGTTTATATTGATGCAATTCAACTTCAAAGACTTACGAGAAATTATAGTCATTGTTTCTTATTAAATAAGCTAATTGAGGAAGTGGACTTTGAAGGAATAATCGGATACGGTATAGGCAAGAATCTTTACAGCTCTCTTTTAAGTGCAATCAACGGCAGCAAGTATGCCTTATCCTATAAAAAAGAAAATATTAATTGTAGTGTATTAATTGATATTAACGAGGAAATTTACATACTATCAGGAGATATTGATAACAATGTGGAAAAATTACCTAAGTACTTAGATGAAAAATATATAAACCAAATTGCAAAAATATCAAAACTAGCTCCCAAGACTATAAATAAAATTATCGGAATACTTCAAAGTATGGACAAAGATAACTTAACGACTAAGGAGTTGGCGGAGGTTTTGGGAATTACTAAACGAGGAGCTAATAAGATACTGACAGCCTTAGTAGATTCAGGTTTAGCGGAAATTATAAAAGTCAGCCATGATGGAGGAAAAGGAAGGCCGTCAAACGTATATAAATTACACGTAGAATATAAATGACAGAATATAAAATTTCTGTCA
>NZ_RLIH01000035.1 GCF_004006535.1 Anaerosphaera multitolerans | reverse complement strand
ATTTCGAAGGTATGTTATATACAGAAACAAATGAAATGACAATTCACCATCCAAATAGAGAATAAATGTAAACAATTGACTAAGGTCAAGTTAATAAGAGCATTAGGTGAATGCCTAGGCACCAAGAGGCGACGAAGGACGTGACAAGCTGCGAAAAGCTGTGGTTAGGAGCAAATATCCGTCAACCCACAGATATCCGAATGGGGCAACCCACCTCGTAAGAGGTATCCATAAGTGAATTCATAGCTTATGGAGGCGAACCAGGTGAACTGAAACATCTAAGTAACCTGAGGAAAAGAAAGAAACATCGATACCCTAAGTAGCGGCGAGCGAACGGGGTAGAGCCCGACAGTGCATAAGATTAAGATAGCTAGTAGAATCATCTGGGAAGATGAACCAAAGAAGGTAACAGTCCTGTAAACGAAAGCGACAATAAATCAGCACGAGCGAGTACCACGGGGCACGTGAAACCCAGTGGGAATAAGGGAGGACCACCTCCTAAGGCTAAATACTCCTTGGTGACCGATAGAGAACAAGTACCGTGAGGGAAAGGTGAAAAGAACCCCGGGAGGGGAGTGAAAAAGAATCTGAAACCTAATGTTTACAAGCAGCGAAAGAGGTCTAGCACCTCAATCGCGTACTTTTTGTAGAACGGGCCAGCGAGTTATGGTATATAGCAAGGTTAAGGTATGAAGTACTGAAGCCGAAGCGAAAGCGAGTTTTAATAGGGCGCAAGTTATATGCCATAGACCCGAAACCGTGTGATCTATCCATGGGCAGAGTGAAGTTGAAGTAAAATTCAATGGAGGCTCGAACCGGGTAACGTTTAAAAGTTATCGGATGACCTGTGGATAGGGGTGAAAAGCCAAACGAACACGGAGATAGCTGGTTCTCCTCGAAATAGCTTTAGGGCTAGCCTCTAGTGGCAATCTGATAAGGGGGTAGAGCACTGAATAGTTGCGGGGCGTATGACGTTACCAAAACCTATCAAACTCCGAATACCAAATCAGACACTAGGGAGTCAGACAGTGTGGGATGAGCTTCATTGTCGAAAGGGAAAGAACCCAGACCACCAGCTAAGGTCCCAAAATTATAGTTAAGTGGGAAAGGATGTGGAGTTACTTAGACAACTAGGATGTTGGCTTAGAAGCAGCCATACATTTAAAGAGTGCGTAATAGCTCACTAGTCAAGTGACTCTGCGCCGAAGATAACCGGGGCTAAACTATATACCGAAGCTGTGGGACGTAATAACGTCGGTAGAGGAGCAATGTGTAAGAGACGAAGCAAAAGGCGAAAGCCGTTGTGGATTTTACAGAAGAGAGAATGCTGGCATGAGTAGCGAGAGGTGAGTGAGAATCTCACCCGTCGAAAACCCAAGGTTTCCTGAGGAAGGCTCGTCCACTCAGGGTAAGTCGGGACCTAAGGCGAGGCTGAAAAGCGTAGTCGATGGACAACAGGTTGAGATTCCTGTACCGATATATATTGTTAAAAAGTAAGTGGGGACGCAGGAGGATAGTAGTAGCGCCCAGTTGGTGAGGCGTGCAAGCACAAAGGCTGGAGTATAGGCAAATCCGTACTCTAAAAAGGCTAAAGTGTGATGCGGATCGAAAAATAAGTAGAGAAGGATATGACTCCACACTGCCAAGAAAAGCCACTATCAAGATATATATTGCCCGTACCGTAAACCGACACAGGTAGGTGAGGAGAGAATCCTAAGACGAGCGGAAGAACCTTTGTTAAGGAACTCGGCAAAATGACCCCGTAACTTCGGGATAAGGGGAGCCACAGAGATGTGGCCGCAGTGAAAAGGCCCAAGCGACTGTTTACCAAAAACACAAGTCTCTGCGAAGTCGAAAGACGAAGTATAGGGGCTGACACCTGCCCGGTGCTGGAAGGTTAAGGGAAAGAGTTAGCGCAAGCGAAGCTTAGAACTGAAGCCCCAGTAAACGGCGGCCGTAACTATAACGGTCCTAAGGTAGCGAAATTCCTTGTCGGGTAAGTTCCGACCCGCACGAAAGGTGTAACGATTTGGGCACTGTCTCAACAAAGGATCCGGTGAAATTGTAGTAGCGGTAAAGATGCCGCTTACCCACGACAGGACGGAAAGACCCCGTGGAGCTTTACTGTAGGTTGACATTGGATTTTGAGGTTAAATGTACAGGATAGGTGGGAGGCTGTGAATTTAGTACGCCAGTATTAATGGAGCCGCTGTTGGGATACCACTCTTTTAAGCTTAGAATTCTAACCTACTCCCTTGAATCAGGGAGAGGGACACTGTCAGTCGGGCAGTTTGACTGGGGCGGTCGCCTCCGAAAGAGTAACGGAGGCGTTCAAAGGTTCCCTCAGCACGGATGGAAATCGTGCGAAGAGTGTAAAGGCAAAAGGGAGCTTAACTGCGAGACCAACAAGTCGAGCAGATAGGAAACTAGGACTTAGTGATCCGGTGGTACCGAGTGGAAGGGCCATCGCTCAACGGATAAAAGCTACCCCGGGGATAACAGGCTTATCTCCCCCAAGAGTCCACATCGACGGGGAGGTTTGGCACCTCGATGTCGGCTCGTCTCATCCTGGGGCTGAAGTAGGTCCCAAGGGTTGGGCTGTTCGCCCATTAAAGAGGCACGCGAGCTGGGTTCAGAACGTCGTGAGACAGTTCGGTCCCTATCCGTCGTGGGCGTAGGAAATTTGAGAGGAGCTGTCCTTAGTACGAGAGGACCGGGATGGACAAACCTCTGGTGCATCAGTTGTTCTGCCAAGGGCACAGCTGAGTAGCTAAGTTTGGAAGGGATAAGAGCTGAAGGCATCTAAGCACGAAGCCCCCCTCGAGATGAGATTTCCCTCATAAGATAAGACCCCTTGAAGAAAATGAGGTAGATAGGCTCAAGGTGAAAGAGCAGTAATGTTTGAAGCTAATGAGTACTAATAGGTCGAAGACTTGACCAACAATAATTTTGGAATAGATTTGGAATATGGCTT
>NZ_RLIH01000034.1 GCF_004006535.1 Anaerosphaera multitolerans | reverse complement strand
CACATTTGGGAGGGATACATAGAAAAATGTGAAGATATTAGACATACAAAAGGGTTTAAGGAAAAATATGGGAGAAGGAAAGAAACCATAGAGCGGATATTTGCAGATGCCAAGGAACTACATGGTATGAGATATACATTACATAGAGGTTTAGAAAGGGTTAAAAATGAACTATACCTCTTATTTGGGTGCATGAATTTAAAGAAATTAGCAAATCATATATGGAATGGGAATAAAGACTATTCCTGTTTTTATATTTTATTTCAAAAATTAAAGAAAAATTATCAATTTTTGAATTTCAAAAGGCATTTTAGAGTAAAAATTAAATCTAAAATGCCTTTTGTCTTCAATCTGAACAAACTACCTGATGTAGTTTGTTTTTTTATCCTGCAAGAAGACCGCCCTTAGTATAGAGATCATAGTAACGACCTCTTTTATCCATTAACTCCTCATGGTTTCCTCTTTCTATTATCTTTCTATCTTCCATTACAATTATCTCATCAGCATTTTGTACTGTCGTAAGCCTGTGAGCTATAGTAATAGTAGTTCTTCCCTTACTTAATTCCTCTAAAGACTCCTGCACTATTTGCTCGGACTTATTGTCAAGAGCGGAAGTAGCTTCATCTAATATTAAAATCGGAGGATTTTTTAAAAATACTCTAGCTATGGAAATTCTCTGTTTTTGACCTCCTGAAAGTTTTAATCCCCTTTCTCCTACGTAGGTATTAAACTTTTCAGGCAGCTTTTCTATAAATTCCGTTGCACCGGCTAGGTCACTAGCTCTTAAAACTTCTTCATCTGTAGCTCCGGGTTTCCCGTACCTTATATTGTCAAGAACAGTTCCCGAAAAAAGATATACATCCTGTTGAACTATTCCAATATTATCTCTAAGAGATTTCAACTTAATATCCTTTACATTTTTACCATCTACTAAAACTTCACCGTTATTTACATCATAAAATCTTGGAATTAAGTTACATATTGTAGTCTTTCCCGCACCTGAAGGACCTACTAAGGCTATATTTCCGCCCGGTTTTATTTTTAAATTAAAGTGCTCCAATACATTTTCCGTATCTACTTCATATTTAAAAGTCACATCTTTAAATTCAATTTGCCCTTGTACCTTACCGATTTCAACAGCATTTTCAGAATCAACAATATCTGATTTTTCATTCATTATCTCTTCAAATCTTTCAATTCCCGTCAAACCTTTTTGGAACTGCTCAGTAAATTCCACAATTCTCTTTACTGTATTTAAAAGAGATGTGACATACATTACATAGGCCAACAAATCCCCGGCTTCTATTTCTCTCTTCATCATAAAATAGCCGCCAGTTAATATTAAAATTAAATACATAAGGCCGTCAAAAAGCTTTGTAACTGTATTAAATCCGGCCATGGACTTGTAGTATTCCTCTTTGATGTCTAAAAACTTATTATTTTGATCTTCAAATTTTTCAAGCTCAATATCCTCATTGGCAAAAGACTTTACAACTCTTACTCCAAGTAGAGAATCTTCTATGGAGGAGTTGAAGTTACCAACTTGAACTCTCTGTTTCTTTTGAGCATTCTTCATTCTTCTCTGATATTTATTTGCAAAAAATATCATAATTGGAATCATTAAATAAATTAATAATGTCATCTTTACATTTATATTTAAAAGTATAAATAGAGATACTAATATTTTAAGTCCACCTATGAAATATTCTTCCGGCACATGGTGAGAGAATTCTGTTATGTCAAAAAGATCGTTGGTAATTCTACTCATTAGAACTCCAATTTTCGTCTCATTGTAGAAAGAATCACTCATAGTCTGTAAATGAGAATACAGATCAGCTCTCATATCCGTTTCTATTTTTGCTCCCATAATATGACCTACACTTGTCATATAGTAACCTGCCACCAAGTCAATAATTTTTAAAATTATAAATAGAAATGCAAGCCTTAAAATCAAACTTAATGTTAAGTCATTAAAATGGTACATCCCCACATTTGATAAATATCTCAATATTAGAGGCAATACCATTTCAGAAACAGTTGTAAGCCCTGCACAGAGCAGGTCTAAAAACAAAATATTTTTATATTTTTTAAAGTAAGGCAGTACAACTTTTATTGAAGTTAATATTTTCATTTAATCACCTCTATTAATTTTATTATATTGTAACTTTTTATTCAACTTATCTTATATTGACTTTAAATTAGCTAGAGAATATACTTTTATATGAACTTAGGAGGTTACTATGGAAACTACGAAAAGATTAGCCAAATCCACTCTTGCAATTATTATATTTTCTTTAATAGGGAAAATATTTGGACTTGTTAGAGAAAGTTTAATAGCTGCAAAATTCGGTGCTACTTTCCAGACAGATGCATTTTATGCAGCTTTAGGAGCTACAGGAATAATTTCCGCACTAGTCACCCAATCAATTGCAACAACTTTTATACCGGGACTTCAAAAGGCTGAAAGCGAACTGGGACATAATCAAAAATTGCACTTTACAAACAATATGCTTTCAATATCTACTATTATATCCATATTGGTAATGATAATGGGTATTGCTTTAGCACCAGCACTTGCTTTTTTATTTTCACCACCTTCTAAGCCAGAAGCTTTTGACTTAGTTGTGGAGCTTATTAAACTTGGAATGCCCGTTATAGTTTTTTCAGCAATAGTAGGAGTATTTACAGGTTTCTTACAATACAGTGGAAAATTTGCTGCTGCAGGAGCTGTGGCCATTCCACTTAATTTAACATATATTTTATATTTGACTTTATTTACTTCACATGCAGGAATACACGGTCTTACTATCGCTTCTGTACTGGGAGTATTTATGCAAATTTTATTTTTGCTTCCAAGCGCCTTTAAATCGGGCTACAAACCTCAAGCCGTACTTGATTTTAAGGATAAGTACGTTGTGGAATCACTTATGCTTGCCGCACCTGTCCTTATTAGTACTGCTGTAAATGATATTAATATAATCGTAAATAAACGACTTGCCATGGGAATGGCTGAAGGCTCAACTACTATATTAAATAACGCCAATAAATTAAATACCATGATACTTGGAATATTTATAACCGCTATTACAGCAACAGTATTTCCAACTATGACTCGAACCTTCTCAGAGCAGGGTATGGTTCAGGGAAAGAAAGTTATGAACGCTTCAGTAAAATCCGTTTTATTTCTAACAGTACCTGCTACAGTGGGGATGATTATATTGGCAAGACCTATAGTTGACTTGGCATTTTTCCACGGAAGATATACTTTGCAAAATGCCATAGATACAACTGCCACATTAAGATTTTATACTATAGCTTTGATTTCCATGTCTATAAGCAATGTACTTAATAGAGTTTACTATTCCCTTTCAGATACGAAGACGCCTTTTTGGGTCGGATTGATTAATGTAATGATAAATGTAGGACTTAACTTGCTAGTTGCTCATAGATTCGGCACAAGAGGACTTGCCGCATCAGTGAGTATTGCAACCACTATAGCCGTTTTAATTTCCTTTGTCCTACTTAGAAAGAAAATAGGAAATTTAGGTACAAAGTCCTATATACGAGCTTTGATAAAAACTCTTATGGCCTCAGCTGTAATGGGATTAGTAGCCTTTTTATACTTCCCAATTGAAACTTTATTACTGCCTTTTGTAACTTCAGGTGCTTCAATCAAACTGATTAAATTGATTGTTCTCTTATTTGTAGTATCATTAGCAGCCCTTGTATACGCCATATGTTTATATCTCTTAGGGGTTAGAGAAATAAGAGATATTGTAAAAATGATAAAGAAAAGACTTAACAAAAATTAATAT
>NZ_RLIH01000033.1 GCF_004006535.1 Anaerosphaera multitolerans | reverse complement strand
AAGAGCTCAAAGCTCTTTTCTCAAATAGTAAATGAAAAATTTTATTTATCACTTTCAATGTCGCCTTTTACTACTAAAACTGAAACATTAGAATGGTTCAAAACCTTATTGGAAACTGAACCCAATAGTGTCCTTGAAAAAGCTCCTAGTCCTCTATTACCCATTACAATTAAATCCACATTTTGTTCTTCTGCAAATTTAGTAATCTGTTGTGAAGGATTTCCACTTGTATAAATAGTTTGAACCTCATATGGATAATCTGCCAGTTCTTTCTCCACATCAGATAATACATATTCAGCTCTTTCCGTATTTGCTTTTTCAATTTCTAAAGTATATGGAAAGTTTGAAGGATATTGTTCAATTATACTGGTTTCCGGTATAACTGTAAGTATTATCAATTTTGCATCAAATTTTTCACCTATTTTTTTCGCAGTAGCAACTGCCTTTTGAGAAATCTTTGAACCATCAATTGGAATTAATATTTTCATAAGTAACCTCCTTAAACTTTAATCTATATATACCCACTATTTTTCACAATCCACATTTGCAGAAAACTTTAAAAATCTTCTTTCACTAAGAATACGGATTTTTTTGTGTGGTTTAAAACCTTACTTGAAACTGAACCAAGCAATGTCCTTGAAAACACTCCCAGACCTCTATTGCCCATAACTATTAAGTCAACATCCTCCTTTTCTGCAAAGTCAATTATTTGCTCTGAAGGATCTCCACTTAATCCAAAGGTCATAACCTCCTTAGGGTAATCTAACAGTTTTTCTTCCGCTTTGGAAAGTATTTCCTGAACTCTCTTCCTTTCCTCCTTTTGAATTTCTACAATGTGAGGAAAGTTTGACTGATACTGTTTTAAGACGTAGGTCTGTGGCGTAACTGTTATTAAATAGAGCTGAGCATCATACTTTTCCCCAATATCTCGTGCAATATCTAAAGCTTTGTCAGCCATCTTTGAGCCGTCTATCGGAACTAAAATCTTCATAATATCCCCTTTAATTTCCAGTTGAAAACCTATAGCTATGAGTTTGATTTATTTAACATCACAAACATCGTTAATCTTCCAACTCATCTTTTACTATTAATACGGATTTCTTTGAATGATTTAATACTTTGTTGGATACAGAGCCAAGTAATGTTCTGGAAAATACTCCCAAACCTCTATTACCCATTATAATTAAATCCACATCTTCCTTATCGGCAAGGTCGATAATTTCAAGATAAGGTGAGCCCGATTTTGAAAAAGTTTCAATTTCATAAGGATAGTCCGAAAGAATTTCTTTCATTTCACTTAAAATCTCCTTTGACTTTTGAATTTCAAAGTCATAAAGAGCCTGTGAATGGTATTCTTTTGGTAAGTTCGCCTCATTCATAACATGAAGTAGTATTAACTTCGCACTGTTTTTTTCTCCAATGTCTTTAGCTCTTTCCACTATTTTTTTTGAAATCTTTGAACCGTCTACTGGTATTAATATTTTCATAATTTCTCTCCTTTAATAATTAGGATCACTCATAGCTACAAGCTTTCACTATATCTTAATCTTCTTCAATTTCAGTTTTTACTATTAAGACAGATTTATCTGAATGATTTAATACCTTGTTGGATACAGAGCCAAGTAATGTTCTGGAAAATACTCCGCGCCCTCTATTACCCATAACAATAAAATCTACATCTTCATCATCTGCCGCCTTAACAATTTCTCTATAAGGCGAACCCACTTTTAAAATTGTCTTTAATCCATACTTGTAATCGGAGTTCTCCTCTTTTAACTCTTCCATTTCCTTTTCCATCTCTTTAACTTCCGCATCAATGGCAATTGGATAGGAGTGTCTGTCCTTGTAGCCGATTTCATCAACCACCGTCATTAAAATCAATTCAGCTTCAAACTTTTCTCCAATATCCTTGGCATTATCAACTATCGCCTTTGTCATTTTTGAACAGTCTACGGGAACTAAAATTTTCATATTAACCTCCTTTACAATCTACAAACTATAATTATTATTTAATCATCAAAATCAGGCTTTACCAATAAAACCGATTTTTTAGAATGGTTTAAAACCTTATTGGAAACTGAACCCAACAATGTCCTTGAAAAAGCTCCAAGCCCTCTGTTACCCATAATTATTAAGTCCACATCTTCCTCTTCGGCAACCTTATCTATCTCCAAATATGGATTTCCCCTTTTTAATATAAATTTATATTCATAGGGATAATCTAAAATTTCCTCTTTTACTTCCGCTAAAATGGACTTGCCTCTTTTCTCCATAGAGCCATATAAGCCAGGAAGGAAATATCTATCACTCATAGTAGTTTCATCTATGACATGTAAAAAAATCAATTCCGCTTTATATTTTTCTCCAAAATCCTCTGCAACTTCAACTACTTCTCCACAGGCTTTCGAGCCATCCACTGGAATTAAAATTTTCAATATAAACCTCCTCTACACTTTAACAAACTCACATTTAAGCTTATTTTCAATCTTCAAAGTCTGATTTTATAATTAAAACAGATTTTTTAGAGTGATTTAATACCTTGCTGGAAACTGAACCTAAAAGCGTTCTTGAGAAAGCCCCAAGACCTCTGTTCCCCATTACTATTAAATCCACATTCTCTTCATCGCCAAGTTTAAGTATTTCATTATAAGGCATTCCAGCCTTAACAAATTTTCTTACTCCATATTGGTAATCCTTACATTCCGCTGCTACATCTTCTAAATCTTCTCTTGCCTTTTCTACTAAGACGTCATGATAGTCCGGATAGGTGTGACTGTATTTTAAGTTTAAATCATCTACTACTGTAAGTAATAATAGTTCAGCTTCAAATTTTTCTCCTAACTTTCTAGCTTCCTTTAATACTTTTATTCCTACTTTTGAGCCATCAATGGGCACTAAAAATTTCATAGAAAACCTCCTCGGTTTATAACTTAACTTCACATTACCTTAACTATTAAAACGGATTTTGAAGTATGGTTTAATACCTTATGGGAAACCGAACCAAGCATAGTTCTTGAAAAAGCTCCAAGACCTCTGTTGCCCATTACTATCAAATCCACATCTTCCTCTTCGGCAAGTTTAATTATCTCCTTATAGGGCGTTCCTTTTTTTATAAAAGTTTTTACACTATAGGGATAACCCAACTTGTTTTTAAAATCATTTAACATAAGCTGCAGCTCTTTTATACTGCTGTTAAAAGCTTTTGAATTAGTATGTACAAAATTTACGTCCATTTCATCAACGACGTTTAAAATATAAAGTTCGGAGTTATATTTTTCTCCTATTATCCTTGCTGTTTCAATTATCTCCTCACTTATACCGGAGCCGTCAACGGGAATTAATATTTTCATATTTTTCATTCTTCACATTCCTACAACAAATCTTCTTCATCATCGTCTTCTAAATCCATTTTTATAATTAAAACAGATTTTTTAAACTTATTTAGAACTTTGTTGGAAACTGAACCTAACAACGTTCTTGAAAATGCTCCAAGACCTCTGTTGCCCATTACTATTAAGTCCACATCTTCCTCTTCGGCAACCCTTAAAATATCTTTATAGGGGACTCCCGTCTCTAAAAGGGTTTCAATACCGTACTTATAGCTACTATACTCCTTCTTTAACTCTTCCAACATATTTTCAGTATTGGATTTCATAGTCTCATATAAAATTGGAAAAGTGTGATTATACCTTAAGTTTGATTCGTCTATTACAGTCAGAAGTATTAGTTTCGCCTCAAATTCACTTCCCAGCTCCACCGCTTTTTCAACTATCTTGTTTGTAATCTTAGATCCATCTACAGGTATTAATATTTTCATTAATCACTCCTCCTTATTATTTTTTATATACCCGCTTTAAAGGTCTTCTATTCCAAAATAAAAAGATTGAGACCAATATCTCAAT
>NZ_RLIH01000032.1 GCF_004006535.1 Anaerosphaera multitolerans | reverse complement strand
AGCTTGTATGTACAAGCTTTTTTATCTTTATCATCCTTTGAAATTATAAATCGGTCTTAATACTTCCACTATTTCCACAGTACTTCCAATTATCTTTTCAATTATATCTTGGGGATTTTTGTATACATGAGGGCTTTCATCAATAGTATCCTTATGGACCGATGTTGAAAAAATTCCTTCCATACTAAGTTCAAATTCCCTTAAAGTAACTTGCTTTTTAGCCTGTCTCCTACTCATTAAACGCCCCGCACCATGAGGAGCGGAATCGTTCCAATCCTTATTGCCAAGCCCTCTACATAGGAGACTGCCATACTGCATATTTATTGGTATCAATAGCAACTGATCTCTTTTAGAAGCCACCGCTCCCTTTCTAATAGTTTTATCTTCAAAGTCATAGTAGTTATGAATAGTTTCAAAACTAAATCCATAATTTGATATCTCAGATAAATTTAAACTCTCGCATAAAAATCTATAAATTAAATCTCTAATTCTTTTCCTATTTACTACAGCAAACTTTTGACATATAGCCATATCATGCAAGTATTCCTCTGCTAAAAATCCTTCTAAATATGCTAGATCCTTTGACATATTTAAAGTTTCATCTACCTTATTTGAACTTTCTTTTTCCTTTTGTTCCCCTTTGATATCAGTTACAACATTTTTCTTTCCCTTAGATTTTTTCTTATTTAAACCGTGATATTCAATAGCTTTATTTTGATATAAATCAGCCACTTGTTTTCCAAGATTTCTGCTGCCACTATGAATAATTAAATAAGTCTTTTTAGATTTCTCACCTTGAGCAATTTCAATAAAATGATTACCACCGCCCAATGTTCCAAGCGACCTTTTTATTCTATTCATATCCTCTATTTCGTCATAACATCTTAAACCTTTTAGAATTGACAAATCACCTAGTATATCGCTATCCAATTTTTTATTTACATTAAATCCATAAGGTATTAAATCATTATCTCTTATTTCAGAATCAAGTTTTTCCAAAAGATTTCTATTAATATCTATATTGGAAATATCAGTAGTTAGAACTCCACATCCAATATCAACACCTACTATATTAGGAACTATCTTTATGTTTTCTTCTGTATATCTACAAGTAAAACCAATTACCGAACCTTTGCCGGCATGAACGTCGGGCATAATTCTTATTACTGTATCTTTTAAGAAAGATTGATCTAAAATCTTAATAATCTGTTGTTTAGCTACTTCTTCCATTTCATTTGCAAATACCTTTGCTGAATTATACTTTCCTTTCAATTCAATCATCTATATCGCTCCTGACACTAAACATATAAAACTTTAATAATTCCTGTTAATAACTTCTACTTAAATTAAATAATAGTTATCCTACATTAATCATATCACAATATAGTCATTTCTTTTACAATACAGATTTCAATCTTAAAAGTTACTTACACTATCTGTTTAATTATAAAATAGAATTTATTTTTTTAACCTATGGGCTAATTTTATCTTTTATATATAAGTTCAACAAATTGTCCGTATCTATTTATTTTTTCAAGTATAAATCTTCTAAGCATTTCTTTTTGTGTAAACAATGGTATACCTTCTCCTAAAAGTACAGGAGCTATTTGTATAATCATTTTCTCCACTAAATTGTTATCAAGTAAGGGTGTTAGTATCTTACTCCCACCAATAATCCATATATTCTTATCCTTATCAAAATTTTCTATAAATTTAACAACATCACAAGAAATCGGAATATAATTATCAATATCTAATTTTTTAGAATGTGTAAAGACATAATTTTCACTAGTCGGGTACATGCTATGGGCATTTGGAAATTTGGACACCTCGTCAAAAGTCTTTTTACCCATTACAGTAATATCGATTTTTTTATAAAATTCCTCATATCCCGTTTCTTCAATAGTTCCTGTTTCATATAACCAATCTACATTATGGTTTTTGTCGGCAAGAAAGCCATCAATAGTAATGCAGCCATAAAAACAAACGCTCATATCTATCACCTCGAAACAATTATATCAAATATAAATAATCATAAATAGTTCAAACTATTATTTACTAATTACCATACTTAATATTCTTTGTCTACAATAAAATTTTATTTTCTGAATTTTTCTTTTTATTAATAACTTTTTAAGATCTAACTTAATCTACCATATTACTTACTAGATCCTCTAATAACTGAACTACACTTTTATCTAATTTTTTAATATTTGATTAACTTACATTAATTATATTTGTTTTTAAGTTTGTAAAAATATTATTACACTATTTCATATGCTAAAGTGTTATAATGTTTTTAGTATTACTGAATACTAAAAAAGCTTATAATAACACCATTAACAGGAACTCTTAAAGCTGAGTTCCTGTTAAACATCTATAAATAATTAATTATTAAATATTCAATAATAATCTAATTACAAAAGAGAATAAAACGCAAGTACTGACCTCAAAAAGTTGGACAAATAATTAAGCTGTTAATAAAGACTAAATTCTAAAATTTATAGAACTTTGTCCTTTTAAATTTTCTTTAATTAATCATCTATTAGATGCTTCTTTGGATAGAAATTACTGTATATGGGATTATAAACTTAAGTTACAAAGAATAGGTACTTTTTTTATTCGTTTAATATTCAGTAATTTTTAAAATTTTTCTTTAATAAATTTAGACCTTTACCTACTACAACAATTATGCATATGTTAAGTATGTCTCTTATAGGCTATTTCATTTATAGGGGTGTAAAATATTCGAATTTAAAATCATTCATTCTCTTAAATTATTCTTCCATTTTTTTATAACTTCCAATCTGAATACAATCTATACTTCTATCCAACTACTTTTATAAAAGTAGTTTGCTAATAATTTAGATGTATTATTGTCAGTAGAAAAATTAAGTCCACTGACGGTTAACCTCAGCCTCTAACTCAAATTTTCTCTCCTTGTTCATATAACTATCAATTACTAATGTGAAACTTAACACTCCCGTTCAATTATACGTATATCTTATCTCAGGCGTTATTGTAGTCTTTCAATTAAGCAAAAATTATTGACAGTGATCACTCTTCTATATTTTAGTCTATTTATAATCATTTCGTGCTATTTAGTGTGATTTGGTTACTTGTTGTAAAAGTTTTTGTTTATTCAGGGTATTTATCTTAACGTGATATAATTATCATGTGAGTTATACCTATAACTCCTTAGCAAATCATACTCTGGAAAAGTTGCCCTTATGGGCTTCTTTTTCATTTCGTGCTTATAGATGTCTTTTGGTTACTCATTGCCCAAATTATTATCAAATTAAAGTATAATATTTTTGACAAATTGATAACCTCACGAATTAATATGTCCTAACTATTTATATTGATGAAAGAGTAGTCCTTATAGGACTTCTTTTTCATTTCGTGCTTATAAATGTCTTTTGATTAAGCATTGCTCAAATCTTTAATTATATGGGTATATATTTTTTGACTCATTATTACCCTCAAAAATGAACTGTCCTCACTATTTTATTTATTTATTGAGAAGCGGTCCCTATGGGACTGCTTTCTCATTTCTAAAATCATATACGATTAAATCTATAAATCACTATCTCTAACAAACAACCCATTTTACATTTAACCTCTTCAATGCTTAATCTCACATAAGAAAAATTTATGAAAGTGTTTGAGAAAAACGCTTGTAATTAAAAACTATATTTGATTATAAAAATAAATGGATATCTAAGTTAAAGAAAAACAATGAGTTTTTGACTATGAAATATAGTAAAAAATGTGAAAACTATAGAAAATATATTTATTATCCATTATTAAAAGAATTTAAATCGTATTTGCAACAGCGAATATATACTTATAAGGATATTGAAGAACTAAACACTACTATATAATCAATTAAGTTTGTAATTTATATATGGTCTACTTTCCTAGTTTATATATTTTAAACAAATTTCCGTGAAATAAAATTTCAATAAAAAAACTTGTAGCTATTACAACTACAAGGCTTTTGTTGGTGCACCGTAGAGGATTCGAACCCCTGGCCTTCTGGTCCGTAGCCAGACGCTCTATCCAGCTGAGCTAACGGTGCAAAATAAAATGGAGCGGAAGACGAGATTCGAACTCGCGACCCTCGCCTTGGCAAGGCGATGCTCTACCACTGAGCCACTTCCGCATAATTTTTATGTTATAAA
>NZ_RLIH01000031.1 GCF_004006535.1 Anaerosphaera multitolerans | reverse complement strand
TTAAATCATAGATAAAGTTTAAATCTATAGCATTCTCTAGTTTTCTTACTAAATGATCCTTAGGAACTAAAGAATCCAAACTTAACATTTCTATTTGAGTTTTACTTATTTTATCTTTTTTACCCATCATTTTTATCACCCACAATATATTTACCCATTTTAAAAGGCTGCTGACATTTCATTGTCAACAGCCTGAGAGAGGGATAATACCTCTCTTTTTTAGTGGTCATTAGTGGGTGACACAACAAGTCTATGTTAGGTGTCAAGAGGGTGGTTATAAAACTTGTAAGTAGTTAAAGCCTTGGTATAATATTATTGAGGTGATTTAACTTGGATAAAGATAGATCAAAAGTTATAAATATTGCTAAACCCCGATATAATAAAGAATTTACTAAGCAATATGATTATTTGATGGTATGTAATGACATTATAGGAAGCATAATAACATATATTGAACGTAATAATTTTTTAGAATTAGAAATTAAAATGAGCGAAGAAGAAATAAGGGAATTTGAAAAAGCGGATGATTTTCAGAAATGGTTGGTAGATAATGGGTTTAAGGATGCTATATATAATGCTTATTATGTTGATATTTTCAGAAATTTACTTTTTGACTTTCATTCGTTTTTCTACGCTTCTTTGGAAGCAATCTCAAAAAATAAAACCTCTCTAGCCTTTACATTGTTAAGAAAACCCTTTAAAGATATTCTAGGTACATTGGAGTGGATATACGTTGATAAGATAAATTTTATTGATTGTTTTGTTAATGGCAGGGCAAAAGACTTAGAAATTACAAAAAATAAAGCAGAAGAAATATCGACAAAAATTTCCTCTTTGAGAAAGGTTAGTAATTTTTTTGAATTAAGGTTTGAAAAAGAAGAAGATATTTCACTTGAAAATTATTGGAATAATTCTACGCACTTGATAACGACGAGAGGAAAATATAAAACAAAGGATGGCAATATAAACTTTTTATTTTTAAACGAGGAAGAAAGAAAAGATTTAGCAAAATATTATTATAAAATAGTGCCTGTAATTATGCAATATGCTGTAGAGTTAATTGTTGAATTATTTGAAGACATTATTAATGCTCCTAAGGCAACAAAGATAATGAATAAGTTATTGAGATATTCTGATTATGGAGACGCAACGAATAGTAAGATATTAAAAAGACTTTTAGAAGATGGAATTCTTTATATTTGCAAAGAATGTGATCAAATTAATAAAATCACTATGGAAGATAAAGAAAGATTAAAAGAACATATAATAGAATGTAAGCATTGCGGAAACATACTATATACTTTCGATTATAACATTTTTGAATGGGGAAGCATTGAGGAAAAACTTAACTTCAATATGTGATACTTTATAAAAAATTTAGACAAACATTATTTAAGACAACTATATTGTTGTCTTCAATCTGAGAGATTTATTAAATCTCAATTTTTTGAAAGTTAATAAATTACCAGTTTCAGAAAATAAAGAAGGGTATTATTCAATACTAGTGTGTGATGGGGAAAAACTTTGGCATGAATACAAAGAAAGACCATTAACGGATATTGAAATAGCAAATAAAAGAATAGAGCAACTTGAAAATGTTGTCGATGAACTCTTAATGGGAGGTGCAAGATAATGGCTGAATATATGGCAAGAAGAATAATAGAAGGTCACTTGATATATAATTTATTATTTGCACTTGAATGGAATCAGAAATATCAGGATGAAGTGGACAATATTTTAACAGAAAAAGGTAGAGAAGATTTAATTGAAAACTAAGCTCTTTAATAACTCAAACTGAGGTGATATATGACAGAAATAATTGATTATCTAAGTAAAGCCTTTTCAGGACTAAAACCATTAATAGGTGGAATTTTAAGCATATTGACTTATATTTTATTTCCCCACGCTGATTTTAAATATGCCCTTATAGCTGTAACCATCGCAGCTTTTTTAGATATATTTACAAAAGCGTATGCTATTATACGAAAAAATGGTGGTTACTTTAAATCAGTGCGAAATAAAAAATTATTTTCAAGAACTATGTGGGAGAGAACTATTGTTAAAATATTTTCTTATTTAATAATATTTGCACTCACAGGTTTAAGTTATAGAGTTGTATTTTTAAAAGAAGCCAGTAAAATAATGGCTTCTTTTGTATATTCGGTGATATTTCTTAGAGAGTTTCAAAGCAATATAGAAAATTTAATTGAGGCGGGCGCAGATTTGGGCTGGTTGAAGAGTTTTGTAAAGAAAAGATACGATAAATTAATGGAGGATAGAGAAAAAGGAGAGGATAAGAGATGAAATATAATCAAAGACTTACAATAAATGAACTATTAAAATTACTAGATAATTATAACCACAAAGAATTTCATATACATCATACCTGGAAACCCAATTACTCAAATATGAAAAACAGCACTCCTGAAAAAGTAAATGACGGGATGAGAAGTTATCATAAAAGCTTAGGTTGGGGTGAAATAGGTCAGCATATTTCAACATTTCCTGATGGGACTATTTTAATAGGAAGAAACTTTTCAAAGAAACCAGTTTCAATTGCTAACAGAAATACTGGTAACTTTGCAATGGAGCAGGTGGGAGATTTTGATTTAGGAAAGGATATTATCACAGTTAAACAAAGACAAATCACACTTGAATTAATTAGGTATTTTATGAAAAGGGGGACAAAAATTGTATTTCATAGAGAATATTCTTCAAAAACTTGTCCCGGTACTTCATTACACAAAAGTGGATTGGTTGAAGCAAGCGACTATTATTTAAATAATCCGGGTGAATTACGCAAATGGATAACTGGTGAAGATGTTGCAGAACTTCAAAGAAAGTTAGGTATGACTGGTAGAGATGTTGATGGTAGTTTTGGAAATGATACTGAAAAAGCTTTAAAGGAATATCAAACTAAAAATAAATTACCAGTAACAGGAATTTATGACAATGCAACCAGAAACTATATGGAAAAAGGGGAGAAACCTATGGAAACAACTTACAGGAGATTATTTATTCATGGCATTGAAGCTAAATCAGTAACTGTAAAAGATGGTAAATCTTACTTATGGATGGAAAGTATTGGTAAACTTGTGCCACTTGTAGAATTTTTTGAAATATTGGGTTTGAAAGTTGAAGAAAGACCTTACGGAAACGGGAAAGCTTTATATGTAGAAAATAAAGAGGTTTGACCATCCGAGCCTGAGAAGGGAAAGCAACCTGAAAAAGAACCAAGCAAACCAATTATAGATATTCCTACCTCTAAGTATTATGAGCTTGGCACATCTAATAATAGCAACGTAACTTTGCACGTTATAGAGACAACACCTGAACATATAAAAATGTCACTTGCAAACGGTAAAACATTAAATCTACTTAAGAAAAATGGAATGAGCGGCACATTTTTTTGGACCGGAAGTCCAAAGGATAGCAAATTAAATGGTGGTCATTTAGTAATGCAAGACAATAAAGAACTTAATATAAATGGTCATGTTACAAATTATAATGGTTTAAAGCGTGGAGTTTTAATATTTGATGGTAAAAACGTAATATTTAAAAGAATCTATAATATAAAAGCAGAGTACCAAGGAAACATTAAGTGGGCGATAGGTGGACTTAGTTTATATCCATTTTATAATCCGACTGCTGAAGGTTTTACAGGGCAATATGCTGATGTTTTGAAAAAAACTAATCATAGTGCCATTGGTGTTAGCAATGGAGGAAAAATCTATTTAATATCAGTTAAGAATAGAACAGTAAATGAATTTAGAAACGATATGTTAAACAGTAAGCTTGGATTTAAAGCTCTTATAAATCTTGACGGTGGAGGTACAACTCAAATGTATTTTGATAAATCAATCATTTCAAGTACAAGAGGTTTAAATCATTTCATAGAAGTAATATAAAAGGAGAATAATGTGAATAATAAAATTGATTGGAAGAGAAAATTATCAAGCAGAAAGTTTTGGGCGGCAATTGTAGGTTTAGTTACTGCTTTACTTACAGCATTTAAGTTTGATGAAGCAGTAGCTGTACAAGTTACGAGTGTAATAATGGCATTTGGAACTTTAATAGCTTATATTTTCGCTGAGGGTTTTATTGATGGTAAGAGGGAAGAAGGCAATATAACAAATATTATTAATACAGAAGAATTGAAAGAGTCTAAAGAGTAATTTTCTAGGATCTTCTTATTGTATGAAAAACAGCACTTAATTAAGGTGATTAAAATACCATGTTGTTATGTTTAAAATGATAGCACCGTCAAAAGGTAAGTGTTACATGTGAAAATTGTTTGTAAAATGTTGACAGTAAATATAATAGTGGGGTAGGATAAAATCACAAAATAATATATAATTGATTTTTATTATTCTTAGAAAAGTTTTTTTTATTATTCTTAGAAAAGTATATAGAACTTAAAGTAGATGTTTCATATGATTATTATGTTAAT
>NZ_RLIH01000030.1 GCF_004006535.1 Anaerosphaera multitolerans | reverse complement strand
GATATTATAATTTTAAATATTTGATTGAGATTTTCTCTCCTGTAAATATTTTATCAGAAAGTATCCAAAGTAGATTGCAATTAACTTAATAATCCAAGTGTTGATTGCAAAAATGATGTATACTCTGTAGATTAAAGATACTTCTAATATTTCAACAGGTGCTACATAGATAAGGTTAATAAATACAAATATAATTCCCAGTAAAATAGTAAAAGTGAGAAGGGATTTTCCCTTTAACTCTTTTCCGATTAGGTAAATAATAAGTCCTGTAAGTAATATGGCCAAAGATTGAAGAAAATAGCCGTAAAATCTGTATTTCAAATCAAAGGTTACTTGCGCGTATTTGTTCAATTTTTCAAAGGCTTTACTGGACAGCAGTAAGAGGATTGCATTTCCAATAAACAATAGACCTACTTTTAAATTCTTATTCATAATAAGCTCCTTTCCAGAGACTTCATCAGGAAAAATTAAAATTGAGCCGGATTATTTTTTACTTTCATTCTCATCTTTTAATTTGGAGTAATTAAAAATATAGTAGCTATAGATTCCAATTACTATTGCAGAAAAAACAAGGTCTGAAATTTCAAATAAATTTCTTTCTGAATAGTATCTTAAAACCATTCTGAAAATGTCGTAGGCTATAACTACTCCAGTCCATATAAAAATTTTTCTAAACTTTCCCTTTCTGCTTAGGTTTCGTTTTTCTTCTTCCATTTCTTGAGAAATTCGTTTTTGATATTCCTGTTTTTCTTTGTTTTTAATTTTATGTTCTTTTAACCATCTCTCAAAGGTGTTTTGGAGATTTTCCTTAGTTTTCTTTTTCATATTTTAATTGTATTTTAAATTATATTTTATTTCAAGGAAGTTAGGTAAAATCATACAAATAAACTATACTATTTTCCTTTTAATTAAATACTAGATGTGGTATATTTATTTACACAATAATAAATCAATACAAAATATAGGGGATAAAAAAATGAAAATAATTAAGAGAAATGGCGATATAGCAGACTTTGATGTAAATAAAATTGAAGTTGCTATGGAAAAAGCCTTTATAAGTGTAAGTAAACCCATAGATGAGGAAACGATAAAGAAAATGAGTGGTCAAATCGTAGAAAAAATTAAGAACAATTTTCCTAAAGACCACCTTATTACCGTTGAAGAAGTACAGGATTTAGTGGAGATAACCTTAATTGAAAATAATTTTTACACAGTTGTAAAGTCATATATTCTCTACAGAGCTTCTCACCACAGAATGCGTAAAACCATTGAGGATTTTTCTAAATATTTTGCAGATAAAAAAATTATAGATGCAATGGTGAAAATTCAAAAAGATTTTAAAGAGGATGCTTATGATTTGGCTTTTCTTTACAATAAATTTTTATCCTTTGCAAAGGATAATTTAACTGAAGGTGAATATTTATCTATATTGATAAAGGCATCTTCTGAATTGACTTCAAAGGAAGCTCCTAAATGGGAGTTTATTTCAGCTAGATTTTTATCTATAGAAATTGAAAACAGCATTGGTGCAGTTATGAACAAGCTGGACATTAACACTTTTAAAGATAAGATTCACTATTTGACAAAGGAAAATCTCTATGGAAGCTATATGATTGAAAATTATAGTGATATTGAAATAGATGAATTGGAAAGGTATATGGACTATAGCAGGGATTACCTTTTTAACTATAGCGGTCTGGATCTTGTAATGAAAAGATACTTAATCAGAAGTTCGGAGGGTGTGCTTTTAGAGGCTCCACAGGAGATGTTTATGGGAATTGCCATGCATCTTGCCATTCCTGAAGGTGAAAATAAAGTAAAGTGGGCAAAGAAAATTTATGATGTGCTTAGTCAATTAAAAATAACCGTTGCCACTCCCACCATGTCAAATGCAAGAAAGCCCTACCATCAGTTGTCATCTTGTTTTATAGATACTGTGCCTGACAGTCTTGAGGGAATTTACAGATCTATAGATAATTTTGCCCAAGTGTCAAAACATGGCGGAGGAATGGGACTTTATTTTGGAAAGGTAAGGGCGATGGGCTCGGACATAAGAGGTTTTAAAGGCGTTGCAGGAGGAGTTATAAGATGGATAAAACTGGCAAACGACACTGCAGTAGCTGTAGACCAATTAGGAGTTAGACAGGGCGCGGTGGCTGTTTACCTAGACGTATGGCATAAGGATATAGCTGAGTTTCTACAACTTAGAACTAACAGCGGAGATGATAGGATGAAAGCTCATGATGTATTTCCTGCCGTATGTTTTCCGGACTACTTTTGGAAGTTAGCTAAGGAGGATATTAATGCAAAATGGTATATGATGTGTCCTCATGAAGTGTTAACGGTAAAAGGTTATTGCCTTGAAGACTATTTTGGTGATGAGTGGATTGAAAAATATTTGGATTGTGTAAATGATCCTAGAATTGACAAAAGGTCAATGACTGTAAAGGATATGGTAAGACTTATTATTAAGTCTGCCGTTGAAACGGGAACGCCTTTTATTTTTAATAGGGATAAGGTAAATGAATTTAATCCGAATTCACATAAGGGTATTATTTACAGTTCCAATTTATGTACTGAGATAGCTCAAAACACAAGTGCCATTGAAAGTATATCAACGGAAATTGTAGATGAAAACGGAGAGGAAGTAGTTGTTAAAACTACTAAACCTGGAGATTTCGTTGTGTGTAATTTAGCTTCGTTGGTTCTTGGAAATATAAATGTAAATGACAAAGATGAACTTGAAGATATAATCAGGACAACTGTTAGAGCTTTGGATAATGTAATTGATTTAAATTACTATCCTGTACCTTATGCCAAGATAACAAATAGAAAGTACAGATCAATAGGTCTTGGTACTAGCGGCTACCACCACATGCTGGTTAAAAACAATATAAGCTGGCAAAGTGAAGAGCATTTGGAGTTTGCCGACAGGGTATATGAAGATATTAATTATTTTGCCATAAAGGCAAGTAATGAAATTGCAAAGGAAAAGGGAAGTTATAAGTACTTTAAAGATTCTGATTGGGAGACGGGAAAGTACTTTGAAAAAAGAAATTACAACAGTGATAGATGGAATAAGTTAAAAGAGGAAGTTCACAAGAGCGGACTTAGAAACGGATATATAATGGCAGTTGCTCCGACAGGTTCAACTTCAATTATAGCAGGTACCACAGCTGCGGTGGATCCCGTTATGAGCAGGTATTTTCTAGAGGAAAAGAAGGGAGCGATAGTTCCAAGAGTAGCTCCGTCTTTAGACTCTCAGACTTTTTGGCTCTATGAAAATGCTCACGATATAGACCAAAACTGGGTAATAAGGTCTACCGGTGTTCGTCAGAGACATATTGACCAGTCTCAATCTGTTAATTTATATATAACCACTGACTATACAATGAGTCAAATTTTAAATCTGTATCTTAGAGCCTATGAAGAGGGAATTAAGACTATATACTATGTAAGAAACAAGTCGCTAGAAGTGGAAGACTGCGATAGCTGTTCAGCTTAAGGAGGAAAAATGGAACAACTTAGAAGAAAAGATTTATTTAATGAAAAGGGAGATATTGAACTTAGCAAGCGTAGGATGATTAACGGTAATACTACGAATTTAAATGACTTTAATAATATGAAGTATTCTTGGGTAAGTGATTGGTATAGACAGGCTATGAACAACTTTTGGATACCTGAGGAAATAAACCTAAGTCAGGATGTTAAGGACTATAGAAATTTAGAACCGGAAGAAAAGACAGCCTATGATAAAATACTTTCCTTTTTAATATTTCTGGATAGTTTACAAACAGCCAACCTTCCAAGTATTGGAGAGTATATTACAGCAAATGAAGTAAATCTTTGCTTGACTATTCAAGCTTACCAAGAGGCTATTCACTCTCAGAGCTACGGCTATATTTTAGATACAATTTGTTCGCCTGAGGAGAGAATGGAGATTCTATACCAATGGAAGGACGACCCTGTACTTTTAGCTAGAAATAAATTTATTGGAGATAAGTATAACGACTTTTATAACGATAGAACAGCATTTAATCTTGCAAAAACGGCAATTGCAAATTATATATTGGAAGGAATTTATTTTTATTCAGGTTTTATGTTTTTTTATTCACTGGGAAGAATTGGAAAGATGCCTGGAACTGTTCAGGAAATAAGGTATATTAACAGGGACGAAAATACTCATCTATGGCTTTTCAGGTCTATAATTTTGGAGCTTAGAAAGGAAGAACCTCAATTATTTACTGAAGAAAAAATTGAATTCTACAGAGATATGATTAGACAAGGTGTTGAAGAGGAATTAAAGTGGGCAAGGTACGTAATCGGAGATAACATTAAAGGTTTAAATATGAATATGGTTGAAGATTATATTAAGTATCTTGGCAATTTAAGATGTAGGGGCTTAAACTTTGAACCTCTATATGAAGGCTATGATAAAGAACCTGATTCAATGAAGTGGGTAAGCGAGTATTCCGATCCAAATGCAATAAAGACGGACTTTTTTGAAGCTAAAGTATCCGCCTACTCAAAATCAAGTGTAATAGAAGATGATCTATAAAAAGGAGAGGAATCCAAATTGTTTGGATTCC
>NZ_RLIH01000003.1 GCF_004006535.1 Anaerosphaera multitolerans | reverse complement strand
ATTTTATCTTTTTTACCCATCATTTTTATCACCCACAATATATTTACCCATTTTAAAAGGCATTTTAGAGTAAAAATAAAATCTAAAATGCCTTTTGTCTTCAATCTGAAAGCTTGTACATACAAGCTTTTCAATTTTTTATAGTATTTTTATTAGCAGATTCTTCTATAATTACGGTTCTATTTTCGTCGTCCCATTGAACTTTCAAATTAAATTGTTCAGCTATTACTCTAATGGGTACAAAGGTTACATTGTCAATGATTTTAGGTGCAACATCTATGTTGGTTTTTTTTGCTGAATTTGCCACCATTTCACCGGCCTCTTCATGAGTAATAGTACCATTTAACAACATAGAAGAAGATTTAGTTACTACTTCCGGATCAAAGGACATAAGGTAGGATTTGTTTATAGCCAAACCTATGGAAACTTCATTTTTAATTAACTCGTTATTGTCCTTGGAAATTGAAATTATTTTTGTTTCAGGACTCCATACTACATTATAGCCTAGACTTTCACTAATGACTCTTACAGGAACAAGGGTCCTATTGTTTTCAATAAAGGGTTCAACGCTGTTTTTAATTTCTTTTCCGTTTATAATAAGTTTAACCGGCTTTTGTGCATAGATTAGATTAGGTATTAATAAAATTGAAATTGTAAGTATTAAAAATACATTTAAAAATTTCTTTTTCATAACATTCCTTTCCATGTACTAAATTAAAGTACTATACTTGAATATTTCAAGTATTTGTTTTAAACTACTATATTAATTATCCATTGATGTTATTGCCAATTTTAATGAAAATATGTTAACTTTAGCAAAGCTATGTAATTAATAATTATTCTATATTATACCACAAATTTAATTAGATAATAATTAAAAATACTTTGTTTTGGTGTTACAATGTATGAGTAGATAACTCATTAATGGGAATAAAAATTTTATTGTAAGGGGGTATTTATGAAAAAAATAGGTGCTTTTTTTGATATAGATGGAACTATTTACAGAGAGGCTCTTTTAATCCAACATTTTAAAAAACTTATGGATTATGAAGTAATAGATAGAGGCATATGGTATACAGATGTAAAAAAAGTTTATGAGGAATGGAAAAAAAGATATGGAGACTATGAGGAATATCTTGAAACCTTGGCTCCTATATATTTAGATAATTTAAAGGGCGAAGATAGGAAATTTGTAAACTATATTGCAGACCATGTAATTAAGGCAAGCGGGGATCAGGTTTATAAATATTCAAGAGAGCGATTAAAATGGCATAAAAAGCAAGGACATTTTATATTTTTCATTTCGGGAAGTCCTGATTTTTTAGTAGCTAGGATAGCGGCAAAGTATGAGGCGACAGACTATAGAGGTAGTATATATAAAGTTGACAGCAGTGAAAAATTTACGGGAGAACTTATTCCAATGTGGGACAGCTCAAGTAAGGATAGGGTAATTTCTGAATTAATAGAGGAATATGATATTACTCTAGATGAGAGTTATGCCTATGGAGATACTACCGGAGATGTTTCAATGTTAAAAAAAATGGGTAAACCAATAGCGATAAATCCAAATAAAGCTCTTTTGGAAATTATAAAAAAAGATAAGGAATTAAGTGAAAAAGTTGAAATAATAGTTGAAAGAAAAGATGTGATTTATTCTTTAGATTCATCGGTAAAATTTTTAGACTATTAATGTTGACAAAGAGATATTTAATGAGTATAATTTCATTTATATTAAAAATGCGATGACTTAGTAAAGTAAAATATGTTTAGCTTTACAGAGAAAACCTCATAAGCTGAGAGAGGTTTAGCGGGAATGTATTTGAAGTGCACTGAGGAGCTTTGATTCGAAATTACAGTAGATGATACGTTTGCTCACGTTACAGAGCTAGGACTTGTTTGAGTCTAAATGAGATGGGATTTATCCTAAACAAAGTGGAACCGCGAAGTTAACCTTTTGCCTTTGAGAACAAGGGCAAAGGGTTTTTTTATTGTTAGGAGGAAAAAATGATTAAAAATAATATTTTAGAAACTATTGGAAATACACCGTTGGTAAAATTAAATAATTTAACAGAAGATAATATGGCAGATATTTATGTGAAAGTGGAGTCAAAAAATCCCAGCGGATCTATTAAAGACAGACCTGCATATCAAATGGTAAAGGATGCTTTAGGCAAAGGTATTATAAAGAAAGGAGATACTATAGTTGAGTCTACAAGCGGCAACATGGGAATAGGTCTTTCAATGATTGGAGCTGTACTGGGGCTTAATATTGTAATAGTGATGCCTGATACAATGAGTATTGAGAGAAGAAAGTTGTTCCAAGCTTATGGGGCAAAATTAATACTAACTCCCGGAGCAAAGGGAATGCAGGGTTCAGTAGATGAGGCTAAAAGACTTTCAGAAGAAAGAGGTTACTTTCTTTTAAATCAATTTGTAAATCCATCAAATCCTTTGGCCCATGAGAGAACTACAGCTAAGGAGTTACTTGAGGATTTGGACACAATTGATGTTTTTGTTGCAGGAGTGGGAACAGGCGGGACTATTTCAGGAACCGGAAAAGTTTTAAAAGAAAAACTTAAAAATATAAAGATAGTGGCCGTAGAACCAAAGTCCGGACAGATATTAAAGGGTAAGCCGGGACCTCATAAGATACAGGGTATTGGAGCTAATTTCATTCCGGAAACCTATTATGGTCAGTATGTTGATGAAATATTTGATGTAAGTGATGAAGAATCCTATGAAATGACAAGAGAGCTTGCTAAAAAAGAGGGGATTTTAGCGGGAATATCTTCCGGGGCTAATGTATTTGCAGCAATTGAATATGCAAAAAATTTAGGTAAGGGAAAGACTGTAGTAACAGTTCTGCCTGATACGGGAGAAAGATATTTAAGTACGGATTTATTCCTATATGAGGAGTAGAAAGGGGTAACTATGAACTGGTTAATGGTTGAAGCGCAGAATATATATGAGAAGGATCCGGCTTGTACTTCTGTGTGGGAAGCACTTTTATTGTATCCGGTAATAAGAGCTAGAATATCCCATAGGATTGCCAATTATTTTTATAGAAAAGGTCATAAATTTTTAGCTAGATTTATTTCTCAAAGGTCGAGAAAGAAGACGGGAATTGAAATCCATCCAGGTGCACAAATAGGAAATAATTTTTTTATAGATCATGGAATGGGAGTTGTAATAGGAGAGACGGCGGAAATTGGAGATAATGTACAAATATTTCACGGCGTTACTCTCGGGGGTACAGGTAATGAGAAAAATATAAAAAGACATCCCACCGTTGGTAATAATGTTATTATAGGAGCAGATGCAATTGTGCTGGGTGCTATAACTATTGGGAATAATGTAAAAGTAGGAGCAGGCTCAATAGTGCTGGAAGATGTACCGGATAATGTGACAGTTGTAGGAGCTCCGGCTAAAATAGTACGAAGGCGTATGAAGGTTGCAAATTAAAAAAATAATTTGATTTATGCTTGACATTAATATTTTAATAACCTATAATAGTAAAAGTGATTTGGAGTTCAAATTACATTTAGCCGATAATAACTGGAGAAATACTCAAGAGGCTGAAGAGGCTCCCCTGCTAAGGGAGTAGGGCTCGCAAGGGTCGCGAGGGTTCAAATCCCTCTTTCTCCGCCAATGGTGAGGGCCTTTAGCTCAGTTGGTTAGAGCGCCCGGCTCATAACCGGTAGGTCTGGGGTTCAAGTCCCTGAAGGCCCACCATTTTTGCCCAGATAGCTCAGTCGGTAGAGCAGAGGACTGAAAATCCTCGTGTCGCTGGTTCGATTCCGGCTCTGGGCACCACAAAAGTCATTTACTTTAAGTAGATGACTTTTTTTAATGGAATTTAGTTTTTTATAGTAGAGAGATAATATGGTAGAATTAACTAAAGGAGTGATACTATGTTAGAAATCCTACATGGAGATATTTTGGATTTTAGAGGAGATGCTATTGTAAATGCTGCAAACAGTGGCTTGAAAATGGGGAGCGGTGTCTGCGGAGCTATATTTAAAGCTGCAGGAGCAGAAGAACTTCAAAGGGAATGTGATTTGATAGGTTATTGTAATACAGGTGAAGCTGTAATTACTAAGGGATATAAGTTAAAAGTAAAAAATATAATTCACACCGTAGGCCCTATGTATCAGGGTGGAGATAAGGGAGAAGAAGAGCTATTGAAAAAAGCTTATATAAATTCTCTAAAGCTGGCAAAGGAAAATAACATAAAGTCAATAGCTTTTCCATTAATATCATCAGGCATATATGGCTATCCCTATGATGATGCCCTAAAGGTTGCCAAGGCAGCAATAAATGAGTTTTTAGATGAATTCGATATGGATGTATACTTGATTTTAAAAGGAGCTTAAATCGCCTACTGGTACTTCTTTGCTCAGTAGTATTTCATCAGCCTTGACTCTACATTCAAAGGATTTTATTTCAACACCCTGATGTTGTGCTTTGTTAAGTTCACTTCCAAATTCAGGTTGCATTTTCACATTGGGTAAAAAACTCTTGATATTTTCCATTTGCACAAGAAATACAATATGGGAACTATATCCCTTTTCTTTTGCGATTACAAGTTCCTGTATGTGCTTTAATCCTCTTAAAGTTGGAGCATCGGGAAAATAAGCTATGTTATCTTCTTCAAGAGTAACACCTTTGACCTCAATAAACCCTTTAATTTCCTTATCATCTTTAATAGCTTCATAATAGATGTCAAATCTACTGTTATTAAAAGTTTTCTCCCTTACAATTTTAGAAAAGTTATATTCTTTAAATATTGTTCCGGCTTTTAAAGCTTCTTCCACTATGGAGTTGGGAGCTTGAGAATCTATATTAATCAATCTCTTGTCTTTATAAACAGATGTCAGAGTATACTTCGTAACTCTCTTTGGATTATTTGACTTACTTACATAGACCTTTGAACCTGTAATAAATAGTTCTTTACACCTTCCCGTATTAGGAACATATACTTTTTCTTCTATTCCATCTATTATACAAGCAGCTATAAATCTATTTGTTCTTTTTATAAAAACCGCTTCTTTAATATTTTCATATTTCATTATAATCACCCTAAAAAATTATAGCATATTGAATTCTTAAGTCCATAACTGTAAAATGATTTTAGGAGGAAATTATGGAGATTAGAAAGGCACAAAAAGAAGATATTAAAATTATTTACCAGATGTACTTAGATGGTTCCGAAAGCCTTAGGGCTGAAGGCGTAAATCAATGGCAGGGTGTGGAAAAACCTCAATTGTGGGAAGTGGAAGATAATCTTAATCAGATATATGTACTGGATGATAAGGGAGCAGTGGCTACGGCCAGGATTATGGACTATGATCCGGCCTATGATAAAATATATGAAGGCAGTTGGTTAAGTAATGGAAAATACTATGCTATTCATAAAGTGGCTACACTTAATTCCAAAAAGAGAAGAGGATATGCAGGAAAGCTGCTAGGTGAAATAGAAGAATTTGGAAGGAAAAATGGGATTTCAAGCTTAAAAGTTGACACTCATGAAGATAATAAGACAATGCAAAATTTTTTATTGAGTTTGGGATATAAGTATTGCGGAATTGTCTATTTGGAAATTGAGGGTAAGAGATTTGCATATGAAAAAATAATAGGTTAGTTTCTACTAACCTATTTAATATTTAGAGACTTCTATTAAGAACCTACTCATTTCTGCTGAATTTCCGTTGTGATTTTTAGGATACATTAAGTATAGATTTTCCTTTGCTCGAGTCATTGCTACATAAAACAGACGTCTTTCTTCTTCTAAAGAATTTAAATCCCCCTCTAAGGAATTATTTGAAGGTAAAATTCCCTCAACTAAATCTATTACAAAAACAGTGTTAAATTCAAGACCCTTAATTGAATGGATTGTGGATAGAGTAAGATTTGAATTTGAATTAAAGGGGGCCTTCATTAAAAACTCCAAATGTTTTAATCTGCCTATTAATCCCTCTAATGTTACCTCATCCTTGGCAATGTATTTTAAATAGTGGGTATATTCTTTTAAGGATTTATAATTAAAACCGAATTTTTTTGCACTATCTTGCAAATAAGTATCATATTCAAAGTCGTAGAGTATGGAATCTATTTTTTCTACAAGTGACTTGGATTTTAATTTTTTAAATAAGGACAATAGATTATAAATATTTTCCTTATAGTAATGGGGTAGACCTGGATAGGAAAGCAAAGTTTTTAAAAGATTGTCACTTTCTTTGGTTTTTAAAAAATTAATATGTTTCTTAGATATATATCCTTTTATTTTATAGTAGAAGTTTGAAAACAACTCCATATTAGAAGTATCTTCAGAAAATGTAAGAATATTTAAAATATCTTTTAAAACAAAATGATTAAAGAACTTCATATTATTATCTTTAATATTAAAATTAATATTATTTCTTTCCAGATATTCAACTAATCCCAAAGCACATAAATTATTTCTATATACTATTGCATAGTCCTTTGAGTCATCTTTTTTAATGGTCTCAAATATAAATTTATATTCTTCATCATTATTTTCAACTATGATTACATTTACAGGTTCTTTATAATCATTCCAAGTAGTGACACTTTTATTAAAACGAAATTGATTGTTATTTATAAATAAATTTGAAGTATTTACTATATTTTTAGTGGACCTAAAATTATTTTGTAAATAATATAACTTTAAATTTTTATAAGTGCTTTTTAAGTTTAACAGATATTGAGGGTTGGAACCTCTAAATCCGTATATGGACTGGTCGTCATCAGCTACAACAAATATATTATTTTTAGGATGGCTTAGTTTTTGAATTATTTTAAACTGTGCAAGAGATGTGTCCTGTCCTTCATCAAGTTGAATGTAATCATACTTGGTCTTATATTTTTTTCTGATGTATTCGTCTTTTTCAAGTATGTCAAGAGCGATTAATATCATATCGTCAAAGTCAATTAAACCATTACTTATTTTAAAGTCTTCATATAGATTATATATCTCTGAAAATTTAGGTATATCGCTTTTTACTTCTCTGGGATTGATTAGTAAATTTTTATAATAGGAAATCTGATTTATAATCATTTCCAATTTTTCTTCTGTAATATTCTTGTAATAGATATTAAAGTAAATCTTTTTTAAAATATCATATTTTCCCTTTGCAGTATCTTCAATTAAAGTGTATTGTTTTCCTCTTAACCTTGAATATTCTAAAATGATCCTGTAGCAGAAAGCATGGATAGTTGAAAACTTTATAGGCATATTAAATTGAGGAAATAAAGTTTTAAATCTCTTTTGCATATCCAGAGCTGATGCCTTTGAAAATGTAATGGTAAGTATCTTATTGGGATTAACTCCATGTTTTATTAAATTTACAGTTCTATACATAAGTACAGTTGTCTTTCCTGATCCCGGTACTGCTAATACTAAAGCAGGTCCGTCAATGTGACCTATTGTATGTTTTTGTTCTTCTGTGAGATTCATTAAAATACCTCCATAAATATTCTATATATTAAATTTCTAAAATACAATAAATTAATCATTAATTGATGTTATAATTGTATAAGTGGCAGGCAAGTGCCTTTATAAAAGCCAATTATTGTTATATAATTTACTTGAGGTGACTATGAAAAATCCTTTTAAGTCATTTGACAATTTATTTATTAATTTAATAAATAAAAGAATGAATAATAAATTTTTTAGCTTCTTATTTTATAATATTACAAATTTAGGGGGACCTATGTTTTTAATAGGTCTTGTTATAATATTATTTATATTGGAAGACAATATGAGAAGTTTGGGTTTTGAAATAGCTTGTGCATTAATAGTTTCTTCAATAATAGTTCAAGTATTAAAGCGAACATTTTCCAGGAATAGACCCTATTGGATTTTAAAGAACTTAAATACTTATGGCATTGACTTAAGTGATTATTCCTTTCCGTCAGGTCACTCTGCTGCAAGTTTTTCAACCTGTACGATTATTGCACTTAACTATCCGAAAATAGCTTTATTTGTAATTTTTATAGGTTTTTTAGTAGCTATATCAAGGATTTATTTAGCTGTGCATTATCCCACAGATGTATTGGCGGGAATAATAATTGGAGTAATTTCAAGTTTAATAGTTCACTACAAGTTGTATGAGCTAATCAGCACTTATATTCAAAATAATTTTTTAGGAGGAAGAGTATTATGGTAATGACTACTTTTTTACAAAAAAGACGTTCAGTTAGAGATTTTAAAGATGTTCCGCTTCCAGACCAATTTATGACTACAATTAAATCATATATTTCTTTAATCAATGATGAAAAAGAAGATGTGAATTATGAAATATATGAAGATGGCCAATCTATTTATAACGGTCTTGTAGGTAAGGCCGGTTATGCCGGAGTAATGATAAAAGCTCCTCACTATGTGGCTTTTATTGCAGAAAATGATGACCCTAAAACTTTTATTGATATAGGGTATTACCTTGAAAAATTAAATGAAAAAATAACAAATTTAAATTTGGCTACCTGTTGGATAACAGTTGATGAAGTAGACAGTGAAACTATGGAAAAACTTTTTGGCGAAAATGGAACAAAAGTGAAGTACTTAGTTGCTTTCGGTTATCCTGTACCTAAAATGCCTTTAGTTCCTTTGGCAACGAGTACAAGACTTGATGTAAAAGAGATAGTCTTTACAGATGAAATAGGTCAAAAGTTCAGTATTGACGATCTTTACAATAGAGGATTGTTTAATGTATTTTCTTCAATTAGATTTGCTCCAAGCTATAAGAATCTTCAACCTTGGAGATTTGTAGTTAGAGGAGAGTACGTATACCTGTATATGATAAAGACAGAGGATAGGAACCATGCCTTTACCGATATAGGTGTTGTAATGTTCTATTTTGAAGAGATGGTTAAAACAATAGGCATGTATGGTAAATGGGAAGTAGAGCTTGAAGAGGGCGAAGAATATACTAAAATAGGAAAATTTAAAATGTAGACTTTAACTCCGAATTTAATTCGGAGTTTTTAATTGACTTTTTTAGTAAGAGGGGATATAATTAAATTAATATATGAATAGTTAATCATATAATCATATTTTATACATAAGAGGGGATAATTATGAAATATTTAATTAAAGGGCTTAATTGCTCAATATGTAAAAATGATTTAATAAAACATAAAAGTCAAATTAAAGGTTTGTCGAAAATTTATAGTTCCAGTGATGATTTAGTTTTAGAGACCAGTGATGGTTTAAATAGCTCTGAAATATTAAAGGAGATAATTGATCATTTAAAACATATTGGACATAATCACAATATAGAAATTTATGATGAATATACCATTTATTTAAAAGGGCTTACTTGTGCAAACTGTGCACAAAAAATTGAAAGTGAAACTAAGAAATTATTCGGAGTTAAAGATGCAAATTTTGACTTTTCCACTGAAAAATTTAATATATCAATGGTTGCAGGAACTAGTAGAAACAATGTTTTTAATTCAGTTGACGATGTAGTTCGAAGACTTGAACCTGGGGTAGAAGTTCTGGAAACTTTAGATGAAGTAAAGAAAAAAAAGAGCTTGGGAATTTTACAATACAAGGATCAATTGATTAAATTCCTAGTAGTTTTTCTCGGGCTAATAATAAATACTAAATTAGATATAAATAATACTTTAAAATTTTCCGTGTATATAATTTTATATTTAATTGTAGGTTTTGATGTATTAAAAAGTGCATTTAAAAACATTTTAAATGGAGAAGTTTTTGATGAACAGTTTTTAATGAGTATAGCCTCTATAGGTGCTATAGTAGTGGGAGAATATCCGGAAGCTGTGGCAGTTATGTTGTTTTATGAAATAGGTGAAATGTTTGAGGATATAGCTCTTGAAAGATCTAGAGATTCCATTTCAGCTGCATTAACTTTAAAACCCGACTATGCAAATCTTTTAGTAGGGGAGGAAGTAGTTTCAGTAGATCCTAAAGAAGTTGAGATTGGAGATATTATTTTTATTAGACCCGGAGAGAAAGTCCCCCTAGACGGAATAGTTTTAAGCGGCTCAGGCTTAGTTGACACTTCAGCCATTACCGGGGAGTCTGTACCCGTATATTTAGAAGAGGGACAGAAGATAATTTCCGGTTCAGTAAATAAGGATTCTCTATTGAAGGTAAAAGTTGAAAGCACCTATGACAATACAACTATAGCCAAGATTATAGACTTAGTTGAGAACGCCAATGCGAGAAAGGCTCCTATTGAAAAATTTATTACCAAGTTTGCAAAGGTATATACTCCAATAGTAGTATTACTTGCAGTGCTATTAACAACTATTCCTCCGATTTTTGGAATTTTGGAATTTAAAGACGCTTTATTTAGAGCATGTACTTTCCTTGTAATATCCTGTCCATGTGCTTTGGTAATATCAGTTCCTCTAAGTATGTTTGCGGGAATAGGTTCAGCTTCCAAGTACGGAATTTTCGTAAAAGGCGGTAATTATCTCGAGGCGCTTTCTGAGTTAAGTGACGTTGTCTTTGATAAGACAGGAACAATAACAAAGGGAGTTTTTGAAGTAACTGAAATTAATCCTACAGGAAATCTTAGTAAAAATGAATTGTTAAGACTTGCGGCAATAGGAGAACAAAACTCCACTCACCCTATAGCAAGAGCCATAGTTAGCAATGCTCATAATCTGGATATTAATGAGGAGACTGTGGAGTTTACTGAAATAGCAGGTAAGGGAGTAAGTTATAAGTTAAAGAACCAGCTTATTTTAGTGGGAAATAAAAAACTGTTAATTGATAATAATATAGATGTAACCTCTGAGAGTAAAGTAATTGGAGTAAAAGTATATGTAGCAAAAGACAGTGAATATTTAGGTGAAATAGTAGTATCTGATAAGTTAAAGGATAATATAAAGGAAGACTTAAGGAACTTAGAAAGTGAAGGAATTAGACTTACTATGCTATCAGGTGATACTGAAGATAACGTAACTGAAGTAGCTAAAGAAGTGGGTATTAAAAATTATTACGGAGGGCTTCTGCCAACAGACAAAGTAAATAAATTAGAAGAGATGCTAAAGACTTCAAAAGAAAAAGTGGCTTTTGTAGGAGATGGAGTAAATGATGCACCTGTACTTGCAATGGCAGATGTTGGTATTGCCATGGGTTCAATAGGATCAGATTATGCAATAGAAGCTTCTGATGTAGTGTTGATGACAGATGAAATATCCAAAATTTCACAGGGGATAAAAATTTCAAAGGGAACAAAGAAGATAATATATCAAAATATTATATTTGCACTTGGAGTTAAATTTATAATTTTAATTTTAGGGGCACTTGGTATAGCAACAATGTGGGCGGCAGTGTTTGCAGATGTGGGAGTTACTGTAATTGCAGTAATAAACTCTATGAGAGCCTTAAAAATTAGAGCTTAGGTATTTCCTAGGCTCTTTTCATATCTGTTTTTAAGTTCTTTATCTATAGATGATATTACTGATAATTTATCGGCACACCACTTTGGAGCAACTAACTTTCTTTTATCGGGATCTCCTGTTATTCTGTGAATAACTATATCCTTAGGCAGAAAATCCAAAGTATTACATACAATTTCCACATATTCATCTTTCTCTAAAAGTTTAAACTTATTTTTTAAATAAAAATCGTATATTGGACTGTCCTTTTGAATATAAAGTGAATGAATTTTTACGCCGAAGGGGTGTATGGCTTTTACATATTCAACAGTATTTTGAAAATCTTCTCTATTTTCATAGGGAAGGCCGAAGATGAGATGGGTTAAAAATCTAATGTTATTTTCTTGTAATCTTTTAATATTTTCATTAAAGATTTGGTGACTATAACCCCTATTTATTAGTTTAATTGTATTTTCATTAACAGTTTGTAAACCCAACTCCACCCAGAGAAAGGTTTTTTTATTTAAGTCCACAAGCATTTTCATAACTTCATTATTTAAACAGTCGGCACGAGTTGCAATGGAGAGCCCTACAATATCTTTTTTGGATATTACATAATTGTATAAATTGCTAAGGTAATCAATGTCGCCGTAAGTATTTGTAAAATTTTGAAAATAGGCAATGTACTTGTTGCTTTTCCATTTTTTAGAAAGTAGTTTCTTTTGCTCATTTATCTGCTCATCAATAGTATTAAATCTATTGCCGGCAAAGTCGCCGCTGCCCTTTTCAGAACAGAACAAACAGCCTTTAAAGCTTAGAGTGCCATCTCTATTGGGACATGACATTCCTCCATCTAGAGAAAGCTTAACAACTTTTTCATTAAATTGTGCTTTAAAATAATCGTTAAAAGATAAAAAACGTCTCATAGTATTCTCCCATCTAGTAAATAGTATACTAACATTAAAAAATATTTTATACAATTTTTAAATTAAAAGAGTTTAAAGTATAATTAAAAGAGGTAAATTTTGTTATAGTGGCTTGGGGGATTAAATATATGTTAAAGGAAACTAAAAAATATTATAATTATATTATTCTTGCTAATGATTTTTTGGAAACTGAAAATTATGACAAAGCCCTTAATGCTTTTTATAAATCATTAAAATTTGCAAAAGATAAAAAGCAAAAGATTGATGTTTATTTTGAAATTGCAGATATTTATTTAATATTAAAGGAATATGACTTAGCTAGGAAAAACTATTTGAAAATCTTAGAACTTGACAAGAAAAAAAGTGGAGCTTATTATGGGTTGGCTTTGGTAAATGATTTGTCAAAGGGAGATTTAAGGGAATCTATTAAGAATTATGAGCTTGCAATTAAATATGATAAAAATTATGATAGGGCTTATTATTATTTGGCCTTGGCCTATGATACCTTGGGAGAAAAGGGAAAGGCGCTTGAAAATCTATATAGGTGTGTAGAGCTTGATAATAGTGATTACATAGCTTACAATGATATAGGTTCTATTTATGAGGAACAAGGAGATTATGAAAAGGCAAAAAAGTATTTTGAAAAAAGTTTAGAACTAAATCCAAATTACTTTAGAGCTCTTTTTAATATGGGTGTAGTTTATGGGAGGCTGGGGAATTTTAAAAGAGCCTTGGACTATTATAAAAAGGCACTTGAAGAATCTCAGGACCCTTATATTTATTTAAATATGTCTGCAGTATATATTGAGCTTAAAGACTATGAAAGTGCAATAGAAATATTAAGCGAAGGTTTGTCTTATAATGAAGATAGCGAAAATTTATATTATAATAGAGCCTGCTCTAAAATGAATTTAGGTTTAAAGGATGAAGCTTTAATGGATTTGGAAAGAGCTATTTTAATTAATAAAGATGTAGTTGCTTGGGCGAAAGATGACCCGGATTTATGTGATATTATTGAGGAGTATATAGATGGTAGTAATTAAAACAGAAGATGAAATTCAAAAGATGGTAGTGGCAGGTAAGGTTTTAGCCGATGTGCATCATGAGCTTAGAAATAGAATAAAACCAGGTGTAAAGACTATTGAACTTGATAGGTTTGTGGAAAATTATTTAAAAGAAAGAGGAGCATATCCTGAGCAAAAGGGCTATGAAGGATATCCCTATTCAATTTGTGCTTCAGTAAATGATGAAATTTGCCATGGTTTTCCCGGAGAATATGTTCTTAAAAGTGGAGATATAGTTACTATAGACATGGTCGTTAATGTTGATGGTTGGCTTGCTGATTCCGCTTGGAGTTATGAAGTGGGAGAAGTGTCTGAGGAGGCACACAATCTGTTAGAAGATACGAGAAAAGCAATGTACTTGGGAATAGAACAGGCGAAAATCGGAAATAGACTTGGCGATATAGGACACGCTATTCAAAGTTTTGCAGAATCAAAAGGCTATTCTGTTGTAAGAGATTTTGTTGGACATGGTATTGGTAGGCAGATGCATGAGGATCCACAAGTTATGCACTTCGGAAAGCCGGGCAGAGGACTTAGAATAGTTGAGGGAATGGTATTTACTATAGAGCCTATGATTAATATGGGCGGTTATGAACTTACTATTGACGATAATGGATGGACAGCAAGGACTAAGGACGGTTCTCTGTCAGCACAATATGAACATCAAATAGCAATTACAAAGGACGGCCCTATTATAATAACCGACCAAGGAGATTGTTAAACTATCCTTATACCTGTGTAATTGCAACAGTTGATTTTTGGAGATTGACTATTCTCACGTTTTTCTCACGCTTTGAATAAGGCTTCATATTTTTTAAGAGTGTCAAATTTAAATTCTTTAGTAATGTGAAGATATATTTTTTCGGTAACATCTCCATCACCGTGGCCTACATGACCTTTTATTTCTTGTAAAGAAACTCCTGCTTGAGCCAGAAGTGAAATGTGTGTATGTCTAAGCGTGTGAGGTGTTATTCTTTTATCTATGCCTTTTTTCGCTTAAACTATAAATATGATTATATAAAAATAATCTATAAATTCCTCTATTCTATTGAAGAATAGAGGAGTTTCTTTAATTTAGTTATTTATTATTTTATATAAATAATAGACTTAATTATTTTCCGGTATAAAAATATACACCTTTGTTTTAAATGTTTGCTTGCAATAAATTCTGTAGAAGCAAAGATTTTAATTAACTCCAAATATTAATTTCAAATCAGATTCAAAATTTTTTGTATCAATATAGTAACGTCCGTTTTTTTTCTTTTTTTCACTATCATTAAATTTCACAGCACCATAATCATCAAAAAGAATTACATAATTTTCCCATTTTTCCAAGTTTAATAAATAATCGGATATGTTATTAATAGATTCAAAAGCAGATGTTATTGTTGAATCTATGTTTTCTTTTTGTTTAAATTCTAGTATTGTTGTAATACTATTGCCTGTTACACTAACAGATTTAATTTTTATAGAACCATCTTCAGTATCTACACTATTAGATAATTCTTCTTTAATTTTTTCTAGATTTTCATCATCTTCATTCGTTTTAGGAGCCTCATATATAGGTAGTTGGTTATTATGTTCGATTTGTTTGTTATTAGTTCCACAACCAACTAGTAAAATGGCTACTAACCCTATTGATATTAAAATTGATTTTTTTCTCATACCTTAATTCCTCCAATGATATGTATTTTTAAGTTTTTTTGAAAATTTTTAAAAATATCAAAAAGAATATTAAATAAGATGTACTTATTTGATATCCTTTTTACATTTTGATGATAGCATAAAAACTTATTACAATCAATTTAAAATGCAATACTTAAAATTATTTTAATAAAAAATATATTATGTAGGATTCAAGGAGATTATTTAATAGAAAATTAGTACTCGAAATATATAATTACATAAGTTCTTATATTCTTATGATATAATATAAAAGATTTAAGCTTATATAAATGAACTATATTATATAATTACTTATGTGGGTAAGCTTTGAATATGTTAATATATTTTTTAAAAATAATAAATGTTTTGAATTAGAGTGTTTTAGCTTTAAGCTTAAGAAAACAATTCTATACTAGAAAATAGTTAGAATATATCGGTAAGAATTATTATTTAATTGGAGATATTTATGAGAACGGCACCAATTATTTTAGCGGCATTATTATTGAATATTTTTGCTTTTATTACCATAGTTTTACGGCCTAAGTTGTTTAAAGTGAAACTATTTAAACCAATGGTATGGAATTTTAAACTTTCTCTCCTACCTTTTTTTACACTGGTAGTGAGTATTATTTTGTTTATATCTCTAAGATATATTTCAACTATTTCAGGTATTATGATAATTGACTATGTTGGGCTTGTTTTATTTATTATAGGTTTGGTTTTATGGCTATTGTTGTTGCCAAATTCTGGATACCTTATTACTGAACTGAATTTAACTCATAGAGAAATGGATGAAAATGAAGTTCCGATTTGGTATGATATAGTTTCAATTTTATCTTTTTCATTATCAGGTATAGTAAATACACTTGTAAATATAGTTTTAGTTCAAGGTGTCTACCTAATATACTTAGATCCATCAAGTGTTTCAGAATTAAAGTTAATTTTCAGCGCTTTAATTATAAATGTTTTAGTTTCAGTGGGAATATATTTTGGCAGAGCAATTAGATTTAACTCTTGGGACATTTTACATATAACATCTTTCTTTAAAAAGTTAGCGGATTATTTTAGTAAAAGGGGAAATATAAAGGATTTTTTATTATTTGTTTTATTTCATACCACTTTTTTTATGTTGATGTATATGTCTTTTGGAGTAAAAAATTATTTTTTATATAATTGATATTTTAATAATAGGAGGAATTATGTTAGAACAATTAATGGATCCTAAAGAAGGAGAAGAAATTGCAATTTTAAAGACGAATTATGGAGATATTAAGATTAGACTTTTTGAAGAAGCTGCTCCAAAGGCAGTGGAAAATTTTAAGGGTTTAATTGAAAAGGGTTACTATAACGGTATTTCCTTTCATAGGGTAATTGATAATTTTATGATTCAAGGAGGGGACCCTACAGGAACCGGATCCGGAGGTGAAAGCATTTGGGGTAAGCCTTTTGAAGATGAATTTCATGTGAATTATAGGAATATAAGAGGAGCTCTTTCAATGGCAAATGCCGGTCCTAATACTAATGGATCTCAGTTTTTTATAGTTCAAATGGGGCCTGTAGAAAATGATATTGTCAAACAGATGAGATCAGCTGGTGAAGAAAAAGGATATCCTGATGATGTTGTAGATGCTTATGAAAATTTGGGCGGAACATATTGGCTTGATGGAAAGCATAGTGTTTTCGGACAGGTATTTGAAGGTATGGAAGTAGTAGATGAAATAGCTTCGGTAGCTGTAGATTTTAGAGATAAGCCTACAAATCCGGTAATAATAGAAAAAGCTACAATAGAAAAATATTGAGAGAAGATTACATTATCTTCTCTTTTTTATTATAATGATATAAAGATTAGGAGGAAGTATTATGATAATTAAAAACGGCTACATTATAGATCCAAAGTCCGGATTAGAAGGTATCTATGATATAAAGATTAAGGACGGTAAGATAGAAAAGATCGGAAAAATTTCAGGAGAGGGAATAGATGTTGGGGGAATGGTTGTGGCACCGGGACTTGTAGATATACATGTTCATTTTAGAGAACCCGGCTTTACTCATAAGGAGGATATTGAAACAGGTAGTAATTCCGCAGCTGCAGGGGGTTTTACCAGCGTAATCTGCATGGCGAATACTAGCCCTAAAATTGATAATGTAAATGTTTTAAAGGAATTTTTAAATAAAGCAGAGAATTCGAAGATAAATGTTTATACTGTTAGCGCCTTAACTGAAAACTTTAACGGCGAGACCTTGGTAGATATGGAAGAGATGTTAATAGCTGGAGCAGTGGGATTTTCCGATGATGGAATACCTGATAGGAATTCAAAGGTAATTTTAAAAGCTATGGAAGAAGCGGTGAGATTAGATGTACCTTTAAGTTTTCATGAAGAGGATCCAAATTTAATTATAAATAATGGTATTAATCACGGCGAAGTTTCAGAAAAACTTGAAATATATGGAAGTCCCCATATTGCAGAAGATGTGTTTGTAGCAAGAGATGTAAATTTGGCGTTGTTTACAGGAGCAAAAGTGGATATTCAACATATTTCCTCAGGAAATAGTGTGGAGCTAGTAAGATGGGCAAAGAAAAAAGGGGCAAAAGTATATGCCGAAGTAACACCCCACCACTTTACGCTTACTGATACAGCTGTTTTAAAATATGGGGCGCTGGCGAAAATGAATCCTCCTTTAAGAACTGAAAAAGATAGGGAGATGATTATTGAAGGATTAAAAGATAATACTATAGAAATAATAGCAACTGACCATGCGCCACATAGTGAAGAGGAAAAAAATGTTGAGCTAACTAAGGCGCCAAGTGGTATTATTGGTTTAGAGACTTCATTGGGATTGGGAATTAGAGAGTTGGTTAATAAAGGTTATTTGACTTTAATGGAACTTTTAAGAAAAATGACTATAAATCCTGCTGAACTATATAATTTAAATGCCGGATATATTTCTGAGGGAGGACCTGCTGATTTGGTTATATTTAATCCGGAAGAAGAATATAAAGTGGAAAGTTTTGAATCTAAATCAAAAAACACACCATTTAAAGGAGAAAACTTACCCGGGAAAATATATTTCACAATTTGTAGAGGTGAAATAGTATATAGAGGTTGATAAAATGAAATGCCCAATTTGTAAAAATGAAATGGAAAAGGGCGGTATATTTGTAAATAGTATTTATGTATATTGGTACAATGAAGATGAGCTAAAAGAAAGGTCTTTGTTTTTAAAAGCAAGAGTAAATGGGGAACCTATTGGTAAAAATAATTTTCTAACAAATACTACAAAAATAGAAACTGCATATTATTGTAAAAATTGTAAGAAAGTAATGGGAATATTTGATGTAGCTGATTTTTAAAATAATAAATTTCTGAGATATAAAACGATGATAATTTCTAAAGCTTCTAAGAAAAGTAAGGTGAAAAGTTATATAGAAGGATATATTTCACAATTTGTAGAGGTGAAATAATATATAGGGGTTGATAAAATGAAATGCCCAATTTGTAAAAATGAAATGGAGAATGGTGGAATATTTGCAGAATCATTGCATGTGTATTGGTATGAAGAAAGAGAGTTTAAGAAGAACTTTTTGGAGTTAAAGAGAAGAAGAAATGGAGTTCCCATAGGAAAAAACAACTATCTTGGTTCAACAACTAAAATAGATAATGTATATTTTTGTAAAAAATGTAATAAGGCAATGGGAATATTTGACATTGAACAGGACTATTGGAGAAAAAATGAAAGATAAGTATATTGATTTTTTTAATTATATTATTGAAAATGGAAATGAAGACAAAAGAGAGTCAATGGAAAGTTATATGTTAAATCAATTTGACTTTTTGGGAATTCAAGCAAAGGAAAGAAGATTATTAAGCGGAGATTTCTTAAAAGAATTAAAGAATAACAGGGAAATAGATTGGAATTTTATAGAGCTTTGTTGGAAAAACAAGTATAGAGAATTTCAATATATAGCAATGGACCATCTTATAGATATGGAAAAATACTATGAGCTAGATGGTATTTATAAAATAGAAGAGCTGATAGTGGATAAATCCTGGTGGGATAGTGTGGACCGCTTAAGTAAGGCAGTGGGAGGTATTTCTCAAAAATATGAAGATTTAAGGGAGAAAATCTTAAGTTGGAGTGTGGCTGATAATATTTGGCTTAGGAGAACTGCAATAATCCATCAGTTAAAACATAAGGACAAGACAGATATTGAATTACTAGAGGAGATAATTTTAAACAACTTGGGAAGTGATGAATTTTTTATAAATAAGGGTATCGGCTGGGCTTTAAGAGAGTATAGCAAGACGGATTCTCAGTGGGTAAGGGAATTTATTGAAAAGTATAAAGACAAGTTAAGTAAGCTTTCAATTACTGAGGGAAGCAAATATATTTAAGTATAATCTTAAAAAGGCTGTTGATTAAAGTGTAACAGCCTTTTTAATATATTTGGGATTTATTCCAGTAAAAGTAAAGATTCTTTAAATTGTTTTTTAAATAAAATCATTGTAAAGGTAACTGCAATAAAGTCCGCTATGGGTTCTGCCAAATATACTGCCGTAGTTTGATTTGAAGTTATAATTCTAGGCATTATAAATATAAGTGGTAAGAGCAGTATAAATTTTCTTGTAACTGCCACTATTATAGAAGCCTTGGCATTTCCAATAGATGTAAAGGCCATCTGACAGGAAATTTGTATACCGAACATAAATAGCGCTGCACAATAAATTCTCAAGGCATCCTTAGTAAAGAGTATAAGGGCTAGGTCTTGAGTAAACATACTTGCGAAAAGTTTTGGAGCTATCATAATAATAAGCCACAGTGTTACAGAATAAATCAGACTGTACTTTAAGAGCAGTTTAAATGCTCCTATAACTCTTTCTTTGTTTTTAGCACCAAAATTATAGCTTATTATAGGTTGAGCTCCTTGGCCTATACCCGCTAAAGGTAGCATTGCAAATTGCATTACACTTGAAAGTATGGTCATTGCACCTACTGCAATATCTCCGCCATATTTTAACAATGAAGAGTTAAAAGCTATGGAGATAATACTTTCGCTTGCCTGCATTATAAAAGTTGCCAAACCGAGGGCAAGACAAGGAAGTATAATACTTAGTTTTATATTCGAATTTTTAAGTTTTAATTTTAAAATTGTCTGCTTACCAAAAAGAAAGAAGAGTACAAAGAAGCAGGACAGTGCTTGAGATATTACTGTGGCAAGGGCTGCTCCCTTAACTCCCATATCCAGCGCAAATATAAAAATAGGATCAAGTATAATATTACTTACAGCACCTATTATTACCGATATCATGCCTATTTTTGCAAAGCCTTGAGCGGTTATAAATGCGTTCATACCAAGTGTAAGCTGGACAAAAATCGTTCCTATGGCATATATGTTCATATAGTCTGTAGCGTACTTTATAGTGTTTTCACTAGCTCCAAAGGCAAGTAAAAAAGTTTCATTCCAAATTAATAGAATGGCGGTTAATACTACTGATAGAACAATTTGAAGGGAGAAGCAATTTCCCAATATATTTTCCGCAGTATCAATATCGCCCTTTCCCATAAAAATAGAAGCTCTTGGAGCGCCTCCATTTCCCACTAGAGCGGCAAAGGCTGATATTATAAGTATAATCGGCATACATACTCCTAAACCGGTAAGGGCTAAAGCTCCTTCATTTGGAATATGGCCTATGTAAATCCTATCAACTAAATTATAAAGCATATTTATTAGTTGAGCTGTAATAGCAGGTATGGCAAGTTTTCTCAAAAGCTTTCCAAGGGGTTCTGTACCTAAAAAGTTGCGTTCGTCATTCAAGTTAAATCTTCCTTTCCAAAAATTATGTAAAAATTTCAAAGCTAAGATAATGATTTTTAAACTAAAAAATCTTAATCTATTTAGTATAATAATATATAGCTTAAAAATTTCATTGTCAAATGTAAAGAATACCACTAAAAAGTTTTAAAATTGATTTATGTAGTTTAAAGTGCTTTAAAGCTTGTAAAAAGAATTAAACTATTTTATTAAATGTAATATAATAGTTGTTAAGTTATTATTTACTTTAGAGGTACTATAAAATAAAGGAGAGTTTATATGGATTATAAAGAGTTGGAATTAAATCAGAAATCCATCTGGCAATTAATTGATGAAGATGAACATAATAAGATATTTAACTATTGTGAGGGATATAAAGAATTTTTAGATGAGGGTAAGACTGAGAGGGAATCTTGTGCTTTTATAATAGATAGAGCTAGAAAAAAAGGCTTTATTTCCTTTGAAGATGCAATAAAGAAAGAAGTAAAAAAAGGCGATAAGATTTATCTTAACAATAAAAATAAGTCTGTTATTTTATTTATAATGGGAGATGACTTGGAAGAAGGGATGAGGATTGTAGGTTCTCATATAGACGTCCCAAGACTTGATGTAAAACAGAAACCCCTTTATGAGGACTCAGAACTTGCTCTTTTGAAAACTCATTACTATGGCGGTATAAAAAAATATCAATGGCCGACTATTCCTCTTGCAATTCACGGTGTGGTAATTAATGAAAAAAATGAAACTATTAATATAAAAATTGGTGAAGATGAGAAAGATCCTGTGTTTTATATTAATGACTTACTTCCTCATTTAAGTGCAGACCAAAATAAAAAAAGTTTGGCAAATGGAGTTACAGGTGAATCATTAAATGTAGTAGTGGGACATAGCAGCTATGGAATTGACGATGAAAAAAATCCAATTAAAAAAGCTGTATTAAAATATTTAAATGATAATTATGATATGAAAGAAGAGGACTTCTTAATAGCTGAACTTGAAGTAGTTCCGGCTACAAAGGCAAGAGATGTAGGGTTTGACAGAGCTATGATTGCAGCTCATGGACATGATGATAGAATTTGTTCCTATGCAAATTTAGAAGCAATGCTTTCTATTGAAAATCCTAAGATATCTGCTGTGGGACTTTTTGTAGATAAAGAGGAGATAGGTTCTGTGGGAAATACTTCAATGTCTGCTAAATTTTTTGAAAACTTTATAGCGGAAATTTTAAATACCCAAGAGGATTACTCCGATATAAAACTTAGAAGAGCTTTGGCAAATTCAAAAGTTCTGTCAGCTGACGTTACAGTTGCAATGGATCCCAATTATAAAGAAGTACTAGATGATAAGAATTCGGCTTATGTAGGTTATGGAATATCTATGGCTAAATATACTGGAGCAAGGGGCAAAAGTGGCTCCAATGATGCAAATACGGAATTTTTAGCTGAAATTAGAAATTTATTTAATAAAAACGGAGTAATTTGGCAGACTGGAGAACTTGGAAAAGTAGATCAAGGCGGTGGAGGGACCATTGCTTATATTTTGGCAGAGTATGGAGCTGAAGTTGTAGATATGGGTACAGCTATGCTTTCAATGCATGCGCCTGTGGAACTTGCCTCTAAAGCTGATGCTTATATGACCTATAAGGCTTACAAAGTCTTTTTAAATAATTAGTAGGAGGTTTTATGAGAAGAAAAGAAAGGGAAATGGATGAGAGCTTTGGGAAAAAAGTAATTGATAATTCACAGTATGGAGTTTTAAGTTTAAAAGATGAAGATGAAGTTTATTCCATACCTTTGTCAATTGTAAGATTTGAAGATGTACTTTATTTTCACTGTGCAAAAGAGGGAAAGAAAAATGATTTAATAGAAGACGGAAAAAAAGTAAGAGCGGTATTCGTATCACATGCAGAGGTTCCTGAATTATTTACAGTGGAAGAAATTAGAGAACATTTAAAAAAAGGTGAAATTAAAGGACAGACTGTTGTAAGAAAAATATTTACAACTGAATACGCTTCTTCCATTGTAGAGGGAAGTATTTATAAGGTTACAGAGAACGATGAAAAAATTAGAGCATTAAAGGTACTTTGCGAAAAATATAATCCGGATATGATGGAGTTCTTTGAAAAAGCTGTAGAAGCATCTCTTAGAAATACGGACGTATACAAGGTGAATATAGACAGCATAACTTCAAAAAGAAACAAGGTAAGTGTAGATTAAATAAAAAAGTTTGGTGGGTTTCACCAAACTTTTATTATTCGTTCCATAACACTATTTTATTCAATTTGCTAGTTTTAACATCTATAATTCTTTGGTTGGAAGAGCCTCTGAACTTTAAAGTCAAGTCCTTTAAAGAATTTACAAATAAACCATCTACTAGTACGTCGCAAAGGTTTAAAAGCTCGCTTCTGGATTTGTCTTTTAAAATTTGTTCGTAGGTATAACCGGAATAAACCCAAATACTTTTATTAGTTTTAGATTTTATTTGTTTTAAAATATCAATAAGCTCCAAGGTGTTTTGGAAAGGCTCACCACCTAAAATGGTAAGTCCTTCCACAACATCTTCGCTTAAATATTTAATAACTTCTTCAGTTTCAGTATCTGTCCAAATTTTGCCTGCATTAAAATCTTGATATTCTTCATTAAAACAATCGGGGCAATGGTGGGTGCATCCGGTAACAAAGAAACTGGTTCTAATGCCAGGGCCATTTGCAACATCATACCTTCTAATTTGACCGTATCGCATTATATATGAAGCACCCTGTCGTTTATTTCTTGAGTTCTTCCTTCATTCCAGAAGTTTTCGCCAAGATATCCGCAAGTACGCCTTACAACTGTAAGTGTAGCTTTATCGGTATTGCCGCATTGAGGACATTCCCATTCACCATTTTCATTTAATTTGATTTCGCCGTCAAAACCACATTCTCCACAGTAATCACTTTTAGTGTTAAATTCAGCATATTGAATATTATCATAAATAAATTTAACTATAGTCTCAAGCGCCTCTAGATTGTTGCCCATATTTGGTATTTCAACATAGGAGATACATCCGCCAGTTGACCTGTCCTGGAACTTAGATTCAAAGGCAAATTTTTCAAAAGCTGAAATATTTTCACGTACATCTACGTGGAATGAGTTAGTATAATATCCCTTATCTGTTACATTTTCAATAATTCCAAATCTATCTCTGTCAATTTTACAGAATCTATGAGTTAAACTTTCAGCAGGTGTAGCATAAAGAGTAAATCTTATACTACCTTTTTCAGTCCAACGCTTAGTAGCAGCATTTAAATGATCCATTATTTTCATTGCAAATTCATATCCCTTTGGATCCGTATGTGAAACTCCTTTAGTTAAAATAGTAGCTTCATATAGTCCGATATATCCCAAAGAAACAGTTGCATAACCATCTTTTAAAAGAGGAGCTATGGATTCGTGTTTACCAAGTCTTGAAATGGCGCCGTGCTGCCAGTGAATAGGTGATGAGTCGCTGGTAACCTTCTTTAAATGTTCATATCTAATTAATCCGACTCTTCTAACAAGGTCCAATCTCTTTTCTAAGATGTCAAAGAATTTATTTTCATCTCCATTTGCAAGTATACCGATTTGAGGTAAGTTAATTGAACATGCTCCGATATTAAATCTACCTTCAAATTTATACTGTCCCTTTTCATTCTTCCATGGTGGTAGGAAAGCTCTACAACCCATAGGGCTAAATACATTTCCTTCATAGTTGGCTCTCATCTTTTTAGCACTTATATAATCAGGATACATTCTCTTAGCTGTACATCTAATTGCAAGGCTGGTTAGGTAATAGTATTTTGAATCTTTTTTAATATTGTTTTCATCCAGTACATATATTAATTTAGGGAAGGCAGGTGTTACATATACGCCGGATTCATTTTTAATACCCTGTATTCTTTGTTTTAATATTTCTTCAATAATCTGAGCCACTTCATCTACATAAGGATCATCGTCTTCAATGTACATAAATAGAGTTACAAACGGAGCTTGACCGTTTGAAGTCATTAAAGTATTTATTTGATATTGAATAGTTTGAATTCCGCTTTCCAAATCTTTTTTAGTCATTCTTTGAGCCATTTTTTCTGCCAGCTCTACATCTCCAAGAGTTTCAATAGCCAGGTTTAAATTTTTTTCATAGGATTTACGCAAGTATTTGCCTAGAAAAGATACGTTAATAGATTGGCCGCCGTATTGGTTTGATGCAATTTGTGCGATTATCTGAGTCATTACATTACATGCAACTTGGAAGGATTTAGGTGTCTCTATCATCTTTCCGTTTACTACAGTTCCTTTTTCAAGCATATCTTTAATATTGACTAGACAACAGTTAAATATAGGTTGAATAATGTAGTCAAGATCGTGAATATGTATTGCTCCATAATCATGTGCTTCAACTAAGTCCGTAGGAATCATTTTTCTTTTGGCAATATCTTTGGAAACCTCTCCTGCAATTAAATCTCTTTGAGTGGAGGCTATAACTGCATTTTTATTTGAGTTTTCATCCATTACATCAAGGTTTGTTTGATTTAATAAACCTAAAATTTCCTCATCCGTGGTATTTTGTTCTCTTTTAAAAGCTTGTACAGCTTTATAATTTTCATAAGCTCTAGCTGTAGATGGATTGTTATTTTCAATTAATTTATAGTATACTTTCTCTTCAATATCATATATAGACATAGTAGTATTTAAGTTTTCAGCATCGTTTTTAATTTCATTTGCTATTTGTTTAGCTAGACCTTCAACAAATATACCACTGCTTGAATTCATGGCTTTTTCAATGGCTATTTCAATTTTTTCGCCATTAAAGGGTACTTTATCACCATTTCTTTTAATTACTTCAAGCACTTAACTCACTCCTTATAATTTATTTTCTTAAAACAGTATACTACATATTGTGTTACTTAACAAGAGTGTTTGAATAAAAAACACAATATATTGAAAAACGAGTTTTTTAATAAAATGGCTGTTTTATCTTATTATAATAGGGTTTTATATAATTTCACCTTGAGCTTTATTTTTAAAACTCCATATATTAAAATAGTTGTAGATAACTAAAAGAAAGAGGATGGAAATGAAACTTTATATATTTTCGGATGTTGTATGTCCTTGGTCTTATGGAGAGGAAAAGGTACTAAGAGCTATCGACTATATTTATGGGGAACAAGTGGAGCAGTACAATATTATGGGAGGACTAATTGCAGACTACCATGATATACTTCCAATGAATATGAAGGACAAGGACTCTGATGAAATTGCAAACGGAATATTATTTCAATTGTGGAAAGCGGGCTATAGTATTCACAAAATGCCGATTATGGATAAACCTCCTAAGTTGCTTTCAAGAGAAAATGTAAGTACATATCCACTTAACATTTCCTTTGTAGCGGCTAGAATGAGCGACGAAACTTTGGCAAATAAATACTTAAGAAAATTAAGAGAATCAACTATCTTAGATGGATTAAACACAATGGATGACTCTATTCAATTAAGTATTGCAGAGGATGTGGGTATTGATGGAGAAATATTTTTAGAAAACTTAAGAGACGGGGCAAGTGAGGAATTTTTAGAGGATAGAATAAGTTCATTTGATAGGAGATTTACAAATTATCCAAACTTCATGTATACAGATGATAAGGGCAGAGAGAAATTATTAACTGGATACAAATCTTTAGAAGAGTTAATAAGCTTTTTAGAGGAGCAAAAACCAAACTTAGTAAGAAGAGAAATCAACCTAAATAAAAATGAGGTCTATAATTTTATAAAAAATTATGAGAGAGTATTTTTTATTGAGTTAGTGGAATTATTCAAAGAGGAAACTAAACTTAAAGAAATTATTGATGAGCTTAGCATTGAAAATAAAATTAAAGTTAAAGAATTGGAAAAGGGAACTGAACTTACTTTAAAGTGATAATAAAAAAAACCCCCAAATCCGGGCAAGGATTTGGGGGTTCAGTTTATTAACCAGCTATTTTAATTATATTTTTTTCTAATATATCTATCTATTTCTTCTGCAGCAGTTTTTCCTGCTCCCATTGCAAGTATAACTGTAGCAGAACCTGTAACAGCATCTCCACCGGCAAAAATTTCCTTTCTGGAAGTCTGTCCTAATTCATTTGTTAGTATACAACCGTCACTGTTGGTCTCTAAATTGCTGGTAGTTTGAGAAATTAATGGGTTTGGATTTGTTCCAAGTGCCATAATCACTGTTTCAAAAGGTTCTTCAAATTCTGAACCTTCTATTTTAACCGGACGTCTTCTACCTGATTCATCAGGTTCACCGAGTTCGTTTCTAACACAAACTAAAGATTTAACCCAGCCGTCTTCTCCCTTAATTTCTATTGGAGCAGTGAGCATCTCAAATTTAATACCTTCTTCTTTAGCATGGTGTACTTCCTCAAGTCTTGCAGGAAGTTCTTTTTCAGTTCTTCTATATAGGATTGAAACGTCAGCACCTAATCTTTTGGCAACTCTTGCAGCATCCATTGCAACGTTTCCTCCGCCTATTATAGCAACTTTTGAACCTAAATTAATAGGGGTGTCATATTGTTGCTCAAAGGACCTCATTAGATTGTTTCTGGTTAGGAACTCATTGGCGGATATAACTCCGTTTAAATGTTCACCAGGAATATTCATAAAGGTTGGCAAACCTGCACCTGAACCTATAAATACAGCTTCATAACCTGAGTTTAAAAGTGTATCAATATTAATGGTCTTTCCAACGACAACGTCAGTTTCAATTTCCACACCAAGGTTTAATAAATTTTTCACTTCAGCATTTACTACGCTGTCAGGTAACCTAAACTCCGGAATACCATATACTAAAACACCGCCTGCTTGTTGTAGAGCTTCAAATATTTTAACTTTGTAGCCCATTTTTGCAAGTTCTCCGGCACAGGTAAGTCCTGCCGGGCCTGCACCTACAACGGCAACTGTATGTCCGTTTTGTTCAGGAACTTCAGAGGTTTTAATATTGTGTCTTCTTGCATAATCCGCTACAAATCTCTCTAATTTTCCTATGGCAATAGCATCGCCTTTTTTACCCAGTATACATTTTTCTTCACACTGAGTTTCTTGAGGACATACTCTACCACATACTGCAGGTAGAGCAGTATAAAGGGCAAGTACTTTAGCAGCTTGCTCAAAGTTACCATTGGCAATTTCTTTAATAAAGCCTGGAATGTCTATTGATACCGGACATCCTTCTATACAGTGAGGAATTTTACAGTTTAGACAACGTTTAGCTTCTCTAATAGCTTCTTCCTCAGTATATCCAAGGCTTACCTCCTCAAAGTTTTGACTTCTGGTAATCGGGTCTTGAACAGACATTGGTGTACGGATAAATCGATTTTGTTTTTCAGTGAAAGTTAGATCTTCTAACAATTCATCTCTTATCAATTTTTCCTCCAGTTCAATGTCTTTATGCTGTTTAATTATAGCTTCATCTAAGTTACATATATGTCCTTCCTTATGACTGGCCATAACAGCTCTTTTATTGTTTGCATTTTCTCTAAACTGTTTTTGTCTTTGAATTGCAGAGTCAAAATCCACTAAGTGCCCGTCAAATTCAGGTCCATCAACGCAGGCAAATTTAACTTGATTTCCAACATTAACTCTACAAGCACCACACATTCCGGTTCCATCAACCATTATAGGGTTAAGGGACACAGTCGTTGGCAGATTATATTTCTTAGTAGTTTGACATACAAATTTCATCATTATCATTGGTCCAATTGCTACGCATTGGTCATAATGTTTTTTTTCATTTGTAAGTAAGTCAACTATTTTATCAGTAACAAGTCCTTTAAATCCATAGCTTCCATCATCAGTAGCTATGTAGACATTTTTAGCATACTTTCTAATTTTATCTTCTAAAATTACATAGTCTTTGGATTTAGCTCCTATAATAACGTCTACATCAATACCCCTATCGTACAACCATCTAACTTGAGGAGTTACTGGAGCAGTTCCCACACCGCCGGCTACAAATAAAAATTTTGAATTTCTAAGTTGTGTAATGTCGTGAGAAATAAATTCAGATGGTCTGCCAAGAGGTCCTACGAAGTCTTTAAAGGATTCACCTTCCTCAAAGGCGCATATCTTTTCAGTTGATTTTCCTGATGCCTGTACAACTATTTGAACAGAGCCTTTTCTTAAATCAAATCCACAAATAGTTAAAGGAATTCTTTCGGCATACTTGTCTGCTATTACAATTACAAACTGTCCGGGCTTAGCAGAAGCAGCTATTCTTGGAGCCTCAACATCAAATAGATAGATATTAGGAGCAAGAATTTCCTTTTTTAAAATTTTATACATACACTCATCTCCACTTTAGTTTATTAATTAAATATGTTAATTTTATAACTATTATATCATAAAGTTATAGTTTAAATTTGTCAAATCACTTTAAATACAGTGAGTAAATTAAATATTACAATAGTAATTTTTAATAAAATATAAACAATTAAATGTGTGACTAAACATATATTAAGAAACATATACTTTTCTATGTTTGTATATTAATATGCTATAGTGTTAAAAAATACTATAAAATTTAACAATTGTTAGTATAATAAACATAAGTTAAGTTTTATAAACAAATATTAATAATATGGACATTTATTAAAGTGAAGAAAGATTTAAGGTGATTGCAATGATAGTAAACGTTACAGTAAATGGTGAAAAAATAAAAAAAGACATTGATCCTTGTAGAAGATTAATAGACTTTTTAAGAGAGGACCTCGATTTAACAGGTACGAAGGAAGGTTGTTCTGAAGGTGAATGTGGAGCTTGTACAGTGATTTTAGATGGAGTTGCAGTTACTTCATGTACCGTACTGACAGGCCAGGTAGATGGAAGTGAAATTATAACTATTGAAGGATTGGAAAAAAATGGAGAATTGGACATACTCCAGAAAAAGTTTATAGAACATGGCGCAGTTCAATGTGGATTTTGTACTCCCGGATTTATTATGAGTGCTAAGGCTTTAATGATGAAAAACGATAATCCAAGTTTAGAAGATATAAAAAGAGCCATAGAAGGAAATCTTTGTAGGTGTACGGGATTTATTAAAATAGTAGAGGCTATTGATGCAGCTTGTAAGGAGGTTGTTTAATGTTTTACGCTCCTAAAAGTGAAGAAGAATTAATTGATGTTTTAAAAGTGGCAGATGACAATACATACATAATTGCAGGCGGAACTGATTTAATAATAAAACTTAAAAATAAAAAAATTGTTGATTTTAGTGTTATCGATATTACGAAAATCAATTTATGGAAAAATATAGTTGAGGATGAGGAAAATATCTATATAGGTTCTCTAATTACAATGACTGAACTGTGTAATAGTGAATTGATAAAAACAAAACTTCCTGCCCTTTATAGAGCGGCTTATGAGTTGGGATCAACACAGATAAGAAATAAGGCTACAATTGGTGGTAATATTTCCAACGCTTCTCAATCAGCAGATACTTTGCTAGCTCTTTATGCCTATGATGCAAAGGTAAAAATAATAAAGGGTGACGGAAAAGAAAGACTTGTTAATATTGAAGATTTTATAACAGGAAGAGAAAAGACTATTTTAACTAAAGATGAAGCTGTTAAGGAAATAATTATAAAAAAAGAAGATGCGGTAAGTACTTTTAGAAAAGTAGGCTCGAGAAAGGCTGTCACTATTTCAAAAGTAAGTTGTGCTTTAAAAACTGAAATTGACGAAAGAGGAAAGGTTAAGGGTATTAAAATTTTCCTTGGGGCAGTGGGAGTTAAACCTGTAAGAGCTGATTTAATTGAAAAAGTGTTTTTAAATAATAGTTTAAAGGAAATTAACTTTGATTTACTTGTTGACGCTTCCTTTAATCAAATTGAAAAGGCTATTCCTAATAGAGTATCTAAATACTATAAAAGAGTGGCAATAGAGGGATTAATGGAAGAAGTTTTGGGAGATTTGATAGAATGAGTAACTATAAATATGTGGGAAAAAGCATTATTCGAGAAGACAGTTTGGAAAGGGTAACGGGAAAAACCAAGTACTTGGCTGATGTAAAAAGACATAATATGCTTTACGGAAAGTTAGTTTTAAGTGAAAAGCCTCATGCTGATGTAGAATTTGATTTTGAAGAGGCATTAAAAGTTGAAGGTATTGAAAGAATTTTCACTCATGCCGATGTACCTAAGAATACTTACAATACTATGGAGTGGTTTACCGGAATTGAAGGTAAGAGAGATGAGTACATTCTAAATGATAGAGCTAGATATGTGGGAGATAGAATTGCACTGGTTTTAGGAAGTAGTAAAGATGCAGTGGAAGAAGCGGTAAAAAAAGTAAAAGTAATCTACCATGAATTGCCGGTGGTAGTAGGCCTTGATATGGCAAAGGAAGATAAGGTTATAGTAAAGGGAAGTACCAACTTAGGCTTTAAAAGAGAATTTGGTACGGGAGATTATGAGAAGGCAAAGTCCGAAGCTGATTACATAGTAATTGATGAAGGAAGTACTCCTAGAAATCACCACCTTGCTATAGAACCTCACATTGCTTTAGGTGAAGTAGATGAAATGGGAAATTTAATAGTTTCCAGTCCAAGTCAAATGGCTTTTGCTATTCAAATGCACCTATCTAGAGTTTTAGAAATTCCATATTCAAAAGTGAGAGCTATAAAGTCAAATATGGGAGGCTCCTTTGGAGGAAAGCAACAACCTATTTTGGAAACAATTGCAGGTTTTGCTGCTTGGGAATTAAAACGACCTGTATTGGTTTATATGGACAGGGAACAGAGCATTATGGGAACTGTTACAAGAAATCCTACTAGACAGAGAATAGAAACAGCTGTTAAAAAAGACGGAACTATACTTGGTAGAAAAGTAGAAGTGGAAGTTGACGGCGGAGCCTATGATACTAATAACTCAAGTGTTACAAATGCACTGGCAAAGAAATTGTTTAGACTGTATAAGTTTAAAAATCAGGAGTTTAGCGGAAGAGCTTATTATTCCAATGCAATACCCGGAGGTGCGACAAGAGCTTATGGAGGACCACAGGCGCATGCAATAACTGAAATAAATATAACTAATGTGGCAAAGGCAATAGGCATGGACCCTTGTGAATTTAGACTAAAAAACTTAATAGATCCCTATGATGAAGATCCTACAGGTGGACCGAATTTGGGAAAAGCAGCTATTAAAGAGTGTATTATACAGGGAATGGAAGCATTTAATTGGAAGGAAAAGTATAATCATATAAGAGAAAAGAATACGGACAGATATGCTTATGGAGTGGGCGTTGCATCAGTTACTCACAGTACCGGATACTGGGGTACATTTCCGGATTTTACAAATGTGGAGATGATAGTATTTGAAGATAGTTCAGTTCTTGCAAAAATAGCCGTTCATGAACAGGGCTGTGGAACTTTAACTACTCTTACTCAAATGGCTGCTGAGGCTTTAGACTTAGATGTAAGTAAGATAAGAGTAACTGAAGCTGATACATTTATAACACCTTATGATTCAGCGGGAACACAGGCGAGTCGTGTAACTTCTGTTTGCGGAGGGGCGCTTAAAGAGGCGGGAGAAAAAGTAGTTGAAAAACTATTGGAAACCTTATCTAAAGTTAAGGGATACGAAGTTGGAGATTTATACACAGATAATGGGAAAATAAAAGTAAAAAATTCTGACGAGGAATTTACTTACGGTGAAATTGCAGTTATGAGAGAAAAAAATTTCCAAGAACAACTATCAGTATATGTAAGCCATGAATCTACAGGAAATCCCGCATCCCTTGCAGCTTGTTTCGCTGAGGTAAAAGTGGATAAGAAGACCGGTTTTGTAGAAGTTACCGACTTTTTATCAGTAAATGACATAGGTAGAGCAGTAAATCCTATGCTTGTGGAAGGTCAAGTACATGGAGGTTGCCAATTTGTACTTGGAATGGCACTTTGTGAAGAGATAGTAATTGATGATAAAGGTTATATAAAAAATCCTACTCTTTCAAAATACCATTCAATTAATGTACATGATATGCCTGATGTAAAGACTATTTTAATAGAAAGCGACGACGAGTTAACTCCTTATGGAGTAAAGAGTATAGGGGAAATTTCTGCAGTAGCTCCAGCTCCGGCGGTTTTAAATGCTATTAATCATGCCCTAGGTACTAATATTACTGACTATCCTGCAAATCCTGAGAGAATTATAGCGAGTTTGGAAGAGTTAAAGAAAGGAGGAAAATAATATGGAATCATTACAATTATGTGGTAGACCTCTTACTTTAAATGAAGTCTATGATGTTGCGTACAACAATAGAAAGGTTTCCATAACCAAGGAGGCGGAGGAGAAAGTTAAAGCCTCCAGACAGGTTCTCTTTGATATGGCGGCCGAAGGAAAGCCGGTATATGGTTTAAATAGAGGAGTAGGTTGGAATAAGGATAAGGAATTTGATCAGGATTTTTTTGAAACCTACAATAGAAATCTTTTAAACAGTCACTCTCTAGGCGTTGAGCCATACCATCCTGAAGAACAAGTAAGGGCGATTTTATTAATAAGATTAAATAAGGCATTAACCGGGCATACGGGAATATCTTGCGACTTATTAAATCACTATAGAGATTTTTTAAACTATGGAATTCATCCTAGAGTGCCGATGAGATCCTCTATAGGAGAGGGAGATATAACCACACTTTCTCATATCGGTTTGGCCTTTATTGGAGAAGAGGACGTAACTTACAAGGGTGAGATTATGAACTCTAAAGAGGCAATGGACTTAGTGGGAATGAAACCTGCTACTTTAGGTCCAAAAGACGGTTTGAGTATTGTGTCCTGTAATGCGCAGGGAGAGGCAATGACCGCTATACTTTTAAAAGAAATAGAAGATATAGTGGAGATGTCCAATATAATATTTTGTATGAGTTTAGAGGGATTAAACGGTGTAGTAGAACAACTTAGAGAAGATGTAAATGAAGTAAGAGGAATTAAAGGGCAAAAATATGTAGCTAAAAAGTGCAGAGAGTATTTAGAAAATAGCTTTTTACATAATCCCGATCCTGAAAGAGCGCTTCAAGATCCTTTGAGCTTCAGATGTGCTCATGCAGTAAATGGCTCTTTATATGATGCTATGGACTATGTAAAAGAACAACTTAACACCTCAATGAATGCCACTGATGACAATCCATGTATAATTATTGAGGAGAAATCATCTTTTGTAAGTGCTAATTTTGAAATTACATCACTTGCCATAGGAGTTGAAATGCTGGCGACAGCTTTAAGTCACCTTTCCAAATCATCATGTTACAGAATGATAAAACTGGCGGATCCTGAATTTACTAAGCTTAATAGATTTTTAACTCCAAAGGAAGTTGAAACAATAGCTTATGGAACAATTCAAAAAACCTTTACAATGCTGGATACTCAAAATAGGGGACTTGCCAATCCGTCTTCAATGGATTTTTACTCATTGGCTGGAACTATTGAAGACCATGCAAGTAATTTACCTTTGGCAGCATATAAAATATTCCAAATGTTGGATAACATAAGTTACATCATAGGAATTGAAGCAATGCATGCTGCTCAAGCAATTGATTTAAGAGGAAATATGAATCTTGGTAGCTATACTAAAAAAGCTCATCAAGCTGTTAGAGAAGTAGTTCCTTTTTATGATAAAGACAGAAATATAAGCAAGGATATTAAAAAAATGTATGACTTAATAAAATCAAAAGAGCTTTTAAATTTATAGTGGAGGTATTAAATGGATAACAATAAGAGATTAGATAAGAAAAATATGCGCTGGCACGTATTTATACCTGCTTATGCAATTACTTTACTTACAGCAATATATGGAATTATAGACAGTCAAGGCTTGGCAGACGTATCAAATCAGTTTTTCAACTGGTCCCTTGATACATTTGGCTGGTTGTACCAAATAGTAGTACTGGCAAGTTTAATTTTTACAATTGCATTACTGGTTTCAAAAAAAGGATCGGTAAGACTTGGAGGAAAAGATGCCAAAGCTAAACTTCCTTTCGGAACTTGGTTTGCAATGGCTTTAACGGGGGGAGTAGCTTCCGGAATAGTTACTTGGGGTGTTAATGAACCTTTAATATACTATGGTAATATTTATGGTGAGTTAGACGCACTTGGTATTCAAGCTTTTACTGATGAAGCAGCACGATTTGCCATGGGAAGAAGTTTTATGAACTGGTCATTCCTGCCTTATGCCATCTATGCGCTAACAGGAGTTATTACTGCCTATGTATATTTTAATAAAAAACAAAGACTGGCAGTTACTTCAACGCTACAACCTCTATTTGGAGATAGAATTACCAGAGGTGGAATATCTCATGGAGTTGATACGCTATCATTACTTGGTAATGTTTTAGGGCTGAGTTCTGGTTTAAGTGCTTGTATTATAATTATAACCACAGGCTTAAACTATACTTATGGAATAAACAACGGTCTAATGTCATTTATAATAGTTGGTGCAATTATAATATTCCTATACACTTTTTCTACATATGTTGGATTGGAAAAGGGTTTACAAAAGATCGGTTCTTTAAACGCATGGTTTTATTATGGACTTTTAGCTTTTCTATTTATAATAGGGCCTACGTTGTTTATACTTAAAAACACTACAGCTGGAATGGCGGAATGGTTGCATAATTTCTGGCACTGGGGGCTTGACCCGAACACCATAGGAGGTAAGCCGTTAGTTAACTCATGGACACTTTTTGACTGGGCTTGTTGGATTGCCTATGCACCGGTTACAGGAATTTTCCTAGGTCAAATTTCCTATGGAAGAACTATAAGGGAATTCTTAGTAGTAAACTTAATCTTACCTGCAATTTTTGGGATAGTATGGTTTGGAATTTGGGGTAACAGTGCACTATTTATGCAGATGACAGGACAAGTGGATCTGGTAAGTACGGTTATAAATCACAATGCTGTAACTGCACTTTGGCAATTCCTACAGAATCTTCCATTTGGATTAGGTACAATTGTCATTCCTATAAATATGCTTGTAGTAGTTGCCTCCTTTGTAACAGCGGCAGATGCTACATCTAATAACGTTGCTTCACTTTGTATAAAAGACGTTCCTATAGGATCAGAAGCTCCAGGACTTTTAAAAGCTATGTGGGGAGTTACAATTGGTATTATAGCTATTGTACTTGCAGCATTTGGCGGGACTGAACAGGGAGTGGAAGGAATGAAGGCGCTGTCTGCAGCCGGAGGATTCTTTGTAATATTTGTATTCTTACTACAAGTAATTTCAGCAGTAAAGATGTTCTTCATAGATGATGTAGTAGAATAATAAATGCAGAGTATAATTAATAATAAAGATAATTTAAATGGGAAATATGTGACAACACATATTTCCCATTTTTTTAAAATAATATTAAAATAATTTATAGGAGGATATTATGACCATAATATTAGATAAAACTTTAACTATTGAAGAAGCAATGAAAATAATAAGATTTAATGAAAAATTGGAATTTTCCGAAGGGGCAAAAAAGAGAGTTTCAGCTTCAAGAGATTGTATTGAAAGAGCTGTTGATTTAAATATTCCAATGTACGGAGTAACTACAGGATTGGGTTCTAATAGTACTAAGAATATTTCAAGAGAAGAGACGAAAATTTATCAGGAGAAAATTTTAAAGAGTCATGCAGTATCAGTTGGTACACCTATTAAAAAAGAAGAAGTTAGAGCAATTATGTTAATGGTGATTTTAAATGGAATAAAGGGATATAGTGGAGTTAGTTTAGAAACTTTAAATTGTTATAGAAGAGCATTAAATGAAGACTTATATATTTATGTTCCGGGAAGTGGTTCAGTGGGATATCTTTCTTTAGAGGCACATATTGCCTTAAGTTTATCTGGAAAGGGAAAAATACTAGAGAATAATATTTGGGAACCTTCAAAAGAGATATTAAATAGACATAATATTGACTTACTGGACTTATCTTATAAGGAGGCTTTATTTTTAATTTCAGGAACTACCAGTGTTACAGCTTTTGCAATTATTGGCATTTATGATATGGAAAACTTGTTAAAAAATTTTGAGCTGATTTCTGCAATGGAGATTGAAGTAAATGGTGCTACAACGAGAGCTTTTGATAAGAGGTTAATGAGTGTACGAAAACAACCTGAACAACAAGAGGTGGCTGAAAAAATAGTTGGTTATTTAGAAGATTCGGAAATATGTGAAAAGTACTACTATGAAAACCTTCAAGATGCTCTTTCTTTAAGATGTATTCCTCAATTAATTGGGCCGGTTAAGAAAAAGATTATGGAGGCAAAAACTACTATTTTAAATGAAATGAACAGTTGTACGGATAATCCCATAATTTATCAAGAAGATGGAGGGGTTGAGGTTATTTCCGGATGTAATCCAGATTCTTCCTATGTGGGCTTGGAAATGGATTGTTGTGGGATAGCGCTATGTATGCTTGCAAAAATGAGCGATAGAAGAACCTTTAGGCTTCTAGATGAAAAATTATCGGGGAAACCTGCTTTTTTAGTTAGAGATTCAGGTTCAAATTCCGGACTTATGATTACTCAATATACACAGGCGGGTTTACTTAATGAAATGAAAATGTTAGCCACACCTTCTGTTATAGATAATATACCAACTTGTGCAAATCAAGAGGATTATGTGGCAATGGGATTTAATTCATCAAAGAAAAATGCAAAACTTGTGGAAAATCTTACTTATATAATGGCAATAGAACTGTTGGCGGTTTTTCAAGGGAATGAATATATGGATAAAAATTTGAAGAAAAGTAGTGTTACAGCTAAAATATACAATTATCTATCTGATATAATTCCATTGTTAGATGAAGATATTGAATTATATCCTATAATAGAAAATCTATATGAAATTATAAAAACAGAGAAATTAATAGAATTAGTTAAAAATTAGCTTTCATTCAATTTCCGCATTTGGTATAGTATATTTAATTATATTCTATTAGAAAGTGGAGATAATATGAGGAAATTTAGTAATGAATTAAAAACCGTAGTTGTAAAAATTGGTTCTTCATCTATAACCCATGAAAACGGAGTGATAAATCTTCAAAGAATAGATGAATTGGCTTGGGAACTTTCAAATTTAAAAAACCATGAGATTAATGTAATTTTAGTGTCTTCAGGGGCAATAGCTGCAGGTGCAAAAAAATTAAATTTACTTTCAAGGCCAAGAGACACTGTAGGTAAACAGGCAGCTTCTGCAGTAGGTCAAGTTGCTTTAATGAATACTTATAACAGAGCTTTCCATGAATTCGGATATGAAGCGGCTCAAATATTATTGACGAAACAAATTGAAACTGATTTAGTTATGAGAGAAAACGCTAGGAATACTTTTGAAAAATTATTGAATATGAACGTAATACCCGTAGTAAATGAAAATGACACTATTTCCACTTTTGAAATAGAATTTGGTGATAATGATACTTTATCTGCTGTGGTATCCAGAATGGTAGATGCTGATTTATTAATATTACTTTCGGATATTGATGGACTTTATGATGATGATCCTCGTCAAAACCCCAAAGCAAAACTTATTTCCGAAGTTGTGGAAATAAGTGAAGAATTGGAAAATATGGCTAAGGATTCAAACTCAACTGTGGGAACAGGGGGAATGACAACTAAGATAAATGCAGCAAGGCTATGTTTGGAAAAAGGTATTGATATGGTAATAGCTAATTCTGACGATTTAAAAAATATTAGAAAAATTGTAGAGGGGGAGGAAATTGGAACGATCTTTAAGGCGAGAGCTTGAAATTTTAGGAGAGAAGGCCAAAGTAGCAAGTAGAGAACTTTCAAAGTTAGGCTCCAAGGGAAAAAATGAAATTTTAAAATATATTAAAAAAGCTTTAATAGATAATATGAATAACATCTTGGAAGCTAATGTAATAGATATGGAAAACGGAAGGTTAATGGACCTTTCTGAAGGACTTTTAGATAGGTTGTTTTTAGATAGTTCAAGGATAGAATCAATGGCTTCATCTATAGATACTGTAATTGAATTAGAAGATCCAATTGGTGAAATTGAAAATATGAAAACTTTGGAAAATGGATTAGTCCTAGGTAAAAAAAGTGTTCCAATAGGTGTAATAGCGATTATTTATGAGGCCAGACCAAATGTAACTTTAGATGCGGCTATTCTTGGTTTGAAATCCTCAAATGCTATTATTTTACGCGGTGGAAAAGAAGCTTTTAACTCTAATAAAGCCATTGCAGATGCAATTAGAGAAGGAATAAAAAATTCAGGTCATAATGAAAATATGGTTATTTTAGTTGAAGATACCACTAGAGAGTCTTCAACAGAACTTATGAAATTAAGAGGATATATTGATCTTTTAATTCCAAGGGGAAGTGCAAATTTAATCAATTCCGTTGTAGAAAATGCTAAGGTACCTACATTGGAAACCGGAGTTGGGAACTGTCACGTATACGTTGATGAAAGTGCCAAAATTGAAATGGCTTTAAATATAATAGAAAATGCAAAGACTACCAGAGTTGGAGTTTGTAATGCAATGGAATCACTTTTAGTCCATAAAAGTCTATCGGATGAGTTCTATAAGGGCTTAAAGAAGATAATAGATGAATATAATATTACAGTTTACGGTTGTGAACTTTCAAGGGCTAAATTAGATGGGATAAAAGAAGCTACTGAAGAAGAATATGCAAGAGAATATTTAGATTATGCAATGTCTATGAAGATAGTTGATAATTTTCAGGAAGCTGTAGAGCATATATACAAGTATTCAAGTGGACACTCAGACGTAATAGTTACGGAAAACTATGAAAATGCCATGAAATTTTTAAATGAAGTTGATTCTGCTTGTGTTTATGTGAATGCAAGTTCAAGATTTACTGACGGCGGTGAATTTGGTAAGGGTGCTGAAATGGGAATTTCTACTCAAAAACTCCATGCCAGAGGTCCTGTGGGTTTAAAGGAATTAACTAGTACGAAGTATGTAATTTTGGGAAATGGTCAGATAAGGAAGTAGATATGAAATATATAAGTACAAGGGGAAACTCAACTGTTGATTCAACATTTGATGCTCTTTTAAAAGGTTTAAGTGATGATGGGGGATTGTATATTCCGGAAAAATTACCAAAGGTAAAGTTTGAAAAGGAAGAAATTGAAAAATTCAATTATGTGGATTTTGCAAATAAGATAATAGGTTCAATTTTTGATGATATTGATAAAAATGATTTAAGAAGAGAAATTGAAAATGCCTATGCTACTTTTGAAGAGGATATTTTACCTATTAAAAAACTTTCAAACAAATATGTTATGGAATTATATCATGGGTCAACCTTTGCATTTAAGGATTTTGCTCTTTCATTGTTGCCTAGACTGATTAAACTTGCCATTAAAGAAAAAAATCTTGAGGAAAAAATAGTTGTTTTAACAGCGACTTCCGGCGATACTGGAAGTGCAGCTCTATATGGATTTAAAGACGTAGAAAATACTAAGATAGTTGTTTTTTATCCAACAGATGGAATAAGTGAAGTTCAAAGAAGACAAATGACTACTATAGATGGAAAGAACACTTTTGCAATTGCCATTAAGGGAAATTTTGACGATGCTCAAAGCGCCCTTAAGGAAATTTTTACTGATGATGGTTTTAAAGAAAAACTTAAGAGTAAAAAATATGTAGTATCTTCTGCAAATTCTATAAACATAGGTAGGCTAGTTCCTCAAATAGTATATTATTATTATAGTTACTATAAATTAGTAGAAAAAGATGAAATTAAAAATGGCGAAGAAATATCTATAAGTGTTCCTACTGGGAATTTTGGAAATATTTTAGCCGGATACTTGGCAAAGGAAATGGGGTTGCCAATTAGAGATTTAATATGTGCATCAAATCGAAATAATATTTTAAGTGACTTCATTAATACAGGGGAATATAATGTTAATCGAGAATTTTATAAAACCAACTCCCCATCAATGGACATACTTATTTCAAGTAATTTAGAAAGATTTTTATATTATAAGTTAAAAGATTCTGAAAGTATTAATAAACTTATGACAGATTTAAAAGAAAAGAGATTTTATAAATTAGATAATCTTTCTATCTTTAATGATATATATGGTTATAGTTTTAACGATGAGGAAACTATTAAAGGAATTAAGAAAGTCTACGATGAATTTAAATATTTAATGGATACACATACAGTAATAGGATATATGGCGGCTGAGGAATATCAAAAGGATGAAAATATTAAAGTACTAATAGCTTCAACGGCTTCACCTTATAAATTTGCCAATTCTATTGCAGAGGCTTTAGAAATAGAGCAGGAAGGTGAGTTGGAAAATTTAAAAGAAATTGAAAATATTACAGGAATTAAACTACCAAAGAGATTTGAAGATATTTTAAATGCTGAAGTAACTCAGAATCTTGTAATAGATAAATCCAAAATGAGAGATTCTATTTTGGAGGTACTATAATGGTAACTATAAGAGTTCCGGCCACTACTGCTAATATAGGACCGGGCTATGATTCACAGGGTATGGCTTTAAACTTATATAATACCTTTACCTTTGAGAAAAAAGATGTAGAAGTAGATGAAAGGAATTTAATTTATAGATCTTTTAAATATCTTTATGAGAAAAACAATTTAAAAGCTCCTTATGTTGAGATAAAGGTTAGTACTGAAATTCCTATGTCCAGAGGATTGGGAAGCAGTGCTTCCTGTATAATTGCAGGGCTTATGGCTGCAAATGAAATGTCGGGACTTAAATTAGATAAAAAAGAAATTTTAAAATATGCAACTGATATAGAGGGACATCCTGACAATGTTGCCCCGGCACTTTTTGGAGGACATATAACTTCAATAGTAAATAAACAGGTTTATTACTCTAGAAAAGAAGTTAATAATAATTACAAACTTTATGTACTAGTGCCGGACTTTGAGTTAAGGACCGTAGAGGCTAGAGAAGTGGTAAAAAAGGAAGTTAAGTTGGAAGATGCAGTTTCAAATATAGCAAGAGCAACATTAATTTCCGATGCTCTTTATAATGGAGATTTTGAATTGTTAAAAGGCGCTGCTGAAGATAAATTACATGAGCCCTATAGAAAGAATTTAATAAATGACTACGATTATTTTAAGAAAATTTGTGAAAATAATAATGCAGTCTTATTTATTAGCGGAGCAGGACCAAGTTTATTGGTAATTACTACTAAAGATAATAGTTCAATAAGTACAGTGTTAAAGGAATCAAATAACAGTGAATTCAATTGGAAAGTTTATGAACTTGAAGTGGATATAGAAGGTGCAACTATAATAAATAATTAAGGAGCTCTAGAAAGGGCTCCTTTTGATATGTTAGTAATTACTTTATATTAATAGTAAAGAAACAAGCGATAAAATTTGGAGTAAGCTTTAATCAAAGTTGTAGTGGAAGACCTTTTATAGTTTATAAAATTTTTTTAAATAAATTGGAATAAATGGATTAATATAAGATATAATTTAATAAATTAGTTTAGTTAAAGGTGAATCACTTTAAGTATTTGACCCTAAATTCAGTAGATTTGCTGGAAGGGGAAATTATGGTAAAGTTGTTAATTTCTGTTTTACTTGGTATTTTGACGGCTTTGTCTTTTCGCTTAAACTCATATATAGTTATATTTTTAATACTATTTTCTATTCTAGGTCTTATCTTTTTAAGTGAAGACAGTAAAGACAGGCTTTTATTTTTATGTATAATTTTATTTTTTCTTTCTTCTTTAAATGTAAATTATAGAGAAAAGTATGAACTTAATTCTAATCTAGTTAGAGGCACTGTTTTAAAGAGAGATATGGGAAACAGTCAAAAGTATACTTTAAAAGTTAAGGGCGGAAAGGGAAAAGTTCAGTTTTATACTAAAGAAGATTTAAATATAGGTGAAGAAATAATTATTAAGGGAGATATTAAATTACCACAACCTAGAATGAATTTTGGCGGATTTGATTATAAAAATTATTTAAAATCAAAGGGAATAAATTTTATAATTTATGCAAAAAACATTGAGAGAATAAAAAAGCCAAACTTATATTTTAAATTACAAAAACTTTTTATTGAATATGTAGAGAATACTTTTGATAATTCTATGACAGAGAAAAATAGCTCATTTATTAAGAGCATAGTTCTTGTAAATAGTGGATATCTTGAAGACAGTACAAAGGAAAACTTCAAAAACATAGGGATTTCTCATATACTTGCTCTCTCAGGTTTACATATTACTATCATTACTTATTTTTGTGAGTTTATTTTAAAAATATTTAATATTTCCAAATTAAAGCAAAAAATCATAAGCTTATTTTTAATTTTTACATATTTAAGTTTGGTGGGTTTTCCTTTGGGAGCTTTAAGAGCCTATTTAATGACATTGTTTTTAACTTTATCATATCTACTAAAATTTAAATACAGCTCTTTAAAGGGCTTGATATTAAGTTCAATAATAGTTTTATTGTTTAATCCCTATAGTATATATTCTGTGTCATTTCTTTTAAGCTATGGTTGTGTACTTGGCATTATTTTATTTTTTAAAATAATAAGAGGTTACTTAGGAGATGGATATGTTTCAAATTCTCTTTCACTTAGCCTATCAATAGGTATTGTAATTTTTCCGATTTCCATATATTTTTTTAGAATATATCCCTTAGAGACCTTTATCTCCAACTTACTTTTAATACCTTTTTATTCCTTAGCAATTGTTTTATCCTATATAGCTTTACTATTTAATTTTTTGGGCTTTTTAATATTTCCTACTTTAAACTTAATATTAAATATTTCTGATTACATAGTTAAAATATTGAATCTATTAAGTATATATAGCAGAGATTTTATTCAAGTATCCATTGCTTCTATTATTATCTATTATGGTATAATCTTAATAGTCTATTTTAAAGATAAATTATTATATTTTTATAGACTTTTAAAAGTTGTGATGGTTTATGGTGTATTTGCAATCTTATTCTCAATATTTTTGATTTATTCTTCATTTCAAAATTTTAAAGTGGATTATTTATATGTTGGACAGGGTGACTGTTCAATTATGACCTATAAAGGGAAGTCCTACATGGTAGATACCGGAGGAAGTTATAGAGGAGATTTTAGGCCAGGGGAATATTATACATTAAATTATTTAGAAGCAGTGGGAGTTGCTGAAATAGAGAAGTTGTTTATTTCTCACTTTGATGAAGACCACATTGACGGTTTATTAGATCTATTAGATAGGATTAGATTTAAAGCGGTATATGTAAGCTATATTGAAGATAATATTTATCTAAGAGAGTTAGCAAAGAGAAATATCCCCATCTATAAAGTTGAGAAAAATGATGTGTTAGATATTGATGGGAATACCACAATAGAAATTTTATCCAACCCTAAAAAACTTATGGATTCAAATGATAAATCCATGGTTATGAAGGTAGAGCATAGAGGATTTAATATCCTATACACAGGAGACATATCTTCTAGGATAGAGGAGAGTTTAAAAGTAGGTGCTGACTTGCTTAAAGTTTCTCACCATGGTTCAAGTACTGCAACCTCTGAAAGTTTTATAAAGGATTTAAAACCTAAGTATGCAGTAATAAGTGCAGGAATAGACAATCCATATGCTCATCCAACTCCTGAAGTCTTAAATATTCTAAACAAAAACGGAGTACAGACTAAAACTACCAGTATAGATGGACAGATTAGTCTAGTAATTGACAATAAGGGAAGGATAAAATTTAAAAGTTTTAAAGAGGAAGAAGGAAAAAATGTATTTATGCTAAGTGGTGTTTTTGAGTTTATAATAATTTATTTATATATAAAGAAGTGGAGCAAGTATGAAGTACAGAGAACTATATAAAATGGAATTAAGTGGAGCATATTTATTTTACGGCAGCGAAAAGCTGCTAATAGATAATGCAGTGGAGTATATTTCAAAAAAGTATATTCCAAAAGGTATGGAAACTTTTAATCTAGCGTTTTTTGAAGGAAAGGCTTTAACAGAGGAAAAGTTAATAGCTTTTTGCGAAACCCTTCCGATAATGAGTGATAAAAGAGTCATATTTGTAAAGGATGTTACTGCTTTTTCTGAAAATGTAACAAAGGACTTTGGAAGTTTTTTAGACAAGATTGGAGATTTTTGTATTTTAGTTTTTTTAGATAGTGAGAATAGTTTAAATAAGACAAAGAGTTTTTACAAGTATTTTTCGAAGAGAAAGAGAAATGTAGAATTTGGGAAATTAGACAGTAGGGAAGTTTTGCGCTTTGTTGAAGGGTATATTGTTAGAAAGGGATATACAATAACTAAGACTGACTTAAGTTACCTAGTTAGTAAATCTTCTTATAATTCTAAAAATATAGAAATGACTCTTTACGATTTAAAAAATGAATTGGATAAAATGTTGTCATTATCAGTTGGAGAAGTGGTAAATAAAGCATTAATAGACGAGTCTTTAACTGAAAATACGGATTCAAATATTTTTAATTTTTTAAATGCATTGACAAATAAAGACACTGAAGGAGCTTTAAAAGAATATAGAAATTTACATCTTTTAAATGAACCGGTACAAAAAATTTTGTTTATGTTTATCAGACAGGTGAGAATACTAATATCTTATATTGAATTAAAAGGGTCAATGTATAAAGATGTTGAAATTATGAATGAAATAGGAATAAAACAATATGAATACGGGAAAATTGCAAAAGTTGCCCATAATTTTAAAGTTGATTTTCTCTATGATTTTTATAAAAGACTACTTATAGTAGATGAATCTCTAAAAACATCAAGTGTTATGGAAGATGTTTTGTTAGAAACTTTAATAGTTGAATTTACAAAAAAATAAGTTAATAAAAACTTCTGAAGAAGCTTTTATTAACTTACTTTATTTAACTTAAGAGTCAATCTTGACATTTTTCTTGCAACATTATTTTTGTGTATTATGTTTTTATGAGCAGCTTTTTTAAGTTTTTTATCAATAATCTTTAAAAGTTCTCTTGCTTCATCTATATTACCTGAATTTAACGCTTGTTCAAACTTTTTGATATTTGTTTTAACTTCAGTTTTCATTGCCTTATTACGTTCATTATTTCTATTTGCAACATCAATTCTCTTTATAGCGGATTTAATATTTGCCATGTAATTCACCTCCATAGTTCATCTATAAGCTTTAAGTATTTTAACATTAATTTGGCAACATTGCAAGATTAGATTTGCTAAAGTCGAATAAAATCTGTTTCTACAATATTTGACAAATCACGACCTCGGTCCGTTAATTTAATAAAATTATCTTTTATATAGATCAAACCTCCATTGAGGTTTTTTTCTATTTCATCTTTGTAGTAACTAGAGAAATTTATATTAAACATCTCATTAGCTCTTGAAATATCAATACCGGAATTTAAACGCAAACCTAAAATGGAAAACTCATTGACTCTATCTTTAACCGTTAAATTTTCATAGTATTCAATTGGATATTTTTTATTTTCAATTGCTTTAAAATAGTTGTTAAAATTATAAAAATTGTTAAACCTTAAAGTATCAATGTTGGAATGGGAGGAAAGTCCCAAGCCTAGATAGTTTTTCAGTGTCCAATAGTTTAAATTGTGTCTTGATATAAATCCCTTTTTGGAAAAATTAGAAATTTCATATTGAAAATAGCCTAAGTTTCTTAGAGAGTTTATAACGTAGTGGTACATCTCTCTATCTAAATCTTCGTTCGGGAAATTTAGTTTTCCCTCGTCACTTAGTTTTTTTAAAAGTGTAGAATCTTCAAGAATTAAACTGTAATAGGAAAGATGAGTTGGATTTAATTCTTCAATGGTTTTAATGGAATATTCAATATCTTTCATTTTTTGATTTGGAAGTGCCAACATTAAATCCAAACTGTAATTTATAATATTAAAACTTTTAAGAGTATCTACAGCTTTAAATATATCATCTTCATTATGAATTCTTCCTATGATTTTTAAAATATCATCATTAAAACTTTGAGCTCCTATTGAAAACCGATTGATACCCGAATTTAAATAGCCATGGACTTTCGATTTATCAATGGAATTGGGATTAACCTCCAAAGTAATTTCACAATCTTTAGAAAAGCTTGAGACTGTTTTAAGTTTTTCTAAAACAGCCTTAATATATTTAGCTTCTACAGAACTTGGAGTTCCTCCCCCTATAAAAAGAGTGTTGATAATCTTGTCTTTTAAAAACTCACTATAAAGTTCAATTTCTAAATTTAAATAATAAAAATATTTTTCAACTAAGTCATCTTTTATTACAGAAGAACAGAAGTCACAATAATAACATCTACTTTCGCAGAAGGGAATGTGTATATAAATTGATAAGTTAGGATTATTAGTTTCTAAAGCTTTCATACTATTCTTCTTCATATTTTAAAACAGATAGGAATGCCTCTTGAGGAACTTCCACCTCTCCCACCATTCTCATTCGTTTCTTACCTTCTTTTTGCTTTTCTAAAAGTTTTCTCTTTCTGGAAATATCTCCACCATAACATTTTGCAAGTACGTCTTTTCTAAGTGCCCTTATAGTTTCCCTTGCTATTATTTTATTTCCTATGGCTGCTTGAATAGGTATTGCAAATTGATGTCTTGGTATTACCTGAGAAAGTTTTTCACAAATTCTGCGTCCCTTATTATAGGCAGTGGACTCATGAACTATAATAGATAAAGCATCCACAATATTTCCGTTTATTAATATGTCCAGCTTTACCAACTTTGATTCATTGTATCCCTTTAACTCGTAGTCATAGGAAGCATAGCCTCTGGTCTTTGACTTTAAAGCATCAAAGAAATCATAAATAACTTCATTAAGGGGCAGGTCATACTTTATTAAAGCCCTTGTCTCTTCTAAGTATTCCATATTAATAAAAGTTCCACGTCTGTTTTGACATAGCTCCATAACGGCTCCTACATAGTCAGTAGGAGTCATAATATCAGCGCTTACAATAGGTTCTTCCATATACAATATTTCTGTTTGATCAGGCAAGTTTGTAGGGTTTTGAATTTCCACAGTACTTCCATCTACTTTGTTTATTTTATATATAACAGATGGGGAAGTGGTAATAATATCTAAATTAAATTCTCTTTCAAGTCTTTCTTGAATAATTTCCATATGCAAAAGGCCTAAAAAGCCACATCTAAAACCAAAACCGAGAGCTGCGGAAGTTTCCGCTTCAAAAACTAAAGCTGCATCGTTAACTTGTAGTTTTTCCAAAGCTTCCCTTATGTTGGTATACTCTTCACCTTCTGCCGGATAGATACCGCAATAGACCATTGGTACAACTTTTTTATAACCTGGAAGAGGTTCAGCCGTGGGATTCTTCGCCAATGTAATAGTGTCACCAACAGTTGCTTCTTTTACATTTTTAATGCTTGCCGTAATATATCCCACATCTCCAGCGGAGAGTTTATCAAGACTGATATGAGAGGAGGTGGTAATTCCAACTTCCACTACTTCAAAAACTTTTTTAGTTGCCATCATAATAATTTCATCGCCGGGTTTAACTACTCCATCCTTAATACTGACATAACATATTACTCCTTTATAGGAATCATAGTAGGAGTCAAATATCAAGGCCTTTAAAGGAGCATTTTCATCTCCCGACGGGGCAGGTATATCTTCTATAATTCTAGTAAATACATCCTCTATACCTATTCCTTTTTTAGCGGAAATTAAAGGAGCATTTTCAGCATCTATGCCTATTATATCTTCAATTTCCTGCTTTATTTCATCTGGTCTTGCACTTGGAAGGTCTATCTTATTAATTATAGGAACTAATTCTAAGTCCTGATCTATAGCTAGATATACATTTCCCAAAGTCTGTGCTTCAACACCCTGAGTGGCATCAACTACTACTAAGGCTCCTTCACAGGCTGCCAGAGATCTGGAAACTTCATAGTTAAAGTCCACATGACCGGGAGTATCTATTAAGTTAAAGATATACTCTTCACCTTTTTTATCGGTGTAGATTAATCTAACGGCTTTGAGCTTAATAGTAATGCCTCTTTCTTTTTCAAGATCCATTGAATCTAAAACCTGAGAATCCATTTCACGCTCAGTAAGCATTCCTGTATGTTCAATTAATCTATCAGCTAAAGTAGATTTTCCATGATCTATGTGAGCTATAATTGAAAAATTCCTAATATTTTTTTGCCTTTTATTCATTTATACCTCCTACAACTCCTAATTTTGAAATAGGCCAATATCTAAAATTGGCAATACCTCTAATGGTATCTCTTTTAATAGGACCAAAAAATCTTGAGTCCAAAGATTTGCCGGGCAATCTGTTGTCACCCATTACAAAGTACTCATCTGAAGAAAGTGTCCATGAATTTTCGCTGTATATTTCAGTAAGAACACCTTCTTTAATATAATCTTCATCGTATAATTGTCCGTTTATATATACGTTGCCATTATCAATCTCAATGACGTCGCCGGGAACTCCTATAACTCTTTTAATATATTCCTTATTATCTTCCTCCGGAGAGTCCAGTATTACAATGTCTCCCTTTGAAGGGTTGCTATAGTATAGTGGAAATTTTAAAGATATTAGTCTGTCATTTTCACTAAGGGTGGGACTCATAGATTCACCGACAACTATAGTTGGAATAAGTATAAAAGTAGTTATGAAAAAAGTTAGTGCAATTGCTGCAATTATGGTAATAATCCAACTAAAAATTGAATCCTTTTCCTTAACTTCATTGGTTTTATCTTCCAAATTAATCACCTCATATTTAAAACTTTCTAAAAGGATATATCCTAAAAATAATCACTGACTTTATGTTTCTTTTATCTATAGGACCGAAATACCTTGAATCTTCAGATTTACCGGGCTCTCTATTATCTCCCAATACAAAGTATTCATTTTCTTTAAGAATGGTATATGTTCCGTTAATAGCCTCTGTATAGTCAGTTGAGATATAGTTTTCTTCATAAAGATCACCATTAATATAAACCTTGCCGTTTTTTATTTGGACTTCATCATTAGGAAGTCCAATGACTCTTTTTATATATTTCTTATATTTTTTATCGGGTGCCTTTAAAATAACAATGTCTCCGCGTTTGATAAAGTGTTTCTTCGGAACTATGGAGAACACTAAACTTTTGTTGGATAAAGTGGGTTCCATTGAAGAACCGTTAACTATAGTTACATTAAATAAAAAATTTCTAATAAAAAGAGTTAAGATTAATACAATAAGTATAATCTTTAAGCTGGTAATTTTATCATATTTCAAAACATACCTCCTAAATTTCGCTAAACTTTATTTTAACACAGTTTGATATTATTTTAAACCTGTTTGAATATGGTGAAATCTCTATTTTTAGGGAGATAAATAAAAAAACCAAAATCTATTGACAATCTTTGACTAAGGTAGTATTATGTATACATAAGCTTTAGCACTCAAGATAAAAGAGTGCTAACAAAAGGTGATTGCTATGGATGAAAGAAAAATGGAAATTCTAAATGCCGTTATAAATTCCTATATAAACATTCCTAATCCCGTTGGATCTAGGACTTTGTCTAAGGATTTGAAAATGGGAATTAGCTCTGCGACTATAAGGAATGAAATGGCTGATTTAGAAGAATTAGGTTATTTAAGTAAACCTCACACATCAGCAGGTAGAGTTCCATCTGATAAAGCTTATAGATATTTTGTAGATAGACTACAAGAGGATTTTTTAAATGAAAGTGGAATAGAAATAAATGTAGATTTAATAAATAAGATGTTTGAAAGTGTTACGGGTTTTGATGATTTATATGAAAACACTGTTTCGCTTTTAGCTGAGGAAACTAAGTGTGCGGCCTTTATTTTATCCCTAGAGAAGCCGGACACGATGATTAAGTTTATTCATCTATTAAACATTGACAATTATACTATTTTACTTTTAATTATTGGAAACAGAGGAGTTGTTGAGAAACAAATAATAAATGTTGAAAATCCAATACCTGATCATGAACTTAAAGCCATTTGTGATATGTTAAATGAGTCTTTAAGCGGAATTGATTTTCAGGAAATCTATGGGTTGAAAGTGGTTTTAAAGGGTTCCATTATAAAGTATAGTGATTTTATTTCTGACGTAATAAAAAGGGCCAGTACTTTTAATGAAAAGGTCAGCTCAGTAGATTATTACTTTGATGGGATTACTAATCTTTTAAATTTTGAAGAATTTTTTAATATAGATAAGGCGAGGGAATTTATTTCTTTTATGGAGGATAAAAACTCTTTTTTAAAATTTATAAATGATTCTTCTAATTCAACAGATGTTGAAGTAATAATAGGGAGTGAAAACAATATGGAGCTTATGAAAGCCAATTCTCTTATTAAAGCTTCTTTTAATCCGAAGAACAAACAGATAGGGCAAATTGGGATAATAGGTCCGACGAGAATGGACTATGGGAAATTTATTAATACGGTTAGAGAATTTAGAGATAATTTGTCCTTTGCATTAGATGAAATTGTGAGGTGATTGTGTGAATAATGAAGAAAGAGATCTAATTGAAGAGAAGACGGAAGAAGTAATAGAAGAAAAAACAGTTGAAGAAAAAGAAAGTCTATCTCAGGAAGCGGAAGCAAAAGAAGCAGAAAATAATGAGAAAGACAGTGAGTTAGATTTAATTAAAGATAAATTTGTTAGACTTCAAGCGGATTTTATTAATTTTAAAAGAAGAACGGAAAGTGAAAAAAAAGATTATGTAGAATTGGGAATAGAAAAAATAATTTTAGGTTTACTTCCAATAATAGATAACTTTGAAAGAGCATTAGATGCAAATACTGAAAAGAATAGTTTTTCAGAAGGAGTGGAGATGATTTATGTTCAACTTTTAGAATTACTTGAAAAAAATGACGTAGAGGAAATTGAAGCCCTTAATGCTGAATTCAATCCAAATATACACCATGCAGTACTAGTGGAGCCTAAAGAAGGTGTAAAGGAAGGCATGGTAATAGAAGTGTTACAAAAAGGTTATAAATTAGGTGAAAGAGTGCTTAGACCTTCAATGGTTAAGGTATCTCAATAATTAATTATTGATTAAAAATCTCTTAAGGAGGAAATTATAATATGGGAAAAATAATAGGAATTGATTTAGGAACTACAAACTCTGCTGTTGCAGTTATGGAAGGCGGGGATTCTATAATAATCCCTAATATAGAGGGAAATAGAACGACACCTTCAATAGTTGCATTTACAAAGGACGGAGAAAGATTAGTTGGTGAAACTGCAAAACGTCAAGCAATTACTAATCCGGACAGAACCATTCAATCAATTAAAAGAGAGATGGGTTCTGATTATAAAGTTACAATAGATGGAAAGACTTATACACCTCAAGAAATTTCTGCAATGATTTTACAAAAATTAAAGTCAGATGCGGAAAGTTATCTTGGAGAGAAAATTACGGAAGCTGTTATAACAGTGCCAGCATATTTTACAGACTCTCAAAGACAAGCTACTAAGGATGCAGGTTTAATAGCGGGCTTAGATGTAAAGAGAATAGTAAATGAGCCTACAGCTGCAGCTTTAGCTTATGGAGAAGATAAACAGACGGAAGATCAAACTGTAATGGTATTTGACCTTGGTGGAGGTACTTTTGACGTATCAATATTGGAACTTTCCGATGGAGTTTTTGAAGTACATTCAACTAGAGGTAACAATAGACTTGGTGGAGATGACTTTGATAACAAAATAATAGATTTTATTTCCGAGCAGTTTAAAAAAGAACATGGAGTGGATTTAAAGGCTGATAAAATGAGTCTTCAAAGATTAAAGGAAGCTGCGGAAAAAGCAAAGAAAGAACTTTCTTCTACAATGTCAACAAATATAAACCTTCCTTTCATTATTGCTACTGCTGAAGGACCACTTCACTTAAATATGGACCTAACAAGAGCTAAGTTTGATGAGTTGACTAAGGATTTAGTTAAAAAGACTGAACAACCTGTTTTAGATGCTTTAAAAGACGCCGGTTTATCAGCTAAGGATATAGATAAAGTATTGCTAGTAGGTGGTTCTACAAGAATACCTGCAGTTCAAGCAAGTATTAAAAAACTAGTTGGTAAAGAACCGCAAAAAGATATAAATCCTGATGAAAGTGTTGCTCTTGGAGCAGCTATTCAGGGTGGAGTTCTATCTGGCGATGTAAAAGATTTACTATTACTTGACGTTACTCCATTGTCCTTAGGTATTGAGACTATGGGAGGAGTTACTACAAGATTAATAGAGAGAAATACAACTATTCCAACTAAGAAATCACAAACTTTTACTACAGCTACAGATAATCAAACTTCAGTGGATATTCACGTGCTTCAAGGTGAAAGACAAATGGCAGCAGACAACGTAACTCTTGGAAGGTTCCAACTTGATGGTATTTTACCGGCGAGAAGAGGTACGCCTCAAATTGAAGTTACTTTTGATATAGATGCCAACGGTATAGTAAACGTATCTGCAAAGGATTTAGGAACAGGAAAAGAACAAAATATTACAATTACTTCTTCTTCCAATTTGACAGATGAAGAAATTGAAAAGAAAGTAAAAGAAGCAGAAATGTATGCTCAAGAAGATGCAAAGAAAAAAGACTTAATTGAAGCTAGAAATAATGCCGATTCTATAATCTATCAAGCAGAGTCTACTTTAGATGAAGCAAAGGATAAGATAAAAGCCGAAGATAAAGAAAAAATTGAAAAAGCATTGGAAGGTTTAAAATCAGTTAAGGATTCTGAGGATGTAGATGAAATTAAGGCTAAGACAGAAGAGTTAACTCAGGCTTTCTATGCAGTTTCTGAAGAAGTTTACAAACAAGCTCAAGGCGAACAGGGACAAGGAGCTACTGAAGAAGACGTAGTAGATGCTGATTACGAAGTTGTTGATGAAGACGAATAATCATAACATTTTAATAAAGCTAAATCTTTTTGCGATTTAGCTTTATTTTTTTTAGAAAAGCAGGTAAAATATATTAGAAATTGGCAGGTGATATATTGAAAGATTTTTATGATGTTTTAGAGGTAAGTAGAGATGCAAGTTATGAAGAAATAAGAAAATCTTATAAAAAACTTGCTAAAAAGTACCATCCTGATTTAAACAATGGTGATGAAGAAGCTGAGAAAAGGCTTAAGGAAATAAATGTAGCTTATGAGATTTTATCTGATGAGCAAAAGCGAAAGACCTATGATCTTTACGGAGAAGACGGTATAAACGGAAACTTTAGTGAAGGAGATTTTGGAGGCTTCGGAGGTTTCGGGGATATATTTGGTGACATATTTGATATGTTCGGAGGAGGATTTAGAGATTCCTATTCCGGTAGTAAGAACGTATCTCCAACTAAAGGACAGGATATCAGATATGATATTACTTTAGATTTTAGAGAAGCTGTCTTCGGTGTTGAAAGGGTAGTAAATGTAAGGAGACAGGAAGTATGTAGTAGATGTGACGGCACAGGTGCGGAACCGGGAACCGATAAACACACTTGTGATAAGTGTAGAGGTTCAGGTCAAGTTAAAGTACAGTCTAATTCTCCCTTTGGAAGTTTTATAAGAGTGGTAAGCTGTGATAAATGTGACGGCACAGGGGAAATATTAGATGAACCTTGCCATAAATGCCATGGAATAGGAAAAGAGGTAGTAAATAAAAAGATAAATGTTAAAATCCCGGCAGGTGTAGATAACAATACTATTATCTCCATGAAGGGCGAAGGACATTCTGGAGAAAATGGAGGACCGAGTGGAGATTTATTCATATACGTTTCAGTGAAAGAAGACTCCGTATTTAAAAGATCGGGAAGCGACTTACATTTGGAAATTCCTATAACTTATATGGATGCCGTACTTGGAGGAACTATAAAAGTTCCAACTTTAACTAACTTAGTTGACTATGAAATTCCGAAAGGTACTCAAGGTGGAACTACCTTTAAATTAAAAAATGAAGGTGTTAGCCGTATAAACAAAGAAGGTAAAGGAGACTTATACTTTACCGTTGATATAATAGTTCCTAAGAAAATCAATGATGAACAAAGGGAGTTACTTGAAACTCTTAGAGAAAAAAGTGAAAATGGGAAAGAAGAGAAAAAAGGATTTTTTAATAAATTTAAAGAGTTATTTGAATAGACAAAATGTTTTATTTTGTCTATTTTAAAATGGGGGAACTATGAAATATATAGAACTTGTAGTAAATACTTTCGACAGTATGAGGGAAGAAGTTGTAGATGTCCTATATGAGTGTGAAGTATATACCTTTGAGGAGAGTACAGCAAAAACTTTTGAAGAACTAAGTCAAGATGAAAAAAACTGGGACTTTGTTGGTGAAGAAGTTTTTTCCTTAAAAAAAGGCATACTTATAATAAAATGTTATTTTTCTAAAGATGAAGTAGAAATAGTTAAAAAGATTAAGACCAAATTAGAAGAGAAAAACATTGATGTAACTATAAGTGAAACTGATGATAGTGATTGGGCAAATAACTGGAAGCAATACTACCATCCTGTTGAAATAGGAAGTAAAATAACTATAAAGCCCACATGGGAAAACTATGAAAACAAAAATAGAATTGTAGTTGAAATTGATCCCGGGATGGCCTTTGGAACCGGAACCCATGAAACAACTTCACTTTGTATTGAAGCTTTAGAGAAATATTTAAAACCTTTAGATATAGTATTTGACATTGGATGTGGAAGCGGTATTTTAGGTATTGCAGCATTGAAATTAGGGGCTGAAAAAGTTACAGCAGTTGATATAGACCCAAAGGCAATAGAGGCTACTAAGAATAACGCTTATTTAAACAATGTGTTGGATAAAATGACTATATACAAGGGTAATTTACTTGATGTAGTAGAAGGTAAAGCTGATGTAATAGTGTCAAATATTATAGCTGAAATAATATCGGATATGATTCTGGACTTAAAAAGCAGTTTAAATAATAGAGGAATATTTATTTCTTCAGGTATAATAATTGAAAAAATTAATTTAGTTAAAGATGCTCTTCTAAGTTCGGGATTTGAAGTTTTAGAAGTTAAGGAAGAAAATGGATGGGCATCAATAGTAGGTAGAGTTAAATAATGTATAGATTTTTTGAAAATAAAGTATTTGAAAATGAAATTGAACTTTCAGAGGAAAATTCGCATCACTTTTCAAAGGTGCTTAGAATAAAAGAAAGTGAAATTGTAGAAGTTTGCGCTGATAACGGAATATTTGAAAGTGCCTTTGAGAGAATAGAAGGTAACAATATTATTTTAAAAAAAATTAGAGCTGTGGGCTTAAAAAATGAAAGCAAAGTAAATTTAACTTTATTTCAGGGGATTTTAAAGGGAGATAAAATGGATCAAGCTTTAAAACAAGCGACAGAGGCGGGAGTTAGTAAAATTCATCCTTTGAAATTAAAAAGAACTATTTCCAACATTAGCGGCAAAGAGGAAAAAAAGGTCCAGCGTTGGCAAAAAGTAGTGGAGTCTGCTGCTAAGCAATCTAAGAGAGATTATATTCCTGAAGTTACACATCCTTTAAAACTAGAAGAGTTAAAAGATCTATCAGGAGATATGGATATAATTGTCCCCTATGAAAATCAATTAGGGACTACTCTTTTTGATTTAAAGTCTCTTTCCAATAATATTGCCTTAGTAATTGGACCGGAGGGCGGTTTTGAAGAAAGTGAAATAAATTTTCTCAGAGAGATAGGTGCAAATATTATTACTTTGGGTAATAGAATTTTAAGAGCTGAGACAGCGGCAGTATGTTCAAGCTTTTCTATAATTTACTATTTAGAAAGTAGGTAGAAGATGCAAAAGACCTTTTCAATACTGACTTTGGGCTGTAAAGTAAATAAGTACGAATCAGATGCGATGGCTGAACTTTTTGAAGAAAAAGGGTACTTAAATGTAGACTTTGAAAGAGAAGTTTCAGATATTTATATAGTAAATACTTGTACAGTTACAAATTTATCAGATAGAAAATCCCGACAATTTATTAGAAGGGCTAAAAGAGAAAATCCCGACTCTACAGTAGTAGTAGTGGGATGTTATTCACAAACTGCACCGGAAGAAGTAAGTTCTATAGATGGTGTGGATATAGTAATAGGAACTACTGAACGGAGTAAAATAGTTGAGCTTTGTGAGGAGTTTGAAAAAGAGAAAAAACAGATAAATATAGTAAGATCATTAAAAAATGACAAAGAGTTTCAAAATATTAATATAACCTCTGAAAAGGATATGACTAGATCCTATATGAAAGTACAAGACGGTTGCAATAGATATTGTACCTATTGCATTATTCCCTATGCACGCGGGAATATCAGATCAAGGGAACTTGAAGATTGTGTTGAGGAAGCTAAGGTACTTTCAAATTCAGGATATAGAGAAATCGTAATAACGGGAATACATGTGGGTTCTTATGGGTATGATTTGGGAAATATTAGACTTATAGATTTAATTGAAGCTATTTCTGACGTTAGGGGCATTGAAAGAATTAGATTATCTTCCATAGAACCGAAAACCATTACTGAGGATTTTATGAAGAGAGCTGTTGCAACGGGAAAACTGTGCGATCATTTCCATCTATCTCTTCAAAGCGGTTCCAATAAAGTATTAAAAGATATGAATAGAAAGTACACTAGGGAAGAGTATTTTAATACTACACAGTTAATAAAAAGCTATATGCCTTTTGCGGGACTTACTACAGATGTAATAGTGGGTTTTCCGGGGGAGACTGAAGAGGAGTTTATGGAAAGCTATGATTTAATAAAAAAAGTTGAGTTTTCCAGAATACATGTATTTAAATATTCCAAGAGAAGCGGAACCGTTGCGGCTGTTATGAAAAATCAAATAGATGGAAATATAAAAAATAAGCGAAGTGAAAAGTTAATAACATTAAATGAAGATTTAATGAGAAATTTTGCAGAAAAGAACAAGGATAAAGTACAATCGGTACTATTTGAAGAAAAAATGAAAGGCGACAGTTATCTAGGTTATACTACAAATTATATTAGGTGTGTTACAAATTCTGAAAAGGATTTAAAAAATCGGATAAAACGTGTTAAAATAGTAGATACAAGTGTTGAGCCCATTAAGGTTAATTTAGAGGGAGGTTAATATGGATTGTCTATTTTGTAATATTATAAAAGGAGAAATACCTTCAGATAAAGTTTATGAAGATGATTTGGTCTACGTTTTTAATGATATTGATAAACAGGCACCTGTACATTTTTTAATTGTTCCAAAGAAGCATATTGAATCAACTGATGATTTAGTAGAAGAGGATAAGGAATTAGTTGGTCATATCTTTTTAGTAGCTAAGAATTTAGCCAAGGAACTGGGTTTGGAAAAGGGATATAGAATTGTAAACAATTGTAAGGAAGATGGAGGACAGACAGTAAATCACCTTCATTTCCACGTTCTTGGCAAAAGACCACTTACCTGGCCACCGGGTTGATAAAAATCTATTGAACAATTACTCTTTTTAAGGTATAATTATTAAGAATTAGCCTTTGGGTTACTCTTTTCTACGAGGGGAGGGGAAGTAATTGTCAGAAATTAGAGTTGGAGAAAATGAATCTCTTGATAATGCTCTTAAAAGATTTAAGAGACAGTGTGCCAATAGTGGAGTATTAAAAGAGGCAAGAAAGAGAGAACATTACGAAAAACCAAGTGTAAAGAGAAAGAAAAAATCTGAGGAAGCACGTAGAAAAAAACATTCAAGATATTAAAAGAGGTGTGAAGTATGTCTTTAAAGGATAAACTTATGGAAGATTTAAAGACTTCAATGAAAAACAAGGATAAGCTTCGAAAAGATACTATAACAATGGTACGTGCTGCAATTAAGCAGAAAGAAGTCGATGAGCGTGTAGAGCTTACTGATGAGCAGGTACTTGAAATTCTAACAAAACAAGTTAAAGAAAAAAAGTCATCTATTGAGGAATTTCAAAAAGGAAACCGCCAAGACTTAATTGATCAAGCCAATTCTGAGATAGAAATACTACTTGACTATTTACCTGAACAATTAACAGAGGAAGAACTTACTGAAATTGTAAAAGTAACCATGGAAGAATGCAATATTAGTTCCCCAAAAGAAATGGGATTATTAATGAAAAATATAATGCCAAAAATTAAAGGTAGGGCAGATGGGAAAATGGTCAGTAAAATTGCTCAAAATTTGTTAACTAAACCTGGGGATTAACCCAGGTTTTATTTATTATAGGAGAAAAATTATGAAAAAGAAACTTTCGTTGTTGATTTTATTTTTAATGATTTTCTCAAATTTTCAGGTATATGCAAGTTCTCCTAAGGCAGAAATAGTACCTATTAAAGGTGAAATTAACAACTCAACGGTAATATTTGTACAACAGAGTATAAGGGAAGCGGAAAAGAGAGATGCTCCTGTTATAATTTTTGAAATAGATACCTATGGGGGTGCGATTTTAGCTGCAGAAAAAATAAAAAGTAGCATAATGGAAACAGAAATTCCCACAGTTGCTTTTGTAAATAATAAGGCAGAGTCTGCGGGGGTGTTAATTACCATTGCCTGTGAAAAGGTATATATGTCAAAGACTGCGACTATTGGATCAGCAGAACCCATACCGAATACTGAGAAAAATCTTTCCTTTTGGAGAGGTATGTTAAGAGATACAGCTCAGGCTAGAGATAGAGATAGTAAAATTATTGAGGCAATGGCAGATAAAGATATTGAAATACCAGATGTTTCGCCAAAGGGTAAATTGGTAAATTTAACTTCTAAAGAGAGTTTGGAATTCGGTATTTCCGACGGAGTATATGAGGATTATATTTCCATATTAAAGGAATTAGATTTGGGAACTTTAGATTATGAAGTTAGTAAAATGGACGCAACTTTAAAATTTGTAAATTTAATCTCAAATCCAACTGTTTCAACAATTCTACTTATTGTAGGAATGGTAGGTTTTGTAATTGAAATATTCACTCCGGGTTTTGGGGTTGGCGGAATATTATCAATAATTTCCTTTGGATTATTTTTCATAGGAAATACTTTAGGAGGAAGTTCAAATTGGTATGCAATTTTAATATTCGTACTGGGAGTTGTACTTCTTATAGTTGAGCTTATAGTACCAGGATTCGGGATAGCGGGTATAGGCGGAATAGTCTGTGTATTTGGTGGGGTTATTTTAGCTATGGAATCTCTTCAAGTGGCACTTACAAGTGTGGCAATAGCTTTAATTATTTCAATTATAGTTACAGTTTATTTTATTAAGAAGGGTTCAAAATTGAAATTTGTAAATAAAATTACTAATTTACACAGTACTGATTCGGAAAAAGGGTATATAAGTGTTGAATCTACTGATTTAAAAGTAGGGCAACGTGGAAAAACCTTAAGTATTTTAAGACCTACAGGTTTTATTGAAGTGGATGGAAAGAGATATGAGGCAATTGCCTACGACGGATTTCTAGAAAAAGATGTGGAAGTTGAAGTGAATAAAATAGAAGCTTTTAAAGTTTATGTAAGGAGGGTGGATAATGTTAAGTAATATTATAAGTGGTGGATTTATAATTTTAGTCATATTATTAATAGTTTTATTTTTCTCTTTTGTGCCTGTGGGACTGTGGGTTACGGCTTACTTTTCAGGTGTTAAGGTTAAAATTTCAACTTTAATAGGTATGAAGCTGAGAAGAGTTAAACCGGGAAGAATTGTAAACCCAATGATTAAAGCAACGAAGGCAGGATTAAATTTGGATATTGAAGGTATGGAAGCCCATTATTTAGCTGGAGGAAATGTAAACACCTTAGTGGATGCCTTAATTGCAGCTGAGCGTGCAAATATTCCTCTTCAATTTGAAAGAGGTGCTGCAATAGATTTAGCTGGAAGAAATGTTTTAGAGGCAGTTCAAGTGTCTGTAAATCCAAAGGTCATAGAAACTCCAAATATTTCCGCTGTTGCTCAAGATGGTATAGAAGTAGTAGTAAAGGCTAAGGTAACCGTAAGAGCAAACATAGATAGATTAGTAGGTGGAGCGGGAGAAGAAACTATTATAGCAAGAGTTGGGGAAGGAATAGTTACTACAGTGGGTTCTTCCGAAACTTATAAGGCGGTACTTGAAAATCCGGACTCTATTTCAAGAGTGGTTTTAGATAAGGGACTTGACTCAGGAACAGCTTTTGAAATACTGTCTATAGATATTGCAGACGTAGACGTGGCTAGAAATATTGGTGCAAGACTTCAAACAGATCAAGCGGAAGCAGACAAACGAATTGCAGAGGCGAAAGCTTCTGAAAGACGTGCTATGGCATTGGCTAAAGAGCAAGAGATGAGGGCGAAAGTTGTAGAAGCGGAAGCTCAAGTACCTCTTGCAATGGCAGAAGCATTAAAACAGGGGAATTTAGGAGTTTTAGATTATTATAAACTTAGAAATTTAAATTCCGATACTGAAATGAGAGAGGCAATTTCAAAAGTTACAGATAGTAACGATAAAAAAAATATAGATAAGTGATATTATGATTAATTTAATTTATTTAATGCTTATTATTTTGGCCTTTGGTTCTGGATATTATAGCTTGGGGGTTATTTTAATCATTCTCAGACTCTCATTAGGTCAAAGTAAGAAAAAGAAAGTTAAAAAATCTAGAAATTATGACAATTTAAAAAGAACTTTATCCGACAATGAACAATTTAAGAAAATGCGTGATATTTTAGAAAATAAAAAAACAGATAGTGAAGAATTGGAAATCGAAGACATTAAAAGCACACCTTTAACAGAGGTAATGGATAAAACAGACATAAATTTTAAAAACTATCTAAGTGAAGAGTTGAAATTAGAGGATGACAAAGTTGAAAAAGTACTTAAAACTCTAAAGGGAACTGTTTCCTCCGGCGACTTGGTTAAGCTTGGAATTGACGCTGAAAGAGAGTTATTGTCAAAAGGATTTAGTGAAAAAGATATTGGAAAATTTAAGCTTAAAGATGACTTTGAGCTGAAAAACGAACTAAACAGTGAAAATCTTGCGAGAATAATGATTATGAAAGAAATTTTAGATAAACCAAAATCATTAAGCTAGTAATGGGGAGGCGATTGGCCTCCCTATTTATACTACAATATTAAGTGTTTTTATGCTATTATATATATTTACGGAGGTAGTTAATGGCTGAAATTTTAATTGATATTTCCAGCTTAAATGCAGAGAGACGAATGCAATTAGTGGGAAAACTTGATGAGAATTTAAAATTAATAGAAAAAAGTTTCAAGGTAAAAATAAAATTGGAAAGTGATTATTTAAAAGTAAAAGGTATAGAAGAGGATTTGGAAAAGTCTTCAGTCTTGTTTAGTAACTTATTCGAGCTTTTAAAAAGGCAGAAACGCTTAGAAATAACGGATTTGGAATATTCTATAAATTTAATTAAATCCGGAAATACGGTTCCAATTTCTGAATTACTTGATGAAACTATTGTATATACTTCAATGGGAAAGCCCATAAAGGCTAAAACTTTGGGGCAGAAGAGATATTTAGATTCTATGAAGGAAAATGATATAGTTTTCAGTATCGGTCCTGCAGGAACTGGAAAGACATACTTGGCAATGGCAATGGCAGTTAGAGCTTTTAAAAATAAAGAAGTAAATAGAATTATACTTACAAGACCTGCTGTTGAAGCAGGTGAAAGCTTGGGTTTTCTACCGGGGGATTTACAAATGAAAGTAGATCCTTACTTAAGACCTTTATATGATGCTCTTTTTGAAATATTGGGTTCAGATAATTATACAAAGTATGTAGAAAAAGGACTTATTGAAGTTGCTCCTTTGGCATATATGAGGGGAAGAACTTTAGATAGCGCCTATATAATTTTAGATGAGGCACAAAACACGACAAATGAACAGATGAAAATGTTTTTAACCAGATTGGGACACGGTTCAAAAGCCATTATTACAGGAGATATTACGCAGACAGACTTGCCGAAAGGGAAACAATCAGGTTTAAATAAGGTGCTTAGGATATTAAAGGGCATTAAGGGAATTGGAATAGTATACTTGGGAAACAATGACATAGTCAGAAATTCTCTAGTCCAAAAAATACTAAATGCCTATGATAAGTATGAATCTAGGAATAAAGAAACTAGTAAAGGTTAGTGAAAGATATGAATGTTCTATTTGACAACAGACAAGATGAAATTTTTATTGATGAGTATTTAATTGAACTTGTTAAAAACTCCATTAAAGCTGTAGTGGAAGTTGAGGATTTAGAAGATAATATAATGGTAAGTGTTTCCTTTGTTAATAGTGATGAAATTCATAAATTAAACAGGGAGTTTAGAGGTGTTGACAGCTCAACAGACGTTTTATCCTTTCCTATAGATGATGAGTTTCAATTAGAGGAAAGAATTTTAGGCGATGTTGTAATTAATACACAAAGAGTAATAGAGCAAGCTGAAGAATTGGGACATTCAAATGAAAGAGAACTTTCCTATTTAACAGTCCATTCAGTTTTACATCTCCTAGGCTATGACCACGAAGAAGAATCAGATAAAATCTTAATGAGGGAAAGAGAAAAACTTGTAATGGACAAGTTGGAGCTTTATAGGTGATCAAATGAAAAAAAGTAACTTTATATCATCTTTTAATTATGCCGTACAGGGGATAATATCCGCCCTAAAAACGGAAAAAAATATGAAGTTTCACTACTTGGCAGCTCTTGGAATAATAATTATCAGTTTGTTTATGGATTTTTCTAGAATGGAATTTATGTTGTTAATTTTTGCAATTACTTTTGTAGTAACGGCTGAAATGATAAATACGGCTATTGAACGAACTGTGGACCTAGTGGTTCAAGATTACAATCCCATTGCAAAGTATGTAAAGGATGTATCTGCAGGAGCGGTTTTAATATCTGCAGTAAATGCATTAGTGGTGGCATACTTGCTTTTTTACGATAGGTTGTCAAATGTGGGAGATTTACTACTTGTAAAGTTGAAAAATTCAGTACAACACTTAAGTTTTATATCCATATTATTAGTTTTGATATTAACTGTTGGAGGAAAGTATCTTTGGGCGAAAAAAAATGGTGGAACTTACTTTCAAGGTGGTGCCATATCAGGCCATACGTCTTTGGCATTTTGTGCTGCTACGATAATAGCTTTTGTAAGTGAAAATATATTAGTTTCATTGGCGGCTTATGGCATTGCATTCTTAGTTGGAGAAAGTCGGATAGAGGGCGGAATTCATAAAATAAGCGAAGTTGTTAGTGGGGCAATTATGGGCATATTAGTTGCTTTTATAGTTTTCAAAGTAATAGGTTAGGAGAATTTATGAAATACAATGAATTAATAGAGCTTGCAATTTATGCAAGAGATAATTCTACTTACACTCCCTATTCTAAATTTAAGGTGGGAGCAGCTGTAGAAATGGAAGACGGGAGTACCTATAGTGGCGGTAATATTGAAATTGCCTCCTATTCACCTACAAATTGCGCAGAGAGAACGGCAATTTTTAAAGCCGTATCAGAGGGGAAAAGGAAAATAAAGAGAATAGCAGTGGTGGGAGACAATGACTATACTTATCCCTGTGGCGTATGTAGACAGGTTATTAGGGAATTTGGGGAAAATCCTGAAATTATAATTGCAAATACAACAGAAGATTATAGGGTTTACAAACTTGAAGATCTGCTTCCTCATAGTTTTGGACCAGAAGATTTAAAAGAGGTGAAACAAGATGTTTAAATCGGGTTATGTCACTATTATCGGGAGACCAAATGTGGGTAAAAGTACACTTTTAAATTCCATAATAGGTCAAAAAATATCTGCTATTTCCAATAAACCTCAAACAACTAGAGATAGAATAACTTTCATTTATACCGATGAAGAAGCTCAGATAATTTTCTTAGACACTCCCGGTATTCAGAAACCAAAGAATAAACTGGGGAGTTTTATGTTAAAAACTTCTGAAGAAACATTGACTGAAGTTGATGTAATAACATATTTAGTAGATTGTTCTGAAAAAATCGGGAAAATGGATAGTTATATTATAAACTTTTTAACTGAGCACAAGGAGAAGAATCCTAATAAACCAATAATACTTTTAATAAATAAAATAGATGAAATTCAAAAGGAAAAACTTTTTGAACTTATTAAAATGTACGATGAGTTAAATATTTTCAATGAAATAATTCCAATCTCTGCATTAAAAGCAGATGGTATAGAAGAATATCTGGAGGTGTTGAAGAGTTACTTGTCAGAGGGACCGATGTTTTATCCGGAAGATATGATTACTGATAAGACAGAGAAGTTCATAGTAGCTGAAATAATCAGAGAAAAGGCCTTAAGATTTTTAAATGAGGAAATACCTCACGGTGTAGCTGTTTCCATTGAAAGTATGAAAGAGCGCAATAATAAAATTATGGATATTGAAGCAACTATTTATGTAGAGAGGGAATCCCATAAGGGGATAATAATAGGAAAAGCCGGATCTATGTTAAAGAAAATAGGTACCAGTGCAAGAAAAGAAATTGAAATTTTACTTGATGAGAAAGTAAATTTGAAATTATGGGTTAAAGTGGAAAAAAATTGGCGCGATAAGGAAAATAAAGTAAAGTATTTCGGTTATAAGTGATGAAAAAGACGGTTACTGAATTAATAGTCATTAGTGAACAAAAGTATAAAGAAACAAGTAAAATTCTAAGAGTGTTTACTAGAGAGTTGGGAAAGGTTTCTATTTTAGCTAAAGGAGCCTTGGGAGCCAAATCCTCCTTAACATCTACAACACAATTATTTACTAATTCAAAAGCTACAATTGTAAAAGGGAAGTCCTTTTATTATATTGAAGGTGCAGTTTTAATTAATTCCAATTTTGAAATTCGAAGGAATTATGAAAATTTAATTTTGGGAAGTTTCCTATTGGAGTTAGTAGATAAATCTTTCTTAGACGAAGAACCGAATACTAAGGTATTTGATTTATTGAAGAAAACCTTGACTTTAATCTCTAAGGAAGATAATATTTTACCTTTAATAATGGCTTTTGAACTTAAGTATATGTCTTTTTTGGGATACCGTCCCATACTTAGGGAATATGATGAAAATGTCTTTTCCATACTAGATGGAGGCATAGTTGAAAAACCAAGTGTGTACAAGGAAAAAACATACTTTGTGACCAAGAAAGATATTTACTATTTAAAAAAATTATTATATACTTCTTTAGATGAAATAAAAGAAGAGAATTCCAAAGAATTAATTAATTTACAAAATATTTTATTAGAATATATAAAGTACAATCTTGATATTAGCGAGTTTAATTCGCTTTCATTAATATAATAAGGAGGAGACAAATGTATTTCCAAGATTTAATACAGAGTTTACAGAGTTATTGGAAAGATAAGGGTTGTGTCATAATGCAGCCCTATGATATTGAAAAGGGTGCGGGAACTATGAATCCGTCTACTTTTTTAAAGGCGCTAGGCCCTGAACCATGGAGGACGTGTTACGTTGAACCATCTAGAAGACCTGCTGATGGTAGATATGGAGAAAATCCCAATAGACTGTACCAGCACCATCAAATGCAAGTAATTTTAAAACCGTCACCAGAAAACATTCAGGAACTTTATCTTGAGAGTTTAGAGGCAATAGGCATTGATCCTTTAAAACATGATATTAGGTTTGTTGAGGATAACTGGGAGTCACCAACTTTAGGAGCCTGGGGTCTTGGTTGGGAAGTCTGGCTTGATGGAATGGAAATAACTCAATTTACTTATTTTCAACAAGTGGGTAGTGTAAACTGTGAATTGGAATCTGCGGAATTGACATATGGCTTGGAGAGAATATCAATGTACTTACAAGATGTAAATTCAGTTTATGATATTAAATGGAATGAATACTTAACTTACGGTGACGTATTTAAAATGTCCGAGTATGAAAACTCTCTATATAGTTTTGAATTGGCTGATATTGATATGCTTAAAAATCTCTTTAGCATATATGAAAAGGAAGCAATTAGAATAATAGAAAACGAATTGGTCCTACCTGCTTATGACTACTGTTTAAAGTGTTCACATGCATTTAACGTATTGGATTCAAGAGGTGCTATTTCTGTTTCTGAAAGAACTAATTATATTTCCAGAGTTAGAAATATTGCCAAAGCCGTTGCACTTCAATATTTAAAGGAAAGAGAAGAAATGGGATTTCCTCTATTAAAGACAGGAGGTAATAACAATGAATAAATACTTACTTGAAATTGGAGTTGAAGAACTTCCTGCAAGATTTGTAGAACTTGCAATAGAACAATTAAAACAGAAGGCAGAAAAACTTTTAAAGGAAAATCAAATTGACTTTAAAGAACTTGAAGTTTATGCAACACCTCGTCGTTTAAGTTTAATTATAGACGATGTAAAATTGTACCAAGAAGATATAAATCTTGAAGTAAAGGGACCTTCTAAAAAACTTTCCTTTGATGAGGAGGGAAATCCTACTAAACCTCTACTTGGCTTTATGAAAGGACAAGGGGTTAACTTAGAGGATATAGTTTTTAAAGAATTTAAAAATGAAGAATATGTATATGCAAATATTCATAAAAAAGGTGAATCTTTTGCAAATATTATAAATAAAAATGCAGCAGAGTTAATAAAATCCATTAACTTCCCTAAAAACATGAAATGGGGAGGAAAAAACATTAAGTTTGCAAGACCGATTAGATGGATAGTTTCTTTATTAAATGATGAAGTAGTGGAGTTTGATTTTGAAAATATTCCTGTATCAAATGTTACAAGAGGTCATAGATTTTTAGGAAAGTCAAATATAGTAATTGACAGTGTGGATAATTATGAAGCTAAATTAAAAGAAAATTTTGTAATTTTAAATCAGGAAGAAAGAAAAGAAATTATAAAATACGATTCCAAAAAACTTGCAAGATCTCTTGGTGGAGAAATTCATGAAGATCCTGCTTTATTAGAGGAACTTACCTACATTGTAGAGTATCCAAATCCAATTGTGGGAAGTATTAAGGAAGAATATCTTCAATTACCTAAAGAGGTAATTACCACTCCTATGAGAGACCATCAAAGATATATGCCTGTTTATGATTCAAATGGGGAATTGCTGCCTTATTTTATCACCATAAGAAATGGAAATGACGACTATAAAGAAATCGTTGTGGCAGGAAATGAAAAGGTTCTTGATGCAAGATTGGAAGATGCTAAATTCTTTTATAATGAAGATATTTCAAAACCTCTTGAAGATTATATAGATGCTTTAAAGGGAGTTATGTTTCAAGATAAATTGGGAACTATGTATGATAAGTCCATTAGAATAGGAAAACTGTCTGAAAAGATAGGTCAGGATCTTGAGATTGCCAATGAAGCCTTTGAAACTTTAAAGAGAGCATCTAAATTGTCCAAGGCTGATTTAACTACTAAAATGGTTCAGGAATTTACAGAGCTTCAAGGTAGAATGGGTTCAATTTACGCCGAGAAGTCGGGGGAATCCGATATAGTGTGTCAAGCTATATTTGAACAATATCTGCCTAGATATTCTCATGATGAACTACCAAAATCAACGACAGGTTCAATTTTGGCAATTGCAGATAAGTTAGATACTATTGTGGGATTATTTTCCATAGATTTAATACCGACAGGGTCTCAGGATCCCTTTGGACTTAGAAGAAGCGCCATAGGTATTATAAATATAATTGAAGATAACAAATGGGAACTTTCTCTAGATGAAATTATTGACTACTCAATGTATATATATATTGAAGATAAAGAACTTGCCTTTGACAGTGGTAAAGTAAAGGATAGTATATTGGAATTCTTTAGAGGAAGAATAAAGACCATGCTTCAGGAGCGCAATATTAGATACGACATTATTGACTCAATAATAAATTCGGAAGAAAGCACTATAGTTGATATATTTGAAAAATCACTAATATTAAACGAATATTTTTCAGTGGATAGAGATGATTTAGTAGATGCTCTAGTTAGAGTGCATAATATTTCTAAAAACTTTGAAGATGGAGTTTTAAAGGAAGAGTTGTTACTTGAAAAAGAAGAGAAGGAATTATTTAAGGCGAAATCTGAAATATTGCCAAAGGTAACTGAAAAAATAAACCAAGGGCAATATAATTTAGCTTTGGATAATCTCAATGAACTAGTGTCTCCTATAAATAATTTCTTTGACAATATAATGATATTAGTTGAAGATGAAAAAATAAAGAATAATAGATTAGCTTTAATTAAGGAAGTAGATGATATAGCAAATAGAATTTTTGATGTTGAAAAAATAGTTACAAGTTAAGTTGGTGAAAAATTGGAATTTACTAAGAGACAAATTAAAATAATTGAGATTGTAAAGGAATTTGGGCCAATAACAGGAGATGAAATTGCCGGTAAATTATCACTTTCCAGAGCGACTATTAGACCTGATTTAACAATACTTACTATGTTAAATATATTGGGAGCTAGACCTAAGGTAGGTTATTTTTATACAGGGAAATCAGGAATGACTGTATTTTCTAAGAAAGTAAGCAGTATAAAAGTAAAGGACACAATGTCCCTTCCAATAGTAATGGATGAAAATAGCAGTATTTACGACGTAATAGTGGGACTTTTTTTGGAAGATATGAGTTCGGTTTTTATAACTAATGATGGATTTTTAGCTGGAGTGGTTTCCAGAAAGGATCTCTTGAGAACGGCTATGGGAAAAATGGATTTAAACAACACTCCAATTGGATTGATAATGACTCGTATGCCTAATATAGTCTGTGTAACGGAAGAAGACAGCGTACTTGATGCGGCTATAAAAATTGAGGATAAGGGAGTTGATTCCCTTCCGGTGGTGAGAGTTGTAGATGAGGATTTAAAAAAGTTAAAAGTTGTGGGGAGATTTACGAAGACCAATGTAAATAGGATTTTTGTAGAGCTTGCTAGAGAGAATTTTTAATGGAGGTAATCATGACTGATAGTACAATGAATATATATGTAATTTCCGACTCCATTGGAGAAACTGGTGAACTTATTGCCAAGGGTAGCATTAGACAATTTGAATCAGAAAATTTTGAAATAAAAAGATATCCATATCACAACAGTATTGAGCAAATTGAACCTATACTTGAAGAGGCGGCGCAAACGCCTAAAAGTTTGGTAATATACACTAATGTAGTTCAAAGCACGAGAGACTTCATTAGAAAAAAGACAGAGGAACTTAATCTACATACTGTAGATGTAATGGGTTCTCCAATGGACCAAATTGAAGAAATCTTGGGATATCCTCCTCTAAGAGAACCGGGTTTAATAAGACGATTAGACGATAATTACTTTAAAAAGGTAGAGGCTATTGAATTTGCCGTTAAGTATGATGATGGAAAGGATCCTCGCGGAGTAAAAAAAGCTGATTTGTGTTTAGTGGGTATTTCTAGAACTTCAAAGACGCCGCTTTCAATGTACTTGGCTAACAAAAATTATAAAGTTGCAAATATACCGTTGGTACCGGAAGTTCCTGTACCTGATGAAGTGTATGAAAAAGACGTTAGAAAAGTTATCGGTTTAACCTGTAATCCGGAAAAGCTCATTTCCATTAGAGAAGAGAGGCTAAAGGCTCTCGGTCTTTCAAGTGGGGCAAAATATGCTCATATTGACAGAATAAAAGAGGAATTAAAGTATTCGAAGCAAATTATGGAGGAATTGGGCTGTATAGTAATAGATGTTACAAGTAGGGCAATTGAGGAAACAGCAGAAATTATAATTGAACATATTGAGGGAACATTTTCTTAGGAAGTGATGAAATGGTTCAACGTGAAATTCGCGAGCAATTGGAACATAAAATTTTGTTTAAAAGTGCAAGCTTTTCTGATACTACAAAGGGAAGAAAAGTAAGCGAGGAAAAATGTAATTTAAGAACTGAATTTCAAAGAGATAGAGATAGAATACTGCATTCAAAGTCTTTTAGAAGGTTGAAACACAAAACTCAGGTTTTTATTTCACCGGAAGGAGATCACTTTAGAACGAGACTAACTCATACTTTGGAAGTATCACAAATTGGAAGAACTATTGCAAGGGCTTTGGAATTAAATGAAGATTTAATTGAAGCTATGGCCCTCGGTCATGATTTAGGTCATACACCCTTTGGGCATAGTGGAGAGAAAATTTTAAATGAATTAAATCCAAAGGGTTTTAAGCATAATGTCCAATCTCTTAGAGTTGTGGACTTTTTAGAAATTGACAGTAATCGTATAGGTCTAAATTTAACCTATGAAGTAAGAGACGGAATTTTAAATCACAGTGGATGTGCAAATGCCAGTACATTGGAAGGTCAAATTTTAAAGTATGCTGATAGAATAGCTTATATAAATCATGATATTGACGATGCTATTAGAGCTGGTATTATAAGTATTGAGGACTTGCCTAAAGAACTTGTAGAAATTTTAGGAAAAGACCATTCTCAGAGAATTAACACCATGATAAATTCCCTGGTAAAGGAAAGTTATCATAAGGATTTTATAAAAATGGGAAAAACAGTTGGAGATGCAACTTTAAAATTGCGTCAATTTATGTTTGAAAGGGTATACAATAATAGTACTGTCAAATCAGAAGATGATAAAATATTACATTTAATCAGTTCGCTTTTTTCATATTATAAAAAGAATATTGATAAAATTCCAAAGGAAAATTTAAAAGTTTATAATAATATTGAACACACTAAGGAAGATATTATTTGTGACTATATTGCCGGAATGACAGATATATATGTGATAAACTTATATAAATCCATTTATATACCTAAGGGATGGAGTAAGTAGGTGATTTTATGTCTTACATTATAGATGAAGATACTTTAAATGAAATTAGAGACAGAGCAGATATAGTTGATGTAATCTCTAGTTACGTAAATTTAAAGAAAAGCGGAGCTAATTATATGGGGTTGTGTCCATTTCATGGGGAGAAGACCCCTTCTTTTTCTGTGTCGCCAAGTAAGGGGATTTTTCATTGTTTTGGTTGTGGTGTCGGAGGAGATCAAATTACCTTTATAATGAAAAGAGAAAACCTGGGTTTTAGAGAAGCTGTTAAATTTTTAGCAGAAAAGTACAATGTTCCTTTAAAAGAGGGTAAATATAATAATAGCTTAGGTGATAAGAAAAAAAGAGCTTATCTTGCCAATAGAGAAGCAGCAAAGTATTATTTGGAGAAATTAAGTGAATCTAAAATTGCTTTTAATTATTTAATTAATAGAAATATAAATGTGGATGTAATTAAAAAATTTGGAATAGGTTATGCACCCAATGAGTGGGATGGTCTATATAAATACCTAAGAGCAAAAGATTTTACTGATGAAGAGTTGGAAGAATTTAATTTAACTACAAAAACTAAAAAGGGAAACTATATTGACAGATTTAGAAATAGGATAATGTTTCCAATTATTGACACTCAAAAGAGAGTTATAGGTTTTGGGGGAAGAGTCCTAGATGATACACTTCCAAAGTATTTAAATACAAGAGATACAATTGTGTTTAACAAGGGAGAAAATCTTTTCGGTTTAAATATAATTGCTTCGGAGTCGGATAGAGAGGCTATTATACTGGTAGAGGGCTATATGGATGTTATATCCCTGTATAAAAGTGGTATAAATTATAGTGTGGCCAGTCTTGGGACATCACTTACACAATCCCAAAGTAAAATTTTAAAAAGGTATGGAAAGGAAATATATATATGTTATGATGGAGATTCAGCTGGAGCTAAAGCGACAAGCAGGGCTATAGATATATTGATTAATGAGAACATTAGTCCTAAAATTATTATTTTACCCGATAATTTAGATCCTGATGATTACCTTTCCAAATTTGGGAAATTAAATTTTGAATTGGAGATGAAAAAAAGTCTATCCTATTTTGATTATAAGATTTTAAAAATCAAAGAAAATTATAATTTGGAGTCCTCAGAAGGTCTTACCGGATTTACCAGTGAAGTTGCACAGGTCTTGTCAAGAGTGAAGAATCCCATTGAAAGAGATGTTTATACGGATAAAATAGCTCGTGAATATTCCGTTTCTAAGGAAGCTATTAATAGTTATATTAGACAACTTTATAGAAGAAAGTCCAATAAGATTGAAAAAAAGATAGTACCTCAAAAGGAAATTAAAAAAGTATTATTAGAGGACGCCAGAAAGAAAGCGGAGTTGCTTTTAATAAAGTATTCAATAATGGGAGAAGATGAATATAGATTTTTAAGTGAAAATTTAATGGCCTACGAATTTAAAAATATAAATTATAGAATTATATATGAAGAATTAATAGAGCAGTATAAAACTGAGAAGTATGATGAAAAAGTTTTTTTACAGAGTTTAAAAGATAAAAACATAATAGATGAAGCTTTTATTTATGAGTTAGGAAACATAGATATTGACAATTATAATTCACATCAAGTGATGAGAGAACTTATTAGCACGTTGAGAAAAGATGATTTAGAAAATGAAAAAAAAGATTTATTAAATGAAATTAAAAAATTTGATAATGGAAATTTAGCTAAAGAAGATCTTTTGAAATTGGAGTCTTTAATAAGTGAACTCAATGCAATAAATGAAAAACTGAATCTTTCTCAATAAGGAGGAATAATATGGTCGATGATAATAACCTTACGTTTAGTGGGGAAAAGGTTGAAACAAAAGAAAATATTATTGATAACTTAAAAAGTGCAGGTAGAAAGAAGGGTAATTTAACTTATAGTGAGATTATCAATGCGCTTGGAGAAGTTGAAACGGAAAGTGATGAAATAGATTTACTTTATCAAGATTTTGAAAAAGATGGCATTGAAGTTTTAGATGACAAAAAAATTGAAGAAGAAGTAACTGACGAAGAAAAAGAAGATTTATCAGTTCCGAAAGGTATTAGTGTAGATGATCCTGTTAGAATGTATTTAAAGGAAATAGGTAAGATACCGCTTTTAACCGGAGAAGAAGAAGTTGAAATTGCAAAGAGAATGGAAGCAGGAGATGAGTTTGCTAAACAGGAGTTGGCAGAGGCGAATTTAAGACTTGTGGTTTCAATTGCAAAAAGATATGTGGGACGAGGTATGAACTTTTTGGATTTAATCCAAGAGGGAAACTTGGGTTTAATGAAGGCAGTTGAGAAATTTGACTATACCAAGGGATTTAAGTTTTCTACTTATGCTACATGGTGGATTAGACAGGCAATTACCAGAGCCATAGCTGATCAAGCTCGAACTATTAGAATTCCAGTTCACATGGTTGAAACTATAAATAAATTAGTTAGAGTTCAAAGACAATTGGTTCAAGAACTTGGTAGAGATCCGTCTCCTGAAGAAATCGCCAAGGAAATGAACTTAGAAGTGGAAAAGGTTAGAGAAATACAAAAAATAGCCCAAGAGCCCGTATCCTTAGAAACTCCAATAGGAGAAGAGGAGGACTCTCATTTAGGAGATTTCATTCCTGATGATGATATATTATCTCCTTCTGATGCAGCTACCTTTGCTCTTTTAAAGGAGCAGTTAAGTGACGTTTTAGAAACTTTAACTGATAGAGAGAAAAAAGTTTTAACTCTTCGATTTGGTTTAGATGATGGTAGAGCGAGAACTCTTGAAGAAGTAGGCAAAGAATTTGACGTCACAAGAGAAAGAATAAGACAGATTGAAGCTAAGGCATTACGAAAGCTCAGACACCCAAGTAGAAGCAAAAAATTAAAGGATTTTTTAGAATGATGAAAATATCAAAAAGGCTAAAAACTTTGTCAAATTTAGTTAGTAAAAATTCAAAAGTAGCGGATATTGGCACAGATCATGGATTTGTGCCAAATTTTTTAGTGGAAAATAATATTTCTAATTATGTAATCTGCTCGGATATCAGTGAAGAGTCGCTACAAAAAAGTATTTCCTTAATTGAGAGTATGGGAAATGAAAAACATATAAAGACAAGAGTAGGTGATGGCTTAAGCGTTTTAAATAAGGGTGAGGTAGACACCGTAATAATTGCAGGTATGGGTGGACAATTAATTTCTAAAATACTTAAAAGTGAGATTGAATTAGTTAAAGAACTGGATAAAATTATTCTTCAACCTATGCAAGGGCAGGAATTATTAAGAAAATTTCTCTATGAAAATGGATTTAATATAGTTGATGAACTGATAGTCTATGAAGATGGCAGCTATTTTGAAATTATAGTTACAAAATATGATGGAATTATTAGAAGTGTCAATAAAATTTTTTATGAGATTCCCAAAATACTTTTAGATAGAAAAGATCCTATATTAAAAGATTTTCTTACAGAGAAAATAAAATATAATAATTCTATAATTGATGAAATTAAAGATTATAAGAGCGAAAAAGTAAGAGACAGAGTTGAGGAATTATCTAAGATAAATAATAGATATAAGGAGTTATTATGCACTATAAAGTAGAAGAAATAATAAGATTTATGGAAAATTGGGCCAAACCGGAATATGAAGAAGATTGGGACAACTCCGGAGTTCAAATATTATTTGAAAATAGTGAAATTGAAAATATTGTAGTAGCATTGGATTTAACTGATGAAGTGGTAGATATGGCTATTGAAAAAAATGTAAAATTGATTATTACACATCATCCAATGTTTTTTAACGGCTTAAAGTCTATAAGAAGTGATGAGTATATTGGAAAGAATGTAATAAGGTTGATTGAAAATAAAATTACCGTATACAGCGCACATACTACTTTAGATATAGCTGAAGAAGGAGTTAATGACACAATCAGTAAGCTCTTAAATTTAAGAGAGGTAAAAGGTCTATATAAGACTGAAAAGGGATATTATATAGGCAGGACAGGATTGCTGGAAAAGGAGATGCCTTTAGAAGAATTTATAGAATTTTTAAAATTACAATTTAATATAAATAACTTAAGAATATATGGTAAATTAAAAGAATCAGTGAAAAAAGTTTCTCTTTGTGGAGGGGCAGGGGCTGATTTTATTAGAAATGCAATTGACGAAAAATCAGATATTTATTTTACTGGAGACGTTAAGCATCATGAGGGACAATTAGCCTATGAAAACAATTTAATCATAGTTGATATTGGTCATTATAACAGTGAAAAAATTATAGTTGAGAAGATTAAAGAAAAATTGTTAAAAGACTTTAAATTAAATATTTATACAACTTTAAAAAATAGTTATGAAATAGATGTTGATGATATTTGAGATTAGTGTTAAAATGTCTTAAGACAAGTAAATTGGTCAATCGCATCGCAATGATGAGGAAAGTCTGTGCTCCATAGAGCAGGATGCCGGCTAACGGCCGGTGGGGGCGACCCTAAGGAAAGTGCAACAGAAATATACCGCCATTACGGTAAGGGTGGAAAGGCGAGGTAAGAGCTCACCGGATTATTAGTAATAATAATGCCATGTAAACCCCATTCGGAGCAAGACCAAAATAGGAATAACAGATGTTGCTCGCATCTGCCGGTAGGTAGGTCGCTAAAGTTTATCGGTGACGATAAAATATAGATAGATGATTGATTAAACAGAACACAGCTTATAGATTTACTTGTCAAACTAATAAAAGATTACAAATTTATTAAAATGTTTAATAAAATTGTAATCTTTTATTGCTTTTTTGTAACCGCTTTGTTATACTTTAATAGAATTGATTTAGAAATTAAGTTAAGGAGTGTTACGATTTGTTTAATATAAATATAAAAAATAAGGTGCCTTATGGTTTGGCAGCGCTTTGTGTAGTGTCATTGTTCGGTCTTAAGGATACTGGAATTTTTATTAATGAACACGTTCAAACTACCTATAGTGGAAATAAAGTATATTTTGAAGTGGGAGAAGTAGCTAATATAATAGATGAGTCAAATGACGGATACATAGTATCTAAGGGTAAGGCTAAAGTAACAGTACCGGTTGAAAAAGTTAAATTGACTGAATCTGAAATTACTACTTATAAAGTAATTAAAAATACTTCGATTAAAGATTCTGAAGATCAAATTTTAAGAAATTTATTTTTAGGTGAAGAAGTAGTATTAGTTGATGATTTAGGTGAGAATTTAGTAATTAAAAGTGATGATAATATAAAAGGACAAGTTGCAAAGGCAAATCTTGAACTTGTGGGAACTGAAACTATTAAGTACGATGAGCCTGTAAACTTAGATAATAATGTTCAATCTATAGATATTGAACAGTTGGAAAAAGAAGAAGAGGAAATTGAAAAAATAGCTAAGCAAGGTGCTAATATTGAAGTAGATGAATATGTACCTTCTACAGATAATGCAAAAGCTAGTGAGGCTATAGATTTAGCCCTAGAACATATGGGAACAAAGTACGTATATGGAGCAACAGGTGATGGCGGATTTGATTGTTCTGGTTTAATATATGCTGTGTATAAGAACAAATTAGGTATAAATCTTCCAAGATCTTCATCTGAGCAATCAACTTATGGAACTCAAGTGTCAAGAAATAATTTAGAGCCAGGAGATTTAGTATTCTTTAATACTGCTGGTGGAGGAGTTTCACATGTTGGTATCTATATGGGTGGCGATAATTTTGTACACGCTTCAAGCGGACAGGGCAAAGTAGTTATTTCTTCACTAAATGAAGATTATTATGATGCCAGATATAACAATGCCACTAGAGTTTTATAATAGTATTAAATTCAGAACTTTCTCTATAAATAAATAGGGAAAGTTTTTTTATGTTATTATAGGGGTATGTTTTAAATGTTGAAGAGATTTTAAATTACTGTTATTATATAAGAAATTAATTACTATTATTACGTTAAAATAAAGGAAGTGTAAGTTTGGCTAAAAATTTAGTGATAGTTGAGTCACCTACTAAGGCAAAAACTATTAAAAAAATGTTGGGAAGTAATTATAAAGTGGTGGCCTCTGTTGGACATATAAGAGATCTTCCGAAAAGCACATTGGGAATAGATATAGAAAATAACTTTGAACCTAAGTATATAAATATTAGGGGGAAAGGCGATATAATTAAAAGCTTAAAAAAAGATGCCAAGGCAGCGAATAAAGTTTTTTTAGCTACTGACCCGGACAGGGAAGGAGAGGCAATATCCTGGCACTTGTCACATATTTTGGATATAGAGCCTACAGCTAAGGCAAGGGTAACCTTTAATGAAATTACTAAGGATACTGTAAAGAAACAGATAAAATCTCCAAGAAGCATAGATATGAACTTAGTAGATGCTCAACAGGCAAGACGTGTTCTTGATAGACTAGTGGGCTATAAAATAAGTCCTTTATTATGGAAAAAGGTGAAAAGCGGTCTATCTGCCGGTAGAGTACAATCAGTAGTATTAAAAATTATCTGTGATAGAGAACAGGAAATTGAAGATTTTATATCAGAAGAGTATTGGAGTATAGAAGCTACATTAAAAAAATCCAGAAAAAGTTTCCTTACTAAGTACTATGGAACTTTAGAAAATGGTAAAGTTAAAAAAGTAGATATAAAAAACGAAAAACAGGCAGATGAAATACTAAATAAGGTTGATGAAAATAACTTTAAAGTGTCAGAGATAAAAAAAGGATTAAGGAAGAAAAATCCAAATCAACCTTTCACTACCTCTACGCTTCAGCAGGAAGCCTCAAAAAAATTGAATTTTTCCACGAAAAAGACTATGATGCTTGCCCAAAGACTTTATGAGGGAATTGAAGTGCCAAAAGAAGGTTCAGTAGGTTTAATCACCTATATGAGAACTGATTCCACCAGAATCTCTCCTGAAGCTTTAGAGACGCTTTTATCCTATATAGATAGTAATTACGGAAAGGAATACTCAAAACAGAATACAAGGTCAAAACAAAAGGGTAACGTTCAAGATGCCCATGAATGTATTAGACCTACCGATGTAAACAGAACTCCTTTTTCTTTAAAAGATTCATTAAGCAGAGATGAGTTTAGGCTTTATAATTTAATTTGGAGAAGGTTCGTAGCTTCTCAAATGCAGCCTGCAATTTATGATACTATTAACTTAAGTGTTAATTCAAATGATGAAATATTTAAAGCATCAGGCTCTCAAATTAGTTTTGATGGATTTTTAAAGGTTTATGAAATAGATTCAGAAAAAGATAATATTCTGCCGGATTTGGAATTAAATGATTTGTTGAAATTGAAATCCATAGAGAAAAACCAGCATTTCACTCAGCCTCCGGCAAGATATAACGAAGCAAGTTTAATAAAACTCCTTGAAGAATGGGGAATAGGAAGACCTTCAACTTATTCGCCCATAGTAAGTACTTTACTTTCAAGGTATTATGTGGTTTTAGAGGAAAAGAAGTTAATCCCTACAGAACTTGGTATTACTGTAAATGAAATTCTAGTTGAAAATTTTCCTGATATAGTAAATGAAAAATTTACGGCAGAAATGGAAGATGAATTAGATAAGGTTGCAGAAGGTGAGATTCAATGGAAAAGTATAATTTCTGAATTTTATGATAAATTTGAAAAAGAGTTACTTGTGGCTGAAGAAAAAATAAAAAAAGTTGAGATTCGTGATGAAGTAACAGACATAAAATGTGAAAAATGCGGACGAAATATGGTTATAAAAATGGGAAGATATGGTAAATTTTTAGCGTGTCCAGGTTTTCCTGAATGTAGAAATGCAAAACCTTTAGTAGAAAAGATAAATGTAAAATGCCCTAAGTGTGATGGAGATATAGTTGTTAAGAGAAGTAAAAAAGGAAGAAAGTTTTATGGATGTAGCAACTATCCGGAATGTGACTTTGTAACATGGAACAAACCTGTTGATAAGAAGTGTCCGGAGTGTAATGAAATTTTAGTTGAGGTTAATAACAGAAAAGAACACATATTAAAATGTAATAATAAAACTTGTAGCTATAGAGAAGAAGTAGAAGGGGATTAAAATGTGTGAAATTTTAAGGAAGAAAACCTTAGAAGTTATCAATATAGACCTATCTATGAAGTATGATGTTGTACCTATAAGTGAAGACGAAGACAGTATAGTATTTTGGTCGTTGGAAGACGATCAAAATACTTCTGTTTTATTGAGAATAATTACCGGAAAAAACATAGTCTTTAAAATTTGCAGTAGTGAAGAAATTGTAGCATATAGAAATAAAGTCTATGGGAAAAAAGATAAATCTTCTATTATAAATGAATTGAACAACTTAGAAAGGGACATTTCTTTAGAAGATGACTATGTGGAAGATTTAACAGATTCTCCAATTGTACGATTTTTAAATTTAATTTTAAATTATGCAATAGAGAACAACGGTTCAGATGTACATATTGACAGTGACGAAGAAGGAGCTCTTATTAGAATTAGAATTGACGGAGTTTTAATGGACTTATGTCCTGTTCCTCAGTGGGCAAATCAAAGAATACATATTAGGACAAAAGTTCTATGCAACTTGGATTACACAGTTAAAAACATTCCTCAAGATGGAAGATTTACATATAAATACATGGGGAAAAATATAGATATTCGTGTTGCAATAACGCCAACTTCCAGTGGTGGGAAAATTGTTTTTAGAATATTAAATAAAGAAAGTATTGATTATAGCAAGAGTGGAATAGGATTGGAGGGAAATGACTTATATCTAATGGAACAGTTAACTTCTCAGCCAAGTGGACTGTTATTAATTTGCGGCCCCACAAATAGTGGAAAAACTTCAACGCTTTACGCCTTACTTAAATCTCTTAAATCAGATGAGATAAATATTATGACTGTAGAAGATCCTGTGGAATATAAAATTGAGGGAATAAATCAAATTGAAATAGAAGAAAAGGTAGGATTGGATTTTGAAAGCGGATTAAGAGCCATATTAAGATTGGATCCCGATATAATTATGGTTGGGGAGATTAGAAGTTTAGAAACTGCGGATATTGCAATAAAATCTTCAATAAGCGGCAGACTTGTATTTAGTACGATTCATGCCAATAGTAGTGTATCAGCAATTTATAGATTGTTAGATATGGGTATTGACAACTACCTGCTATCTGCAGGCGTAATAGGTATAGTATCTCAAAGGTTAGTTAGGAAGCTTTGTAATTGTAAAAGGAGAGTGAAAACCTATGTGGATTTGTATGGAGAATATTTAGATGTTTGTGAGCCAGTAGGGTGTTCAAGTTGTTACAATGGCTATAGTGGAAGAAGAGCCGTCTTTGAAATCTTAGTAGTTAATGAAGAGTTAAGACAGGCTATAAACAAAGGGTCTTCCCTAAGTGAATTAAAATCCATTGCTGAAAAAGGAGGTATGGTAACTTTGAAAGATGCGATGAAAGTCCTTTTATTAAAAGGCGAAACTTCTGTAGAAGAAATATATAAAAATTTAATTACTATAGGAGTGTAGTGTATGATTTATAAGTGTAAGGTCATAAATAAGTTTAACGAAGTGGTTGAAGAATTTATAGAAACAGATTCCAAAGAGTTGGTTTTAGAAATTTTAAGAGATAGAAATTTAAAACCGATAACTATAGAAAGAGAAAGTTACGGGAATAGAGAGCTTAAAATATCTAAAAAAATATTTTCAGGTGAGGATATTCAAATATTATTATATGAACTTTACGTTATGACAAAATCAAAAATACCAATACCCAAATCATTTAAAATACTTTCATTACAGGAAAAGGGTAAGAAGAGAGAATCTTTAATTTCCATTTACGAAGATTTAAATAGGGGGATACCTCTAAGTGAATCTATGCAAAAATCAAAACTATTTCCCAGTTTTATTGTAAATATGGTTTCAATAGGAGAAAATTCCTCTGACATTTCAATAATTTTCAAAAACCTATCTAATTATTATATTAAAGAAGGCATGTTAAATAAAAAAATTCAAGGTGCCTTAATATATCCTATCATTTTAATTTTAGTTACAGTTATAATAGTCAATTTTTTAGTATTTAACATACTTCCAACTTTTGAGAATATTTTTAACAACTCGGATGTGGACCTGCCTAAGATGACAACTTTTTTAATCAATATTTCAAAATTTATAAACGCAAATATTATTATCATTTTATTAATAATTATATCTATATTAATAGTTTTAATTATCTTTTTTAAAAGTGAACTTGGAAAGAGAAAAAGGGATAGCGTAAAGCTTAAAAGTTCCTTTTATAGGTTAATACTTGGAAACAAAATATTGAATATGATGTATTTCTTAATTAAGTCCAAAGCTACTGTTTCAAGCACACTAAATATAGTAAGTAAGTCTGTAGAAAATGTAATTATTGAGGAAAAATTAAAATCTTCTATGGATGATTTAAAGAAGGGAGTGGAACTCTCCACTACTTTTAAAAATTTAAAAATTTTCCCTAATATGGTAATTTCAATGTTGCAAGTAGGGGAAGAATCGTCAAATTTTGAAGAAATCCTAAAATCCTTGGTAGAATATTATGAACATGAGATAAGATTAAAAGAAAACAGGTTAATCCAATTAATTGAACCGATAACTATAGTGATATTATCTATAATTGTAGGTTATGTAGTCATATCTATAGCAGTACCTATGTTTGATATTACAAATAGAATATGAGGTGTAAAATGAAAAGGAAAAATAAAGGCTTTACTTTAATTGAATTAGTAATTGTTATTGCAATCCTTGCAATTTTAGTAGCTATTGCAATACCAAGATTTGGTAAATCAAATTTATCAGCTCAAGCTACTGCCCATAATGTAAATGTAAGAGAAGTTAAAAATGCAGCCATAATGTATATGACAGATAAACAAAGGGAAAAAATAACGGCAATAAGTATGGCAGATTTAAAAGATTATTTTGACAATGAGTTTCCGAAACCGGCTAAAAGTATGGGAGAAAACTTTGAAGTGTCAGTGGATACATCAGGAAATATAAAAGTTACACCGGGAATTGTAGAAGTTGTAGGAAATGAAATTAAACTTGTTGAAGGTCAAAAATAAAATGTTAATTGGTTTTTCAGTGTTTTACTTTGGTTCGATAATAGGCTCCTTGATGGGAGCCTTTATAGAAAGAAGAGGTAGATTAATAGAATTTTTATTGGGAAGATCTTATTGTGTAAATTGTAAGAGTTACATACCAATATATTATAATATTCCTATTTTCTCATATATATTTCTAAGGGGTAAGTGTCATAATTGTAAAGAAAAAATTCCGATTTATAATTTATTTTATGAAATCACTATGGGATCCTTATTTTTAATTGTATTTATAAATAAGGGCTTATCTATAGAGTTTTTTCTTAGAGCAATTCAAATAACCATACTTTTGACAATAGCTTTTACTGACTTAAAAATACAATATATTTACACCTTTGATTTAGTTTTGCTGTTAATTTCGGAAGTTATTTATAAATATATGAAAAATCAAAATGTTTTTAAGGGATTGTATCCAATGGTAATGTTACTGGTAATTTTTTTATTAATATATTTTATTAGTGGAGGTATTGGAGAGGGAGATATTTATCTTGGTGCAATATCTGGTTTTTTTACAAATAATTTATATGAAGGCTTTATCTTATTTAGAAATAGTTTCATAATTGCTGCTTTAGTGGCTATAATCTTACTGATTTTAAAAAGAAAAAAGAAAGAAGATGCAATTGCCTTTGCACCATACATAGTAATTGGGATAATTAAGGAGATATTGTGAAAATAAAAAAATTAAAATCAAAAAAGGAAATATTTTTAATTTTAGATGATTACGTTATAAAATTTATAAGAGGAGAAGAAGTAAGAGAATTTAATATTCCTAAAAATATAATTACAGATGGTGAAATAAAGGATTACCATCATATATTTTATTTATTAAAAAAATTTTTAAAGGTTGAGGAAATTTCATTGAAAACTGATATTGTAGTTTTCTTTAACAGTTCAAAAATTTTAACACTAAATATTAACTTGCCTAAATTACAGGAAAGGGAAATAGAAAGCGCCGTTGAATATCAGTTGAGAATATCATTGTCTGAAAATTATGATAATTTTTATATTAGATTTAACAAGTTCTATAATGGAGAAAATTATAATATAAATGTATTTTTAGTACCTAAATTATTAATTGAAGAGTATCTTAGCATATTTAAAAACTTAAATTTGAAAATTTCCGGTCTATACTATTTAAATTCAGTCTTAGCGGAAAATATGAAATGTGAAAATATTGTATTATTTAGTTTTAATACTCTTTCCATTTTAAATCAAAAAGAAAACAGTTTTAAAATAAAAAATTATTTTTTAAATGATTATTTAAGTTTTTTAAACAATCATAATTTAGAATACTACAACGCTTTAAATATATTAGATGGGAAATATGATAATACAAGTTCAGAAATTAAAGAGAAATTTAAAAAGTTTGAAATTCTAAATAGAATGGAAAGATTTTCTATTGTAGAAAGAGATTTAGCAGAAGGTTCAATTTTATTTGAAGGAAATCTTATAACAGATAAAATTAAAGAGGATTTGCAAAGAAACTTTGACAACAGAGAATTATATTTTAATATGGATTATGAAACTTTAAAATTAAATAAAGATTTAAATTTTTTTGAAACTAAAAAATCAAATAAAAATAAAGTAGATTATAAAATTTTATTTGTAGTCCTAGCCTTTTTAATTTTTAATTTTCTAGTTTATAAGGATTTAAATTATAAAGTTAATATGGGAAAAGATGAATTTGAAAGTCTTAAGTCTGAAGAAATTAATATTGATTTAAAGATTAAAGAACTTGATTTTAATAGGATTATTGAGGATAATAATAAGATAAAGTTGAACTTGGAAAAAGAAAGACGACTTACGGAAATTTCTAATAACTTAAAAATGTTTGAAAAGATTTTTTTAGATATGGAGTCTAAAGTAAATGAAAATGTTTTGTTTACCGACTATATATTTGAAAATCCTAACCTATATATTATGGGATTATCAAAAGACTTGGAAGTAGTAAATAAAATATTAGAAGAAATTAACTATAAAAGTAAAATAATAGAAAATAATTCAATAGACGGAATTATAAACTTTAAAATTTTAATTGAGTTAGGAGCTAAGAGTTGAAGATAGGAAAGATATCAAATGAGGAATTGAGAAATCACGTTTTTAAAAATATTATAAATAAGAGAAAAGAAGTATTAGTAAGTTCTGAAATAGGAATAGATACGGCTGTTTTAGATTTAGATGATGATTTAGTTGTAATTTCCATAGATCCAATTACTGGTTCAACTAAGGATTTGGGAAAGCTTTCTGTAAATATATCCTGTAATGATGTGGTATGTGGAGGTGCAGAGCCGGTGGCAATGCTTATGAGTATTTTGTTGCCGCCCACTGCAACTTTAGATGAATTAGATGAGATTATGAGAGATGCGGAAGAAGAATGTGACAGGTTAAACTTGGATATTGTTGGTGGCCATACAGAAATTACTGATGCTGTTAATAGAATAGTAGTTACTACTACAGTAATAGGAAGAGTAAGCGAAAATGAACTGCCTAAAATCAAGGATATTAATGACGATGATATAGTTGCCATTTCTAAATCTATTGGAATAGAGGGATCTTCCATTATCTATAAAGAGAAAATGAATGAGTTGGAAGGAGTTCTTTCTTTAGAGGAGAAAAGTGAAGTAAATAATTTTTCTAATATGTTATCTGTGGTAAAGGAAGCACAAATTGCCAAAAAGTACAATGTTAAATATATGCATGATATTACCGAAGGTGGATTGTATGGTGCTCTTTGGGAAAGTGCACAGGTTGTAAATAAGAAAATTATAGTGGATAAGGAATTAGTACCTATAAAAAAGGTAACTGGAAAAATTGCTGATTTTTACGGATTAGATGTATATAGATTGATTTCAAGTGGTAGTATGGTGTTTATATTAAATAAAAATGATTATGAGGAATTTAGGAAAAAAAGTGCTTTGGAAGGTATTGAAATAACGAAAATAGGTGAAATAAAAGAGGGTAGCGGCTTTTTTGTAAAAGATGGCGCCTTGGAGGAAATTACAAATACTACTGTTGATGAATTGTATAAAGTCGTATAATTTAACTCTGCATTATGATTTACTTCAAGGAGGAAGTTATGAAAAAATTCTTATTTATATTTATGACACTGTTCTTTCTTCTTAACGGTGTTGTAGAGGCAAATTCGTCCTTTAATGTGAAATTAGATGGGAAAAATACTACTGTTAATATGGTGAAAGTAAGTATAGACAATGAACCTTTAATAAGTGATTTTGCTCCTTATGTAGTAAATGGAAGGACATTTGTACCTATTAGAGAAATAAGTGAAAGTTTAGGAGCCACAGTTGACTGGGACAATAAAGTTAAAAGTGCAACTATTAAATTAGATGAAAAAGAAATTAAATTAAAAATAGATAGCAACATTATCTATGTTGACGGTACTAAATCTAAAATAGATGATAATTCAATACCTAAATTTGTATCCTATACTCTTCCAAATAGTGAAACAAAGACAATGGTACCTTTGAGATTTATATCCGAAGCCTTTGGATATGAGGTTTTATGGGAATCCAAATCGAACTTGGCTAGCATTATTACTGAAGAGGGAAAATCCTTGGAGAAAGAAGAGGATTTAAAAATTGAGAAAGATATGGAGGAAACCGTAAAGACAGAATCTATTTCAACTGATAATAATTCCTACTTTTCCAATTTTGAAAAAGAAGAAGCTGAAAATATTGGAAAAAGAGATAAAGATGACGTCTACACCGCTGCAGGTTTAGACGTAACAATTGAAGAAGAGAAGAGAACCGTTGAAGTAACTGATAAAATAACTGCTGAAGGACCATTAAATATAGTTATAGATCCGGGACACGGTGGAAAGGATAATGGTGCGACAGCATTAGACGGAACTTATGAAAAAGAGTTGAATTTAAAAGTTTCTAAGGAGCTATATGATAAATTAAAAGCTAACGGATACAATGTAACTTTAACTAGAACTTCTGATGAGTATGTAAAACTTCTTGATAGAGCTAGCGAGTCTAACAATAGTGATGCGGAAATATTTTTATCTATTCACTTTAATAGTTCTGAAATTGAAGATGCAAAGGGTATTGAGGTACTTTATGCTTCTGAAGATGACGTATTAATAAAGACGGTTAAACAAAAAACACTGGCAAATGAATTATTAAAATCATTGACAAAAGAGACTGGTTTAAACAGTAGAGGTGTTAAAAATAGGTCTGATTTAGTGGTATTGAGCAAGACAAAAAATGTCTCTGCTTTAGCGGAACTGGGATTTATTTCAAATGAAGAAGATTTAAAATCAATAAAAAATGATAATTTTATTGAAAAATTAGTTAATGGACTGTATAATGGCTTAGTAAATTATATAGATAATTATGTGATAATAAATTAAAGGGGCTAGGCCTCTTTTCTTTATAGTTGGAGATTATATGAGAAAAAACAGAAAAGAAAATGAAATTAGAGAAATTGAAGTTCAAATTGATTATACGCCAAATCCCAATGGATCTGTTCTAATTGAATGTGGAAATACAAAGGTAATATGTACAGCTATGATTGAAGACAAGGTTCCGTTTTTCTTAAAAGGAACTAATAGCGGATGGCTTTCCTGTGAGTATTCAATGTTGCCAAGTTCAACTAAAAATAGAAAAGTTAGAGATATTTCAAAGGGGAAAATTGATGGAAGAAGTCAAGAAATTCAAAGATTAATAGGTAGAAGTTTAAGGGCTGCTATAAATTTAAAACTTTTAGGTGAAAGGACCATTTGGATAGATTGCGATGTAATTTCAGCAGATGGAGGAACGAGGACCGCCAGTATAAATGGTGCATTTATAGCCTTAAAATTGGCAGTTGAAAGAGAATTAAAGGCTAATAAAATTGAAAAGAATCCAATAATAAATGATATTGCAGCTATAAGTGTGGGAATTGTAAAAGGAGAAAAGTTACTTGATTTAGATTTTTCAGAAGATTTTATGGCTGATGTGGATTTAAATGTAGTAATGAACTCTAAAAAAGAAATTGTGGAAATTCAAGGTACAGCTGAAGGAAAATTATATTCCAGAAAAGATTTAAATGAACTTTTAGATCTAGCAGAAGTAGGAATTGAGGAAATTTTTAAAAGTCAGAAAAAAATATTTCAAACTGAAGATATTATTATTCTATCTACAGACAATAAACATAAAGTTGATGAAATTAAGGAGATTTTATCTGATATTCCCTTAAAAGTTCTATCTAAAAGTCAGGCAGGTATTTTTGGTGTGGAAGTAGATGAAAATTTAGATACTTTAGAAGGAAATGCGAGATTAAAAGTTTTAGCCATAAAAGAAAGGACAGATTTTGGTGTTCTTGCAGATGATACAGGTTTATTTGTAGAAGCTTTAAAAGGCGAACCCGGAGTTCACTCAGCCAGATATGCAGGAGAACATGACGACAAGAAAAACAGAGAGTTGCTATTAGAAAAATTAGATAGAGTAAATAATAGAAGTGCCTATTTTAAAACAGTTATAGTCTATATAGATGAATTTGGAGTAGAAAATATATTTGAGGGAATATGTGACGGAGAAATTTCAAAAGAGGAACGGGGAGATAAGAGTTTCGGCTATGACTGTATCTTTATTCCAAAAGGCTATGATAAGACCTTTGGAGAAATGAGTTTTGAAGAAAAAAATAAAATAAGCCATAGGAAAAGAGCTGTTGACAAGCTAAAAGAATTTTTAATTAATAAGTATGGCAATAACTAACTGGAGGAACTTATGACTTTAGGCTATATGGAGGCTTATAAGCTTGAAGAGGGCATTAAAGTAAAGAAGCAATTAAAGTTAAGATGGATAAAAGACAGTGAACTTGATTTAGTATATGAGTTTATTTTAAAAAGTTATAGTTTACTGGAAAACAAAGAAACCTTTTTACTTCAATCTAAGGAAGATACCTTTAAGCCTTATTACAAGGGCGGCGAGATTTTAGGGTTGTTTGATGAAGATGAAAATCTTGTAGCTCAAAGGTATATAGTGTTTTTAGACTGTTATAATTCAGATTTAATGGACGATATAAATTTACCTTTGGAGGAAAGAAAAGGTATTATATATTTAAAATCCATTTTAGTTGATAGAAACTACACAGGAAACAAACTTCAATATAGAACTTTTGAAGTATTAAGAAAATTAATGAATGAAAAAAATTATTATAAATATATATCTACAATTTCACCCTATAATTTATTCAGCATTGAAAATGCACTAAGGGGCGGTTTAAAAATTAGAGGTTTGGAAAAAAAGTACCCCGATGAAAAGGAACCGCAAGGATATTGGAGATATATTAATTATTTAGATGAAAAATCCAACCTTAAAATGGAAAACATTAATTTAGAAGTTAACAGATTAGATATTGAGAAACAACGTGAATTAATTTCACAGGGCTTTATAGGAAAGGGACTTACGGAAGATAAAACAAGTGTTATATATGATAGAGTGGTTTGAAAATAAAATAGGACATTGACATTTTACAAAGATTCTGTTATTATTAATACAATGTTTTATTGCATGGTGGGTATGGCCTAGTTGGTTAGGGCGCAAGATTGTGGCTCTTGAGGTCGTGGGTTCGAATCCCACTATCCACCCCATAATGATTTTAAAAGTAGTTGAGGTTTCTTAACTACTTTTTTGTTTGTAGAAAACAACTTATTTATTGATTTTTTTAAAGATATACTATATATTTATTTAAGATAAAGGGGGCTTCTTAATGAAGATATTATTTGATACGTCTGGCGGAGATAATGCACCTTTGGAAATTATGAAGGGTGCCTTTGACGCAAGAGAAGAGCACGGCATTGAAATAGCTTTTGTCGGTAAAAAAGAAGAAATTGAAAGAACTGCTTTAGAACTTGATTTTAAAGGTGGTCTTGAAATAATAGATGCTCAAGAAAAAATTGAAAATAATGAAGAACCTGCTTTTGCTTTAAGAAAAAAGAAGAATTCTTCAACAGTAATGGGGTTAAGTGCTTTAAAAGCTAAAGAATATGATGCTTTTATATCTGCCGGAAGCACAGGCGCTCTTTTGGCAGGAGGCTTATTTATAATTGGTAGAATTAAAAATATAAAAAGAGCGGTTTTACCTACGTCATTACCTGGATTAAAAGGAAAGACCATGGTAATTGATTCAGGAGCAAATGTAGATTGCACTTCTGAGATGTTACTTCAATTTGCGAAAATGGGCAAAGTCTATTTAGAAGAAATCTTTAAAGTGGGAAATCCGAAAATTGGACTTTTAAATATTGGCAGTGAAAAAGGCAAGGGTAATTCTTTAGTTAAAGAAACCTATGAACTCCTTGAAAAATCAGAACTTAATTTTATGGGTAATATTGAAGCTAGAGACGTTACATTAAGCGATTGTGATTTAGTTATATGTGATGGATTTGTAGGAAATGTCATATTAAAGAATACTGAAGGTGTAGCCTACTTTGTTGTTAAGTACTTCAGTGAATTTATAAAAAATTCAGATATAGATGATGAGATAAAGTTAAATATAAGTAAGCTTTTAAACAATGCTTCAAAGGGACTTGATGCAAATGAAGTTGGAGGGGCACTTTTATTGGGGCTTAATGAAGTTGTAATAAAAGCACATGGAAATTCCAACTCAAAAGCTATTAAAAATGCAACTAAAGTGGCAATAGATGCTATTGGAAATAATATAATTGATAAGATAGAAAAAGTATTTAAGGAGGACAATTAATGAAAGAAAGAATATTGGAATTGATAGCTACTCAATTTAATAGAGAAGTTGAAGAATTAGATGAAGATATGTCTTTTGTAGATGATTTAAATGCTGATTCCATTGATATAGTAGAATTTGTAATGACCATTGAAGATGAACTTGATTTGGAAATTGACGATGAAGTAATAGAAAAAATGTCTACTATTGGAGATGTAATTGATTATATTGAAGAATTAGAGTAGGTTTATTATGTTTAAGGACATATTAAGGTTAAGTGGAAATTTAAAATATGAGTTTAATGATATAAATATTTTAAAGACTGCTTTGACTCATTCATCCTATGTAAATGAGCATAATAATAAAAACGGCATCAGTAATGAAAGACTTGAATTTCTTGGTGATGCCGTTTTAGATTTAATTGTAGGTGAATATTTTTTTTACAATTTAAAAAATACTTCTGAAGGCAAGCTTTCAAAGTTAAGATCTTCTGTAGTAAATGAGGAAACTCTTTTTGAAATAGGAGTTAAATTTTCTATAGGAGATTATATGAGATTTGGTAAAGGCGAGTTAAAATTTGGAGGTAAGAAAAGGAAATCTATAATTGCCGATTGTTTAGAAGCTATAATAGGAGCAGTCTTTATAGATGGAGGATATGAGGCAACTAAAAAAGTGGTTTTAAATATTTTTAAAGAAAAGTTAATTGAAGCCAAGGAATTTAAATTGAACGGAGATTATAAATCAAGACTTCAAGAGATATTACAAAAAACTAATGGAGTCACTTTAAATTACAATTTGTACAATGAAACAGGACCGGATAATGACAAGGTTTTTTATTCTGAGGTCAGAGTAAATGGAGAGATATTAGGCAGAGGAAGTGGAAGTACAAAAAAACTTTCCGAACAAATGGCTGCCAAAGAGGCTTTAGTTAAATTAGGAGAAGAAGATGTCTAAGAAAAATATAATTCCAATCTTTGTCCCTCATTTAGGTTGTCCAAATGATTGCGTATTTTGCAATCAAAAGAAAATAACAGCTGTTTCTACTAATGTAAGCACTGAAGATGTCTATAGTATCATTGAGGAATACTTGGGATATTTTAAAGATAAGAAAAATATAGAAGTTGCTTTTTATGGAGGTAGTTTTACTGCCATCGATCAAAATATACAAAGAGAACTGTTAACTGTAATAAAAGAATACAAAAAAAAGAAAATAATCAGTGAAATAAGAATCTCCACCAGACCTGATTGCATAGATAATGAAGTTTTAGATATATTGAAATTTTACTTAGTTGATACTATTGAACTTGGTGTTCAAAGTTTAGATGAAAATGTTTTAAACAGGTCAAATAGAGGTCATGATTCAAGTTGTGTTTACAGGGCTTCAAAATTAATAAAAGAATATGGATTTAATTTAGGATTGCAACAAATGTTGGGATTGCCGGGAGATACGTTAGAAAAGTCTTTATATACTGCAAGAGAATTTATAAAAATTGATCCTGATTTTGTAAGGATTTACCCAACATTAGTTATAAAAGAAACACAGCTATTAAAGGATTTGGAAAATGGACTTTATAGTGCTTTAACTTTAGAAGAAGCGGTTAATATGTCTAAGGAAGTACTTAAAGTCTATATTATTAATAACATTCCCGTAATTAGAATAGGTCTACAACCTACAGATAATATACAACTAAATAAGGATGTGGTAACAGGACCTTTTCATCCTTCTATAAGACAATTAGTTGAAGGTGAAATACTTTTTGAAGTATTGAAAAATTATTTTAATGATTTAAAAGTAGAAGATGGAGTACTAAGTATTTTTGCCTCGGGGAAAAATATTTCAAGTTTATCCGGCCAAAAGGGAACTATTAAGAGAAAAATAACAGATGCCCTTAATTTAAAGAGATTAAAATTAAGAGAAAAAAATATTGGAAATGAAAATTTAATATTGAATTACAATAATTTAGAAAAAGAAATAAAAATATTAGATTTTATTACTTTGGAGAGAACATGTATTTAAAAACACTTTACATTCAGGGATTTAAGTCCTTTGCACAAAAAACTAAAATTGAATTTAACCATAAAATAACAGGAATTGTAGGACCTAACGGTAGTGGTAAAAGTAATATTTCTGATGCTATTATGTGGGTACTTGGCGAAACAAGTGTAAAAACTTTAAGAGGAACTAAAATGGAAGATGTAATATTTTCCGGAACAGATAAGAAAAGACCGCTTGGCTTTGCTGAAGTTACTATTGTTTTTGATAATTCAGATAGAACCTTACCTTTAGAATACAATGAAGTATCTGTTACCAGAAGGATGTATAGATCTCTGGAAAGTGAATTTTTAATTAACAGTGTAAAATGTAGATTAAAAGATATTAAAGAGTTATTTATGGATACTGGTATCGGAAAAGATGGATATTCTTTGATAGGACAAGGTAAAGTTGAAAGTATTTTAAGTAATAGACCTGAACAGAGAAGAGCTGTCTTTGAAGAAGCTGCAGGTATTTCAAAATATAAGATGCGTAAACTTGAATCTGAAAACAAGCTAAAAAAAACAGAGGAAAACATTGTAAGGTTAAACGATATAATTTCAGAGATAGAGCAGAGAGAAAAAGTCTTAAGGATAGAATCTGAAAATGCAATTAAGTATAAGAACCTCTTTGAAGAGCTTAAATCATTGGAAATAACTAATGCATTTAATGAAATTGAAAAACATATTAAAAATAATGAAAAATATATATTAAGAGAAGAGGAATTTTTAACTGAAGTTGGAAAATTAAAGATTAAGTTAGAGGAGTTAGAAGTTCAAAAGTCTTTGATTTCCAAAGAAATAGATGAAATTGAATTGGAAATTGAAAAACTTCAAAAAGAAGAATTAGAAGATAATAAATTATATGAGAGAGAAATTTCTCAGTTAAATTTAATTGTCGAGAAAAAAGAAACATTAGAACAAAATTTAAATAGAAATTTTAATACTATAGATGAGTTAAAAGCAATTATTAAAAATCGTGAAGCTGAGAAGAATAATTTAATTGATAAATTAAAAAATATTAGGGACTTAGAGGAAGAAAAAAATATTAACTTAAATAAGTTAAAAGACAGCTTAGAGATAAGCGTCGAACGTCGTAATGAAATAGAAAAAAAATTGGATTTGGATAATTCAAGGCTTATTGAACTGCATAGAGAAAAATCTGAAATAGAATCTAGGATTTCAATTAAAACTTCTTTAATAGAAGAAAAAGAAGATAGATTAAAAAGTATAAATAAAAATTTAGCGATTTTAGAAGAAAATAATTTAGAAATTGAAAGATCACTAAGACAAACAGATGAAAAAAAAGCTAAGGTATATGAAACATCTAAACTATTAAAAACTGAAAAAATTAACTTAACTAAAGCTGTAGAAGAATTACAAAATGAAGTTAATACTGTTGAGGAACAGTTACAGAGCTATAAATCTAATTTTGAAAAAGAAAATGCTAAGTACATAGCTTTAAAAAACTTAGCTGATAATTTTGAAGGATATAATAAAAGTGTAAAATCTTTTATGAATTTTACAAAGAAGAGAAATTTATTTTCCGATGGATTAATAGGGCCTGTTGCCGATAATATTAAAGTGGACAGTAAATATGAAAAAGCTATAAGCGTAGCATTGGGTAGCTCTTCGCAAAACATAATTGTGGAAGATGAAAATGATGCAAAGGAAATGATTAACCTATTAAACAGAGAAAAACTTGGCAGAATAACCTTTTTACCCATTGGGAAAATTGAATTTAAAAAGACGAATTTAGATTTGTCAAAGTATAAAGATCAGGGGATTTTAGGCTATGGAGATGAACTAATAGATTATGATTTTAAATATAAAAATATTTTTAAAAGCCTTTTGGGAAGAACTATAGTAGCAGTTGACTTTGATAGTGCTTTAAGTTTGTCTAAAAAGTTAAAAAACAGTTATAGAATAGTTACACTTAAAGGAGACAGCTTAAATATTGGAGGATCTATAACGGGAGGTAATCTACCTAAAAACAACACTGATATTTTGGGAAGAAAAAATGAAATAGAAGCTGCTAAGAAAGAAGTAAGGCGAATACAAAACCTCTACAATAGAAGTTTGGAAATTTTTAATGAAAGCAAATCTAAACTGGAAAAGTTAAAATCAGATTTAGTCTCAACAGATGAAAAGATTTTTAAAACTTCAGAGGAAATATTAAGTTTAGAGCGAACTGTTGAGAATATTAATAACTCAATGAAAAATAATGATTCCTATATGGAAAAATACAATGAAGATAGAATAGGTATTGAAGGTTCTATGAAAGAAGATAGAATATCCTTAGCTGAAAATACCGAAAAATTAAAAAAAGTAGAAGAAGCGTTATTAAATGTTAGTAATAAAAATGATGAAATTGAAGAACAGTTAAATGAGTTAAAAAATGAGATAGATAATAAAATTGAAAAAAATAATGATGAAAAGTTAGAGATTGTAAAAATTCAAAATGAAATATTGAACATTGAAAAGGAAATAAAGAGAATTGAAGATAGTAATTTAGCTGATGGCGAAAGGATTGAAAGTGCTTTAAAGGAAAATGAAACAATTTTAGTTAGCATTGAAGATTTACAAATAGGTAAAGTGGAACTTGAAAAAAAACTATCGGAAATTCACAGTAAAATTGATAATTTCTCTAATGAATTGTCAGAAAAAAAGAAAATTAAAGATGAGAAGAAATCTTTACATTCTAAGTATTTAGAAGAATCCTATCAAATTCAAAATACAAACTATGAATTGGAAAATAAGATTACCAAAGTAAAATCAGATATGGAAAAAATCAGTTTTAATATTGATTCAATTGTTGATAGAATGAACCTTGAATATGGAGTAAGTAAGTCTGAAATTTCAAATTTAATTGAAAACATTACTAATAAAGAGTTAACAGACAGAATTAAGAATTTGAAAACTGAAATATATAAACTTGGTGAAGTAAATTTATTTTCCATTGATGAATATAGGACAGTTAGTGAGAGGTTAAAATTTAATTTAGAACAGAAAGAGGACTTATTAAATTCCAGAGAAGAAATTAAATCTATTTTAAAAAAGTTAAATGATGAAATGAAAGTTAGATTTAAAGAGTCTTTTTCTAAAATATCAAAGTACTTTGATGAAATATTTAAAATTTTATTTAATGGCGGTAGAGCGGAAATTGAAATAGATGGTGAGGATGTTTTAAATAGCGGAATTGAAATTAAAGCACAACCTCCGGGTAAAAGATTTCAGTCCTTATCTCTTCTTTCAGGAGGTGAAAGGTCCCTTACTGCAGTTGCTTTACTCTTTGCATTATTAAAAGTAAGGCCGGCTCCTTTCTGTATTCTTGACGAGATAGATGCAGCTCTAGACGATGCAAATATTAAAAGATATGCTGATTATTTAAAGAGCATTAATGATATTCAATTTATAATAATCACCCATAGAAAGTTGACTATGGAAATAGCAAATGTTCTCTATGGTGTTACTATGGAGGAAAGAGGAGTTAGCAAAATTATATCTGTAGAATTAAAAAGTTAAGGGGGATTTAAGTGTTCAAGTGGTTTAAAGACAAAATAGCTAAAAATGGTACAGAAGAAACGCCTTCAGTGGAAGAAAATAAAAGTGAAGAAATAATTGAAGGTGAAAAAGAAGATGTAGTAGAAAATATAGAAGAGAGTATTTCTGAGGACGTAGAGTTACGGGAAAATGACTTGGAAGAAATTGAGGAAGAAGTAGAGACGACTACAACTGAGGAAGATTTAAAAGATGATTTTGATAAAGTAAAAGTAGAATCAGTTGAAGAGGTAGTGGAAGAAAAAGAAGATAAGGCAGAGGAGAAAGTATCTTTATTTCAAAGGTTGAAACAGGGCTTAAGTAAGACCAGACATGAGATGGGCGTAAAAATAAATACAGTTCTGGGCGCTTACGTTAAAATTGACGATGAAATGCTTGAAGATTTAGAGGACATTCTTATTTCTGCTGATATTGGTATGAAGACTACTATGCAATTAATTGATAATTTAAGAGATACAATAATTGAAGAAAAAATAAATGACCCTTCTCTAGTTAAGGATCTATTAAAAAAAGAAGTTAAAAAACTTATGAATGAAGATTTGCCTACCGAAATCTCAGAAGAAAAGCCTACTGTTATATTAGTTGTAGGTGTAAATGGAGTTGGTAAAACTACAACAATAGGTAAGCTGTCAAACAAATTAAAGATGAAGGATAAAAAGGTTATTATAGCAGCAGGAGATACTTTTAGAGCCGCGGCTATAGATCAACTTAAGACTTGGGGAGATAGGGCCGGGGTAGATGTTATATCCCATAAGGAAGGCGCTGATCCGGCAGCAGTAATTTTTGACGGAATTTCTGCTGCAAAATCTAGAAATTGTGACATATTAATTTGCGATACGGCAGGTCGTTTGCATAACAAAGTTAATTTAATGCAGGAGCTGGAAAAGATTAACAGAATTATAGATAGGGAATATTCTGAGGCAAATAGGGAAACTCTCTTGGTTCTAGATGCTACAACTGGTCAAAATGCCATGAATCAGGCTAAGACTTTTATGGAAGTTACAGAACTTTCGGGAATAGTGCTTACAAAGCTAGATGGTACAGCTAAGGGCGGTGTAGTAATAGCATTACAAAGTGAACTTCAAATACCAATAAAATTAGTTGGTGTGGGAGAGGGAATTGACGACCTTCAGGAATTTAATATGGATTCCTTTATAGATGCAATTTTTGACTAGGGGGAACAGGATGAAGCTGACAAGATCTTCTTGGCTGGAAGTAAACCTAGATAAATTAGTTTACAATATAGAGCAAATAAGGAGTATTTTAGATAAGAATGTAAAAATTATATCTGTAGTAAAGAGTAATGCCTATGGATTCGGTTCATTAAAAATAGTTGAAACTTTACGAGAAGAGGGAATTAATTTCTTTGCAGTTGCAACTAATAGTGAAGCTATAAAAATTAGAAGAAAATTTAAAGACATTGATATATTAATTTTAGGTTATACTCCCGAATATGTTATGGCTGATGCAATAGAAAATAATATTATCATGGCTACCTATAGTTTAGAAACGGCTGAAATATTAAGTAAGATAGCTGTTTCATTAAATAAAGTTGCAAGAATACACTTAGTCGTTGATAGCGGAATGAACCGAATAGGTTTTAAAGTAAACGAGGACAGTATTAATGAGGTAGTAGAAATAAGCAAATTAAACAATGTAAAAATTGAAGGAATCTTTTCTCATTTTGCCGCTGCAGATAGTAATTTTGACTATACTGAAAGCCAATATAGAAATTTTATTTTTTTTGTTAAGTCAGTGGAGGACAAGGGAGTTGATGTGGGTATTAGACACATTAACAACTCACAAGGTGTTATTAATTATAGAGAATACAGCTTAGACGGAGTAAGACCCGGCATAGTTCAATATGGATCTACTGAGGGAGTGGCTAGCAGGTATGAGAATTTTAACGTAGAATATATTGGAGAAATAAAAGCCGAAATTTCTCATTTAAAGATAGTTAAAAAAGGTGAAAAAGTGGGGTATGGACTTACTTATGAAGCCGAAGACGACATAAGGGTGGCAACTCTTCCCATAGGCTATGCTGATGGAATAATAAGACAGTTAAGCGGAAAAATAGATGTACTTATTGGAGGTAAGCGATGTCCCCAAATAGGAAGAATATGTATGGATCAAATGATGATTGATGTATCTAAGGTCAACTGTAAAATAGGAGATGAGGCTGTTCTCTTAGGGAAACAAGGTGAAGAGGAAATTTCAATTGGAGAGTTAGCAGAAAAGGCCGGAGAAGTCGATACGTCTTTTTCCTGTCACTTTTCAATGAGATTGCCAAGAGTCTACATTAAAAACTCTCAAGTTGAAAGTATATATGATATAAATTTAGAATAAAAACGTTGGTTTTTATTCTTTTTTTATTGACTTTCATAAATTTAGTAAGTATAATAATCAAGGTCAATGAAAAAGATTGACACTAGAATATGGTGATGATATGATTGAAAATGTAATAAAAATGAATATGCTTTTAGATTTTTATGGCAAGTTGTTATCTGAAAAACAATTAAAAGCCATGGAAATGTACTATAAGTATGATTATTCATTAAATGAAATTGCTGAGGAGTTAAATATTTCAAAGCAAGCCGTTTCCAACAATTTAAAGAGGGCGGAGATAAACTTAAATGAATTTGAAAATAAACTTGGATTAATTGAGTTAAATAGAGAAAACAAAAAGAAATCTGAAGATTTAAAAAATTTGTTTAAAAGTTTAAAAAGCAATTCAAAAGAATTAGATGATATTACATTGAGAAAGATATATTCCATTATTTTTAATGAAGAGGAGGTTTATTATGATATTTGAATCTCTATCGGATAAATTACAAAGTACACTGTCGATGTTACGTGGTAAGGGTAAGTTGTCTGAGAAGGATATTGACCTTGCTATGCGAGAGGTAAAACTCGCTTTACTTGAAGCAGATGTAAACTTTAAAGTAGTAAAAAATTTTATAAATACTGTAAAGGAAAGATCACTAGGATCTGAAGTCTTAAACAGTCTTACACCTGGACAACAAGTTATTAAAATAGTTAATGAGGAATTAACCAGTTTAATGGGAACTGGTGAAGTTAAAATTGATTATTCTAAAAAACCTACAGTAATTATGATGTGTGGACTTCAAGGGGCAGGTAAGACTACTACCTCAGGAAAACTTGCAAATCTAATGAAAAAAGAGGGTAAAAGACCTTTATTAGTGGCTTGTGACGTCTATAGACCAGCAGCCATTAAGCAGTTGCAGGTTGTAGGAGAAAGTATTGATGTGCCTGTATTTACTATGGGAGATAAGATAAAGCCCGTAGATATAGCGAAAGCATCTGTGGAACACGCCAAAAAGAACGGTAACGATGTAGTTTTAATAGATACTGCTGGTAGACTTCATATTGACGAAAATTTAATGGAAGAGTTAATAGAAATTAATGATGCCTTAGATATTTCAGAAATACTTTTAGTTTTAGATGCAATGACGGGTCAAGATGCAGTAAATGTAGCAGCTGCTTTTGATGAGAGATTAAAATTAACGGGAGTAATACTTACAAAGTTAGACGGTGATGCAAGAGGTGGTGCTGCACTTTCCATAAGAGCAGTTACAAATGTTCCAATAAAATTTACCGCAATGGGGGAAAAACTGGATCAAATTGAAGTTTTTCATCCAGATAGGATGGCATCACGTATTCTTGGCATGGGAGACGTTTTAAGTTTAATTGAAAAGGCACAATCGGCAGTAGATGAACAGAAGGCCATAGAGCTTGAGAAAAAGCTTAGAACTCAAAGTTTTACCTTTGATGATTTTTTAGATCAACTGGAACAGATGAAAAATCTCGGACCTCTTGAAGATATTTTAGGAATGCTTCCCGGAATGAACAACAAAATGTTAAAGGGTATAAATGTCGATGAAAAAGAATTTGCAAGACTGGAAGCAATTATTAGATCGATGACTAAGGAAGAAAGACAAAAACCGGAAATAATTGATATCTCAAGAAGGAAGAGAATTGCCAATGGAAGTGGTACTACACCAGTTGAAGTAAATAAACTTTTAAAGCAATTTAAAGAATTGAGAAAAATGATGAAGCAGTTTGGGAATATGGGTAAAATGAATAAAAAGAAATTTAAAATGCCCTTTCCTTTTTAATTAGTTAAAATTTATTTTATATAAATTAATATATATGTGGAGGTGAATAAATTGGCAGTAAAAATTAGACTTAGAAGAATGGGTGCTAAGAAAAACCCTTTTTATAGAATAGTTGTAGCTGATTCTCGTAGCCCTAGAGATGGAAAATTCATTGAGGAGATTGGTTACTATGATCCGTTAACTGAACCTAAAAAAGTAGTTGTAGATTCAGAAAAAGCTAATAATTGGATTAAAAATGGAGCTAAGCCTACAGATACAGTTGATAGATTATTTAGAGAAAACAACGTATATAAAGTTGAAAAAGAAACAGTGGAAGAAGTAAAAACAGAAGATGTGGAAAACTAATCGTCTTTTGTATGGAGGAATCAAATGGTTGAATTAGTTGAATATATTGCTAAATCTTTAGTTGATAATCCTGATTTGGTATCTATTTCATCAGAAAAAGAAAACGATGAGTTAAATATTTATCTTAAAGTTGCGCAAAGCGACATGGGGAAAATCATTGGTAAACAAGGCAGGATTGCAAAAGCTATTCGATCTATTTTAAAAGCAATTTCTCTTAAAGAAAATATAAAGGTTAATTTAGAAATTGAAGAAATCAAGTGAACATACCATAATTGGTAAAATCATTAATACTAGAGGTATTAAGGGAGAATTGAAAATTTTTCCAATGACAGGTTCAATTGAGAGATTTTCGCAATTAAAAACTGTATTTGTGGGAGAAAGCTTGGAAGCCTGTAGTGTAGAAAAAGTTATATATGAGTCAAAATTCGTGTATTTAAAGCTTAAAGAGTTTAATAATATAAACGATGTTTTAAAGTTTAAAGATCAGTACTTATATGTAAAAGATAGTGATAGGATTAAACTTGAAGAGGGAACTTATTTCATTAGTGACATTATAGGTTGTAGTGTATATAATACAGAAAATGTTTTACTGGGGAAGGTAGTAGATGTAATTGAAAACCCGGTACATGATTTATATGCTATGGAAAATGAAAATGGACAGCATTTAATACCTGCGATTAGGCAATTTATAAAAGAAATAAATATAGATAGTAAATTTATTATAATTGATCCTATAGAGGGGTTGATTAATTGAAATTTAGTATTCTCACACTTTTTCCTGAGTTTTTTAATTGTTTGATAGACTATAGTATAGTAGGTAGAGCAATTAAAGAATCAATAATAGAGTTAGAAACTGTAAATATTAGAGAATTTTCAGAAAACAAACATGGACAGGTTGATGATTATCCCTATGGCGGAGGTCCGGGGATGGTTATGCAAGTTGGACCGATATATAGATCTATTGAATCTGTTAGAAATGATAATTCAAAGGTCATATATCTATCTCCCAAAGGGAAGGTTCTTAACCAAAAAAAATTAATTGAGCTTTCAAGGGAAAATCATCTGATTTTATTAAACGGACACTATGAGGGAATTGACAATAGAGTAGTTGAAAATTATATAGATGAGGAGATTTCCATAGGAGATTATGTCCTAACAGGGGCAGAAATACCTTCCATGGTCTTAATAGACGGCATTACAAGATTAATTCCGGGTGTATTATCATCTGAAGAGTCCTATAGCATTGAGTCGCATTACAGTGGTTTGTTAGAATATCCACAGTACACTAGGCCTCAAAGATTTAATGGGTTGGAAGTGCCTGAGATTTTATTAAGTGGAAACCATGAGAAAATTCGTCAATATAGAATTTTCCAATCTATTAAATTAACATTGGAAAACAGACCTGACTTAATTGACAAGTCAAAATTAACAGATATTGAAAAAGAATATTTAAAATACCTAGAAAGCGAAAGGGGGTAACTTAAAGTGGATATAATTAAAGCGCTTGAAGAAGAGCAAATAAATAAAGACTTACCAGTGGTAAGTGCAGGGGATACAGTACAGGTTCACTATAGAATTATAGAAGGAACTAGAGAAAGAATTCAAGTTTTTGAAGGAACTGTTATAAAGGTTCAAGGTACTGGTTCAAGAAAAACTTTTACAGTTAGAAGATTGTCTTACGGAATTGGAGTTGAAAGAACTTTTCTTTTAAACTCTCCAAGAATTGCTAAATTAGTAGTTACTCGTAAGGGTAAAGTTAGACGTTCTAAACTTTTCTACTTAAGAGATAGACAAGGTAAAGCTGCTAAGGTAAGAGAAAAAGCAGATTATTAAAATTATGGGACTTTAAAAGTCCTATTTTTTTTGAAATGACTTTCAATTTTTTTATACAGATTATATAATGTATATATTAAAATTGACGAGGATGGTGTAATGAAAAAATTTATTATAGGGTTTTTAGCATTAGTAATATTGGCAGTTGGAGTTGGCGGATTTTATTTATTTAAACATAGAGGTTCAAGTGAAACTTCCACTAAGTACAATGAATTTAGCTTTATAAGTGAAGATAAGGATATAGATAAAGATGATTTTGATAGAATTGACGGTCAGTACTATCTTTCATTAGATTTTATAAAAGAACACATTGATGATACAGTTGCCTATGATAAAGCTGAAAAGACAGTTATTTTTACTAATGATAAAGGTACAAGAAGAGCTAAAGTGGGAGAAACTGAAGGAGTTATTAATACTAAAAAATTTGGGATAAGAGATCCCATAGTTGAAAAAAACGGAAAAATTTTAATTCCTTCTGAGATATTTATCTATGATTATCCTGTTGAATTGACTTACATTCAAGATAAGAAACTTCTTTTAATGGACTATACAGATGTTGATTATGCTGTGGGAGTTTCCACAGGTGATGGGTTAAACATGCGTGAAACTGCGAGTTTAAATTCGCCAATAGTTTCTATTTTAAACAAAGATTCAAAAGTTTATGTCTATGGTGAAAAGGGAGACTTCTATAAGGTAAGAGAAATAGAAGGTTATGCAGGATACATTAAAAAAGATTTACTTGATGTGGAATTTCCGCAAGAAAGATTAAAAGTCAAAAATGAAAGTGAAAAAAGAGAGGCTAAAAAGCCTCTCAATTTAACATGGGACTATACTTATGGGCCTCAAAGTGAGGAAAGTATAGAAGCTATTGGCAATGTTAAGGGTTTAGATGTAATATGTCCAACTTGGTTTTCTATTAAGGATACTGATTTAAATATAATAGATAGAGGAAATCAGGAATATGTAAATAGATACAATAGTTTGGGAATTGATGTATGGGCTTACTTGGATAATTCTTTTGATCCGGAACTAACACAGAAGGTATTATCTAAAAGCTCATCAAGGGACATAATAATTAAAAAAACTTTGGAGCTAACGAAGAAATACGGGCTTAAGGGAATTAATATAGATTTTGAAAACACTACTGTAGATGACAGAGATAATATTACTCAATTTGTAAGAGAACTTTCCGGAGTTTTTAAACAAGAAAATCTGTTAGTATCTGTAGATGTTACTCCTCAAATTTCAAGTAATGTAAAAAATGAATTATATGATAGAAAGGCTTTGGCTGACGTATGTGACTATGTTATGTTAATGGCATATGATCAACATTGGTCTTCTTCAGATAAGGCAGGCTCTGTAGCTCAATATAAATGGGTTGAAGGGAACTTAAATGTTTTATTTAAACAAATACCACATGAAAAAATGATTTTAGGAGTACCCTTATATACAAGACTTTGGAGTGAAAGTTCAGGTGAGGTTAAATCATCGGTACTTTCCATGTACCAAACTGAAAACTTATTAGCTACAAAATCCTTAAATCCGAAATGGGATGAGGAGTCAAAACAAAATTACGCAGAATATTCTGAAAATAATAAAAAATATAAAATCTGGATAGAAGATTCCGATTCAATAGAGTGGAAGACTTCACTGGTAAATAAATATAATTTAGCAGGTGTTGCAAGTTGGAGAAAGGGATTTGAAACAGATGATATTTGGAGTACTTTAGATAATACAATATCTGCTTATAATTAGTCGGTTCTTATTGACAAAGCAATTAGAATGAGTTAATATTTAGTTAACTTTGAGTTTTAAAAGAGGTGTTCAAAATTTTAACAGAAACACATAAAATAATTGCACGAGAAATTCATAAAAAAATTGTTTTAGAATATAACGTTGATTTAGATATAGATAAATTACAATGGGGAAGTATTGCACCTGATATATTACCCTATTATAAACTTAAGCGTCACTATAAAGATGAGAGCATAGACTTTATATCAAAAGAGATAGTTAATTTAATTTTTTTAGGCAGATATTCCAACTTAAATAACAAAAAATCTTTTTTTGTTAAGCAGTTGAGTAAAAAAATGGGAATTATATCTCACTATCTTTGTGACTACACTTGTTATCCACATGCTTACAGAGTTACTTTTATGGATGATATGAAAAGTCATATTAAGTATGAATCTGATTTAAATGAATACGCTCCAAGTCATAAATTTGAGGACAAAAATTTAAATATTGAGAATTTAAATCTATACGGTGATGATTCTAAAAAATTAGCAGATATAGTAAAGGAATACATTAACTATGTAGTAGAAAAATACATGGAAGATGAAAAGTCCTTTTCCAGTGATTTAGATTATGCTTTAAAATTAAGCTCTAACGTAGCTTTATTTATTATTGAAATGATCTTGTATTATTCTGAAGAAGTGGAATATCAATTTAATTAAAGTTTGAAATTTAAGTTCTCTCATCATTTGATGAGAGAATTTTTAATTATAGGAGGAAGTAATGAGAAACAACTCAGAAGTTAACAAACTAAATTTAAAAGAAACTCAAATGGCTATTAAGTCATTAAAGGATTATTTTCAAAGAGATTTAGCCAATACTTTAAATTTAGCTAGAATTTCAGCACCTCTAATGGTGAGACCTGAAACAGGTTTAAATGATAATCTAAGCGGCTCGGAAAGAGCTGTGAATTTTGATATTAGAAACTACGGAATAAATGTAGAGATAGTACAATCTTTGGCTAAATGGAAGAGAAATGCTTTAAAGGAATATAATTTTAAATCCTACGAAGGACTTTATGCGGATATGAATGCTATCAGACCTGACGAAGTGTTGGATAATATTCATTCGGTCTATGTAGATCAATGGGACTGGGAAGTAATTATAAAAGAAGAAGATAGAACTGAAGAATTTTTAAAATTAATTGTAAGAGAGATTTTTGAAGTTTTTAAAAGAGCCGAGGAATATATTAACCAAGTATATCCCCATGCTCTTAGTAAAAAATTACCTGAGGATATTTTTATGATAACAGCTCAGGATTTAGAAGATCTATACCCTAATTTAACTGCAAAAGAAAGGGAAAGGGAAATTGCCAAAGAAAAAAAAGCGGTTTTCATTATGAAGATTGGGAGAAATTTAAAGTCGGGAATACCTCACGATGTAAGGAGCCCTGACTATGACGATTGGGATTTAAATGGAGATATTCTATTTTGGGATGAGATGATTGACAATGCAATTGAACTTTCAAGTATGGGTATTAGAGTAAATAGTGATAGTTTAATGAAGCAACTGGAAGAATCGGATAAGATGGATAGACTGAGTCTGCCTTACCATCAAAAATTGATGAAAGGTGAATTGCCACCAACTATTGGGGGAGGAATCGGCCAATCAAGGTTGTGTATGTTCTTCTTGGAAAAGAGACATATTGGCGAAGTTCAGGCTTCTGTATGGGATGAAGATACTATAAGAGAATGTGAAGAGAAGGAAATATTTTTACTATAAAATTAATTAAACTTTTATATTTTTAACAAATTGGTTACAAAATATAGTATAATAAAACTATTAGATACGGAGGAATTGATTATGGAAGCAATGGCAAAAAAGAATAAGACTGAAGATTTAAACTTTTGCTTTAAAGACATAAAAAGATTCTTAATTGAAAAGTTTCTATATGATAATGATCCGGAATCAATAAATATATTATTGAACATTTATAATTTTGAAGATTCTGTAGAAAATATTTATCCTACATACCTATCTTTAAAACATTTGAAAAAAGACATTATTAAGTTTTTAAAAAATAAAGAAGGTAAGGAATTAATAGCTTATAATCTCAGTAATTTAATTCATGATGATGTAAATAGATTTGAGTTACTTTTGTATTTAGAGGGTTATAGAGCCGGTTTAAATGCCAATAAAAGCGTTAATAAGCTTGAAATGTTGACTTTTAAGTACTATGACATAGAAGATTTATATATACGAAAAAAAATGTTTAATACAGATATAAGTAAGACTGATATCTTAAGGTTAAAGGAAAATTTGCTTAAGGAAATTAGAAGAGATAGAAAAGTAAAAAAATATATTCATAATGTGGTTTTTCGTTTTAACTTACGTCTACTTAAGCGTAAAATATACAATTTGAATTCGCATATTGATAAACAGTTAATGTTGAATTTAGATGAAGATGAAAAGAATAAAGGTGAACAATTTGTAGTTACTAATTCTCACTTGAGTAAAGAGGAATTACATGGTTTAAATAAAAAAATTGTGAGATTTTTATACTTAGATGGTATGAAAATTTTTGAAAATGCCTTTTGGGACGGAATTAATGATAAACTAATGAAGAGATATAAATAAAACTAAGATTACATCTTAGTTTTTTTTAAGGGGAAATATGGTAATTTGTGGAATAGATCCGGGCCTTGCAATAGTGGGTTATGGATTTGTAGAATTAGTTGGAAACAAGTACAGAGTATTAGATTATGGGGCCATACTTACGGATTCAAAAATGAAGTTGCCAAATAGATTGGAAAAAATCTATAGGGATTTAAATCAGTTAATTGAAAAATATAATCCGGAGGATATTGCTTTTGAAGAGTTGTTTTTTAATAAAAATGTTAAGACAGCTATAAATGTATCTCATGCTAGAGGTGTTGAGGTGCTTTGTGCTAAAATAAACAATAAGGAAATATTTGAATACACTCCATTACAGATTAAGCAAGCTGTAGTGGGATATGGAAGAGCTGAAAAAAGGCAAGTTCAAGAAATGGTGAAAATAATATTAAATTTAAATGATATACCTAAGCCTGATGATGTAGCGGATGCTTTAGCAGTTGCCATTACTCACGGTTCAAGTATTAAATTTAAAGATAATTTTAGGATGAAATAATTATGATAGATTTTATATATGGCATTGTTAATCATATTTCAGATAATTTTATAGTAATTGAAAATAACAACATAGGTTATAAAATTAATATGTCTTCAAAAGAAATTGAAGAATTGAAAATTTCAGAAGAAGTAAGAATAATGACTAAAATGATATTGAGAGAAGACGATGTATCTTTGTATGGTTTTATCCATAAGGACAGCAGAGTTTTATTTGATTTGCTTACAACTGTAAGTGGAGTAGGTCCAAAGGTAGGTTTGGGAATTTTATCCGCTCTATTAAATTCAGAGATAATAGCAGCTATAACTGAAGAAAATTACAAAGTTTTAACTGCTGCGCCTGGTGTTGGGAAAAAAACGGCGGAAAGAATTATTTTAGAGTTAAAGGACAAGATATCAAAGTATTCCTTTGATTCAAAAGTTCAATTGACAAGTAGTGTAAAAGTTGAAGAAGTTCTTGATGATTCGCCGGCTATTGAAGCGCTTATGACTTTAGGTTACAATATGTATGAAGCTAAAAAAGCTTTAGTTGGAGTAGATGAGGAATTAGATATATCGCAGAAAATTAAAGAAGCTTTGAAAAATCTTGGGAGGTAGTATATTTGGATGAAGAAAGAATTGTAGAACCAAGTTTGACTTCTTTTGATAACTCTTTTGATAACAATAATCTAAGGCCTAAGTGGTTAAGTGAATATATAGGACAGGATAAGGCTGTTGAAAAATTAAAAATATTTATTGAAGCGGCTAAAAACAGACATGAACCTTTGGACCATTGTCTTTTAAATGGGCCTCCGGGACTTGGAAAGACTACCTTAAGCTATATAATAGCTAATGAGATGGGAGTAAATGTAAAAGTAACTAGCGGACCTGCTATTGAAAGACCTGGAGATTTAGCCAGTATATTGTCCAATTTAAATTCTGATGATGTTTTATTTATAGATGAAATTCATCGAATTAATAGGTCTGTTGAAGAGGTTTTATATCCTGCTATGGAGGATTATGCTTTAGATATAATAATCGGTAAAGGGCCTTCGGCAAGATCAATTAGATTGGATCTTGAGAAATTTACTTTAATAGGAGCTACCACTCGTTCAGGACAACTGACTTCTCCTTTAAGAGATAGATTTGGAGTTATTTTAAATTTAGAACTCTATGATATTGAAAGTCTAACAGAGATAATTATGAGGTCAGCTAAAATTTTAAATATTGGAATTGAAAGAGAAGGCGCTTTTGAAATTGCTAAAAGATCCAGAGGGACTCCAAGAATAGCAAACAGACTTTTAAAAAGAGTTAGAGATTATGCTGAAGTAAAAGAAAATGGAGTAATAACTAAAAAAGTTGCCATAAATGGACTTAATTTGTTGGAAATTGATAAGCTTGGATTAGATAATTTAGACAGAAGAATTATTTTGACAATGATTGAAAACTTTTCAGGGCGACCTGTGGGTATAGATGCCATTGCTGCATCTGTAGGAGAAGAGAGAATAACAATAGAGGACGTCTATGAGCCTTACTTAATGCAAATAGGCTTTATAAACAGAACGCCTAGGGGAAGAATTGCAACGGAAGCCGCATATAAACACTTTGGTATAGAATATAGAGAGCAGGAGAATTTTTTATGAAAAAGATATTTTTTTTAGCATTGATAGCTATTTCATTAATACTTCCAATTAAAAATTATGCACAGGAAGGCCAGACTTACTTAGATGTAAAAATTGGAAAGTCCTATGGTGAAAATGAAGTTGTAAGCATAGTATCTACAAAAAATATTTATCTGGTTGACGCTGATTATAATAAGGTTTTGGATCTTAATACCAGCTCAGTAGATGTAACTTTAAAAGAGGGAAAGATAGAGTTAAAAGGTCAAAGCCAGACTCATTCCACTGATTTTCCTCAAGATGGTAGTATGCTTTTAGCTACAGATGGATACTTAAAATTGAAAAATGAATATAGAGGTTACATTTCTTTTAGAGTAGTGGAAAATAAACTCTTGGTAATAAATTCTTTGGAACTTGAAGATTATTTAAAGGGAGTAGTACCAAGAGAGCTATCACCTAGTTATCCTATAGAGGCTTTAAAGGCCCAAGCAATTTGTTCAAGAAGTTTTGCTTTAAAAAATATAAATAAATATGAAAAATACGGTTACAATTTAGATGATACTACTAATTGCCAAGCCTATGAGGGAAAGACCATAGAAAATGAAAAAACCAATCAGGCTGTAGATGAGACGAAGGGGATATATGCTCTTTATAACGGGAAAATAGCCAATACTATTTATGGGGCATCTTCGGGAGGAGTTACTGCCAATGCAGATGATGTATGGAGCGGAGATGCTGTTGAATATTTAAAAACCCTTGAAGATCCCTATTCAAATAACTACACTTGGGAGCATAAGTTAAGTGTTGAAGAAGTAAATAAGGCAATAAAATCTGCTAGTCATGAGATAGGAGATTTTCTAAACTTTAATATTAAGGAAATTGACAGTTCAGGAAGAATTAAAACTATAGAATTAATTGGCACAGAGAATACTGTCGCAGTGACTGGAAATAATTTTAGAAATATTTTCGGTAACATGAAACTAAAAAGCACTTTATTTAATATTACTATTGAGGACGATCAAGTGATATTTAAAGGGAAAGGCTTTGGACACGGAGTGGGAATGAGTCAGTTAGGAGCTGTGGAAATGGCGAAAACCGGGAAAACCGCTAACGATATAATTTCATTTTATTTTCCGGGTGTAATTTTAAATAAATAATGTAGAAGGTAAGTTAATGAATACAAGTGATTTCAATTACAATCTTCCAAAGGACTTAATAGCACAACATCCTTTGGAAGATAGAACAGAATCTAAACTTTTATTATTAAATAAAAGAACGGGAGAAGTAGAACATAGTCATTTTTATAATATTCTTGATTATTTAAACAAGGGAGACCTATTGGTGTTAAATGATACAAGAGTTATTCCTGCAAGGCTATTTGGAAGTAGGGAGGGAAAAGAAGAGAGTATTGAATTCTTACTTTTAAAAAGAGTAGAGGGGGATATTTGGGAATGTCTATGTAAACCCGGTAAAAAAGCAAAAATTGGTACGAAAGTATTTTTTTCAGATAAATTAAAGGCTGAAGTAGTGGAAATTTCAGAAGAAGGCAATAGATTTATTGAATTTTCCTATAACGGAATATTTGAGGAGTTGTTAGATGAATTAGGTGAAATGCCACTACCTCCCTATATTACGGAAAAGCTTAAGGACAAAGAGAGGTATCAAACTGTCTATTCTAAAATTGAAGGTTCGGCCGCAGCTCCTACAGCTGGTTTACATTTTACAAAGGAGCTTCTTGAAAAAATTGAAGACAAAGGTATTGAAATCGCGTATATTACTTTACATGTGGGTTTGGGAACTTTCAGACCGGTTAAAGTAGATGATGTAAAAAATCACAATATGCACTCAGAATTTTATATTATTAACAATGATGCTGCAAGTAAGATTAATAAAGCAAAAAGTGAGAATCGAAGAGTTATTTCAGTAGGTACTACTTCAGTTAGGACAATTGAAACAGCCTCAGATGAAAATGGATTTGTAAAAGAATCAAAGGGGTGGACGGATATTTTTATATATCCCGGATATAATTTTAAATGTGTAGATGCTTTAATAACAAATTTTCACTTACCTGAATCCACACTTATAATGTTAGTGTCGGCCTTTGCTTCTAGAGATATGGTTTTAAATGCCTATAAAGAAGCAGTAGAGAAAAGATATAGATTTTTTAGTTTTGGAGATGCAATGTTTTTGTATTAACTCATTGCGTCTTTGTTAATTTTAAAATCTTTACTTATAAATATAGATGGGAGAAATTATGTTTGAATTTGAACTATTAAAAGAATCTAAAGAGTGTAAGGCTAGATTGGGGGAGATAAAGACAAATCATGGAGAAATTGAAACGCCTATTTTTATGCCTGTGGGGACTAGAGCTACAGTTAAAACAATGGCTCCTGAGGAGTTAAAGGTCATTGGAGCACAAATTATACTGTCTAACACCTATCATTTATTTTTAAAACCCGGAACAGATATAATAAAGGAAGCCGGGGGACTTCATAAGTTTATGAATTGGGATAAGCCTATTTTAACTGACAGTGGCGGGTTTCAAGTTTTCAGCTTAAGTGACAATAGAAAAATCACTGAAGAGGGAGTTGAATTCCGATCTCATATTGACGGTTCTAAAAAGTTTTTATCACCAGAAGTTTCTATAGATATTCAAAATATCCTAGGCTCAGATATTATTATGTGTTTTGATGAATGTGCCCCTTATCCTGCAACTTATGAATATATTGAACACTCTATGAATCGAACTACAAGATGGGCAAAAAGATGTAAAGAACACCATAAAAACACTGATAATCAAGCTTTATTTGGAATTATTCAAGGCGGAATGTTTAAGGATTTAAGAGAGGAAAGCGCAAAGGCCTTAGTTGAACTGGATTTTCCAGGATATGCAGTGGGAGGTTTAAGTGTTGGTGAGCCTTTGGATTTAATGAATGAAATTTTAGATTATACTACAGATTTTATGCCAAAGGATAAGCCAAGATACCTAATGGGTGTGGGAACTCTTGATTATTTATTTGAAGCAGTTGAGCGAGGAATAGATATGGCAGACTGTGTACTACCTACAAGAATTGCACGAAATGGAACTGTTATGACATCTAAGGGTAGACTTGTCATTAAAAATGGAAAGTACAAGGCCGACTTTAAACCTCTTGATGAGGAATGCGATTGTTATGTATGTAAAAATTATTCAAGAGCGTATATTAGACATTTATTTAATGTAGATGAAATTTTAGGATTAAGACTTGCTACAATTCATAATTTATATTTTCTTTTAAAATTAATGGAAAATATACGAACTTCCATTAGAAATGACAATTTCTTGGAATTTAAAGATGACTTTTATAGCAAATATGGTTATAATAGTTAAGAAAGGAGAGTTTTTATGGACGCTAATACAACTTCAATGCTTGCTACTTTTGTACCTATTATCATTTTATTTGCAGTTATGTACTTTTTAATGATAAGACCACAAAAGAAAAAAGAAGCACAGATTAAGGACATGATTGCCAATTTAAAAGTTGGAGACAATGTAATAACTATTGGTGGTATCATGGGTAAAATTGTAATTATTAAAGATGATTATGTATGTCTTGAAACTTCAGGGGAGAAGTCTAGAATTGATATAATGAAATGGGGAATTAACTCTGTAGTTAAAAAAACTGAAGATTTAAAGGATTAGGAGGTAGACATGAAACATATAAAGACTCTTACAAATAAGAGATTAAAAGATACTTATGCAAAGGGCGGATGTGGAGAATGTCAAACATCTTGTCAATCTGCTTGTAAAACATCCTGTACAGTGGGAAATCAAAAATGTGAAAGTAATTATAAGTAAGAGGGTTGGTATATCCACCCTTTTATTTTATTAATGGGAGAATAAAGATGTCGGAAATTCATAAATTTTATTTAAATGGCAAATATATTGTATTGGATATAGCCAGTGGCTCTGTCCACGTTGTTGATGAAATTATTTATGACTTAGTAGATGATTATTTAAATTTTACTAGGGAGGAAATAATTAGAAAATACTCTTCAAAGTATAATAAAGATATTATAGAAGAAGCTCTTTCTGAAATAGAAGAATTAAAAGATGAGGGTATGTTATACACTAAGGATGAAAGGCTGTTAAAGCCTTCTTATAATCCTGAAAACATAATTAAGGCTATGTGTTTACATGTGGCTCATGATTGTAATTTAAGATGCAGGTACTGTTTTGCGTCACAGGGGGACTTTAAAGGTCAAAGGCTTTTAATGGATGAAGAGGTGGGAAAGAAAGCTTTGGACTTTCTGCTTCAAAACTCAGGAAACAGAAGAAATTTAGAAGTGGATTTCTTTGGTGGAGAACCTCTTATGAATTTTGAATTAGTTAAAAAATTAGTTGAATATGGAAGAGAAGAAGAAAAAAAATATAATAAACATTTTAGGTTTACCATAACTACTAACGGCGTTTTATTAAATGATGAAATAATAGATTATATAAATGAAAATATGGACAATGTAGTTTTATCTCTTGACGGCAGAAGGGAGATAAACGACTATATGAGACCTGCTACTAACGGTAAGGGTTCCTATGACATAATAGTGCCTAAATTTAAAGAGTTAGTAGATAAAAGAGGGGATAAGGACTATTATATCCGAGGCACCTTTACTAATAAGAATTTGGATTTCTCTAAAGATTTATTGGAGTATTACAATCTTGGATTTAAAATGACATCTATTGAGCCTGTCGTTACTGATGAAAAAGAAGAATATGCCATTAGAGAGGAACATCTTGAAGAAATTTTAAATGAATATGAAAAAATGAGTAAGGATTATATTAAAATTCGCAAAAAAGACAGAGACTTTCTCTTTTTCCATTTTATGATTGATTTAACTCAAGGTCCTTGCATAATAAAAAGAACAGTGGGATGTGGAGCTGGCTCCGAGTACGTTGCTGTTACACCTGAAGGTGATATATATCCTTGTCACCAATTTGTAGGGGAAGTGGAATTTAAACTGGGAGATGTTTTTAGCGGCATTGAGAATTATGATTTAAGAGAAAATTTTAAATGTTCCAATGTATTTACAAAAGAAGACTGCTATAATTGTTGGGCAAGATATTATTGTAGCGGTGGTTGCCATGCAAATGCTTATTATTCAAACGGGAACATTCAAAAGCCTTATGCCGTAGGATGTGAAATGGAAAAAAAGAGAATAGAATGTGCTATATCTATATTAGCCAATGAATAAAACCACTGAATAACCACTGACAGTGGTTATTTTTTATTGTGAAATATGTTATAATAATAGCAGAAATAAGGAGTTTGGAGGTGTTAAGATGTAATTATTACTCCTAGGCAGTAGTTACTAAAATTGAATATTAAGGAGTGATATTATGTCGTTGATACAGGTTAAGGATTTAAACTTTTCCTATGATGGAAGTTACGATAAAATATTTGAAAATGTAAGTTTTCAAATAGATACTGATTGGAAGTTGGGCTTCATTGGAAGAAACGGTAGAGGGAAAACCACTTTTCTAAATTTACTTTTAAGTAACTATGAATATAGTGGAGAAATTAATTCCTCAGTAATCTTTGATTATTTTCCTTTTAAAGTAAGTGATACAAGTGTTTTTACTTTAGATGTTTTACAGGAAATCTCGCCACAGTCTGAAGATTGGGAATTTATAAAAGAATTGTCTCTTTTAAATGTGGATTGTGAAATATTATATAGACCTTTTAAGACTCTATCAAAAGGAGAACAAACCAAAGCTCTTTTAGCAGCTTTGTTTTTAAATGAAGGTCATTTTCTTCTGATAGATGAGCCTACTAATCACTTAGATTTAGAAGGTAGAAAGATTGTGGCTGATTATTTGAAAAACAAAAAAAGTTTTATTTTAGTGTCGCATGATAGAGATTTTTTAGATAATTGTGTAGATCATATACTATCAATAAATAAGTCTAATATAGAAGTTCAAAAAGGAAATTTTTCTACTTGGTGGGAAAATAAAAAGAGGATAGATGAATTTGAACTGAGAAAAAATCGAGAATTAAAAGAAGATATTAGCAGGTTAAAGGATTCAGTTGATAGAACATCAAGATGGTCTGACAAAGTTGAAAAAAGTAAAAATGTAAAGGTCTCAGGTAACAAACAAGATAAGGGCTATGTAGGACATAAGGCTGCAAAAATGATGAAAAGGTCCAAATCTTTAGAGTTGAGACAATTAAAATCCATTGATGAAAAATCTAAATTATTAAAAAATATAGAAGTAAATGAAGATTTAATTATTAAACCTTTAGCTCACCATTCAAGTATGCTATTTACTTTAGAAAATATAGAGCTGTTTTATTCCAATAAAAAAGTTTGTGGTCCTGTTAGTTTCAACGTAACACAGGGAGATAGAGTTAATATTATAGGACCTAATGGAAGTGGAAAGTCTTCGTTATTAAATTTATTAGTAGGAAGTGAAATAGAATACAGCGGAGAAATTATTAAAGCTTCTAATTTAAAAATTTCTTACGTTGCTCAGGATACTTCAAATTTAAAGGGAACATTAACTGAATATGCAGCAAGTCGGAATATTGATGAAAGTCTATTTAAAACAATCTTGAGGAAAATGGGTTTTGATAGAGTACAATTTGAAAAAGATATTGCTGAGTTTTCCAGCGGTCAAAAGAAAAAGGTTTTAATAGGTGCCAGTTTAAGTGAAAGAGCACATATATATATCTGGGATGAACCGCTAAACTATATAGATATTTTTTCGCGTATGCAAATAGAAGATTTGTTGTTGGAATATAAACCGACTTTAATTTTTGTTGAGCATGATTCTAATTTTCAAAGAAGCATAGTTACAAAAAGTGTAAGATTATAATTAAATAAAAGTTCCTTAAAGGAACTTTTATTTTTTAAACTGATTATTCGGAGATTTTATGAGTAAATTAACTACAGAAATTGTTAAAAGGATGGCATTTTATGCCTTAATATATGAAGTCTCAGTAACTCCTAAACCGGGTTTAGTAGATTTAAAAGATAATGGAAGCCATACTGATATGAATTATTTTACTTTCATAAATAGTGCACTTTCACTTCCCGATTATTTTGAAGAAGTTTATATGTTAGGGAAGAAAGGGAACAATGAAAAGAATTTTAAGAGGTTAAGAGAAATTGGAATGGAGTATGAAGCTAGAATGTTTAATGCTACAAAGGGTGTAAATACTCATAAGGGGGCAATTTTTTCTCTTGGAATGATTGTTTATTCAACAGCAGTTGTAAAAAGTTCGGATATTGAATTTAATCCATTAACAATAACTGAAGAAGTAAAAAGAATTTGTAGCGGTATTAGTTCGGAATTGGAAAATAATACATTAAAGACACAGGGACAGATACAATATGGAAAGTATGGTTTAAAAGGTATTAGAGGCGAGGCTGAAGAAGGTTTTAGAAAAGCTGTAACCATTGGCCTAAAAAATTTAAAGAGATGTTTAGAAACTTTGGATTTAAATGACAGTCTTGTAGAGGTGTTGATGTACTTTCTAAGAGAAATAGATGATTCAAATACTATTAAACGTTCTTCTTTAAAAGGTCTGGAATATGTAAAAAACAGTGCAGATAAAGCCATATCTTTAGGTGGAATGCATACGGAAGAGGGAAGGAAGTATATCTACGAAATGAATGATCAATTTATTTTAAGAAACATTAGTCCCGGAGGATGTGCTGACTATTTAGCATTGACTTTATATTTTTATTTTTTGGAGGAATACTATGATTGAGTATAAAGAAGCTGTTTATTTAATAGATAGAAAGAGAATTGAATCCTTTTTAAACGAAAATAATTTAACACTGGAAAAAGACGTAGAATATACTGTAATAGCTGAGGAAAATTCAAGAATAGTTGCAACAGGTTCTGTAAGCGGTAATGTTCTTAAGTGTTTTGCCATAGATGAAGAATATAGGAATATGGCTATTACAAATACCATAGTCTCCAAATTAATAGAATACCAATACAATAGAGGAATAACCCATTTATTTATTTTCACTAAACCAGGTAATAAGAAAATATTTACGGACTTCGGATTTAAATTAGTTGCAGAAGTGGAGGAAGTAGCTCTTTTAGATAATAAAATAGATGAACTTTATAAAATAGTTGAAGATTTAAAAAATACCAACCCTGAGAATTTGGAGTCAGGTGTTATAGTTTTAAATGCAAATCCCATGACTTTGGGACATTTAAAACTTATTGAAGAGGCGGCAAGTCAAGTTAAACGACTTAATTTATTTATGGTAATTGAAGATAAAAGTGATTTTCCTTATGAGTTTAGGTACAATGTAGTTAAAAATGCTACTGCTCATTTAAAAAATGTAGTTTTACACAGAGGAAATGAATACATTATATCTAAAAATACTTTTCCAACTTATTTTTATAAGGATACTCAAACAATAATAGAAAGCTACACTTCTTTGGATATTACTATTTTTGCCAAGTACTTTGTAGAGGCTTTAAATATTAAAAAGAGATTTGTGGGGACTGAAGTTACTGATATAGTTACCAAAGAATATAATGACAAAATGAAAAGTATACTTCCTATGTATGGAGTAGAAGTTGTGGAAATTGAAAGATACAGAGTAGATGGGGAAATAATATCCGCAAGTGTTGTTAGAAAGTTTTTAAAAGAAAAGGATTATAAAGGCGCTTATAGACTTTTACCTCAAAGTACTATTAATGCTTTGGAGAGCGAAGAGGGTAAAAGAATTGTGGATGGTTTATAGAAATGGATAACTATGAAGTTAGAATGGCAGAAATGTTAGAAAGTAAGGAAGAAAGAAGAAAAATTCAAAAAGAATTTATTGATAAATATAAGTCCACATTAATATCCTTTATGCTAAACATCCCGGGAGAAGTAAAAAATAAAGATAGTTACGTTTTATTTCATAAAAAATATATATTGGAAATAAAGAAAATATTAAGGAAGGAAAAAATTGAATTAATAGATGAACTGTATTTTAATAAAAAAACGGGAATGGAGTATTATGCAGTAGTAAATTCTAATGGAGAGAACATTAAAGGGTTAATGGTTGAGCTTGAAGAAAAAAATGAAAGTACAAGACTTTTAGATATTGATGTATTTGATAGAGAATTTAATCAAATATCCAGAAGTGAAATGGGATTATCAAGTAGAAAGTGTATTCTTTGTTCCAAAAGTGCAGTCCAGTGTATGAGAGAAGAAAACCATAGTTTAGAAGAAATTAAAGCTAAAGTAAATAAATTGATTTTAAATGAAAAATAAAGACCTGCCAGTTGGTAGGTCTTTAAAAATTTGATTATTTGAAAAGTGGAACGGCACCGGTAATTGCTGCCATACCTATAAAAATCACAAATATTCCTATAGCCCACTTAGCAGATTCTTTTTGCCATGCTCCCATATCTAGTCCAGTTAAGTTTAGTAGCAAGTAAATAAATGCAACTAATGGACTTAAAAGGTGGAAAGCCTGACCAAGAAGTGATGCGGTACCTATTTCCAATGCTGTAAATCCATATTGATATCCTGCTTCTGCAAATACAGGAAGCACTCCATAGTAGAAAGCATCGTTTGATAGGAAGAATGTTCCCGGAGCAGAAACTATTGCAGTAATTAGTCCCCAGAATCTTCCCAGTGATTCAGGAATAATTTTAATTAAACTTGCTGCAAGAGCGTCGGACATTCCGGAGTTTGTAAATAAACCCATAAATATTCCGGCACCTAGTACTAAAATAACAACTTGTAGTGCATCTCCCGCATTATCTTGAATCCTAGCCTTTTGTTCGCTTATTTTCTTATAGTTAATCATAAGAGCTAAAGCAGTACCTACTAGGAATAGGAAAAGTGAAGGGAAGGTACCAACTACTAACATAATAACTATACCTATAGTTAAAATAGCATTAATTACTAAGTTTTGAGGTCTCTTTAAAGCCTCCTCTTCTTCACTTGCAGGAGCTGTTAGTGCTTCAATATCTGCATCAGTTAGATTTTGAATTCCAACTCTTTTTCTCTCTTTTAAACCAAGATAGTAAGCAACACCAAGCATATAAACTACAGAAACAACCATTCCAGGTATAAGAGCCTTTAAGATAGTTTGTTCGTTTACTCCCGGCTGCTCAGCTAAAACTGAAATAACACGTGCTGTTGGTCCTCCCCAAGGAAGAAGGTTCATAATAGTATTCATAAGTATTATGAGCACACCAAGGTTCATCATTTTTAAATTCAGCTTTTTATAGATTGGAATAAAAGCTGTACAGCAGATTAAAGTCGTTGTAGTACCGTCACCGTTTAATGAAACAGCAGCAGCTACTACTGCAGTACCAACAAGTACTTTAACAGGGTCTCCTTTAGCCATTTTAATCATACTTTTAGTTACTGGATCAAAAAGTCCGGCATTTAACATAATAGCAAAAAATAAAATAGCAAAAAGTAACATAATACCTGTTTTTGAAGTTTGTTGAATACCATCAACAGTCCAATCACCAACGATTTTAATTTGATCCCACAGTCCAACTTGCGAAGCGCTAATTTCATTAGCAACTGAAACTTGTTCTGTGTAAAGTCCTAGAAATGCACCTATAATAGTAAAAACTAAAGGAACGAGCACAAGTGCCGTAAAAGGTTGCATTTTTTTCGTCATTACAAGGGCTAAGAAAACAATAATCATACCCCAAGCAAGAATTGTAAGTGTCATAGATTCATCTCCTCTTTATTAATTTTTATATTATATAAAATAAATTTATAATAATATCTTAGTCATCTGCAGGAAACTTTATTAAGGATGAGTAGGGAAGACTAAAATCACTTCGCATAATCATTGTATTTTCGTTTGTTTTAATCTTTAAAATTTAGATAAACTCCTTAAAAGTCTTTACCTACGTTGTTTAATTTTCGAAATATTCTAAATAATATCTTTCTAAATATTTACAGTATAGCACGTAATATTTAGAAATGTTCACTATTTGAAATTAATTTCAAAACAATAAAAATAATTCCAGTAGGAGTCCTTTGACCCCTACATAGAAAAATTTATTTAAATTAATTTTTAAGTTTTTTAACAGTATCAATAATGGTTCCGTCCCTATATTCTAGAACTGCCACTATATCATCACTAAATTCTATAGTATCCGGAACACCGGTTTGCTTTTCAGCCATTTCTTTAAGTTCTTCAATTGTTAACAATTCAATTTTAGCTTCTTTGAACTTTTCAATTAAGTCAGCTCTTAAAGGATTTACTGCAATTCCGTAATCAGTACATATTACATCTACAGCTTCTCCGGGAGTACAAACAGTAGTTACCTTATCAAGAACTATTGGATTTCTTGACCTAACAAGAGGTGCTAGAATTAAACTCATTTTTGCTCCGGGAGCAGTATCTTGATGTCCTCCAACAGCTTGGTTAATAACTCCGTCTGATCTTGTCATTACGTTTACATTGAAATCTGTGTCAATTTCCAAAGCTCCTAATAGAACAAAATCCAAATTATTTACTGCAGGACTCGGACTGTTAGGGTTGGCATATTCCGAAGCGGAAATTTCAAAATGTTTTTCATTTTCTCTAATACTCCTAACAGCATCTAGGTCAAAGGATTGAGTGTCAAATAGACCGTCTACTAAACCTTCTTCCAACATATTAACCATGTATCCTGTAATACCGCCAAGGGCCATAGAAGCTCTAATATTGTCTTTTTTCATATCTTCTTTAAGAAGTTTTGCCACTGCAAGAGTGGATCCGGCAGCTCCCGTTTGGAAAGTGAAGCCATCTTTATAAAGTCCAGAAGCTTTAATAGCTTTTACAGCATTTTGTGCTATTAATAAATCCCTAGGATTGTCATTAAATCTAATGGAACCTGAAACAATTCCCTTAGGGTCTCCGATTTCTTCCACTTCAACAACGTAGTCAACGTACATTTGATTAATTGAAGCCGGGATATTAGGGTATGCAACTAAATTATCAGTAATGGCTACTACACAATCAGCAAATTGTGCATCAACCATTGCATATCCCAGTGAACCACAGGCGCTTTTTCCCGATTGTCCATTCATATTTCCCATTTCATCGCAAGATGGCGCAGCTAAAAAAGCCACATCTATGTGTAGTTCACCATCTTCAATAGCCCTAGCTCGTCCACCGTGACTTCTTATAATAGCCGGTTTGTTTAATATACCTTTGGAAATTTCTTCACCTAATTGTCCTCTCAGTCCGGAAGATTGTATTCCAGTTATAATTCCGGATTTGATATAGGGGATTATATGGTCATGTACTGATGCCAAAGAACTTGGAGCAAGAGTTAAGTCTTTAATGTTCATTTCGGCAATTACATCTAAAACCATGTTTAAAACGTAGTCGCCATTTCTTAGGTGGTGATGAAAAGAAATTGTCATTCCATCTTTTAAACCTGATTTTTCAATTGCTTCTTTAATTGAACTTACTAATTTTTTATCGCCAGGTTTTCCAACTCTTATTTTGGCTCCCGCTTTACTTTTATTTACTAAGGTTTTTCCAACGCCGATAAAGGGTTGTAATTCACCAATTCCCTCAAGATATTCAGGAATTTCTCTTCCAACAGAATTTTTATTATAGTTCATGAATATCCTCCTCACTTAAAATACCACTGGCAACAGCTAATTCTAAAGTTCTTTCAGCTCTTACTATTATAGGACCGTCAACCATTTTTCCATCTACACTGATTACGCCACTGCCTTTTCTTTCTGCCTCTTTTGCTCCGGCTATAATTTTAATAGCGGAATTTATTTCCTTTTCAGTAGGTGTATAGATTTTATTTACAACAGAGATTTGGTTAGGGTGAATTACAGATTTACCATCAAACCCAAGGTCTTTAATAAATTGAACTTCTCTTTCAAATTGCTCCATATCATTTAAATTGGAGTTAACAGTGTCAAAGCATGCTATACCAGCATTTCTTGCAGCTAATACAATTTGAGACCTAGCAGCAAATAACTCCCAACCGTGGGAAGATCTTGTGGTTTTTAAATTTGTAACGTAGTCTTCCGCTCCTAGGGCAATACCCATCATTCTTGGAGAAGCCTGCGCTATTTCCACTGCATTTAAAACTCCCGTTGCCGATTCAATTGCAGCCATCATTAAGGTTCTTCCAACACAGCCAAGTTCTTCTTCAACTTCAGTAATAATTTTATCTACATCTATAATATCTTGGGCAGTATCTGTCTTTGGAAGTCTTACTACATCTACTCCGGCACTTACTACAGCTCTAATATCTTCTTCACCATAGGGAGTGTCCAGTCCGTTAATTCTTACAACTCTTTCAACATTACCATAATCAATAGTTTTTAAAGCGTGATATACTAACATTCTAGCAGCATCTTTTTGATTTATACTTACTGCATCTTCTAAGTCAATCATAATTGAATCAGGTTTGTAAATATGTGCATCAGTAAGCATCCCAGGATTATTTCCCGGTAAAAACATCATTGTTCTTCTAAGTCTTTCTTTCACTTTACACCCTCCAATTATAATCTTCTACTTCACAAGCCCTATATATGCAGGATTTAGTACGAGCTTTAATTACATAGTCAAGGGCTCCCTTGTCCACAGCCTTTATATTGACATTTGAAATATCAAGTTCTTTTAAGGTGTCCCTTATGGTCTTTTCAATTTGTTTACCAAATTGAGTTTTCACAGAGCTTTGCAATTCAATATTGATTCCATCACCTTTGTTGGCTGTAATCAATATATCATTGGACTCTACAGTACCTGCAACTGCTTCCTTTTTAATTTCCAACATTTAAAAACCTCCTTAATAGTTTATTTAATGATAATGTTTTGTCTTTCTATAAATTGATTTCCAACAGCAATAGTTTAAATAAATATTCTTTAGTAATTAAACTTTGAAATATTTTTGAACTTTGCCGTTTAATACAGACTAATAAGTAATTGTCTTTATAAAATGGGAAAACAGCTTATAATCATATAATGCAAAATAAAATATCGTTTTCAATTATATTAATTTTATAATTAAATATAATAATCCCTAAGCAATAATGTATTGTTTCCCTAATAGTAATTATATATTTTTAATTGATACAAGAGTGTTTTTTTTATGTATTAAAGTGTTTTTAAAATGTGTTAAATACTTTATCTTATTGATATGTTTTATTAAATAGTTTAAATATCTTGTATTTTGGATATCCATATAATATAGTAAGTTTCTAGGACAAATGAAATATTGTTATGAGGTTATAAAATGTATGGATACATGTCAGAGTTAAAAAAATATGTAAATGTAAGTTCTAACAAATCTTTAAACGAAACAGTATATTCCGGGTTGAGAACTGCCATTATTAAGGGGATTATTCCCGTTGGTGAAAGAATAAATGAAAAATATTATTCTGAATATTTAAATATTAGTCGTACACCCATAAGAAATGCAATAGAAAAATTAAAAGAAGAAGGCATCGTTGAATATATACAAAATTATGGAGTAGTTGTAAAAAGAATAAGTCCCGAAGATGCAGAGGAAGTATATAAAATAAGAATTGCATTGGAGACACTGGCTACAATTACTGCAATGAACAATATGACTGAAGATGAATTTAAGAGCATGGATAAGCTTCTAAAAATTACTTATGAAGAACATGAAAATCATAATGTAGAAGAGGTAATAAGACTTTCCGCAATATTTAATTCAAATATTTTAAAGTTTGCCAAAATGCCTAGGTTGGAAACTATAATAGGAAATCTTAGGGATTATTTAATTAGATTTAGGGATATATCTCTTTATGATGACTCGAGAAGACTTGATGCTATTAAAGAACATATGGAAATTGTAAGACTTATGAAACTTAAGGATGAAGATTCTTTAAGGGTGTTAGTTGAAGAACATTTAAACTATTCTAGATTTGCTGTTTTAAATGAAATAAACAAACTTGAAAGAGAAAGACAGGAATTTTTAAAAAACAAGTATAATATTTAAATCATTTTCATTAACTTTAAATTATTAAAAATTTTAATATGCTCAAATGAGATTTAATGACATTTTCATTAAATCTTTTTGTGGTGTTTATAATCTTAAATTTAAATAATTATAAATGAAATATAAGTATATAACTTTCCAAGAATTTTTAAAGTATATGTTATTTACCCTTGTTTAAAATAATGGTTTTTTATGGTATACTTAAGCTTATATCTGGAGAACGGTGATTAAATGGAAAAGTGGTTTATTAAAAATGTTAAACCTAATAGAGAAATATTTGAAAATCTAAATATAGATTTTTTTATTTATAAAATTTTATTAAATAGAGACATTGATACTAAGGAAAAAATTGAGGATTTTTTAAATCCGAATTTGGAAAAATTAAATACTTCCTTACTTTTGCCCGACTTAATAAAGGCTTCTAATTTTATAGTTAGTGCTATAAAAACTGGTAGTAAAATCAGAGTAGTAGGCGATTATGATGTAGACGGTGTTATGAGCACCTATATTTTAGTAAAGGGACTTAAAAGGTTGGGGGCAACTGTTGATTATGCAATACCGCATAGAGTAAAAGATGGTTATGGCATTAATAAAGATATTATTGATAGGGCTGTTGACGATGGTATTGAATTAATAATTACCTGTGATAACGGGATAGCTGCTTTTAGTGAAGTAGAATATGCAGAAAAAAATAATATAGATGTTATTATTACCGACCATCATGAAGTACCGGTAGACGAAGATGGAAGAGAAATTATTCCTAAGGCTAAGGCAGTAGTTGATCCTAAGATAAGTTATTCAAAATATCCCTTTAAGGAAATTTGCGGAGGTGTTGTGGCTTTTAAAGTCATAAGTTACCTTTATAAAATTTATGGAATAGATGATGAAGAACTTTATAATGAATTACTACCTTTTGCTGCAATAGCTACAGTTTGTGATGTAATGCCACTAACAGATGAAAATAGAATTATTTTAGTAGAAGGTTTAAAACGACTTAAAATAACGGAAAACAAAGGATTAAAAGCTATTATATCGGAGTCCGGACTTAATAAAGATGATATAAATACCTACCATATTGGCTTTGTAATTGGACCGACTATTAATTCAGCAGGAAGACTTGAAGATGCAACAGATGCTTTGAAATTATTTTTTGAAGAAGATGAGCTAAAAGCTATTGAAATAGCAAGGTATTTAAGAGCATTAAATGCTAAAAGACAGGAAATGACAGATGAGGGGTATAATAAAATTATAAATGTTATAGAGGAAAATAATTTAGTAAATAAATTTCCTGTTTTAATTTTAAAAGATGATTCCATAGATGAAAGTATACTTGGTATTATCGCTGGAAGAATAAAAGAAAATTATAACAGGCCTGTTATTGTGTTGACAAAATCAGGCGACTATTTAAAAGGTTCCGGAAGAAGTATTGAAAATTACAATATGTTTGAAAAGATTTCTCTATCTAAGAATTTTTTAGAAAAATTTGGCGGTCATGCAATGGCCTGTGGTTTAAGTTTAAAAGAAGAAAATTTTAAAGAATTTGTTATAGATGTAAATAAAAAATCAAACTTAACAAAAGAGGATTTAATAAAGAGGGTTTATATTGACAGTTCAATTGAACTAAGTAGAGTAAATATTAACTTAGCAAGTAATATTGATGTCTTAAAACCCTTTGGAAGTGGAAATCCAAAACCGCTCTTAGGTTCTTTAAATTTAAATGTAGTCAATTTTAACGTCTTTGGGAAAAATAAAAATGTGATAAAGATGACATTAAGTGACGGAAAGGAAAATAGGCAAGCTATTCTCTTTGAAAATTTAGATGTTTTTACTGAGAATTTAAATAGACATTATAGCGAAGCGGAAATTAATAAAATGATTAACGGACTTAAAAATAATATATTTTTAGATATTGTGTTTACACCTGAAATAAATAGTTTTAGAGGTGTAGAAAATTTAGAATTAAAAATTAACAATTATAGAGCAAGTGGGGTGATGAAATGATTGATGAATTAATTAACAAAATTAAAGAATACAATCCTTCAGTTGACGAAGAATTAATACGAAAAGCTTATACTTTGGCTTATGAAAATCATAAGGGACAGAAGAGAAATTCCGGAGAGGATTATATTATTCATCCCTACAATGTTGCATTGATTTTAGCTGAAATGAATATGGATACGCCTACAATAATTGCAGGACTTCTCCATGATACAATTGAAGACACTGATGTGACTTTTGAAGATGTGGAAAGAGAATTTGGATTAGAAATAGCAAATCTTGTAGATGGCGTAACAAAGCTTAAAAAGTTAAACTATCAAACTAAACAGGAAAAACAAGCCGAAAATATTAGAAAAATGGTACTTGCTATGGCTAAGGACATAAGAGTAATTATAGTGAAACTGGCTGATAGACTTCACAATATGAGAACTCTTGAGTATATGACTGATGCCAAGAAAAAAGAAAAAGCAACGGAAACCATTGAAATATACGCACCTCTTGCCGATAGGTTGGGTATGAGTAAAATTAAATGGGAATTAGAAGATCTATCTTTAAGATATCTGGATCCTGAAAATTACTACCAATTAGTTGAAATGGTAAATAAACGAAGAAATGAAAGAGAGGCTTTAATAAACAGAATTATTTCTGAACTTCAAGAGAATCTTAATAAGATTGGAATAAACGCAGATATTCATGGAAGACCTAAAAATTTTTATAGTATCTATAAAAAAATGAAATTTAAGGGAAGAGCCTTTGATGAAATTTATGACCTTTCTGCAGTGAGAGTTTTAGTAGATGATATAAAAGATTGTTATGGGGTTTTAGGTGTAGTTCATACTTTATGGAAACCTATACCGGGAAGATTTAAGGATTATATTGCAATGCCTAAGCCAAATAAGTATCAGTCATTGCATACTACAGTTATAGACAATAGCGGAGAAACTTTTGAGGTTCAAATCAGAACTTTTGAAATGCATCAAACTGCTGAATACGGTATTGCAGCCCATTGGAAATATAAGGCTGGAGTTTCTAAATCTACATCCTTTGATGAAAACCTAACTTGGCTACGACAGTTTTTAGAGTGGCAAAAGGATTTAAGTGATCCTAATGACTTTATGGAAACTTTGAAAATAGACTTTTTTGCTGACGAGGTATTTGTATTTACGCCTCGAGGAGATGTAATTAATCTGCCTGAAGGTTCCACTCCTATTGACTTTGCCTATAGAATACACTCGGATGTGGGAAATCACTGTGTCGGTGCTAAGATAAACGGAAGAATAGTTCCCTTGGATTACACATTAAAAAGTGGAGATATTATCGATATAATCACAAGTTCAAATGCAAGTCCTTCAATGGATTGGCTTAAAATAGTTAAAAGTCCACAAGCAAAGAAAAAAATCGCTCAATATTTTAAAGTTAAAGACAGAGATAAAAATATTGAAAGAGGAAGAGACATGCTTGAAAGGGAAGCTAAAAAGCTGGGCTATAGAGTTGGCGACATCTTAAAAGATGAATGGCTTGATGAAGTATGTATTAAGATGAATGTTTATTCTTTAGATGATTTATATGCTGCTGTTGGATTTGGAAGCATAACTATTAATCAGGTTATGTCAAAATTAATTGAATTATATAAAAAGAACAACAAGGTTGAGTTTGTACAAGAGGAAGTAATACCTCAAAAGTCTAAGAAGATAACTCAGGGCGGCATTATAGTAAAAGGCGTAGATAACTTAAAGGTTAGATTTGCCAAGTGTTGTAATCCGGTGCCGGGAGATGACATAGTTGGTTATATTACTATTGGAAGGGGAGTATCTGTCCATAGAGCTGACTGTTCAAATATAAAGAGTTTAAATGAAACTGCAAGGCTAATAGAAGTTGAGTGGCAGACAGAAAAAGGCGTTTCCTATAATGCTCAAATTGAAGTTAAAGCAGTTGATAAGGGAAATGTGATTTCCGATGTGGCAACAAAAATAAACGATTCAAAGTTGGCACTTCACAATTTAAATGCAAAGACAACAAAGGACGGAGACTTAATTTTAGATGTTACAGTTGAAATTCACAGTATTGAAGAGTTGGAAAGAATAATTGAAAAGCTTAAAAAGATAAAAAATGTATTTGATGTTTATAGAGTAAAGGCATAGGTGTTATGAGAGCAGTAGTACAAAGAGTGGAAAAGGCAAGTGTAGAGATAAGCGGAAAGACTATTTCCCAAATAAATAAGGGCATTTTAGTTTTATTGGGAGTAGAAGACCTAGATGAGGATAGGGACTTTGATTATATCTTTAACAAAGTTGTGAAACTTAGAATTTTTAATGATGAAAATTCTGTAATGAATAAGAGTCTATTAGACGTGGAAGGTGAGCTCTTAGTAGTTTCGCAGTTTACTTTATATGGAGATGCAAGAAAGGGCAATAGGCCAAGTTATATAAGAGCTGCAAAATTTGAAAACGGAATAATGTATTACAATAAATTTATTGAGAAAGCTAAAGAGTTGGGAATTAAAACGGAGTCAGGTGAATATGGAGCAGATATGAAAGTTCATTTAGTAAATGACGGACCTGTTACTATTTTACTTGACAGTGAAAAAATATTTTAGGAGATAATATGGATTTTAAAATAATTAGACTGGTTTTAGGAGATTATCAAACTAACTGTTATATTTTATTTAACGAAAATAAGGAAGCTATAATAATTGATCCTGGTGCTGAAGCGCATAAAGTAATAAATGCTGTAAAAGAAAATGATTTAAAAGTTTTAAGCATTATAATTACACATGCTCATCCGGATCATTTCGGAGCTTTGGAAAAAGTGAGAGACGAGTTTAAGGTTAAGGCCTATTTAAGTGAAGATGATAGCGAAATGTTGGCTAAAAGATCAGGCGAATTAAATGGAATGCTCGGTGTTAAAGATGAACCTTTAAAGGCTGATATACTGGTAAAAGATGGAGATACTATTCCTTTTGGAAATAAAGAGTTAAAAGTTATCTCAACTCCCGGACATACTCCCGGAGGAATTTGTCTATTAATTGATAAAGTATTATTTTCAGGAGATACGTTGTTTTACGGTTCAATAGGACGTACAGATTTTCCTGGAGGAGATTATGACACTATAATAGCCTCTCTACACAAGTTAATGAAATTAGATAAGGATATAGTAGTTCTTCCGGGTCACGGGCCGGAGACTTCAATTGAATTTGAAAGGGCTAATAACCCGTTTATTAGATAAAATGATTGAAGTTAAATATTATAATGAAAATATAAAAAAAGAAGTATTTGAATTTTTAAGGTTGAAATTTCCCTCCTATGAAAATTCCAATTATATTAAGTTAGAAATTACAGATTTAGAAGATTTTAACTTAAAGATAGAATCCGATTTTTTTAAAGGTGAAATTTTAGTTGAGAAGACCTCTGATATTAGAGAACAGAAGATATTAATAAAACAGAAATTATATAAAGCGCTGAAACCCCATTTTGAAAGTTATGATAAATGGGGTATACTTACCGGTGTACGGCCTGTAAAATTAATTATAAAACTTTTAAGAAATTATAGTGACTTGGAAGTTATGAATATATTGAAGTTTAAATACTTTGTAGCAGAGGATTTAGTTGAATATTTAATGGATATTGCTAAGAGAGAACTAAAAGTTATTTGTCCAATAGATCCGAAATCCTATAGTATTTATGTTCACATACCTTTTTGCCCAAGTAAATGTTCCTATTGTTCTTTTCAAACACAGATATACAACAGTAAAGTAGCTGATGATTATATTGAAAGGCTGGTAAAGGATCTGGAAAGGGAATCCTTTTATTTTAAAGGGGAACCCAAGTCCATTTATATTGGAGGAGGTACTCCTACCTCCATAGGAGTGAAGTCTCTTCAAAAAATTATTAAAATTCTAAATTCACGTTATGGAAACCCAAGTGAATTCACTGTTGAATGTGGAAGACCTGACACTATAAGTAGAGATATGTTACTTATGCTTAAGGAAGAGGGAGTAAATAGAATCAGCATTAATCCCCAATCAATGAATGATATAACTTTAAATAAAATTGGAAGAAACCACAGTGTTAAAGATATTTATAATTCCTTTAGCCTAGCAAGAGATTTAGGTTTTGATTTTATAAATATGGATTTAATAGTAGGGCTTCCCAGAGAAGGAATAACAGATAATAAAAAAACTTTAAAGGAAATATTAAAACTAAATCCTGAAAATATTACTGTACACACTCTATCTATAAAAAATGGTTCTAAGCTCTATGAAGAAAAGTATAGGGGAAGTAATTCTATTGAAAATATTTTTGATTTTATTGATAAAGAAACTTACAGTGTAGGATATTATCCCTACTATTTATACAGACAAAAGCGAATGATTGGAAATGGTGAAAATGTTGGATATAGTAAAGAAGGTTTTGAATCAATTTACAATATATATATGATGGAGGAAAAACAGAGTATTATTGGATTTGGAATGAGCAGTTCTTCTAAGTTTTTCTTTCCTAAAGAAGATAGAATTGAAAGTATTATGAACTTTAGAAATATTAAGGACTATATAGAGAGAAACGATGAAATTTTTTCTAAAAAGTTAAATTATTATCGAGATTTTAAATTTTAGGAGGTTACATTGAAATTAAAAGAGATTTTTAAAGGCGTTGAGATCTTAGATGTAAAGGGAAGTATTGATTTCAATGATGAAGTTAACGGAATTAATTACCATAGTGGAAAAATAAAAGACGGAGAACTGTTTGTAGCTGTTGTGGGATATATTACAGATGGACATAAGTATATTTCCGATGCAGTAAAAAATGGGGCAAAGTATATTTTAGTTGAAAATTTTTCGGAAGAAGATATCCCTCAAATTAAAGTAAAAAACACGAGAATAACCTTAGCCGATATTTCTTCAAATTTTTACGGTAATCCTTCAAAGGAGCTTAATATAGTGGGAATTACTGCCACTAACGGGAAAACTACAACTTCTTTTATGGTGGATAATATATATAAAAAAGCGGGATTTAAAACGGGATTAATTGGCTCAGTTCTTGCGACTTATGATGACGTTAAAATACCTTCTATTCTAACTACACCTGACTCTTTAGAGTTACAAAAGTATTTTAGAGATATGGTTAATAAGGGAATAGAAAAGGTGACGATGGAGGTTTCATCTTCAGCTCAAGAATTATATCGGGTGAAGAATATTGACTATGATATAGTGACTTTTAATAATTTTTCAAGAGAACACATTGATCAACATGGAAGCTTTGAAAACTATTACGAAGTTAAATCTAAGTTAATAAAAGAAGCGTCGCCTGAAAGTGTCTCAATTTTAAATATGGATTTTGAACATATTGCCAGATTGAAAAATGAAACAAAATCCCAAGTGCTAACCTATTCTCTGGAAAACGACAATTATGATTTTTCAATTTCAAACTTAGATTTATCTACTGGAATGGGTAAATTTACTTTTAATGTAAATAGTGATATAGAATTAAAAGATGGAAAGATTAGCAAAGGAAGTTTTAAAATTGATCTTTCCGTAGGTGGATATTCTTCTGTAATGAACTCTGTAGTTGCTATAATAATAGCCTTAGTAGAAGGAATAGATATTAAAATTATTCAAGAGGCTATGAATGATTTTACCGGAGTTGAAAGAAGATTTGAGATGATATATGATGAAGATTTTAAAATTATTGATGATCACTATGCAAATTCCAGAAATATAGAAGTGACATTAAGCACATTGTCAAAAATGAAATTCGCTGATCTTAGAATGCTCTATGCCATTAGAGGGAATAGAGGTGTTAACTTAAATAGAGAAAGTGCTGAAATGACGGCGCAATGGTTAAAAACTTTAAAGCCTCAGACCTTTTATGCAACGTTGAGTAAAGATACAGTTACATCTAAAGATGAAGTTTTAGATGAAGAGTTAAATGTATTTTTAGAAGTTATGAAAGAAAACAATATAGATGTGGAAATTTTTGACACTTTAGAGGAATCCATAGAAGCTGTTTTAGAAACTGCAGAAAAGGAGGACGTTGTATTATTTGCCGGATGTCAAGGAATGGATAAAGGAGCTAAGTTTGCCTGTGACTTTTTAATTGAACACAAATTAGTTAAAGATAAAGCTAAATTACTAGATAAAATAGACAATAGAGTTTGTTAACTTGACATAGATTTTAAAGGACTTTATAATAAAGTTAAATACGATAAAAAGAGGAAACTAAATTAAATTTCTCTAGAGAGTGGACAAAAGGTGAAAGTTCATGGGATTTATTTAGTGGGACAACTTTTTTGTAGAGGATTCCGTAGATTTGCGTTAAAAATATGAGAGAGGTTTACCTAATTAGGGTGGTACCGCGAGATTTCCCTCGTCCCTTATCGGACGGGGGTATTTTTATTTTTTTGGAGGTAGTTATGTCAGAGAATATTAAAGGATTAAAACGAAATTATTATTGTGGGGAATTAAGGGAAGCTAATATTGGAGAAGAGGTTACCTTAATGGGTTGGGTTGCAAAGGAAAGAAACCTTGGATCCATAGTTTTTGTAGATTTAAGAGATAGAACAGGAATTTCACAAATAGTATTTGACGATACTGTAGATGCTGAATTATTTAAAAAGGCGGAAAAGTTAAGATCTGAATTTGTAATAGCTATAGTGGGAGCAGTTAGAGAGAGATCTTCAATAAATGAAAAAATCCCAACTGGAAAAATTGAAATATTAGCCAAGGAGTTGAGAATTTTAAGTGAGTCGGAAGTTCCGCCAATTTACATTAAAGATGACGATAATGTGGCAGAGAATATGAGATTGAAATATAGAACCTTAGATCTTAGAAAACCTTTTATGCAAAACAATCTAATGGTAAGGTCTAAATTTTACAAAGTTACGAGAGACTTTTTTTATAATGAAGGATTTATGGAAATTGAAACGCCAATGCTTTCAAAACCAACGCCTGAAGGAGCCAGAGATTATCTAGTACCAAGTAGGGTTAATGAAGGAAAGTTTTATGCGCTTCCGCAATCACCTCAATTGTTAAAGCAATTGTTGATGGTATCTGGAATGGATAAGTATTTCCAAATAACAAAGTGTTTCAGAGATGAGGACCTAAGAGCAAACAGGCAGCCTGAATTTACACAAATTGATTTAGAAATGAGTTTTGTAGATATTGAAGATGTAATTGAGGTAAATGAAAGATTTTTAAAATATGCGTTTAAAGAAATCTTAAATGTTGATATAGACCTTCCAATTCAAAGAATGAAGTATAGTGAAGCCATGGATAGGTTTGGAGTGGATAAACCTGATTTAAGATTCGAGTTGGAACTTGTAGATGTAACTGAAATTGTAAAAGACAGCGGGTTTAAAGTCTTTGAAAGTGCAAGTGTAAAAGGTAGCAGTATAAGGGGTATAAATATTAAAAATGGGGCTTCTTTTTATTCAAGAAAAGCTGTAGGTAAACTTGAGGATTTTGTAAAAACCTATGGTGCAAAAGGCTTAGCCTGGATTAAAATAACAGATGAGGGTATTAATTCTCCAATTGCAAAATTTCTTTCAGAAGATGTAATTAATGGAATAATTAAAGAGATGAGGGGGGAGCTTGGAGACCTTTTGGTATTTGTTGCAGACAAAAATAATATTGTATATGACAGTCTTGGCAATTTGAGAAATCATATAGCTAAAGATATGGATTTAATAAGTAAAGATGATTATAAGTTGCTGTGGATTACCGAGTTTCCTCTCTTTGAATATGATGAAGATGAAGGAAGGTATGTTGCAAAACACCACCCTTTCACCTCTCCTATGAAAGAAGATTTAGAATACTTGGAAACACAGCCTGAGATTGTTAGAGCAAAGGCCTATGACATCGTTATAAATGGAGATGAAATGGGTGGAGGAAGTATAAGAATTAATAATCCTGCAATTCAAAACAGAATGTTTAAAGCTTTAGGTTTTTCAGAAGAAGAAGCTGAAGAGAAATTTGGATTTTTATTGGAAGCTTTTAAATATGGAGCACCTCCTCACGGTGGATTGGCTTATGGATTGGACAGATTGATTATGCTCTTTACTGACTCTGAAAATATAAGAGATGTAATAGCTTTTCCAAAAACCCAATCTGCTACGGATTTACTTACAGGAGCACCTGTGGAACTAAGCGAAGAACAGTTAGAGGAAGTTCATATTAAAGTAATAGAATAGAGGTGTCATATGGAACAGGATGGATACGTAATTAAGGATTTAGGTGAATATGTAGAAATTTCTGTGATGAGGGAATCTGCTTGCGGTTCTAATTGTGAAACTTGTCAAGCTAAGTGCAGTGAATCAAAACCTTTTAACTTAAAAGTACCAAATACTCTTAATTTAAAAGTGGGAGAAAGAGTTAAAATTGAAATGAATTCCAAAATGGTAATAAGCTATATACTATTGGTATATGGATTACCGCTTGTATTCCTGTTACTGGGTACATTAATTGGAATATATGTATTTTCAAAAATGAATTTGACTTCTGCAGAAATCCTAGCTTTCGGATTAGGCTTAATAGTTATGAGTATGGCTTATTTAATAATTAAAAGAGTAGATGCTAAACATGGAGAAAACAAGTTAAATGAAATTAGTATTAAAAGGTATTGATCTATGAAAGAAAATAATTTTTTAAATATTATTTCAAAAGTGACTTTAGGAATTTTAATTATTTCAATTTTAATTTTCGGATTTTCTTTTTTCAGCTATAGTAATATGGAGGATATTGAAAAAGATAATAAAAAGTTAAAAAATGACTTAACTCAAATAGTCGAAAGTGAAATTGAAATAAAGGAAAAATATAATGAAACAATGAAAGCATTTGAAGAAATTGAATTGGAATTTACTTCAAAGTATGGTTATGATTATACTATGGGAGATGAAGATGTAATAGAATCTGAAATTGAAAATCTTAAAAGTAAGAACTCCTCTATAAAAATACAATTGAAGGAAGAAATTAAAAAATATAAAGATTACTATAGCGGAGATTATTATTTAACCGAGACTTTAGATAATTCCATTTCTAAATTTGTTTCTTTAAACTCTATAAATGATGTTGATGAACTTAATCCCGATCTTTATTCTTACTTAGAATTGGAAAAATTTATGGAAGAAGCAATTAGATCAGGTACAGTAAAGTATTTAATTTCTCTTAATAAAAGAGACATTAAATTTGATATATTGGCCTTTACCACTGCTATGTACTCAGATAAATTATATGAGATCGGCAATGACTTAAGTGATATTGATCAAAACTTAAATAAGTTATATTCACAAATTGTAGGTTTAACTGAAGTATATAGAAATATGGAAACTTTTGGAATTAAAACCGGTAAGTTATCCTATGGTAATTTATTGAATTTAAAGAAAAACTCTTTAACTTTGATTGAAGAATACTTTAAAAACAAGGGAACTATTGAATTTTTAGAAAGCTTAGGTGAAGAAAATGAAAAATCTAAGTAATAAAACCCTAACATTATTAAGTATTGTATTTATTTTACTTGCCGGAGTTTTAATCTATTATAGCTATTTAAACTTTGAAAAGATTTCATCTAATCAAGTTTTTTATAAAGAACAGAATAAAACTCTTAAAAGAGAAATAGATGAAAAAGAAACTTCTATTGAAAAATTAAGGGAAGATGAAAAATCACTTGATCTAAAATTAAAAGAGCTGAAAGAAATTTCAAATGTTTATGATTCTTTTGAAGATAGTAGAGACTATGAGACTATTAAAAAACTTTACTCCAATCATTTTTTACAAACAATAAATTTGAATTTTGACAATGCAAGAAATCTTTCATTGGTCGATAAAACAAATAGATATAGGAAGCTTATTGCCACTTATTTTGGAGATATTGAAGTGGAGAATTTAAATGAGGCAAATGGGAATGTATTAATTAGCAACCTATCATTTAATAATTTTATTATAAATTCGTTAAATGAAAAAATTGTTGAAAACAATAATAGAATCTTTAAAAAAATGGGTTTGATAGATTACTATATTGAGAATAAAAATTATTTAATTAAAACTAAAATATTTGAAAAAATTGAAAAAGATATAAAGGAAAATCAATTGGCTTTTAGCGGAAAAGAGACTAAGGATTTTACTGACGGTGTTTTATATTTAAAGTCAAAGGCTTTAAGAGGATATGACCTTTTATTGTTTCCTAATTCCCACAATAGTGAATTTCTATCTAATCTAAGTAATAATATTTCCGTAGAAAAGAAAAATGTAGAATATGCTAATGTTGCTTTAACTGATAATCTTATAAAGAATAGTAAGGAAATTTTAAAGAATATGGTTTTCGGAATAGATGTCTATAGTCAAAATATAGATTTTATGGGTAGCTATAACATACTTGATAAAACTTATGAGTTAGACAGTGGAATTCAAGTGTTGAGATATCTTGTTGATAATAGAAATAGACTATACATGGTAGAAGAAAGAAGAAACGGAAAACCTACTAAACTTGTTTATTTTGATTCGTCCGGAAATCCTTTCTTTGAAATAGACATTCAAACTTATAAGTCTTATTACTTTGAATTTGATGGCAGTAAAGAAGGAAAAAGCAGATATAATGAAGCAGTTAAGTTGTATAATGATTTTTGAAGATGTTTGGCATCTTCATAAGCACTCGTAGCTCAGTGGATAGAGCATTGGTCTCCGAAGCCAAATGTCGAGGGTTCAACTCCCTCCGAGTGCACCAAAGAAGGAGAAAATATGAAATATAAAATTGCAGTTATACCGGGTGATGGAATAGGTAGAGAAGTTGTGGATGAAGGTGTGAAGCTTTTAAAATTAATTTCTAAAATATATGGTGATATTGATTTTACTTTGGAGTATTTTGATTACGGTTGTGACTATTATGTAAAGCACGGTGTAATGATGGAAGAAGATGGACTGGAAAAACTATCTCAATTTGATGCTATTTACTTAGGAGCGGTTGGAAATAATATAGTTAGCGACGATATTTCTTTAAGAGGTCTGTTGTTAAAAATCAGACAGGGATTTGACCAATATGTCAATTTAAGACCAATTAAACTTTTAAAGGGTGTTGACAGCATTGTAAAGAATAAGTCGCAAAATGAAATTAATATGATTTTTGTTAGGGAAAACAGTGAAGGTGAATATATAGGAACAGGAAGCCACATGTTTAAAGGATCAGATAGGGAGCTTGTAATTCAAGACAGTGTATTTACAAGATATGGTTGTGAGAGAATTATAAGATATGCTTTTGAAATTGCAAAAAACTCAAATAAAACTTTGACAAGTATATCAAAAGCCAATGCTTTAAATTATTCTATGGTTTTTTGGGACAATATATTTAATGAATTAAAAGAAGAATATCCGGAAGTAGAAACTCATAGTTACCTTGTTGATGCAGCTACTATCGTTATGTTGGAAAATCCTGAAAAACTTGAAGTGGTAGTGTCATCAAATCTATTTGGTGATATTTTAACTGATTTAGGAGCAGCAATAGCCGGGGGAATAGGTCTTGCTGCCGGAGCGAATATAAATCCTGAAAGGAAGTATCCTTCAATGTTTGAACCTATTCATGGTTCTGCTCCGGACATAGCAGGTGATAATATAGCAAATCCAATAGCAGCTATTTGGTCAGTAAGTCAAATGATGGATTTTTTTGGCAGAGAAGATATAGGAGCAGATATTTTAAAGGCTATTGAGTATTTAATAGAAGAGGGAACTCATCTTCCAAGAGATATGGGAGGAAATGCAAAAACTGGCGAAGTGGGGGATAGACTCTGTTATCATCTAAAGAATATAGTAAAAATGTAGGAAATCACATCTTGAAGGTGTGATTTTTTTTAGATATAAGTTTTATAAATTAAACAAAAAGTAAAATTTTTTAAATATCTGTTGACATATTTAAAAGTAAAATTTATAATCATATTGGTTAATAAAGTAAGTAAAAAGTTTAATATAGTGTTATTGGTGAAAAAATGGATATAGGAAATAAAATAAAAAATTTAAGAGTAAAACAAAATTTAACCCAGGAGGAATTAGCAGATAGATCTGAACTTACAAAGGGCTTTATTTCACAGGTTGAACGAAATTTAACTTCTCCTTCAATAGCAACCTTAATTGATATTTTAGAAGCTTTGGGAACTAATCCCTTTGAATTTTTTAAAGATGTTAAGGATGAAAAAATAGTTTTTAAAGATGAAGATTATTTTGAAAGTATAAAAGATAATGGCTACAAGATTAAATGGATAGTGCCAAATGCACAAAAAAACGAAATGGAGCCAACTATTATAGAATTGGAAAATGGTTCGACAACAAAAGTGTTAAGTCCCTTTGAAGGTGAGATTTTAGGCTATATTTTAATGGGAAGTATAGTGCTTTATTATGGCGATAAAAAACAAGAAGTAAAAAAAGGAGAAACATTTTATTTTAGAGCTGATAAAGAGAGTTATATTGAAAATAAAAAGAGTAAATTGGCAAAATTTCTCTATGTCAGTTCACCACCAAATTTTTAAGGAGCAGTAAATGAATAATACTATTATTGATTTAGTAAAGATAAATAAATCTTATGATGAAGATATAATTTTGAAAGATTTTAATTTGTCAGTTCATAAAAATGAATTTTTAACATTATTGGGGCCAAGTGGTTGTGGTAAAACTACTACATTGAGATTAATAGGAGGTTTTGAAAAGCCTGATTCAGGGAAAATTATATTTGATGGTAAGGATATAACTGAACACCCTCCCTATGAAAGGGAAATAAATACGGTATTTCAAAAATATTCTCTATTTACACATTTAAATGTTTACGACAATATAGCCTTTGGATTAAAAATTAAAAAAACACCGAAAACTGAAATTGATGAAAAAGTTAAAGAGATGTTAAAGGTAGTAAACCTAAAAAACTTTGAAAATAGAAAGATAGATTCTCTAAGTGGAGGACAGCAACAAAGAGTAGCTATTGCAAGAGCTTTAGTAAATGAACCGGAGGTTTTATTATTAGACGAACCTTTAGGAGCATTGGATTTAAAGTTAAGACAGGGAATGCAGTTGGAATTAAAACGTATTCAACAGTCTGTGGGAATAACTTTCATATATGTAACTCATGATCAGGAAGAGGCACTTACTATGAGTGATACTATAGTAGTTTTAAAAGACGGAGTTATCCAACAGATAGGTTCTCCCATAGATATTTATAATGAGCCTAAAAATGCCTTTGTTGCAGATTTTATTGGAGAAAGTAATATAATTTCGGGAGTTTTCTGTGAGGACTTTTTAGTAGAATTTTCAAACCATATTTTCAAGTGTGTGGATAGCGGATTTTCCAAAAAGGAAGAAATAGATGTAGTTATCAGACCTGAGGATATTGAATTAGTTAACAGTGAAACATCAATGTTAAAAGGTGTAGTTAAGTCTACAGTTTTTAAAGGAGTTCACTATGAAATGATAGTTGAGGTAGAAGGATTTAAGTATAAAGTTAGATCTACAGTTTCTAAAGAAGTTGGTGATTTTGTAGGACTGGATATTTCTCCCGACAACATTCATATAATGAAAAAGGTGATTAAATGAAATTTAGAAAATTGGCAATCCCTTATTTAATTTGGATGATTGTTTTTATAGTTATGCCTTTAGTTCTTGTATTTTTCTACTCAGTAACAGGTGGTATGATAAAAGATTTTAATATTGAAAATTTTACTCTAGAAAACTATAGAAGATTTTTAACTCCTCAATACTTAAAAGTACTATTTCAATCTTTAAAAATGGCTTTAATAACTACGGTGTTTTGTTTAATTATAGGATATCCTACAGCATATTGGATTTTTTCTTCAAAGTCTAAGTATAAATCTGTAATGTTGTTATTAATAGTAATCCCTATGTGGATGAATTTTTTATTGAGAACCTATGCTTGGGTATTAATTTTAAGTAAAAATGGTATTCTAAATAATTTTTTAGGCATATTTGGAATTGAGCCTTTAAATTTAATTTATACAAATAAAGCAATTATGATAGGTATGGTTTATAATTACCTTCCATTTATGATTTTACCTATTTATTCCGTATTTGAAAAAATAGATAAATCCATGATTGAAGCGGCTCAGGATTTAGGCGCTACTGAAACTCAGGCATTTTGGAAAATTATATTTCCCATGAGTATTTCGGGAGTTATTACTGGAATTACAATGGTATTTATTCCTGCAATTTCAACCTTTGAAATTTCTGCACTTCTTGGTGGAAATAAATATAATTTAATTGGAAATATTATTGAAAATCAATATAGATTAGTAGGAGATTGGAACTTTGGTTCTGCTATGAGTATTGTAATGATACTATTAATTATAGTGGCGATGATGATTACAAATAAGTTTGACTCGGAAGATGAAAAATCAGGAGGTGGATTGCTATAAAAAAGTATTTAAAAAAATTCTATTTATTTTTAGTTTTTTTATTTTTATATTCACCTATTATAGTTTTAATAGTCTTTTCTTTTAATGATTCAAGATTAAAGGGAAGTTGGGTTGGATTTACTTTTAAATGGTATAAGGAGTTATTTAGAAATCAGGAAATATTAAAGTCTTTCTATAATACAATTTTAATAGCGGTTCTTGCCACTGTTATTGCAACTATACTGGGGACTATGGCTGCAATAGGAATTTATTATATGAAAAATTGGAAGAAAAAAGCGGCCTTAAATATAAATTATATACCTGTTTTAAATCCTGATATAGTAACTGCAATATCTTTAATGGTTTTGTTTAATTTGTTGAGAATTAGATTCGGGATGGTAACTATGCTCTTATCTCATATAGTCTTTACAACACCTTACGTTGTACTTTCAGTACTTCCCAAGTTAAGACAGATGAGTAAGTCCATTCCGGAGGCGGCAATGGATTTGGGTGCTACGCCTATGTATACTTTTAGAAAGGTTATCATACCTGAAATAAAGCCGGGTATTATATCAGGTGCCTTGCTTTCTTTTACACTTTCGCTAGATGATTTTGTAATTTCTTTTTTTACAACAGGAAGTGGTTTTTCAAATTTGTCTATTACAGTTTTTTCAATGGCAAAGAAGGGAATTAATCCCGCTATAAATGCACTATCAACATTGATGTTTGGAACAGTGCTGATATTGTTGTTGATTATTAATAAAAAGACAAATTCAAAAGGTAATATATTTTAAGAATTTGGAGGGGAAAATGAAAAAAAACTATTTATTAATTACAGTTGTTTTAATTTTAAGTTTGACTTTACTAGTAGGTTGCAGTTCAAATTCTAATAAAGAAGAACTTCACATCTACAATTGGGGAGAGTATATTGATGATTCACTAATAGATGAATTTGAAAAGGAAACGGGAATTAAAGTAGTATACGATACTTTTGAACAAAATGAAGATATGTATATGAAGTTAAAAGAAGGCGGATCAAATTACGACTTAGTTGTACCATCTGACTACATGATTGAAAGAATGATCTCTGAGAATATGTTATCTAAAATAAATTATGATAATATACCCAATATGAAAAATATTGGTAAAGAATTTTTATATAGAGATTATGACCCGAATCAGGAATATTCTGTGCCTTATTTATGGGGAACAGTTGGAATACTTTATAATAAAAGCTTAGTAGATGATTCTGTAGAGAGCTGGAATATTTTATGGAATGAAAAGTATGAAAATGAAATTATAATGATGAATTCAACTAGGGATTCTATTGGTATAGCATTGCTAAAAAATGATTTTTCCATGAATTCAAGAAATCTTGATGAGTTGGAAATTGCAAAAAAAGATTTAATTAAACAAAAGCCATTAGTTAAAGCTTACCTAGTTGATGAAATGAAAGGTCAAATGGTAAATGAAGAAGCGGCTCTAGCACCTGCATATACAGGAGATGCAATAGTTGCAATGGCTGAAAATGAAAATTTAGACTTTGTTATTCCAAAAGAAGGTGCAAATTTGTGGTTTGATGCAATGGTAATACCTGAGAATGCACAAAATAAAGAAAATGCTGAAAAATTTATTAATTTTATTTTAGAGCCGGAAAACTCAGCTAAAATCGCGGACTATGTGGGATATCCTTTAGTAAATACTGAAGCTGTAAAATTATTGCCTGAAGAAATTAGAAATAGTGAAGTTATTTATCCGAATTTAGAAGAGTATCCAAATTTGGAAATATTTAAAGATCCGAAAGATTTTAATAAGGTCTATGATGAAATCTGGTCGGAAGTTAAGCTTTAAAAATGAAATATTAGTGATTAAATGCCTGCTCTTTAATAAGAACAGGTATTTAAATTGATGGTTTTTCTCTTGCAAATATCTCAAAAATAGAGTTGAATGGCTGATTTATGGTAAATTAGTAAAGTTTTTTCAGAATAAAGATGTTTATTATTTCGCGAACCTATGATATTATATTAATAATCAAATGTTTTCACAATTTATGGAGGTTTATTAATGAATAAAAAACTTAAAAACGTCATTTTATTCGGAGTTTTTATTCTGTTTTTATTTCTCTCCACATTAAGTAGTCAATTTGATTCTTCCGTTTTGTGGAAAAATGTTGGCGATAGTGGAGAGAGTTTTAATGGTTTATTATTTAAAAATCCACTTGACGTTTCAAATTTAACTGTTTCTCGCAGTATTGAATCTAATTCCTCAAAAAAATTAGTAAAATACGACGTGGAATTTGATTATTTGGGAGATGATTCAAGTGTTAGAATTTTAGGGACTCCTGTAAGACAGATATTTTTTGGAGATGCAATTGAGCCAAGTCACAGTGTAGTTACTTTAAAAGGCGATTACGATAAGATAAATAATAGATTATTTAATGAAAAACTTTCTTTAAGAGATTATTATAAGAAAACCAGCAATTATAATTTAAAAGCTATTTCTCAAATTAGAGTTCCGTTAGTTAGTAGTGAAAATACATATTCATTTACTATTTATTACGAACCTAGGGAGCTTCTATACAGAGGAAAAAATTTAGTTTCTGAAACAGATGTCTTTATTACCAATGTAACAAATGTTAAATTTGCCAACACTCAGAAAATGAATGATGGTGAAAATACTTTCTTTAAAGATGATGGCTTCTATGTAAATGCACAGGAGATTAAAGAAAATAAAACTATATCTAGAATTTCATTATTAAATAATTTAAGTTACATTGTCTTTGCGGCTTCTGTAGTAATAGTTTTAGCCTTTGTTTGGCTAGATAATAAGCGTTTAAATAAATTTTATCCTATATTGTTAATGCTTATTTTAATAACTTTTTATAGATTCCTAGGAAAGGGCTCTACAACTTTAGGTGTTTTAATTTCTTATCCTATTTTAGGTTATATTGGAATTACAATTTCTAAATTAATGTCAAAAGAAGCCCTTGTTGTAACAAAGAATGAATTAAAACAGAACTTAGCCTACACACTTGTATTTTTAGTAGTAGTTCTTGTTTTAATAATTATTCCAAGAGCATTTTAAATTTAAAACCCATACTTGAACAGTATGGGATTTTTTATTGAATCCACTATGTGAAAACCTTTTTTTACAACATTTAGCAAATTGAAAAACTTTAAAAAATGAATTATAATTAGAGTATAAAAATATAGGAGGTAAATTATGAAAAAGAGAAATTCTCTAATTGCTTTAATTTTAGTTCTTACACTTGTACTAGTTGCCTGTGGAGGAAATAATGGCAAAGCTCCTGCAAATGAAGGCGAGGAGAAAACTGATGCTGAAACAGCATTGAAAATTGGATTTGTAACTGATGAAGGTGGAATTAATGACCAATCCTTTAACCAAGGTGTTTGGGAAGGAATTGAAAAAGCTGAAGCTGAACTTGGTATAGAAAATAAATATATGGAGTCAACAGATGCTAACGATTACAAGCCTAATTTTGAAACTCTAATTGATGAAGGTATGGAAGTAATTATTGGTGCAGGATTTAAAATGGGGGACACTATAGTTGAAGAAGCTAAATTAAATCCAGAACTTAAATTTGCAATAGTAGATGTGGATCCAACTGCTGGTTTTGATGAAGAAGAAAATCCTATTACAGTGGAGGCTCCTGAAAACTTATTGGGAATTATGTTTAAGCAAGAAGAACCATCATTTTTAGTTGGTTACATTGCAGCACTAACTACTGAAACTAATAAGGTTGGTTTTGTAGGTGGACAGGAATCTGGAATAATCAGCGGTTTTGAATATGGATATAAAGCTGGCGTTGACTATGGTGCAAAAGAACTTGGAAAAGAAATTGAAATTATGAGTCAGTATGTAGGAAACTTTTCCGATGTTCAAAAGGGAAAAGCTATAACTAATCAAATGTACCAACAAGGTGCTGATATAGTATTCCATGCTGCTGGAGGAGCAGGAGATGGAGTTATTGAAGCTGCAAAGGAACAGGATAAGTGGGCAATAGGCGTTGATAAGGATCAAAGTGAAATGGCACCTGACAATGTTCTTACCTCAGCTATGAAAAATGCCAATGTTGCAATTTATGATTTAATTGAAAGTTTAGTTAATGGTGAGGAGTTTGAAGGAGGAACTACAATATATCTTGGTTTGAAAGATCAAGGTGCAGTAGGAATAGCTCCAACTTCTGATACTCATGTACCACAGGAAATATTAGATAAAGTTAAAGAAATAGAAGAAAAGATTATAAGTGGCGAAATAGTAGTTCCTGCTAATGAGGAAGATTATAATAAAAACTAAAAAATTTAATTAAAAAAATAGTCTGAAAGTATTTTATTTTCAGACTATTTTTTTTACATTAAAAGAGTTTGTTATAGTATAATTGTCATAAAGGAGAGTGAAGAGGTGGATAATTTACAGGGTGATTTAGCAGTTGAAATGAGAAATATAACAAAAAAATTCGGAGATTTCACAGCTAATAATAATATTACTCTCGAAGTAAAAAAAGGTGAAATTCATGCTCTTTTAGGAGAAAACGGAGCCGGCAAAAGCACATTGATGAATATATTATATGGAATATATTCAAAGACATCGGGAGAAATATTTATAAATGGGAATTTAGTAGAAATTAACGAGCCCAATGATGCTATAAAATTGGGTTTGGGAATGGTTCATCAACACTTTATGTTAGTGGAACCCTTTACTGTAGTAGAAAATATAATTTTGGGAATGGAGACAGTTAAGGGGATTTCTTTAGATATTAAAACGGCAAAAAAGAATGTAATGGAAATTTCTAATAAATATGGTTTAGTAGTTAATCCTGACGAAAAAATCGAGAATATTTCCGTTGGCATGCAGCAGAGGGTTGAAATTTTAAAGGCTTTATATAGAGGAGCCGATATTTTAATTCTAGATGAGCCAACTGCTGTACTAACACCTCAGGAAATAGAAGAATTTGGGGATATTATTAGAAATCTTGCAGCTCAGGGAAAGACGATTATTTTAATTACACATAAGTTAAAAGAAATAAAATCCATGGCTAATAGATGTACTATTATTAGAAGGGGAGAAAAGATAGACACCGTAGAGGTAAGTGAAGTAACAGAATCTAATCTTGCCGATATGATGGTTGGTCGACAAGTAGGGTTACAAATTGAAAAGGAAGAACAAGATCCGGGAGATGTAATTTTAAATGTTGAAAATCTAGTAGTTAAGGATTTAAGAAAGATAAATAAAGTAAACGGATTAAACCTTGAATTGAGAAAGGGAGAAATTCTAGGAATAGCAGGCGTTGATGGAAATGGTCAAAGTGAACTTTTGGAAGCTTTAACGGGACTTAGAAAAGTTGAAAGCGGAAAAATAACATTAAATGGTAAAGATATAGTGAATAAAACGCCTAGGGACATTCAAAATTTTGGTATGTTTAATATTCCGGAAGATAGACAGAGAAGAGGTTTGGTTCTGGAGTTTACAGTAGCGGAAAATTTAATACTGGAAAATTTTTCAGACTCTAAATTTTCAAAAAATGGAATATTAAAAGATAAAGAAATAAATGAATTTGCTGAAGAATTAGTGGAAAAGTTTGATATAAGACCTAGAAAAATAGATTATCTTGCTGGGTCTCTCTCAGGAGGAAACCAGCAAAAGGTTATTATTGCAAGAGAAATCACCAATAATCCTGACGTTTTAATTGCTGCTCAACCTACTAGAGGATTAGATGTAGGGGCAATTGAATATGTTCACAGATATCTCGTAGACCAAAGAAATAAAGGCAAGGCTGTACTTTTAATATCTTTTGAATTAGATGAAGTCCTTTCCTTATCAGATAGAATATCGGTAATATTTGAAGGTAAAATAATAAGAACTTTAAAAAGAAAAAATACTGATGAAAAAGAAATAGGATTATTAATGGCAGGAGGTGGGAATAGTGAAGAGTAAGAGCAGACTTTTTTATACAATTATATCAATATTATTAGGTCTAATATTTGGGTCTGTAATATTATTAATTAACGGAACTAATCCCATTGAAGCTTATAAAGTAATAATTTTAGGAGCTGTTGGAAAGCCCAATTATATTTCATGGACTATTGTAAATTCAGTGCCAATAATACTTACGGGTATTTCTGTTGCCTTTGCTTTTAATACGGGACTTTTTAATATAGGAGCAGAAGGACAATATATAGTGGGGTCTATAGGGGCTATGCTTGCAGGCTACTTTTTAAAGTTACCTCCAATTATTCATCCCATTGTGGCTTTATTATGCGGTGCTTTACTAGGAGGACTATGGGGCTTTATTGTAGGTTTACTAAAGAGCAAATTCGCAGTTAATGAGGTTATTTCTTCTATAATGTTAAATTGGATTGGATTTTATTTAAGTAACTACCTTTTAAGTTTTTCTTCAATAAGAAGACCGCAGTCCGATAATTCCTATTCAATTTTGCCAAGTGCAAATATAGAGTTTTTAAAAGATTGGAAAGTTTCAGAATCAGGAATTGAATTTTTAAGCGAACATGCTATTTTCAAACAACTTTTAAGACCGCCTGTAAATTGGGGAATTGTTATAGCAATTATTGTTGCAATTATAATATGGTTTATTTTAAAAAAGACTACATTGGGATATCAATTAAAAGCAGTGGGCTTTAATAAGGATGCGGCCGAATATGGAGGAATAAATATTAATAGAAGTCAGATTGTATCAATGTCCATTGCAGGTTTTGTATCGGGACTTGCTGGGGCTATAACTGTATTGGGAGTTTCTGGAAACATAGGTATGATGGCTTCTCAACAGGGATATGGTTTTGATGGTATGGCAGTTTCATTAATTGCCGGAAATAATCCTTTGGCATGTATACCTGCAGGGTTATTATTTGCAGGATTAAATTACGGCGGCGGAAAATTAAATTCTGCATTGGGAATTTATTCTGAAGTTATTGAAATTGTAATAGGTGTTATTATACTTTTTGTTGCTATGCCTAAATTGCTAGATTTAATTGGCTTCATCTTTAAAAAAAAGGAGGGTAATAAACAATGATAGAATTTTTTGGTATTATTAATACTACTCTCTTATATTCTGCTCCGCTTATATATGCAGCCTTGGGAGGAGTAATAAGTGAAAATGGCGGAGTTGTAAATATTGGTCTTGAAGGAATGATGACCTTAGGTGCTCTAATTGGAGCTACAGTTGGTTTTTATACTGGGAATCCATGGTTGGCATTTTTATGTGGAGGTCTAGCGGGGATGTTTTTATCCCTTCTGCATGCAATTGCAACTATTAATTTTGCGGCTGACCATGTAGTTTCAGGGATTGCTATTAACTTAATTGGTCCTGGACTTGCTATATTTTTAGCCAGAATATTTTTTGATGGCGCTGCAATGACTAAATCCATTCCTTTTAGTAATAAATTACCTCAATTATTTAGTAATTTTTTTACTGCAGATTTAATTTCAGCACATCCTTGGATGAGATATGCAAAAATGGTATTGCAACAATATATTGTCGTTTATTTTGCATTTATCTTGGTAGTTATAGTATGGTTTGTGCTGTATAGGACCAAATTGGGATTGAGAATCAGAGCTGTTGGAGAACATCCTCAAGCAGCTGAGACTTTGGGAGTAAATGCCTATAGGATAAAATATATATGTGTTTTAACATCTGGTTTTTTAGCCGGACTGGGCGGAGCAAGTATGAGTCTTGCAGTAGTATCTAATTTTAGAGAGACATTAATATCGGGTCAAGGGTTTATTGCTCTTGCAGCTATGATATTTGGCGGTTGGAAACCTCAGGGGGCTTTAGTAGCTTGTTTGCTCTTTGGCGCAGCACAGGGGCTTTCAGTTTCACTTGGAAATATAGGAATTGAAATAGATCCTAATTTATTATCCATGCTTCCATATATTATAACGTTACTGGTACTGGTACTTTTTGTAAAGGGTACTAAGGGACCATCAGCAAGCGGTAAACCTTTCGAAAGAAATAAATAGAAAGTTTTTATACTTTCTATTTTTAAATATAATAAATTTAGAAAGGTGATTTAATGAATATAAATTGGTATCCTGGACATATGAAAAAGACAATAGAAAATATTGAATCAAAATTAAAACTTGTAGATTTTTATATTGAAATAATTGATTCAAGAATTCCTATTTCCAGTAGAAATCCGCTTTTAAATAAAGTGCTTGAGAATAAGAAGGGACTTTTGATATTAAACAAATCAGACCTTTCAGAAGATGAACAAAATAGAAAATGGACAGATAAACTTTCAGATGAACATAAACATGTAATTTTATATAACTCTTCAAAACCTAACGGAAATTTAATTGTGAGAGAATCATTGGATCTTATGAAAGATGAAATAGAAAAGGCAAAAAGTAAAGGAATAAATAAGGGCCCTTTAAGAGCTATGATTGTGGGTATACCAAATTCGGGGAAATCTACATTTATTAATGGCATATCTAAAACCAAGTCCACTAAGACTGGAAACAGACCTGGAATTACTAAAACTGATCAATGGATAAGAATAAATCCAAAACTACATCTCTTAGATACTCCGGGTGTACTGTGGCCTAAGTTTGAAGATGAAGAAACTGCTTTGAATTTAGCCTTTACCGGTGCAATAAAAGATGAAATTATGGATGTTGAGACTCTTTGCTTAAAACTTATTAAAAAATTAAATAGTATAGATAAAAATATTTTGGAAAATAGATATAATATATCTATAGAAGGTAAGGAGCCTATTGAAATTATGGAGGAGATTGGAGCAAAAAGAGGCGCAAAATTAAAAGGCAATGAAATTGATTATACTAAAGTTTCCAATATAGTTTTAGACGAATTTAGAAAGGGAATACTTGGTAAAATTACTTTGGAGAGATTGTGATGTTTGAAAATTATGAAAAAGATTACAGCAAGATGGGTTTTAAAGACATAGTTGGTATTGATGAAGTTGGTAGAGGAACTTTATTTGGAGATGTAGTAGCATGTGCTATTATAATGCCTATGGATTTAAGAATTGAAGGTATTAAGGATTCTAAAAAACTTACTGAAAAAAAACGTGAAAAATTATATGAAATTATTTTAGAAGAAGCTCTAGCTGTGGGAGTGGGCAGAGTTGATTCAGATACAATTGATAAAATCAATATTAGGATGGCTACGCATTTAGCTATGTCAAAGGCTATTTCCAATTTGAGAGATAGAAATGGGGATGAGGTCACTCCCGATATTTTACTAATTGATGCTGAGAAAATTGAAAGTGAATTTACTCAAGTATCAATAGTAAAGGGTGATGATAAATGTTATTCAATAGCCTGTGCTTCCATAGTTGCCAAGGTATATAGAGACAGACTTTGTAAATTATGGGCTAAAGAATATCCCGGATACGGATTGGAAAGGCATAAAGGTTATGCAACTAAATTGCATAGAGAAGCTATTAAGCTTTATGGACCTTCAGATATGCATAGAAAATCTTTTCTAAAAAATATAGGTGATTGGTAGTGGAAAAACGAACTTTAGGTGAATATGGTGAAAATTTAGCATCTAAGTTCATTAAATCAAAAAACTATAAATTGTTGGAGAGAAATTTTAGATATGCCGGTACTGAAATAGATATAATTGCATTAAATGATGATATCTTAGTATTTATAGAAGTAAAAACCAGATCCAGTAAAAAATTTGGTCACGCTTTTGAAGCAGTTGATTTTAATAAGAGAAAAAATATTATTAATACTTCTCTTAACTATATTTTGCAAAATAATTTTGAAAACTTTCAAGTTAGATATGACATTATTGAAGTTTATGTAAATGAAAAATATATTAACCATATAGAAAACGCTTTTGATTTGGATTAGAGGTGAGAATTTGTATTCCTATGTAAATACCTGTTCATTAACAGGCTTAGATGGAGAATTAATAGAAGTTGAAGCTGATTTATCCAATGGATTACCAAAGTTTACCATTGTAGGATTACCTGACATAGCAATAAGAGAATCCATGGAAAGAGTTAGGAGCGGAATAAAAAACAGTGCCTATGAGTTTCCTTTAAAGAGAATAACTATTAATTTAGCGCCTGCCAATTTAAAGAAGGATGGATCTCAATTTGATTTGGCAATAGCAGTGGCTATATTAACTGCAAATGGAACTGTTAATTTTAAAGATGTAGAAGATTTTATTATTTTAGGTGAATTATCCTTAGATGGAAGTGTCAATAAAGTTACAGGTGCTCTTCCAATGGTAATATCCTTAAGAGAAAGGGGATTTAAGAAATTTATTATTCCTGAGGGAAACAAGAAAGAGTGTTCTGTAATTTCAGATGTAGAAATATATCCGGTGCTTTCCTTACAAGATGTTGTAAACTTCTTAAATGGAGATTTAAGTATAGATAGATATGTTGATGAATATTACTATGAAGAAATAGATTATAATATAGATTTTTCTGACATAAAAGGTCAAGAATTTTTAAAAAGAGCCCTTGAAGTAGCAGCGGCGGGAAAACACAATATCCTTATAATAGGAACACCAGGTAGTGGGAAGTCTATGGCGGCAAAGAGATTTCCCACTATTTTACCAATGTTGAATTTTAAGGAAGCAATAGAAGTTACAAAAATATACAGTATTGCAAATTTATTGACAGATAATAAACTAATAACCCAACCTCCTTTCAGATCTCCTCATCATACTGCTTCGGCTGTTTCATTAATTGGAGGAGGTAGGATTCCGAAACCCGGAGAAATTTCTCTTGCACACAATGGAGTTTTATTTTTAGATGAACTGCCGGAATTTTCTAAACAGGTTTTAGAAGTTTTAAGACAACCTCTTGAAGATGAGACCATTAATATAGCTAGAGCAAATGCAAGTCTGTCCTATCCCGCAAAGTTTATTTTAGTAGCTGCTATGAATCCATGTCCCTGCGGATATTATGGAGATCCTTATCATCAGTGTAAATGTTCTATGAATGAAATTAATAGATATTTATTAAAAATCTCCCATCCTCTCCTGGATAGAATAGACATCCATATAGAAGTAAGCCCTGTAAAATACGATGATATGTCTGTAGATAAAAGAGAAGAAAGTTCTAAAAGTATTAGAGAAAGAGTAGAACACGCAAGAAATATTCAAAAGGAACGATTTAAAGACATTGGCATATATACTAATTCCGAGATAAGAGAAAATCAAATTCATAAGTACTGTAAATTGAATCAGAAATGTAAGACGATTATGGATATTGCCTTTAAAAAGTTTCGCTTTTCAGCAAGAACATATAATAAAATATTAAAAGTCTCCAGAACTATAGCTGATTTAGATGGAAATGAAAATATAGAAGAGCAAAACATTTTGGAAGCTATTAGATTTAGAAGTGTGGATTTAAGATATTGGGGTTAACTATGGAGTATAGAGAATTTTTAATATGTTTAAATGCTATTGGAATGAGAAATGATGAGATAGATAAAATTGAATTTATTATAAAAAAGCATAATATTAATTTTAAAGAGATTTTCAATAAATTTGTTTTTAAGAACCAAAGTACTTATTTAACAAGCAAAACATTGGAAAAGTTAAGCTACTATAATGAAAATACATTACATAATTTATGTGACCTTTGTTTAAAAGAAAGAGTAGAGATAATTACAATTGTCGATGAAGACTATCCGGAAAATCTAAAACATATAGAAAATCCTCCGAAAGTTCTATATATTAGGGGAAAATTAATCCAAGAAGATAGTATTTCAATAAGTATAGTTGGATCTAGGAAATATACTTCCTACGGGAACAATGTATTAAATTATTTTGTAGATGAACTTTCAAAACTAGAAATTACAATTATAAGTGGTATGGCCTACGGAATAGATGGTTTAGTTCATAAACGTTCTTTAGAAAACAATAATAGGACTATAGCAGTGTTAGGTAATGGAGTTGATATAATCTATCCTAATAAAAACTCGTCTATATACTGGAATACTATAACAAATGGAGCGGTTATTAGTGAGTATCCTTTAGGAACAAGGCCATTGCCTTTTAGATTCCCAGAGAGAAATAGAATCATATCCGGTTTAAGTTTGGGGACTATAGTTATAGAAGCCAAAGCTAAAAGCGGTTCTTTAATAACTGCAAGACTGGCTGCCGAACAGGGTAGAGAAGTATTTGCAGTGCCGGGAAATATTAATTCAATCTATAGTGAAGGTACGAATATGTTAATAAGAGATGGAGCTACTTTACTTTTAACTATAGATGATATCTTAAATGAAATATCTGAATTAAAAGAAATACATAATTTAAAAAGAAATCAAAGAAATGAAGTTGAATTAAGTGAGATTGAATTGGCTATTTACAATCTTATATCAGAAGGAGTAGATGATATTAATTTAATTGCTCAAAGTTTAAAAGAAGATGTTTCCTTTATCAGTTCAATAATAACTATACTTGAACTAAAAGGGATAATAACCGTAAATGGAAAAATTAAAGTTAAGATGTAATATAATTTTTTATTGTAATTTAAGATATTCTTAGGAAAGTATTAAACTTTATATGATGTATTATTAAAATAAAATGATATAATATTTCAAAGGAGGTAAGTATGAAAAAGATAATATTTGATATGAATCCTTTAGGTTCTTTTTCATTATCTTGCAAAGCCTATATAGAATATTTTAAAAGGAAATCTAATAAAAATATTTATGTTTATACACGTTGTAGTGATGGCACGTACTTAAGAGTGGATGATTTATCCAATGAAAGAGAATTAAAAAATAGGATTTTAACCTTTGTAGATTTGGGAAGAAGAGTTTCAGAAATACCTTTTGATGACAATATAAGAGTTAATCCAATAGATGAGGATTACGAAGAAGATGAAATATTAAAGGTAGTAATAGAAAAACTAGGTGACGATGCAAGCTGGAAAAATTCTAATTTAAAAGTAGTAGAAGTAGAATAAAAGTGACCTTGATTATAGTTTCAAGGTCACTTTTTCAATTCTATTTTTTGACGTTTCTTTAATTTTAAATTGAAGATCACCAATTTTTAAAATTTCGTCTTTCTTAGGGAATCTATCAATATTTTCAATAATATATCCTGCAATGGATTCGGTTTCATCTGATTGTAAATCTAAATTAAGTATTTGATTTAAATTTGATAAATTCATAGATCCATCTATTAAATATTCGGAAGGTCCTAATTTTATTATATCTTCGTCCTCATCTTCATCATATTCATCAGATATGGAGCCAACGATTTTTTCTATTAAATCTTCCATAGTAATTAAACCTTCAGTTCCGCCATACTCATCGTTAACTATGGCAATGGAGATTTTATTTTTTCGCATTTCATCAAAAAGTTCTCCAATGGGTTTAAATTCAAAAGTATAAAATGTTTTCTTTAATATGTCTAAATTATCTCTTAAAGTTGATTTTTCCGATATAGTTAAAAGATCCTTAACATGAAGTATTCCCACTATATTATCTAAATCGCCATCATAGACAGGCATTCTTGAAAAGGCCTCTTCCTTAATAATTTTTATAATTTCACCATAACTGTCATCTAAGCTTACAGCAATTACATCTGTACGTGGAGTCATAATATCTTTTGCTAAACTGTCTTTAAATTCAAATACATTTTCAATAAAAAACGATTCATCTTTATTCAAGATTCCTTCTTCCATTCCAAGGGAAAAAGCATCAATTAAATCATCTTCTGTAATTAAAGGTACTTCATAATTTTTATGTGTTCTAGTAACTATGGCTAAAATTGAATAGAGACCGTCTACTATGAATACCAGAGGTCTTAATACTAAATAAATTATGGAACATAGCTTAGTTTTTTTAACTACAATTTTTTCATATTTTTGAATAGCCATAGATTTGGGTAACATTTCTCCAAAGATTATAATTAAAATTGGAGATAGCAGTGCACTGAAAATAAAACCCTTAAAACCATATAGCACATTTAACAATAAACCAAAAGAAAGTGCAGATATGGCATTTGAAAAGTAATCAGCAATTAAAATAGTTGAATAAAATTTTTTATTATTATGAAGTTCTTTTATAGTAACTAAATTTTTAACTTCTTTTTCTTCTAATTTCTTTATTCTATGAGTTGATAAATTAAAATAAGCATTTTCTATTAAAGTAAACTCATAGGAAAAAAATAAAAATAACAGGAATAATACCAGGTATATATAACCATCTGAATTCATAATCCACCTCATCTAAATTATATATTTATATAGTGTATTTGTCAAAATCAGCACATTATAAATATTTAAAAAAAATTTACTATTATTATTGTTTTTATGCTATAATTAAGTAGGTTAATTCATAGTAAAATGATATGAATTAAAAGACCGTTTTTAGGAGGAAAGAAAGTGAAAGAATTATTAAAAATAGAAAACTTATCAGCTGGAGTAGAAGGTAAGGAAATTTTAAAAAATATAAATTTAAAGGTGAATTATGGAGAAGTTCACGTTGTAATGGGACCTAACGGTTCAGGCAAGAGTACACTTGCAAATGTAATAATGAATAATCCTGAATATGAAGTAACTAGTGGAGAAATATATCTTGATGGAGAAAGCATTATGGATTTATCAACAGATAAAAGGGCTAAAAAAGGACTTTTTATGAGTTTTCAAAATCCTATGGAGGTTTCTGGTATAAGTGTGGAAAATTTTATTAGAACTGCGAAATCTTCTATAGAAGATAAAAACATTTCTATTTTAAAATTTAAAAAAGATTTAGAAAAGGAAATGGATAAACTTTCAATGGATCATTCCTATGCTAGCAGATATTTAAATGAAGGATTTTCCGGAGGCGAAATGAAAAAAAATGAAATTTTACAAATGCTTATGTTAAATCCCAAGCTTGCTATTTTAGATGAGACAGACTCCGGCTTAGATGTAGATGCTACAAAAATTGTATCTCAGGGAATTGAAAGATTTTTAAGTAAAGATAATGCAGTTATTATTATTACTCACCACAGAGAACTTGTAAGAGAAGTTGTGCCTGATTTTGTACACATTATTTTAAATGGAGAAATAGTAAAAGTGGGAGATCATACTTTAATAGATAAAATAGAAAATGAAGGATTTAACTGGATAAGAGAAGAGGTGAATTAAGTTGGCTGAAATGGTTAGGAAAAAAACTCAAGTAGAAGATTTAGATAGAGGTGTCTACGATATAAAAAATGAATTCACCTATAAATCTAAAACGGAAAAAGGACTTACAGAAGATATAGTAAGGAAAATTTCCCAAGAAAAAGAGGAACCTAAGTGGATGTTGGACTTTAGACTTAATTCTTTAGAAACTTTTAACGAATTGAAAAATCCCGTATGGGGACCTGATTTAACAGAAGTTGATATTCAAAAAGTTACAACTTATATAAGACCTGATGCTGAATTAACTGATGATTGGAATGAAGTACCAGATGATATAAGAGATACTTTTGATAGGCTTGGTATTCCTGAAGCGGAAAAGGAAATGTTATTGTCAGGAGTCGGTGCACAGTATGATAGCGAAGTAGTATATCACAATATACAGAAATATTTACTAGATCAAGGGGTTATTTACACTGATTTTGAATCTGCATTAAAAGAATATCCCGAAATTATTAAAAAATATTTTGGTACCGCTTTAAAGCCCTCTGCTCATAAATATTCTGCACTTCACTATGCTGTATGGAGTGGTGGAAGTTTCGTCTATGTTCCAAAGGGAGTTAGAGTGGACGTACCTTTACAATCTTATTTTAGATTAAATGCTCCTGGAGCAGGACAGTTTGAACATACTTTGATTATTGTTGAAGATGATGCCTATTGTCATTTTATAGAGGGTTGTTCAGCTCCAAGGTATAATGCTCTAAATGTCCATGCAGGAGGAGTGGAATTATTTATCGGAGAAAATTCAACGCTTAGATATTCTACAATTGAAAACTGGTCAAGAAATATGTACAATTTAAACTCGAAAACTGCAATAGTACAAAAAAACGGAAAAATTGAATGGGTATCCGGTTCTTTTGGCTCAAGAGTTTCTATGTTATACCCATCATCTATTTTAGTGGGAGAATATGCAACAAGTGAGTTTACGGGTATTTCTTTTGCAGGTAAGGGACAAAATATAGATACCGGGTCTCAAGTAGTCCATGCTGCACCTTATACTACTTCCACAGTAAATTCAAAATCAATTTCTAAAGACGGTGGTGTAGCTGTATATAGAGGATTGGTAAAAATAAATGAAAATGCTTACGGTTCAAAAAATTCGGTAAGCTGTGAATCCTTGATGATGGATCCGGAATCAAGATCTGATACCATACCTGTTATAGATATTAAAAATAAAAATGTGGATTTAGGTCATGAGGCAAAAATAGGTAGAATTTCAAATCAGGTTATTTTTTATCTAATGACAAGAGGAATTTCTGAAGAAGAAGCTAAGGCTTTAGTAGTGAGAGGTTTTGCAGAACCAATAGCCAAGGAACTTCCTATGGAGTATGCAGTTGAAATGAATAATCTTATAAATCTTGAACTTGAAGGTTCAATTGGTTAGGAGGAAAGAAAAATGAAAACAATAGGAAATGACCTAACCTTTAAAACTTTTAATTGGCTGAAGGTAAATAATACGGAAATATTAATACCTGATTTATCGGGAAAAGAATATATGCTGGAATCTGACAGCTATTTTGATGAAGTTAAATTTAATAATTTAGAATATGGAATTTCAAAAGATATATTAAAATTAAACAGTGAAAAGGGAAACTTATTTAGATACTATGAAAGTGAAGAAGACAGTTTTCATAAAGAAATAGTGAATTTAGAATTAAATGATAATTACAATGAACTTTTAGACACTCATAATATAGTTGCTAAAAAGAATTCTAAAATTGAAATTATACTAAATTACAGTAGTGTTGGTAAAGGTGAAAAATTTAAAAGTTCTGTTATAAAAGTTATTGCAGAGGATAATTCAACGGTGGATTTATTTGTAGTACAAAATGACGGAGAAGAGGTTGTAGCATTGGAATCAATAGCAGTCCAACTTGGGAAAGAAGCCATTATTAATGTGCATCAATATGAGTTAGGTTCACAAAAATTATATACTAACTTTCAAAGTGATTTAATAGGAGAAAAATCTCAGTTAAATTTAGATAGTATTTATTTCGGATATGGTTCCCGTGAGTTAAATATGCTTTACAATATAATCCATAGCGGTAAAAGTACTAATTCTGATATATTAGTGAATGGAGCTTTAAAGGGAGAAAGTTATAAGAATTTAAAATTTACTTTGGATTTTAAAAAAGGTTCTACCCACTCTAAAGGTTCGGAAGAGGAGTATGTTATCTTATTAGACGATATAGTACACGCACTTTCAGTTCCCATCCTTTTAGCCCATGAAGATGATATTGAGGGAAATCACGCTGCCAGTTCAGGTAAAATTGATCATAATTTAATGTTTTATATAATGAGTAGAGGTTTCTCAGAAAAAGAGGCAGAAACATTAATAATACAATCCAAATTCTCAAGAGCAATATCTAAAGTAACAGATGAGGAAATTAAAAAATTACTTTGGGATAAGGTTCTGGAAATAGAGGGGAAATAATTATGTTAAATAAAAATGATATTTTAGAAATTAGAAAAGATTTCAAATTTTTAGAATCAACAAATAATTATATATATTTTGATAACGGAGCTACTACGCAAAAGCCCAAGAAGGTAATTGATGGAGTGGATAATTATTATTACAATGAGAACGGCAATCCTCACAGAGGAGCCCATCATTTTGCAATAAAATCTACGGAAGTTTATGAGGGCGCAAGAGAAAAAGTAGCAAAGTTTATTAATTCTTCTTCAAATGAAATTATTTTTTTAAGAAATGCGACAGAAGCCTTAAATTTAATAGCCTACTCTTGGGCTTTAAATAATTTAAAGGAAGGTGATGAAATCCTATTATCAATTATGGAGCATCATTCAAATCTTGTAAATTGGCAATTTGTTGCAGATAAGACGAAAGCCAAATTGGTATATCTATATTTAGATGATAAAATGCAAATTACTGAAGAGGAGTTAAATAAAAAATTAAGTGCAAAAACTAAATTATTTACAATTACTGCCGCCTCAAACGTAGTTGGAACTATGCCTGATGTAAAGGAATTTATTAAAATGGCAAAGAAAAAAAACAGTGGTATAATAACAGTTATAGACGGGGCGCAGTACGTTCCACATCACACTGTTGATGTAAAAGACTTAGGTTGTGATTTTTTAGCTTTTTCAGGGCATAAAATGTTTTCGGAAATGGGTATTGGCGTTCTTTATGGAAAGGAAGAGCTGTTAAATTCAATGGAGCCTTTTATGTACGGGGGAGAAATGATAGAATATGTATATGAAGATCATTCAACATTTTTAAAATCTCCACAGAGGTTTGAGGCTGGAACTGTAAATGTTAGCGGTGCTAAATCTTTGGGAGATGCTATTGATTATATTGAAGGAATAGGAAGTGAAAATATCTTCAAATATGAAGAAGAGTTAATGAAATATGCCTATGATAAAATGATAGAATTACCATACTTGGAAGTCTATACAACTCCTGTGGAAAAGAGAAGTCCTGTGATTTCTTTTAATTTCAAAGAGGCTCATCCCCATGACGTAGCTTCTATTTTAGATAATTATAATATAGCCATTAGAAGTGGGCATCATTGTGCACAGCCTCTTCATAGATACTTGGGTATTAATTTTTCTTGTAGAGCATCTTTCTCAATCTATAACACTTTTGATGAGGTTGATTATTTTTTAAATCATCTTGAGGATGTTAGGAGGTTGATGGGAATTGGATCTTAATGAAATTTATACTGAATTGATTCTAGAACAAAGTAGAAATAAGAGAAATAAAAGGGAGTTAAAAAATCCAACGCACGTAGAATTAGGGCATAATCCAAGCTGTGGAGATGAAATAACTTTACAGCTTAGAATAGTTAATGATATTATAGAAGATATTTCCTATACGGGTCATGGATGTGCAATATCACAAGCCAGTACTTCTATAATGATTGATACAGTAAAGGGTTTGAAAGTAAAGGATGCATTAAATTTAAGTAATAAATTTATTGCAATGGTGAAAAATGAAATAGAAGATGAGGCTGATTTGGAGGATTTAGGCGATGCAATAGTATTTGAAAGTATTAAAAATCTTCCGGCTCGTTTAAAATGTGCTGTTTTGCCTTGGTATACACTTAAAGATATAATTGAAAATGATAAAAAAGAGGGGAGTTTTATTCCTTAAAAAGGGTGATAGTATGAAATTGTCAACAAAAGGTAGATATGGGCTTATGGCAATGTATCAACTGCAATTAAACTATGGCAATGGTCCAATGTCAATAAATGACATAGCAAAAGCTGAAAATTTGTCGGAATTGTACTTGGAACAATTATTTACTCTTTTAAAAAGAGGGGGTCTCGTTAAGAGCATAAGAGGTGCCGGAGGCGGTTATGAATTGACCAGAAAGCCTGAGGAAATTAAAATTGGTGAAGTTTTAAATGTTTTAGAAGGTGACATGGCTCTTTCATGTAGTAGTATGAAAAATTTTCCGGAGTGTAAAAATACTGAGGACTGCGCAACAAAAAATATACTGGATAAGTTACAAGTTAAAATGGAAGAAGTATTAAATTCAATGAGTCTTGCCGATATGTGAGGTAGAAATGATAATTAATTTTGATAAAGCAGCTACTACAAAATTGAGAAAAGAAGTATTAGAAGAAATGTTGCCCTATTTGGAAGATTATTATGGAAATGCATCTAGTATGTATAGAATTGGCCAAAAATCAAAGGGTGTAATTGAAAGTAGTAGGACTAAAATAGCAGAGCTTTTAAATTGTAAAGCAACGGAAATCTATTTTACATCAGGAGGAACAGAGTCTGATAATTGGGCTATAAAAGGTGTAGCTGATACATTTCAGAATAAGGGAAGACATATTATTACTACAAAAATTGAACATCATGCAGTACTTCATACTATGGAGTTTTTAGAATCTAGAGGATATGAAGTAACTTATTTAAATGTAGATGGAGAAGGTTTTGTTGATTTAAAAGAACTTGAAAATTCAATTAGAAATGATACGATATTAATATCGGTAATGTATGCCAACAATGAAATTGGAACCATAGAGCCAATTGAGACTATTTCAGAAATTGCAAAGAGAAGAAATATTTTATTTCACGTAGATGGAGTTCAAGCTTTAGGAAATATTAAAATTGACTTAGAAAAACTTAATGTTGATTTAATGAGTTTTTCCGGACATAAAGTAAATGGACCTAAAGGAATTGGAATTTTATATGTAAAGAATGGAACTAAGATTACACCCCTTATTCACGGAGGTACCCAAGAGAGAGGCAAAAGAGCCGGAACTGAAAATGTTGCAGGAATAGTTGGGTTGGGTAAGGCAATTGAATGTGCAGTTGAAAATTTAGAAGAGAAAAGGGTACAGCTACTACCTTTAAGAGACAAATTAATTGAGGATTTAACTTCTATTAAGGGTATAGTCTTAAACGGCCCTATTTTAAAAAGACTACCGGGAAATGTCAATATTTCCATTGAGGGAGTTAAATCTCAGGAATTATTAATTTTTCTAGATATGAAAAACATATGTGCTTCAAGTGGAAGTGCATGTACTACTGGAAGTATAGAACCTTCTCATGTTTTAAAGGCTATAGGTTTAAATGATGACCTTGCAAAAAATTCTTTAAGACTTAGCTTGGACTATGAGAATACTTTTGAAGAGGTGGAAACTGTTACAAATATTTTAAAAGATGCAATTATTACACTGAGAAGATAGAGGTAAGATTATGAACTCAACTATGATAACACCACAAGTAAGTGATATGATGCCCAAGGTTTTAACTGGAGCAGTTACAATTTTATCTATAATTTTACTTTTTTTAATAATTTATTATTTAATAAACATAGGTAATAGATATATTGAAAAAAATAAAAGACTTGGAATCGATTTGAAATTAGTTCTAAAAATTATTGTAGTTCTAATTGTAATTTTTATAATAAGGGCTATTTTTAGCAGATATTCCATAGTAGGAGATACTGTATGGGCACTTTTAGCTGGTATTATTGTGGCTTTTGTAGTAAATCCAGCAGTTACTTTCTTGGAAGAAAAAAATGTAAGTAGAAAGTATGGGGTAATTATAGTATACTTTACTGCAATATTAATATTCACTTTACTTTTGACAATTGTTATACCGAAGACAATACAAGAGATATCGAATCTATTGAAAAGTATACCTACTATAATTGAGGCAGGAAGTAATATACTTACAGGATTTTTAGATTCAATATCAAATATCTTTAACATTGAAAGTTCAACAACTCAACAAGTTGTAACCAGTGAAGTTTCAACACAGATGTTCACTTTAGATATAGAAAAAATAATAAACAGTTTTGAAGATTTCCTCCTTGGTTCCTTAGAGGAATTCCAAAATAGATTGGGAGATTATTTGAGAAATGCTGCAAGCGGAGTATATGTTGTATTTTCCAAGTTAATTAGGCTTGTATTGGTATTTATTTTTTCCTTCTATTTTACAGTGGATAAAGATAAGTATAAAAATATTTTAATTAGAAATATTCCTAAGAAATACAAAGATGATATATTTTATGTTTCAAAAAAAATAAATCAGGCTTTGTTGGATTTTGTAAAAGGAAGACTTTTGATGGCTTTATTTGTAGGATTTGCAACTATGTTGTATTTATTGATTTTAGGTGTGGATTTTGCCATAGTAATCGGTATGATTACCTGTATTGCGGATATAATACCTTATATAGGACCATTCCTAGGGTTTATACCTGCAGTATTATTCGCCTTTATAGAGTCTCCGATTAAAGCAGTTTGGGTTGGTGTTTTATTTGTATTGCTACAATGGGTAGAAAATAATATACTTGCACCTAAGTTGTTATCTGATAAGACCGGACTTAATCCGATGTTAATTCTAATATCCATAATAATTGGAGGAGGAACATTTGGTGTATTCGGTATGATTTTAGCAGTGCCTGTGGTGTCAATAATTATAATTCTTATAGATTTTGCAAAAATGAAATATAATGAAAATAATTCTAAGCTAGTATAAATTGACAAATGCTTATTAACAACTTATAATTTTATTAGCAAAGTTCCTCCCTTTGATGGGAGGTTTTTTATGATGAAGAGGTGTATAATGAAAAATCTGAAATTACATGAGATTAGATCGGAATATTTAAAATTTTTTGAATCAAAAGAGCATTTGGTGTTACCAAGTTTTTCTTTAATACCTAAAAATGATAAATCCTTATTATTAATAGGAGCAGGTATGGCTCCAATGAAAAAATATTTTACAGGTGAATTAACTCCTCCATCTAGAAGAGTGGCTACTTGTCAAAAATGTATCAGAACTGGTGATATAGAAAATGTTGGAATAACAGATAGACACGCTACTTTTTTTGAGATGTTGGGAAATTTTTCCTTTGGTGATTATTTTAAAAGAGAAGCAATTTTTTGGGCTTGGGAGTTTTTAACTGAAAATCTTGAAATATCCGAAAAAGATTTATGGGCTACAGTTTTTTTTGAAGATGATGAAGCCTATAAAATCTGGAATGAGGAAGTTGGTTTACCAAAAGAAAAAATAGTAAGATTAGGTAAAGAAGATAACTTTTGGGAGCTTGAAGTTGGTCCATCAGGTCCTTGCTCTGAGATTTTTGTAGATCGAGGAGTGGAATATGGCTGTGGAGATGAAAACTGTAAGCCGGGTTGTGATTGCGATAGATTTATAGAAGTTTGGAATCTTGTATTTACTCAGTTTGACAAAGACGAAGAAGGAAATTATCATCCGCTAAAACATCCTAACATTGACACGGGAATGGGTTTAGAAAGACTTGCAACTGTATTGCAAAAGACTGATAATATATTTGAAATTGATGCCATTAAAAACATTATAGATAAAATTGAAAGTATATCTAATTATAAGTACGGTAGTGATAAAAACAAAGATATTTCAGTTAGAGTTATAACTGATCATATTAGAGCTATTACTTTTTTAATTTCAGATACAGTTAGACCTTCAAATGAAGGAAGAGGTTACGTTCTTAGAAGATTAATTAGAAGAGCTGCCAGACATGGAAGAATTTTAGGTATAAAGGAAAGTTTTCTAAGTGAGTTATCTAAGGTTATTATAGATTATTGGGGTAGAGATTATTATAAGGAATTAAATGAAAATAAAGATAGAATAATCTCCGTAATTAAGGCTGAAGAGGAAAAGTTCTTAGAGACCATTGAACAGGGTATGGCTCTACTGGATAATTATATGGTAAAAGATTTAAAGGGAACTAATAAAGATACACTTTCAGGAGATATTGCCTTTAAGCTTTACGATACCTATGGCTTTCCAATAGATTTAACTATAGAAATATTGGCTGAAAACAATTTTAAAGTAGATTTAAAGGGCTTTAATAAAAATATGGAGCATCAGAGAGAAATGGCAAGAAAAGCCAGAGACGATTCAGATAACATTGGATGGTCAAATCGAGACAATGATGAAATATTTGAAAGCTTTACAAGTGAATTTGTAGGTTATGATAAAGAGTCTGTAGAAGCTAATATTATTGGGATAGTTAAGGATAATGAATTAGTAGAAGAAATTTCTGAAGGGGATAGGGCTTTAATTGTTCTTGATAAGACTCCTTTTTATGGAGAATCGGGAGGTCAGGTAGGAGATACCGGTACTATTACATCTGAAAACTTTAAAGTGAAAGTAATAGATACAAAAGTCAGTTCAAAGGGTATTCATATACACATAGTTGAAGTTGAAGAGGGTATAGTTACTAATTCAAAAGTATATGCTGAGATAGATACGGAGAGAAGATCTAATATACGTAGAAATCACTCTGTTACTCACTTACTTCATAAAGCTTTAAAAATGGTATTGGGTTCTCATGTAAATCAGGCAGGTTCTGAGATATATGATAATAGAATGAGATTTGACTTTACTCATTTTGAGGGAATAACTAAAGAGCAGCTAAGGGAAATAGAGGATATTGTTAATGAAAAAATAAGTGAATCATTACCTGTGACAACGACTATTACTTCTGTTGAGGAAGCATTTAAATTAGGTGCTGTAGGCCTCTTTGATGAAAAGTATTCCGATGAGGTAAGAGTAGTAAGCATGGGAGATTTTTCCATGGAGCTTTGTGGTGGTACTCATGTAAGTAACACTTCAGAAATTTTAATGTTTAAAATATTAGCTGAGAATGGGATTTCATCAGGAGTAAGAAGAATAGAAGCTATAACAGGCCCTTCAGTTTATAATTATTTAAATAGTTTAGAATTTATGAGAGATGAGAGCTTGAAGTTCTTAAAGGTCAATTCCACAGAATTACTTGAGAGAATTAAGTCAATAATAGAATTAAATAAAAATTATGAAAAAGAAATTATAAAATTAAAGCAAAAAGAAGTAAAAAATGAAATTTCTGATATAATTAAAGATGTAAAAAATCACAATTCAATAAACTATGTAACACATGTTTTTGAAGATGTAGATCTAAACATTGTAAGAGATTTAGCTGATGAAGTAAGAGATAAAGTAGGTAGTGTAGTAGTACTTTTTGCAACTGTAAGTGAGAATAAAATAAATTTTGTTTGTACTGTTTCACAAGATTTGGTAAAACAAAAAATTTCCGCAGGAAACATAGTTAGAGAAGTGGCTAAGATAGTTGGAGGCGGAGGCGGTGGAAGACCGGACATGGCTACCGCTGGTGGAAAGGATATTTCCAAATTAGACTTAGCTTTATCTGAATTAAAAAACTTACTTTGAAAATATAATTAAATATGGTTTTATGATATAATTAAGTTGGAGGTATATTATGGGCGATAAGAATTTTGAAACTCAAGTTTTTGAAAAACAGAACTCAGAATCGGAAAGATATAAAAAAATTTTAAAATCGGTTTACGTAGCTCTCAGTGAAAAAGGGTATAATCCCATTGATCAAATAATTGGATATATATTATCGGGAGATCCAACTTATATTACTAGTCATAATAATGCAAGATCCATAATACAAGAAATTGAGCGAGATGAATTATTAGGAGAGCTTTTAAAATCCTATTTAAAATAATTAGTGATGAGATGGATTTATCCATCTCTTTTACATATTGTTAAATAATTAATTTATAAAATATGTACTTAGAATGAGGTTGTGGTAACAATAGAAAGAGTTTTAGGATTAGATGTTGGCGACAAATGGATTGGGGTTGCCATAAGTGATCCCTTAGGATTAATTGCCCAGTCTTTAAAAACCATAAAGAGAGATACAAGTAAACAAACCCTTGAGGAGATTCAAGATATAATACTTGAATACGATATAAGAAAAGTAGTTGTAGGTTTACCTAAAAATATGAATAATACAATAGGACCTCAGGGAGAAAAAGTAATGAAGTTTGCTTCTAGACTTAGTCGGAAATATAATGTTGAAATTATTTATTTAGATGAAAGAATGACCACACTTTCAGCACAAAGAGTTTTAATTGAAGCTGACGTAAGAAGAGAGAATAGAAAAAAATATGTAGATCAAATAGCTGCAACTTATATTTTGCAGACTTATCTCGATGGGTTAAAGGAGGCTTAAATGCAAAGACAACTTTTTTACGATGAAGAAGGAAATGCTGTAGAATTTATCATAAAAGCTAAGTTCAGCATTGATGATTATGATTACGTTGCAATGGTACCTGCTGATGATATAGAACCTTTGGTATATATACTAAGAGTTGATGTAGATGATGCCGGCAACGAATTATTGGCGGGAATTGATGATGATGAACTTGAAGAAGCTATAGAAGTATACGAAGAGCTTATGAAAGATAAATTGCAATGAGGTGAATTATGGAATATAGTGATGATTATATAAAAAATGTATTGAAAGAAAACGGTTATAAGTATACTCATCAAAGAGCGAAAATCTATGAGGTTTTTCTAAATAATAGAGATAGTCACCTTTCCACAGAAGATGTTTTTGAACATTTAAAAAAAGATAATCCTGAAATTGGAATTGCAACAGTTTATAGAACTTTAATGCTTTTTGAAGAATTGGGAATTTTATATAAAATAAGCTTTGATGATGGTTTAATAAGATATGAAATTAAGTCTGATGATGCAGTTCATAGACATCACCACTTAATTTGTACAAACTGTGGAAAAGTAATTGAATTTAAACTTGATTTATTAGATGAGCTTGAGAAAAAAATTGAAAAAGCAGAAAATTTTAAAATAATTGACCACAATCTCAAATTCTATGGTTACTGTGAAAAATGTAGTAATGAGAAGGAGAGAATTAATGAAAAATAGTAACAAATTAAAGATTATTCCCCTGGGTGGAATGTATGAGGTGGGGAAAAATCTTACTCTTGTGGAATATAGGGACGAGATAATAATTGTAGATTGCGGTCTGACATTCCCGGAAGAAGAAATGTTGGGAATAGACGTAGTAATACCTGATATAAGCTATTTAATTAAAAATCAAGAAAAAATAAAAGCTTTGGTGTTAACTCACGGACATGAAGATCATATTGGAGCAATACCTTATATTCTAAAGAAAATTAAAATGCCTATTTATGGTACACCTTTAACTTTAGGTTTATTGGAGAACAAATTAAAAGAACATAAATTAGGTGAAGTGGACTTAAATGTAGTCCATGCAGGACAGAATGTTAAACTGGGAAAAATGGAAGTTGAATGGATATCGGTAAATCACTCAATACCTGATAGCTGTGCTTTAGCTATTAAAACACCTTTAGGTTATGTATATCATTCAGGAGATTTCAAAGTTGATTATACGCCTATTTCAGGAGAAGTAATAGATTTACAGAGAATTGCAAAAATTGGCGAAAAAGGTGTAATAGCAATGATTGGAGAATCTACAAACGTACTTCGAGAAGGCTATACAATGAGTGAAAGCAAGGTTGGAGAAACCTTTAATAGAATTTTCTCAAATCATATTACCAATAGAATTATTATTGCAACCTTTGCATCAAATGTTCATAGGATTCAGCAGATTATAAATGCAGCTGAAAACTTTAATAGAAAAGTGGTTTTATCTGGCAGATCAATGTTAAATGTAACAGAAACTGCAAATAAATTGGGTTATTTAAAGGTAAAAAAAGGCACTTTAATTGATATTAAGAATATGGATAAATATGATGATAAGGATTTGGTAATAATAACGACAGGATCTCAGGGAGAGCCTATGAGCGCCCTAACTAGAATTGCCTATGGAGAACATAGGAGAATTCAGTTAACCCCTAATGATATAGTAATTCTATCTGCAACTCCTATTCCTGGAAATGAAATGGATGTTTCAAAAGTAACAAATAAATTAATGGAAGTTGGAGCGAATGTAATATATGAAACGTTAACTGAAATCCATGTTTCAGGGCACGCTTGTCAGGAAGAACTAAAACTTATATTATCTTTAGTAAAACCTAAATATTTTATTCCTGCTCACGGTGAGTTAAGACACTTGTTAAAACATGCCAGTATTGCAGAAGATTTAGGAATAGGAAGAGAAAATATATTTATAATGGAAAATGGAAATTGTTTAGAAATTTCACAAAAAGATGCTAAGTTTGTATCAGATGTACCGGCTGGAAATATATTAGTAGACGGTTTAGGAATTGGTGATGTTGGAAATATAGTTTTAAGAGATAGAAAGCATCTTTCAGAAGATGGATTAATTGTAGTAGTTGTAACAATATCTAAGTCAGATGGAAAGATAATTTCAGGTCCTGATATTATTTCAAGAGGATTTGTATACGTTAGGGAATCTGAAGATTTAATGGACGAAGCTAGAGAAATTGTTAAAAAAACATTGGGAAAATGTGACAGTAAATCAATTACAGACTGGTCAACACTTAAGAACAATATACGCGAGGATTTAAAAGGATTTTTATTTAGTAAAATTAAAAGAAATCCTATGATACTTCCAATTATTATGGAAATTTAATTTTTGAAGATTTGGGGAATCTAATAGATTCCCCTTTTAGAGGTGCAAATGTCAAATATTAATTATGATTATATTGAAGAATATATAAGAAGTGTAATTCCTAGAAAAACTGATAATTTATTTAAATTAAGAAATTTTGCTATAGAGCATAATGTTCCCATAGTTGAAGAAGAAACGGAAGAATTCATAAAATTTTTAATTTCTATAAAGAAACCTGAAAAAATGTTGGAATTGGGAACTGCAATTGGTTATTCAGCTATAAGTTTTACTAAGAGTTCAGATAGCATTAAAAACTTTACTACTATAGAAATAAAAAATGAAATGGTAGAAATTGCAAGAAAAAACATAGAAGAAGAGCAACTAAATTCTATAATAAAAGTTATTGAAGGAGATGCAGCAGAAGTTATTAATGAACTTGAAGATAGTTTTGATATAATATTTATTGATGCCGCAAAAGGTCAATATGAGAAGTATTTCAACTTAGTATTAAAAAATTTAAATGAAGATGGTATAATAATTTGCGACAATGTTCTATATAAAGGGATGATTGCCAATGAAGAGTTGGTTAACAAAAGAAAAAAAACTATTGTAAAAAGACTTAGAAACTTTTTAAATAAAATATCAAAAAATAAGGAATATCAGTCTTCAATAGTACCAATAGGAGACGGTGTTTTATTAGTTAGGAGAAGCAATTAATGAAAAAAATTGAACTATTAGCTCCAGCCGGAGATTTAAATAAATTAAAGACAGCAATTGACTATGGTGCAGATGCTGTCTATTTAGGTGGAGAAAGTTTTGGATTAAGAAAAGCATCTAAAAACTTCTCTATGGATGAAATAGAGGAAGGAATCTTATATGCTCACAGTAGAGGAAAAAAAGTTCACGTAACTTTAAATATAATTCCACATAATAAGGATATTATCGGCGTTGAAGACTATGTAAGAAAATTATACGATATAGGCGTAGATGCTCTAATAGTTGCAGATCCGGGTATGTTTATGAAAGTGAAAGAAACTTGTCCTGAAATGGATATACACATCTCAACGCAAGGCTCTGTAACAAACACATCTACAGTACAATTTTGGAGTAAAATGGGAGCTAAAAGAGTAGTTCTTGCAAGAGAGTTATCCTTAGATGAAATAAAAAGTATAATTAATGACACAAAAGGCACTATTGAAATAGAAACCTTTGGTCATGGAGCAATGTGTATGTCATACTCCGGAAGATGTCTTTTATCTAATTATATGACCGGAAGAGATGCAAATATGGGTGATTGTGCCCAACCTTGCAGATATAAGTATTATTTAGTTGAGGAAAAAAGACCTGGGGAGTATTTTCCAATAGAGGAACATGAAGAAGGAACTTTTATTATGAACTCTAAGGACTTATGTATTATTGAACATTTAGATGAATTAATAAAAGCGGGAATTCAAAGTTTAAAAATTGAAGGAAGAGTTAAAAGCGAGTATTACTTGGCCACTGTAATTCGATCTTATAGAATGGCCATAGATGATTATTACAAAAATCCGGGTGAATATAAATTTAATCCATATTTAATGGAGGAAATAAAAAAGGTAAGTCACAGAGATTTTACAACCGGATTTTATTTTGGTAAGGCAAATGAGGATTCTCAAGTTTATAAGACAAATTCCTATATTAGAGGTTATGATTTTGTAGGTTTGGTTTTAGATTACGATCCAAAATCTAAAATTGCAACTGTTGAACAGAGAAATAGAATTTTCAAAGATGAATTAGTGGAAATATTTGGACCTTCCATTGAACATTTTGAACAAAAATTATATTATATGGTTGATGATGAGGGTAATGATTTAGATGTGGCAAATCATGCTCAGCAAATTTTTAAAATAAAAGTAGACAATGAAGTTAAATCGGGTTATATGATTAGGAGAAAAAGTGAAAGCGTATGAAAAAATCAATTATAATAGGAATTGCAGGTGGTTCCGGTTCAGGTAAAACTACAGTTACCAATGAGTTAAAGTCTTTAATAGATGAAGATAAAGTCACTATAATTGAGCAGGATAGTTATTATAAAGATCAAAGTGCTTTACCATATGAACAAAGAGTAAAAACCAATTATGACCATCCTTTCGCCTTTGATAATGATCTTTTAATTGAACATTTAAAGAAACTTAGAAATAACGAAACTATTGAAAAACCTATATATGATTTTGAAATCCATAATCGAAAAGAGGAAACTAAACTAATTGTACCTAAAGAAGTTATTATACTGGAGGGTATTTTAATTTTAACTGAAGAAAGTATTAGAGAGTTATTGGATATTAAAGTCTTTGTAGATACTGATAGTGACGTTAGAATAATAAGAAGAATATTAAGGGACATAAAAGAGAGGGGCAGGTCTTTGGAGTCTGTTATATTGCAGTATATGTCGACTGTTCGTCCTGCACATTTGCAATTTGTTGAACCTTCAAAAAAATATGCTGACGTAATAATACCTGAGGGTGGATATAACGAAGTAGCAATTGACTTGATTAATACTAAAATTCAAACTTTTTTAAAGGAAAATAAAGATTAATGTTGACAATTTTTAATTATAGTAGTATACTATCAAGAGTTGTAAAGAAGAAGTCCGCTTCTCACCTTATTCTTAAGTTATAAGGTTATTTTAGAATAGAAGTTTTATATTCTAGCGGGCTTTTGCTCGCTTTTTTTAATTATATGGAGGTGCTTAGAAATTAAAGAACTTCAAATCAATGAAGAGATAAGAGAAAAAGAAGTTAGATTAATTGACGATGAAGGAAACCAAATAGGAGTGGTATCTCGAAATCGTGCTCTTGAAATGGCTGAGGAGAGGAAACTAGACTTAGTAAACGTTGCTCCTAATTCGAAACCGCCTGTATGTCGTATTATGGATTATGGTAAGTACAGGTATGAGATGATGAAGAAAGAAAAAGAATCTAAGAAGAAACAAAAGGTAATTAGTGTAAAAGAGTTACGTTTGACACCTAATATAGAGACTCACGATTTAAATACAAAATCAAACAAAGCCATTGAATTTCTAAATAATGGAGATAGAGTAAAGGTATCTGTACGATTTAGAGGTAGAGAAATGGGGCACACTGAAATTGGTAAAGAAGTACTCGAAAAATTTGTTGAATTAGTTTCTGAGCATGGAGTAGTGGATAGAAAACCTAAATTAGAAGGTAGAAATATGTCAATGTTTTTATCTCCTAAGACAGATAAATAAGGAGGATTATTATGGGTAAGATGAAGACTCACAGAGGGTCTGCTAAGAGATTTAAAAGAACAGGTACAGGAAAAATTAAAAGATTTTCTGCTTTTAGAAGTCATTTAACAGGTAAAAAAAGTCCGAAGAGAATTAGAACACTTAGAAAATCTTCTTTAGTAAGTGCTGGAGATCAAAGAAGAATTAATAATATGATTCCATAATTTAAGGAGGAAAGATAAATGGCTAGAGTTAAAAGAGCAGTAAATGCTAAGAAAAAACATAAAAAAATATTAAAACAAGCTAAAGGATATTTTGGAGCAAAATCAAAATTATTTAGACCTGCTAATCAAGCAGTTATGAAGTCTTTAAATTATTCTTATATAGGAAGAAAACACAGAAAAAGAGATTTTAGAAAGCTTTGGATTACAAGAATTAATGCAGCAGCTAGAGATAATGGCTTAAGCTATTCTAAATTTATAAATGGATTAAAGAAAGCAAATGTTGATATTAATAGAAAAATGCTTTCAGAAATGGCTATTAATGATCCAAAGGGATTTGCACATTTAGTGGAAATTGCAAAAGGTAATTAATTATTAAGTTCCCTCGGGAACTTTCTTTTTTGGGAAATTATAAATATTTTGGGGGAATAAAAATGTGGTCTGAAATAAAATCGCGATTTTTAGGTCTTTTACGAAATCCTCCATTACTCATAGGTTTATCATTTATAACAGTAATTCTTGCAGGGGCTATTCTATTAAACTTACCCTTGGCAAGTCAAGATGGTAAATCTATAGGCTTTGTTAATGCTCTATTCACATCCAGTTCTGCTACTGGAGTAAACGGATTAGTGGTTGTGAATACTGCAGAGCATTGGACTATTTTCGGAAAAGTAATAATTTTATTATTAATTCAAATAGGCGGACTTGGTACTATGGTTGTATTTACAATGTTTGCCTTATTATTGGGGAAAAAGATTGGATTCCAACAGAGGATTTTAATAGTTGAACAACTAAATAGCAATTCAATGTCTGGAGTCGTAAAACTTACTAAGTATGTAATAGGCGTCAGCTTTTTAATTGAATTCATTGGTAGCTTAATGCTTATGATACGTTTTATACCTCAGTTTGGTTTAAAAACAGGAATATGGTATTCTATCTTTCATTCAATTTCAGCCTTTTGTAATGCAGGATTTGATATTTTAGGAAATTCAATAATACCTTATAGTACCGATATTCTTGTAAATGCTACTATAATGGCTTTAATTATTATTGGTGGTCTTGGTTTTGTAGTATACTTGGATATATATTCTAAGAGAAATTTAAAGAAACTAACAGTGCATACTAAAATAGTTTTGGTAATGACTTTATCTCTATTGTTAATAGGTACTTTTTTTATTTTTATTTTGGAGTACAATAATCCGGAAACTTTAAAGAATTATTCTTTAGGAGAAAAGTTTTTGATTTCTGCCTTTCAATCTACAATTACACGTACAGCAGGCTTTAACTCTATAAATATAGGTGGTTTAAAAGATGCAACAGCATTTTTAATAATAATCTTAATGTTTATTGGAGGTTCACCAGCTTCTACGGCAGGTGGGTTAAAGACAACTACAATAGGTGTGTTGATTTTTTCAACCATTTCAGCTTTAAGAGGTGAAAGAGAGCCGGTTGCTTATAAAAGAACTATTCCTACAAAGACCATTTTAAAAAGTTTGACTATTATAATTATTTGTTTAAGCTTAGTAATCGTTGTGGCTTTTAGTTTATCAATAATTGAAAACGAAAGATTTAACTTCGAGGATATTTTATTTGAAGCGGTATCTGCTTTCGGTACTGTGGGATTGACTAGAGGTATTACTAGTAATTTAAGTGATTTATCCAAAGTTATACTTTCAGTTACTATGTTTATTGGAAGAGTTGGACCGGCAACTATTGCAATGGGTATATTAAAGAAAAAGAAACCTTCAAGTGTAAAATACTCTGAAGGAAATATAATGGTAGGCTAGGAGGAAAAATGAAATCATTTGTTGTTTTTGGATGTGGTAGATTTGGTTCTACTGTAGCTACTACTTTAGCTGAACTTGATAATGAGGTTTTAGTGGTAGATATTAATTTTGATAAGGTACAAGGGATTTCGGATCAGGTTACTGCAGCAGTTCAATGTGACGTACTAGACGAAAATGCCATTAAAGATTTAGGATTAAAAAATTTTGATGTAGCTGTAATTGCAATAGGTACAAACTTAGAAGCCGCAATTATGGCTACAATAATGTCTAAGGAAGCAGGTATCAGTTATATAGTTGCAAAGGCAAATGGACTTAGACATGGAAATATACTTGAAAAAGTAGGTGCAAATAAAATAATCTATCCTGAAATAGATATGGGTTACAAAGTTGCACACAATTTAACTTCAAGTAATATATTGGATATTATTCAATTATCGCCTGATTTTTCAATTGCTGAAATTAAAGTTGTACCCGATTGGTATGGTAAGACCATAGAGCAAGTGCAATTTAGAAAGTTATTTAACGTTACAATTCTTGGCATTGAGAGTAGGGATAATTTGGATATTTCTCCATCCTCAGATACTATCCTTTTGGAAAATGACATACTTGTACTACTTGGAAGTAATGAAGATATTCAAAAATTAGAAAAAATGCAAGGTATATAATTATTAAATTTGGGTATTATATTTGTAGTATAAGGATGGTGTTGAGAATTGATAACAATTGAAAAAATAGATTATGTTATGAATATAACAGGAGTTCCCTATGAAGTTGTAAGAAAAGCTTTATTGGATTCAGATGGTGACGTTGATAAGGCGATTAAATTAATTAAAAATTCTTTAGAACCTTTTGAAAATAAAGAAAATAAAAAAGATACAATAGATTTTAATGATATTAAAGATGCCATAAAGTCAATTTGGGAAGAAGGTAATGCCAGCAGATTGACAATAGAAAGAAATGGAGAGCTATTATTAAATATTTCTCTTACAGTATCTGCTATAGGTATAGTTATAGCGCCTGTAGCAGCTCTATTGGGAGTGGGCATTATGGGAACGGACTTTTTAGGGGATTTTGTTATAAAAATAATTTTATCCTCAGGAGAAGTTATAGACGTTAAAGAGTATATTAAAAGCTTAAGATAATTGTCATTTTATTTATTGTAATAGTATAAATATTATGTTAAACTTAAATAGTTGATATAAAGGAGTTGTATATTAATGAAAAAAGGAATTCATCCAGAATATAAAGAAGCAACTGTAACTTGTGCATCATGTGGAACAACATTTAAAACAGGTTCAGTTAAAGAAGAATTAAAAGTTGAAATTTGTTCTGAATGCCATCCGTTCTTTACAGGAAAACAAAAATTTACTGACCATGGCGGACGTATTGAAAGATTCAATAAGAAATATCAAAGAAATGATTAATGGTTAGCTAGGCTAACCATTTTTCTATAAGGAGCATTATGGAGAAAAGAAATACTAAGGAGTTATTTAAAACTTCAATTGGTGGACAAGCTCTAATTGAAGGAGTTATGATGAGAGGTCCTTCAAAAATTGCAATAGCAGTTAGAAAGCCCGATAATGATATAGAACTTAAGGTTGAAGAAGCAAAAGACCTATCAAAAAAATATAAAATACTAGCCTTGCCAATTATTAGAGGAGCCTATAAATTAGTTGAATCAATGGTTATAGGAATAAACTCCTTAACCTATTCTGCATCTTTTTGGGAAGATGAAGAAGAGTTAAATAAAAAAGAATCGAATGAAAATAAAGGTATTTTAGATAAAATATTTAAAGACAAAAAAGAAAGTGTAGAAATGGCTTTTATTGTCTTAATTTCTTTTATTATTGCAGCATTATTGTTTATGATTTTACCAAGTATGATTGCCGGATTTTTAAATAAGTACGCTGATTCTTCCTTACTATTAAATTTAGTTGAAGGGATATTAAGACTTATAATTTTCGGTATATATTTGTACTATGTTTCAAAAATTGATGATATTAAGAGGGTATTTGAGTACCACGGTAGTGAGCATAAATCAATTCATTGCTATGAAGCTGGTGATGAATTAACTGTAGAAAATGTAAAAAAATATCCGATAGTTCATCCAAGGTGTGGTACGAGTTTTTTATTTATGGTTATGATAATAAGTATAATAGTACTTTCTTTTTTTGGATGGCCAAGTCCAGTTATGAGAGTTATAAGCAGGTTAGTTGCACTTCCTGTTATTGCCGGAATAGCTTATGAAGTTAATAGAATAATTGGGAAAAGTGATCTTAAATTATGTAAATTTATAGCCATACCTGGTCTTAAAATTCAAGAACATATTACCGTAAGAGAGCCGGATGATTCTATGATTGAAGTTGCTTTGGAAAGTTTAAAGGCTGTTTTACCGGAAGATGGTGAAAGTGATCTATGGTAATAGGAGAAGCGTTGGAAAAGGGGTTAAAATATTTAGAAAATTCTGAATATACTAACCCTTTTTTAGAGGTTAAAGTGATTTTAAGTCATTTATTAAATAAAGACATTTCCTATTTTATATCTCATAGTGAAGATGAATTAGATATAGAGGTTGAAAAAGAATATTTAGAAATTTTAAATCGTAGAAAACAAGGTGAACCGCTACAGTATATATTAGGAGAAGTCAATTTTTACGGAAGAGATTTTTATATTGATAACAACGTATTAATTCCGAGAAATGACACTGAAATCAGCGTAGATGTTTTAAGGGAAATATTTAAGAATAATAAAATCGATAAATTTTTGGAAATAGGTTGCGGTACAGGTGTTGTCTCTATTACTATGGCGCTAATGAATGAGTGCGCTGATTTTCTAGCAGTTGATATTTCTGAATATGCTATTAAAAATACAATTAAAAATATTAATAAATATGACTTAAAAAATATTAGTGTTATTCAAAGTAATTTATATTCTAATGTAACGGGGAGCTATGATATAATTTATTCAAATCCACCTTATATTAGGACTGAAGAAATTAAAAATTTACAGGCTGAAGTTAAGAATTTTGAACCTATATTAGCTTTAGATGGTGGTTGTGATGGTTTGTATTTTTATAGAAAAATAATTGAAGGTGCAAAAAACCGTCTTAATAAAAATGGATTTTTAGTTTTTGAAATAGGATATGATCAGGCTGAAGATTTAAAAATAATTTTAAAGGATTATGAGATAAAAGTATTTAAAGATTTAGCGCAAAAAGATAGAGTAATAGTTGCATATAAAGGAGCATAGAATGTACGAAAATATACAAGCTTTTGAAGATAAATATTTAGAACTTGAAAGTCAATTAATGGACGTTAATGTAATAAGTGATTCTAAATTATATCAAAAAACAGCAATTGAACATGCGGAAATTGAACCCATAGTTTTAAAATATAGAGAATTGAAAAATATTCAAAAACATTTAGAGGATAATAAAGAGTTATTAAATGAAAAGATAGATGATGAATTAAGAGAACTTGCTAAGGATGAAATTAAAGAAGATGAAGAAAAGCTAATTGAAATTGAAGAAGAATTGAAAATACTTTTAATTCCTAAAGATCCCAATGATAATAAAAATGTTATAGTTGAAATTAGGGCAGGTGCAGGCGGTGATGAAGCAGCTTTATTTGCCGGAGTGCTATTTAGACAGTATGTAAGATATGCAGAGAGGAATAATTGGAAAGTTGAATTATTAAATACTAATGAAATTGGAATTGGCGGCTATAAAGAAGTTATTTTTATGATTATTGGAAAAGGAGCTTATTCAAGGTTAAAATATGAGTCCGGTGTTCATAGAGTTCAAAGAGTTCCTGAAACTGAAAGTTCCGGAAGAATTCATACGTCTACTGTAACTGTAGCAGTTTTACCGGAAGCTGAAGATGTGGAAGTGGAAATAGATCCAAGTGAATTGAAATTTGATGTATATAGGTCTTCAGGAGCTGGTGGACAGCATGTTAATACTACAGATTCCGCTGTTAGAATTACACATGTTCCAACGGGAATAGTAGTTCAATGTCAAAATGAAAGGTCTCAAATCCAAAACAGGGAACAAGCCTTAAGATTATTAAAGTCTAAGTTGTATGATGAAAAACTTCAAGAACAAAATAAAGCTCTTTCAGATCAGAAAAAATCTCAAGTTGGAACAGGTGATAGATCTGAGAGAATAAGAACTTATAATTATCCCCAAGGTAGAGTTACAGATCATAGAGTAGGTCTTACACTTCACAAGCTGGATTCAGTTACTGACGGAGATTTAGATGAAATAATAGACACTTTAATAGCCAGTGACCAAGCTAGTAAAATAGAAAACGCATAGATAAAATATGATTTTATAAATATTGATTTAATATTATAGATTATATATAATATATTAAGATAGTGTAATATAAAATTTATTAGGGGGTATTATTTATGAACCATATGACAAGTGATAACTTAAGATCAGCTTTCGGAGGAGAAAGTCAAGCCCACATGAGATATATTATTTGGGGAGAAGAAGCTGAAAAAGCCGGCTTTAAAAATGTAGCAAGATTATTTAAAGCTACTTCAGATGCTGAAGAAGTACATGCTAAATTGCATTTTAATGCTTTAAAAGATGTTAAAGGTGATTTCCCAGTTACTTCCATGGCAGGATTTGGAATTGGAACTACTTCTGAAAATTTAGAGGGTGCTAAAGGTGGAGAAGTGTTCGAATATACACAAATGTATCCTGCTTACATCGCAGTTGCTGAAATGCAAGGAGAAGATACAGCGGTTAAAGCTATGAGATATGCTATAGAAGCTGAAAAAGTTCATGCTGAAAGATATCAAGAAGCAAAGGATTGTGTTGATGCTGGTAAAGATTTAGATGCTGAAGACATAATACTTTGTCCGGTTTGTGGATATATTACTTTTGATGCAACTTTAGAAGAGTGTCCAATTTGTCATGCAAAAGCTAAGGTTTTTGTAAAATATTAATTTTAAATTTAAAACTGCCTTTGAAGGGCAGTTTTTTTAGTGTAAAAATTTTATGAATTATTATAAAGAAAGTTTAGTATTGGAAAATTCTGTAGCCATATCTAAAAAATTATTGAGTATAAAATTTTTCAGCTTTTTGTCTATGCTCGTCATTGGAGCGTTTTTCAACCAATGTAAACATAAAGTTCTATAACTTTTATTTTTTAAATAATATATATCTACATTATAATTTTTTAGCATATGAGAATTTGGAGTTATCGCTACACCAAGGTTTATAGAAACGAAATCAGCTACCATTGAGTCGGTTGGAGCGTAATAGGTAATATTAGGATTAAAATTATAGGAATTGAAAATTTTCATAATTGTCTTATACATAGAAAAGTTTTTATCATAGGTAATAAAATTTTCGCTTGCAAATATGCTTAAATCATCAATTTCTTTGTCTATGTCATATTTACCTTTTGGTGTTATTAAAACAAACTCTTCTCTAAAAAGAGGATAGGATAAGATTTCCGGGTCATCTACTCTAATAGCAAACCCCATAAAAAATTTACTTTCTTTCATATTTTTAATTAATTCTGCTGTATCCATTTGAATTAGTTCAAATTTCATATTTTCTTTATTGTGTAGCTCATTAAAAGATGAAAACAATAAAGGTAGAAATTCTAAACTCATAGAGGCGACACATGCAATTTTAGTTGAGCTGCTAATCTTAAATTTAAAGTCGTTCATTTCATTTAATGCGCTTTCATAAATGTTTAAAATATTATTTACATAGTCTAAAAAAATAATTCCATATTTTGTCAATTTAATATTCCTTCCAACTTTTTGAAACAATGGAAGTCCTATTTCATCTTCCATAGTATTAATTGCATAATTAATGCTGGAAGGTGATGTAAGCTGTTCATCAGCAGCAATTGAGTAATGTTCGTATTTAGCTAGAGATTGAAAATAATATAGATGTTGAATGTTCATAATTACCTCCTATATTAATTAAACCAAAAAACTGAATGATTTTATAGAATCTATTTTATCACATAATTTAAAAATAAACATTGATAATAAGAGAAATACGTGACATTTTATAATAATTATTAAAAATAATATACTAGAAGTTTATATAACACTTTAAGTTGATTATTAAATTACTCAACTAATTAGAATATATAGATATATATTTTAGCGAGGTAAAACGTTATCCAAAAATTAAAACGTTGATAAATAGATGTTATGATGATATTCTTTTTTATAGAAAGAAGAATATTGTCGGAATTATTAACACTATTATTTGAAAGGATGAAAATGTAATGGCAAAAGATATTACAGATGAACAAATTAAGGAATTAGATGAATTATTCGAAAAGGCGGAAAAAGCAAGAAAAATTATTGAGACTTATGATCAGGAAAAGGTTGACAGATTAATTCAAGCTGTCGGTTGGGCAATTGGAAATAAAAAAACTGTTAAAGAACTTGCGGATATGGCTATTGAGGAAAGTGGTTTAGGGGATCCGGAATCACGTTTAAACAAAAGGTTTAAAGTAAGGGGAGTATTGAGAGATGCATTAAGAGGAAAAAGTGTTGGATGTATAGAAGAAATTCCGGAAAAAGGAATTAAAAAATATGCTAAACCTGTAGGAATTATAGCTTCACTTGTACCTACAACTAATCCTGTGCTTACACCTGCAGGACAGGCTATATATGGAATAAAAGCAAGAGACGTTTTAATATTTTCACCACATCCTAGAGCCAAGAACACTACTTTTAAAGGTGTTGAAATAATGAGGGAAGCATTAAGAAAAGAAGGTGCACCAGAGGATATATTGCAATGTGTAACTAATCCTAGTGTAGCAATGACGGATGAATTAATGAAAAGAGCTGATCTGGTAATAGCAACTGGCGGAAGACCTATGGTTAAAGCCGCATATAGTTCCGGAACACCTGCATATGGATCTGGAGCGGGAAATGCAACTATGATATTTGATAATACTGCTGATCCTGAAGAAGCTGCTCATAATACTATGTTAAGTAAAACATCTGATTTTGGAAGTGGATGTTCTGCAGACGGAAATTTAGTAATTTATGATGAAATTTATGATGAAACATTAAATTGTCTTGAAAAAGAAGGTGGCTATAGAGCAAATGCTGAAGAAAAAGAAATGTTAAGAAAAGCTATGTGGGATGATGAAGGGCATAGAAAACCTGATACAGTAGCAATTTCACCACAAAAGTTAGCTGAAATTGCGGGATTTAAAATTCCTGAAGATAGAAAATTTATATTTGTTGAAGAAGAAAATATTGGTAAAGATTATCCGTTTTCAAGTGAAAAGCTTACTACGTTACTAGCTACTTTTAAATATTCAGGAGAATTTGAAAATGCTTTAGATAAAATGAGAGCTATATATGAAGTTGGTGGAAAAGGTCATTCTTGTGGAATTTTTTCTTATGATGAAGATCATATAAACAGATTGGCTATGGCTGCTCCAGTTAGCAGAATTATGGTTAGACAGCCTCAATCCAAAGCGAATTCCGGTTCAGCAACAAATGGTATGCCTATGACATCGTCAATGGGATGCGGCACTTGGGGTGGCAATATTGTATCTGAGAATATAGCTTTAAAACATTATATGAATACCACTTGGGTTTCAGTTCCAATAGAGAGAGATATGCCTTCTGATAAAGAATTATTTGGTGATTTTTATGATCCAGAATTGGCTGAAAATTAATTAAAGATTATAGTTAATTACTATAATCTACATAAATGGGAGGTTAAAATGAATAAGATAATTTCTGAACAATTAGTAGATTATTTAGAAAAGAGAGATACGAAATACGTTTTTGGTCTATGTGGTCATACAGTTATAGAGATGTTAGATGCATTGGAAAAAAGTGAACAACTTAAATATATTTCTGTACGACATGAGCAAATAGCTTCTACTGCAGCAGATGGATATGCAAGAGCCACAGGTAAGGCAAGTGTAGTTTTATGTCACTTAGGACCTGGACTAACTAACGCTACTACAGGTGTTGCTAATGCTTCACTGGACTCTATTCCAATGGTTGTTATTGCCGGGGATGTTCCAAGTTATTATTATGGAAAGCATCCACATCAAGAGATTAATATGCACGCAGATGGATCTCAATATGAAATTTATAAACCTTTTGTAAAGAGAGCTTTTAGAGTTGATACACCTGAGTTATTTCCGGAAATTTTAGATAGAGCTTTTAGGTTAGCAGAGTCTGGAAGACCAGGACCGGTTTTAATCTCTGTTCCTATGGATATGTTTTCAAGAAAAATAGATACAAGATTTTTTGAAAGAATATACAAAGGTAGTGTAAATATAATTAAGCCGAGTTTAGAAGAAAATACTGCAAAAGAAATAGCAAAAACACTTATTGAGGCTAAAAGACCAATAATACATGTTGGTGGAGGTATAGTATTAGCAAATGCTTCCAAAGAACTGGAAGATTTGGTGAATTTTTTAAACATACCTGTTTCAAGAACTTTAATGGGTCAAGGAGCATTATCTGACAAACATCCTTTAATGCTGGGAATGACCGGATTTTGGGGAACTAATTTTATTAATGAGAAAACTTCAAATGCAGATGTAATACTGGGCTTAGGAACTAGATTTGCAGAAGCTGATTCAAGTTCTTGGTATAAAGGGGTTACCTTTAATGAGGATAAGACAAAATTTATTCAAATAGATATCGATCCTGCTGAGATAGGAAGAAACTATCCTGTAGAAATAGGTGCTATTGCAGACTTAAAGGTGGCATTAATCGCCATATTAAAGGCAGCTAAAGAATTAAAACCTGAAGGAATAAAAAGACCTGAATTAATTGAAGAAATAAAACTTTATAAAAGATCTTTTAAAAAATCCAATGAATCTATTGAAAATGATAATAGATTTCCAATGACGCCTCAAAGAATTTTAAAAGATGTTAGAGAAGTTTTACCTGAAGATGCAGTGATTTGTACCGATGTAGGTTGGAATAAAAATGGAGTGGGTCAGCAATTTGATATAACAGAACCGGGAACAATTATACATCCTGGTGGCCTTGCCACTATGGGATTTGGATCTGCAGCTATTTTAGGTGTTAAACTTGCTAAACCGGATAAAAAAGTAATTACTTTAATCGGTGACGGAGGTTTTGGAACAAATCCGTCAGTTCTTGCCACAGCTAAAGAATACAATATACCTGTTGTGTGGGTAGTTATGAATAATTATGCATTTGGAACTATAGCTGGACTGGAAGGAGCTCATTATAAACATAATTTCGGAACAGTATTTAAAATAGACGGACATCCATATAATCCTGAATGGGCAGATGTTGCCAAAGCTTATGGAATTAAGGGGAAGAAAGTAAGTTCTGCTGAAGAATTTAAAGAAGCTTTTGAGGAAGCTTTAAATAGTGATGAGCCATATTTAATTGATGTTCCAATGGAAAATATCCCTGTTCCGACTGAGGGTATTTGGAACATTAATGATATTTATACGCCTAAGGAGAATGTAAAGGATGGTGTATTAATATCCGGAAAGGCAGAAAGATCTGACCATGTAAGTACTAATTAACATTAAATTAAAATCCATATGAGGATAAAATCTCCTCATATGGGATTACAAAGGAGGTACATTTATGATTAAATGGCTAGATGAGCATATAGAGGAATTTATCTTAGTAGTACTTTTAATATTTATGACAGTAATTTTAGGTATTCAAATCATTTCAAGATACATATTTAATAATTCATTAAGTTGGTCTGAAGAGTTAGTGAGATATTTATTTGTTTGGTCAGCATTTATGGGAGTTCCATATTGTATAAAAAAAGGCACCTCAATTAAAGTAGATCAATTTAGAAATATGATGCCGATTAAAATTCAAAAGTTTTTATTGTATTTCGACAAGATTATTATGTTTGCATTATTCTTAATATTAGCAATATTTTCCTTTGATGTAGTTAGACAAACGTATTTAAGTGGGCAGACTAGTGCTGCAATGGGAGTTCCTATGTGGACAGTACAACTATCAGTACTTGTGGGATCAATATTATCGCTAATAAGAATTGTTCAAAATTTTTATGAAGTTTTATCAGGACATAAAAAAGTTGAACAAAAACATGGACTATAAGAGGAGGAAGTATTATGACTATTGCAAGCTTATTTATAGTATTTATGATTTTACTCGTATTTGGAATTCCTATAGGAATGATTTTGGCAGGAATGGGAATATTGCCAAATCTTATAGATCCTTGGTTTGCTGCTGATCCTCAATACATAATTAGAGCTATGATTGGCGGAGTAAACAGTTTTCCTATATTGGCAGTACCTATGTTTATTTTATCGGGAAATATAATGGCAGAAGGGAAAATAAGTGAAAAGTTGTTTAATTTCTTTTCTTATTTCATAGCTAATAAAACAGCTGGACTTCCAATAGCTACCGTTGTTACTTGTTTGTTTTATGGAGCTATATCAGGTTCAGGTCCTGCCACTACTGCAGCTGTAGGAGCTATGACTATTCCAATACTTGTTAAATTTGGATATGATAAAGTATTTTCAACAGCCTTAGTTGCGGTAGCCGGTGGTTTAGGTGTTATAATTCCGCCAAGTATCCCATTTATTTTTTACGGACAAAGTGCAGGGGTATCTGTTGCTGATATATTTATAGCCGGAGTTGTTCCGGGTTTGTTAATTGGATTTTGTTTAATGGCTTACGCCTACTATTATTGCAAGAAGAATGGCGAAGATAAAGTAAAACTTCAAGCTTATGAAGCTGATCTGAAAAGCATTGGTTTTGGGAAGTTATTTTTAAATAGTTTTTGGGCTTTATTGTCACCTGTAATAATATTGGGAAGTATATATAGCGGTATTGCATCTCCAACAGAAGCTGCTGTTATTTCAGTGTTTTATTCTTTAATAATATCAATATTTATATATAAAACAATAAAGGTTAAAGATATTTTTCCAATTTTAAAAGACAGTGCAGGAACATATTCAACTATATTATTTATTATAGCTGCCGCTACCGGATTTGCCAGAGTTTTAACCTATATGAAAGCACCTGAGCTAATTGCCAGTGTTGTTACTGGAGCAGTAAGCAGTAAGATAGCCCTTTTATTATTGTTAAATATAATTCTTTTATTAGTTGGTATGTTTATGGATACAACGCCTGCAATACTAGTTTTAACACCTATATTACTCCCTATGGTAATAGAATATGGAATGAATCCAATTCATTTTGGAGTAATGATGGTTGTAAACTTAGCAATTGGTTTTGTTACTCCGCCACTTGGAGTGAATCTATTTGTTGCAAGTTCAATAAGTGATGTAAAAATAGAGGATATAGTAAAAAAAGCAATACCATTTATTATTGCATTTATAGTTGCTTTACTGTTAATAACTTTTATTCCACAAATTAGCTTAATTTTAATAGGAGGTTAATTATGAAAAAAATGAATATTAAAAAATTATCTTTTATATTAGCACTATCTTTTATGTTAACCTCATTAACCGGATGTTTAAGTAGTGAAGAAAGAAGAAAAGAAACAGGCGAAAGAGAAGTATATGAACTATATATTGCTTGTGACAGTCAAGAAGATACTGTTACAGGAATTTTTATGAATACTTTTGCTGACATTTTAGAAGAAAAATCAAATGGAAGAATTATAGTAAATAGATATCCGAATTCTCAATTAGGAGGAGATGGAGAAATAGCGGAAGCAGTACAAAACGGAAATATTACTTTTGTAGTACAAACTTCCGCACCTCAAGTAACTTTTGTACCAGAGGCTGCAATATTTGATGCGCCAATGGCATTTAAAAATTTAGATGTTGCTAGGAAAGTACTTGATGGATCATTAACAGAGAAATTAAAAGAGTATTATGAACCGAAAAAATTAAGACTTTTAGGTATTGCAGATCAAGGATTTAGGGTTATGACCTCAAATAAACGAATTGAAAATATTGATAATTTAAATGGTATTAAAATAAGAACTATGGAAAATCCAAACCATATAGCTTTTTGGAAGTCTGTAGGTGCAAATCCCACTCCAATGGCTTGGTCTGAAGTTTATATAGGTCTACAACAGGGTTCTATTGATGCACAGGAAAATCCAATTGAAACAATTGTAGCCAGTAAGGTATATGAGCAACAAGATTATGTAATCAAAACGAATCATATTCTTCATACTCTTACACTAATAGGTTCTCCAAATGTTATTGATGATTTGCCAGAAGAATTGCAAAAAAATGTTTATGAAGCAGCTGATGAGGCTAAAGTTCTTGCAAGACAACAAACAGATGAACGTTCAGCCGGCAGAATAGAAATAGTTGAGCAAAGTGGAACTGAAATTCTTGAATACAACGAAGAACTATTCAATACTATGAAAGAAAGAAGTGAATCTGTTTGGCTGAATTTAGAGAAGCAGATTGGAAAAGAATTAGTAGATTTGTTAAGAGATGAAATATATAAAGCAGAAGTAGAACTAGGGCTTAATTGAGGTGATGAGTATGACAAATAGAATTCAAGGAACAACAGGTTTAATAGGTTTACTGGGAAATCCATTAAAGCATAGCAGATCACCACATATGCATAACTCTGCATTTGAAAAACTTAATTTAGACTATGTATATTTGTGTTTTGAATTGGGAAAAGAAGATTTAGAAAAGGGAATAGATGCTTTAAAAACATTTAATGCCCTTGGATCTAATATTACTTTTCCGAATAAACAAGAGGTATTAAAGTATCTTGATCATATTTCTGAGGATGCTGAGATAATCGGTTCTGTAAATACAGTGAAAATCGATCCAAATACGAAAGAAATTACGGGATATAATACTGACGGAGCAGGATTTATTGCTTCAATAGAAGAGCAAAACATTGATTATAAAAATAAAAAAGTAGTATTAATAGGAGTGGGAGGAGCCGGGCGTGCAATTGCAATTCAGTTAGCTTATGAGGGTGTTAGTGAATTGATAATTAAAGAACTAGATGAGAAATTAGCTAGCGAAGTAAAAAAAACTATTGAGGATAATATTAAGACCTGTAAAGTAAAATTGATAGGAGACGAAGAAGCTTTAACTGAGGAACTTAAGGATTCTGTTTTACTGATAAATGCTACTCCTTTGGGAATGAAAGGAAGAGAAGAAATGTGTGCTATTTCCGGCCCGGGAGTTATACCAAGTAGAGATATTTTTGTTTATGACATTGTATATGATCCAAGAGAGACTAAGTTAATGAAATATGCAAAGGAAGCAGGATGTAGAACTTGCAATGGAATTAATATGATGATTTGGCAAGGAGCCTTGGCTTTTAAAATATGGCTTGGTGTAGATATGCCGCAAGATTATGTAAGAAAAGAGTTGTTTGAGGAGTCTTAAAATGAATAATAAAAAAACTGTTGTAGTTGGTATCGTAGGTGCCGGATATGGATCTACTCTTCATTGCGAAGCTTATAAGAAAGTAAGCGGAGCAAATATTAGAATTAAATATATTTCTGATATTGACGAGGAATTAGCTACTGCAAAAGCAAGAACTTATAATATTGAAAATATCACCACTAATTACAAAGATATTTTAAATGATAAAGAAGTAGATATTTTGGATATTTGTACTCCGCCAATGTTACATGAAGAAATGATTATAGAAGGGCTTCGTGCAAATAAGCACGTTATATGTGAGAAACCGCTCATAGGATATTTTGGTGAGAGTGGAGATAAAGTGCCAATAGGTTTAAATGTTAGTAAGGAGCATATGTATAATTCAGTTTTAAAATCTTTAGATAAAATTAAAACTGAATTGGAAAATAGTGAAAAATTTCTTATGTATGCAGAAAATTTTGTATATGCTCCAAACATTTTAAAAGCAGCGGAAATAATGAAATCTAAGAAGACGAGGCTACTGTTTTTAAAAGGTGAAGAGAGTTTGAAAGGATCTAGTTCTTCATTAGCAGGACAATGGAGTGGCACCGGAGGAGGATCACTTATTAGATTAGGTTGTCATCCTCTAGGTGGCATAGTCTATTTAAAGAAGGTTGAGAATTCTTATAGTGAAGATAGGATTGAAGTTGAAAGTGTAATAGCAGATGTTGGTTCAATAACCAAAAATATTTCTGAAAAAGAATTGAAATACCATACGGTAAATATAGAAGATGTGGAGGACTTTTCAAATATCACTATTACTTATTCAAATGGCAGCAAGGCTATAATAATAGCCTCTGATACAGTCTTGGGAGGAACAAAAAATTATGTTGAAATATACGGTAATAATCTTGCAATGAACTGTAATTTAACTCCTATAGATGCTTTAAATTGTTATATGTTAGATGATGACGGTATGGAAGGTATAAAATTTTCTGAGATGTTACCTACTGCTGTTGGATGGAATAAAGCTTTTATTGCTGATGAGATTATGAGAGGGTATACTGGAGAATTAGAAGATTTTGTTATGTCTGTAGTAGATAACAGAGAACCAATATCTAATTTTGATATTGCATATGATACTATTAGAATTATCTATGCTGCTTACTTTTCGGCTGAAAGTGGAAAACGAATATATTTATAGAAAAGGTGATAGTTTTGGATTTTGAATTTTCATTAGCTCAATTGACAGTGTTAAATTCATCACCTATTGAAATAGCCAAAATAGCGCATAATTGTGGATATAACTATGTTAGTTTAAGACAAATTTATATGGGTTTAAATAATGAAATAAGATATGATTTAAAAAAAGATAAAAAAATGAAAAATGAATTAAGGTCTTATTTAAAAAATACTGGTTTAAAAGTATTAGATATAGAGTTGGCTAGAATTTTTGATGGGGTGGAAATAAAAGAATATGAAGATGCTATGGAAACAGCAGTTGATGTAGGTGCTAAACATATACTCAGCAGTATTTGGACCGAAAATAAAGGTTATTATATTGAAAAATTTAATGAGCTATGTGAATTAGCTAGTCAATATAATTTAACTGTTGATTTGGAGTATGTACCAATAGCTGGAGTAAAAAACTTAGACGATACTTTAGAGGTAATTAAAAATACTGACTTTGATAATGCAGGTATTATGATAGATACACATCATGTTCATAGAGCAAAGGATAATCCTAAAAGATTAATGGAGATACCTGAAAAATATTTTAATTTCGCACATATTTGTGATGCATCAAAATTAATACCGAAAGAAAAAGATGAGATGACTAGAATTTTAAGAGAAGAAAGATTATATTTAGGTGAGGGAGGAATAGATATTAAAGATATTTTAAACAATATGCCAATAGTACCTTATTCAATAGAATTGCCTAATTTAAAAAAAGTTTCTCTAGTTGGTTATGAAGAACATGCAAAACAGTGTTTAATTTCAGCAAAAAATTATTGTGAGAAGTATGTTCATGGTAGGTATAGTTACCCGAAGGAGGCCTAAATGAAAAAAATAACTATTTGTGAAGTTGGCCTTAGAGATGGTTTACAAAATGAGTGTTCTTTATTGACAACTGATGAAAAAGTAGATTTATTAAATGATATTACAGAAGCAGGTTACAGTATAATTGAGGTAGGTTCATTTGTAAGTCCTAAAGCGGTACCTCAAATGTCCGATACGGATGAAATTTTTAAAAAAGCAAAATTAAAACCTGATGTTGAATACCGTGCTTTAATTGCAAATTTAAAAGGTGTAGAGAGAGCAATTAACTGTGGTTGTAAAAAGGTGAAACTAAATGTTTCGGCTAGTAAGCCGCACAATCTTGCTAATTTAAATATGACTCCAGAAGAAAGTGTAAAAGGATTTGAAAATTGTGTAAAACTTGCTGTTAAACATGATATTGGAATTTCCGGTTCTATTTCCATGCCTTTTGGTTCTCCTTGGGATAGTGAAATACCTATTCAAGATGTTGAAGAAATTGTTGAAGCTTATTTAAGTGTGGGAATAAAGGAAATATCGTTATCAGATGCAGCAGGTGTTGCATACCCTGATCAAGTTTTTAAGTTTAGTAAACATTTTAAAGAAAAATTTCCTAATGTTAAATGGATATTGCATTTCCACAATACAAGAGGGCTTGCTATTGCAAATATTTTAGCTGGTATTGAAGGAGGAGTTGATCACTTTGATACAGCTTTTGCAGGACTTGGGGGATGTCCTTTCGTACCGGGTGCGGCAGGTAATGTTTCTTCTGAAGATGTATTGCATTTATTTGACTTAATGAATTTAAAAACAGAAATCAATTTAGACAAAGTAATATCTATTGGGAAAAAAGTTGAAGGATTAGTCGGACATAGGGCTGATAGTTATATATTACGAGCAGGTAAAGCTGGAGATTTAGTAAAGAATCTGCCTAAGGGGCAAGGGAAAAATTATACTAAAACTTGCTCATAAATTATAAGATTTTTATCGAAACTCAAAGTTAAATAATTAGCTTTGAGTTTTTTAATAGTATAAATACTTAAAAATATTTATATTTATTTTAATTTAAAGTCATAGTTCTTGACTTTAAAGCAATCCATTGTTAATATATTAATTGAAAATTGTGATTTTTACAATATTTGGAGGTTCTAATGAAAGTATCAATTGTATTGGGAAGTATAAGTGACAAGAAAATAAGTGACGAGATAGTATCTGTATTAAAAAAATTTGGAATAGATTATGAATTAGAGGTAATTTCAGCTCATAGAACACCAGAGAGAGCCTATGAGTTTGCTAATACAGCAATTGAAAGAGGTGTTGGAGTAATTATATCAATAGCCGGTAAAGCCGCTCATTTAGGTGGTGTTATTGCTGCTAACACAACTCTTCCCGTAATAGGAGTTCCAGTAAAATCCTCTACTTTAGATGGATTAGATGCATTATTATCTACAGTTCAAATGCCTTCCGGTGTTCCTGTTGCATCTGTAGCTATTGATGGAGGTAAGAACGCGGCACTATTAGCAATTGAAATTCTTGCAGTTAGCGATGAAAATCTTAGAGCTAAATTAGTTGAACACAAAAACAAATTAAAAGAAGATGTCAAAAAAATGAATGAAGAATTACTAAAGGAGGAATAACATGAATCATGACTCTAAAATTAAAAGTGAACAGACTGATAATTTATTTGAGGCAATTTTAACTTTGGAAACAATTGAAGATTGCTATAGATTTTTTGAAGATATATGTACTGTTAAAGAAATTCAAGCAATATCTCAAAGGTTACAAGTTGTAAAGCTTTTAATAAAGAACAAGACCTACCATGAGATTGAAGAGGAGACAGGGGCTAGTACTGCTACTATTTCAAGAATTAATAGATCTTTGAATTATGGCGCTGATGGTTATAAATTGGTATTGGAAAGACTTAAATTTACTGCTGATGATGAAGAAAATTAAATAGTATTAGTATTAATTAACAAGGAAGTAAGAATAAATTAATTCACTACTTCCTTGTTGCTTTGTAGATTCAATAAATCTTTATCGCTTATAACTATAGTTTCATAGTTAATATATGAAACTAATCCCGGCATTTTTGCAGGATGTCTTTTTACATTTTTCTTTAATGTATAGTCGACTTCAATATTGTTGGAATTTTTTAAAGAACTATTAAAAGCGGCAATAATAGCAGCTTCTTTAATTGATTTCATAGAAAAATCTCTTCCATCTTCTTTTAAAATAACATGTGAGCCGGGAGCATCTTTAACATGAAACCACATATCACTTTTCCGGGCAAATTTCAAAGTTAATTCTTCATTTTGGCGATTGTTTTTACCTGCATAAATTTTATAACCCTCACTTGAATTATATTCTAAGAAAGTCACTTTTTTGTTTTTTTGCCTTTTGTTTCTACCTTGTTTTTTAAGATAACCCATATCAACTAATTCATCCCTGATATCTTCTAAGTCCGAAATAGAATCTGATAACTCAATATTTAAAAGAACGCTATTTAAATAATTTACTTTATTTTTATTTACATCAATTTCATTATTTAAAATACCTACTGCATTTTTCAATTTAGAATACTTTTTATAATATTTATTTGCGTTTTGTTGAGCACTTAGCTTTTCATCTAAGGGGATAGAAATGATTTTCATATTGTCATAAAAGTTTTCAAGCTCAATGGATTTAATTCCTTTTTCAATTTTATAGGAATTAGATGATATTAAATCACCATATATTTTAAACTTTTCTCTATCTATTGCTTCATTTAACTCTTCTGATTGTTTTTCTAATTTTTTAACTGTTCTATCTAAATGATTTTTGACTATCCTTTTTAAAGAATTACTTTTTTCATTTAAAGCTTGAGATTTTTCTTTATGACTATAATAATCATCTAACAATGCTGAAATAGAATCATAGGATATTTTCTCTGCCTGCGGAAACATTTGTAAATCTAATGAAGAGAATTCTATAATCTTGGCATCAGACTTAATAAGAATTGGACTAAACTCATTATTTTTTAACTGATTAATAAGTGATTTTAGCGCTTGAATAAAAAGTATATATTCTTCATCATTTAAACTGGAAAATATTCTATCATCATCTAAATTAGCTCTATAAGTAACTTCTCTAGAAATTAATGGACTTATTCCGGTAAAAGTGTTAATTAAGTTATTTTTAAGTGTTTTATTTTTATCAAAATTATTAATTGCCTCTTCAAAAATTTCTGGATCAAGAGGATTATACTTAGTTGATATAAGTGAAGCACTGTAGGTTAGACCAGGTAAAATTTCTCTTATTCTACTGGTGAAAGAATTAACTCTTTTAATAGAATCATAAATATTATTAGTATCTGTTTCAATTAAAATAATATTGGAATGTTTTCCCATAATTTCAACCACCAGAGATTTATTTATTAAATCTCCCAATTCACTTTTAGATAAAAAATCAATTTTAAATATCCTATCCATTTTATACTGTTTAATATCAAGAACTCTTGAATTTTCCAAGTGTTTTCTAAGTAACATACAGAATGCCGGAGGTATTGTCGGATTTTCATAGGACACATCTGTAAAATAAACTCTTGGACTGTTACTAGCGGCACTTATTAATAATTTATATCTTCCTTTATTACCTCTAAAATTAAAAATTAATTCTTCTTTAGAGGGTTGGTATATTTTTTCTACTTTGGAATTAATTAAATTGTTTTTTAATTCTTCAATTACAGCTTTTAGTACTGTTCCATCATATGCCATATTTTTCACCTACTTCTTAACAATTATAACATATAGTATAAAAAGTAATTAATTATTAACTATTAAGATTTGATATAATAATTTAAGAAATTTGTAAATCTTTACTAATAATTATTTAAAATATATTTGGTACTATAAATATGGAGGAAAGACATGGAAAAATACAAAATACTTGTAGCTGAGGATGACAAAGCTATTAGAGATTCTATAGGGATTTATTTAACTAATTCAAATTATGATGTAGTATATGCAGAAAATGGGAAAGATGCAATTGAGAAATTCCAAAATGAAAAAATCGATTTAGTAATTATGGACTTAATGATGCCTGAGATGTCAGGTGAAGAAGCTATTATAAAATTAAGAGAAAAAAGTTTTGTTCCTATCATTATTTTATCTGCTAAATCAGAAGACTATGATAAGGTAATAGGCTTAAATATAGGTGCAGATGACTATATAGTCAAGCCTTTTAATCCTCTTGAATTAATGGCAAGAGTAAACTCTAATATAAGACGACTTTATCAATATCAAAATTCAAATGATACTGCAGATTACATTGAAATCGGAGGTATTAAATTAAATACCTTGGAAAAAAACGTATATGTAGATGGCGAGAAAGTATCTTTAACTTCGCTTGAATATAAGATTTTAGAATTGCTAATGGAAAATCCAAATAGGGTATTTTCAATTGATGAGATTTATGAAAAAGTTTGGAATGAACCTGCAATTGAGCCTAAAACCGTTACAGTTCACATAAGAAGAATTAGGGAAAAAATAGAATTTGATCCTAAAAAGCCAATATACTTAAAAGTTGCTTGGGGTTTAGGATATAAATTTGTCAACCCTAAAAGGAGGAATTAATATGAATGAAGATATTAACAATTATAGTACTGGTGGTGAAGAAAAGAAAGAGAAGCTTTCAATTAGGTATAGTACTAAAGAAATTTGGATTTTAATTCTAATTATAAGTGTTATTTCAATTTTGGGAAATTATTTAATCAATAGTAATATCAGCTGGAACAATATTGACGATAATAGTAGAGAAAATTTTTATTCTAATGCATTTTATAATAAATTAAATCTTACTTTTAATGGATATGATCAATATTCAGGTGATGAGGAGTTAGTAAAATATCATTTAAGGGCTTATGGACCCACAAATTATGAATTTACAGAGGAGTTTAAAGAGAAATATCCGGATATAGTAGTTGTAAGAAATAATTTCACTAATGAAATAGTTGACAGATTTAATATAAATGATTTAGATGATTTATCTGAAATAAAAGAAGATTATTTTTATGAGGGAGATTCCTTTACCTTTAGTAGTGATATAACTGAAAAACCTAACTATGTAGTGGAGAAAAAGTCAAATCTGGATTCTTTTGATGGAACTGATCCTCAAGAGATTGATTTCACTAAAAATGAAATTGGCTTTAAGGGATATTTTGAAAATGGAAAATTAACGTTAACCTCTACAAATAAGGGAAATTTAAAAAATGAAAATGAAAGAATTGTTTTTAATGCTTTAAGAACTTCAGTAGATAGATATTTTTCTGATTTTAATAATGATTCACCTTCTTATTCACCTCATAAAATAAACTTTTATATTTCAGTTGATTTAAGTTCTAATGCTTTTAAAAATTTGGAAAATGAAATGTATTCTAGAAATAATGAAGAGACCATGTTTTTTACATCTCTAGCATCTGTTTTGATAGCCTTATTCGTGATAGCTGTCTTTGCAAGTATTACAGATTATAAAAAGGCTAAAAATGTAGGATTTTATAAAGGGATTTCAAAGTTCCCTATAGAAATAGTGATGGTACTTTTGGGAATATTACTATTTGGATTCCTAGCTGGAATAATGGTTCCTTTTACTGATTATCCTGTTAGTTTAAAAGAGTTTACTTCAAAAAACTATATTGTATATCTAATTGAATTTTTAGTGGTATTCTTCACAAGTGTTACAGTATACTATGGAATACATGGGCTTAAATCCATATATAATGAGGGTGGAAAATCCTTTGTATTTCATAACTCTATTACAATCAGAGCGGTAAAATGGGTATTTAGATTTTTTAAAAACATATATGTAAAGATAAAAGATAAAATTTTTAGTACTTTTGACAATTTAGATGCCTTAAATAAAAAAAATATTTTAATATTATATTTCGGCTTAATAATATTTGGAATATTTGCCTGTAGTATAGTAGTAAGGCCGGGACTTTCTTTCATAGTTTGGATTTTATGGGTATTTTTTATAACTACACTTTTTAATTATGCTAAGAAGTATTACTTAGATTTAGTTAATATAAGTGAAAAATCAAAAATTATTTCAGAGGGAAACTATGATGTAAAGATAAATGAAGATAATACAACCTTTAAAGATATTGCTCACAGCTTTAATGTAATTGGAGATAATTTAAATGAAGCCGTTGAAAAAGCCATTAAATCTGAAAGACTAAAAACTGAACTTATTACAAATGTTTCTCATGATTTAAAAACTCCTTTAACATCAATTATTAATTATTCTGAGTTAATAGTAGATGAGGAAAGTGATTTTGAAAAACAAAAAGAATATGCAAAAATAATTCATGAAAAATCTTTAAAGTTAAAAAAGTTAATTGAAGATTTATTTGAAGTAACTAAAGTAACTAGTAAGAATATAGAGCTACATTTTGAAGATATTGATTTTAAACAACTGGTAAATCAAATTGTAGGTGAGTGGTCTGATAAGTTTGAAGAAAAGAGACTGGATATTAATATGAATATTACAGATAACCCTGTAGTGTTAAATCTAGACGGAAATAAAACATCAAGAATATTAGATAATTTATTCTCTAATATTTATAAGTATACTTTAGAAGGAACTAGAGTTTATATTGATTTAGAAAATAATGATGCAGCAACTCTTGTAATAAAGAATATATCAAAATATCCTTTAAATATTTCAGCTGATGAGCTAATGGAAAGATTTACAAGAGGTGATAGTTCAAGACAGACTGAAGGATCGGGATTGGGTTTATCTATTGCAAGTTCTTTAGTTGATGCTCAAGGAGGAAGTTTTGAAATAGAAATTGATGGTGACCTATTTAAAACCATAATTGAATTTGAATAACAGCAAAGCATTTAATAGCTATATTTAACTATTAAATGCTTTTTAATTATTTAACAATATAGGAGTCTACAATTTCACCATAGTAAGCAATATGTATATCTTTATTTGCTCCGTGGAAAGTACTGTCAACATCATTCGGATAGAATTTAGACAAATCTTCTTTAGAAATTTCTTCTTTATTTTGTTTTTGCTTGTAAATGATTTTACACTCAAGAGTTAAAGGCAGTTCTTTAATAGCGGGTACTGTTACAATACTTGGTTCTTCAATTGTCAAATTTAAGTCCTTAAACTTATCAACATTATGTCCGGAATTAGTACCACAATAGTTTATTATATTTCTATCAAAATCGCCATAAGGAATATTAACAGTAAACTCGGGGTTAGTATCAAGCAAAGATTTAGTAAAACGATTTTCTCTTATAAAAGTAATAAAAATTAACTTATTCCACTCAACACCTAACATTCCCCAAGAAATAGTCATGGAATTTAATCTATCATTAGCCTTTGCAGTAATCAGAAAACCATTTTTTAGTTCGTTAAAGATATGACTTGAATATTCAAGGGCATCTACTTTTGTTTTCATAATTTACCTCCTTATTAATATTTACTATTATATTACAAATTTGTCTTTAAAAGTTTTTTATTATTTAAATATGGCTAGTTAAAAAATAATAGATATTTCTCTGATTGTTCTAATTCCACACATAATATATAATATGTGTGGTGATAATATGAATAATATTTTAGTAGTGGAAGACGATATTGATATAAATAACCTTCTAGTTGAAATTTTAAAATCTCAAAATTATACTGTACAAAGTGCATTTACAGCTCGAGAGGCGCTTTTATTAATGAAACTTAGTAAATTTGACCTTATAATTTTAGACTTAATGATGCCAAATATGCCAGGTGAGGAGTTTATAACTGAAATTCGAAAAGATAATGATATAGCCATAATTGTAATAAGTGCAAAATCTTCAAAGGAAACAAGGATAGATGTTTTAAAAAGAGGAGCAGATGTGTTTTTGGAAAAACCTTTTGATAAAGATGAAGTACTGGCTCAAGTAGAAGCTACATTAAGGCGCTATAAAGAATATGGATATTCAGAAGAAGAAATCTTAATATTTAAAGATATTGATTTAAATTTATCTACTATGGAGGTAAGGGTGGAGAATAAACCTGTAAAACTAACTCCAATTGAATTTAATATTCTAAAGCTTTTAATATCTAATCCTAAAAAAATTTTTACAAAGGAAAATATTTATTCTTCAGTATGGGATCAGGAATATGCTTACGATGCAGATACTGTTAACTCACATATTAGTAACTTACGAAACAAATTAAAAAAAATAAATGAATATGATTATATTGAAACTATATGGGGCATGGGTTATAGGCTTAAGTAAGTAAAATCTTTAGAAATAATTTAGATATTCTTTAAAATATTATTAGCTTCATAGACGATAATACTTTCAGGAGGTCAAAATGGAAAAGTTAATAGAGATTAAAGAATTAAATAAAAGTTTTGGTAATGTTAAAGCCTTAGACAATTTAAATTTTAACCTATATAGTGGTGATATCTATGGATTGGTGGGCGAAAACGGAGCCGGAAAATCTACACTCCTAAAAGTTATTGCAGGTCATATAAATAAGACCAGCGGTAGTTGTACTGTTTTAAATATGGATTTAGATAAGAGCTTTGAATTTAGAAAAGAATGTGGTTTTTTAATTGAAAGTCCGGCTTTTTACTCTTATATGACCGGTATTAAGAACTTAAATTACCTTGCAGAGCTAAGAAATATAAAAATAGATAATGAAATATTGGAAATTGCTGAATTTTTTAACATTGACAGTGTCTTAAATAAAAAAGTCAAGGGATATTCAACTGGTATGAGGCAAAGATTGGGCATATTGGCAGCAGTAATGCATAAACCCAGAATTTTGATATTAGATGAGCCCATAAACGGTTTAGACCCGTCAGGAATAATTGATTTGAGAAATTTTCTCTTAAAGATAAATAAAGAATGGAATACAACAATAATTGTGTCTTCTCATATACTTAATGAATTATCTCAAATTGCTAACAGAATAGGAATAATTAAAAATGGAAGTATGCTTGAAGAAATTACTTTAGAAGATTTAAAAGAGAGAAATAAGAAGTTTTTGAAGTTAGTTCCTTTTGAAAAAGAGGAGCTTCCAAAAGTAGTTAATATACTAGAGGAAAAACTAAAAATTTATGATTTCAAAGTAATGCCTAACTCTGTTATAGAAATTTATAGTGGGGCAGATAGACTGATTATTCAAAAGACTTTAGCAAAGAATGATATTTATTTAAGTTCAATCTCAATAGAGGAAAATACATTGGAGGAATACTATATGGATTTAGTAGGAGGTGGCGAAAATGATATATTTAAAAGCTGACCTGAAACGAAATCTTATGAAGACATCGACTATAGTATCTCTCTTAATTGTAATAGTATTAATATTTTTAGGGAATTGGCTAGTTTATATTAGTTTAACAAATAATTTAAATACTTCGGCAGAGATAGGATTTCCATTTCCTCTAAGGGTAGGGTTTAATATAGTACTTAATTCATCAATTATTGTAAGTTTTATTATAGGAAGCCTTGTTATTACAGATGAGCATAAGGAACGAGGATACTTAAGGATATTGGAATCAGGATATAGTAGAAGTTCAATAGTAATAGTTAAATTTTTAGAAATGATATTGCTGTGCTCTATTTTTTTAATAGCAGGTCTGGGATTTCACTGTTTTTTAAACTATTTATTCTATGGATGGGATTATAATAGTACAGTTATATTGATAAACTTTGCAAAAACATTTACTCTTGCGTTAATTCCAATATTTTTTGTATTAATTTTAACTATTTTAATGTATTTAGTTTTTAAAATTGAATCTATTGCTGTTGGTGCTACTATTTTTATATTTTATTATTTGGGAAATGCTTTAAATATGATAAATATGTTTTTAAAATTAAACATAATTAGTGACATTGCTAACCTACTGCCAAATAGAACTTTATCAATGATAACTTCTATTTTTATGGATAACTCATTGGAAAATATTAATAGCATTTCTTTTGGTAACAGTTTTTATGAATTGAGATTCAATATATTATTTTGTATATTTTTAATAACAGTAACTTTCATAATTTCATTAATAATTGTAAAGAGGAAAAATTTTGATTAGTAAAATTTTAATAATAATATTGGGGATAATGATTATATTTTTGCTTTATAAACATTGTTCCCTTAAAAATAATATTAAAAAATTAAATATAGATTTAGAAAGTAAAATAAAAAACGAAAACAATACTAAAATTGCCAATAATACTTCAGATAGAAATTTTAACAAACTTGCAGATAATATTGAAATTTTAATTAAAAAAAATAGAGAAAATATAGTTTTAAAGAATCAAATTGAAAAAGATTATAAAGATTTAATGGCTAATTTATCTCATGACTTAAGAACTCCTTTAACGTCCATTATTGGATATATATCTTTAATAAATACCGATGATGAAGATTCCAAAAAATATATTAAAATAATTGGTGAAAAGTCTACTTATTTAAATAATTTAATTGAAAAGTTTTATGAATTTTCACTATTATCCGGTATTGATAATAGTAGTGAAGAATTAAATTATTTGGATTTGAAAGAGATGCTTTATTCAATTGTCTTTGAATATTACAGCGGTTTTGAAAACTTAAATCAGAATATAGAGATAAATTTTAATAATGACAATAGTTTGGAAGTTTTAAGCTCCAGTAAATTACTTTCTACGGTATTTCACAATATAATTGATAATATATTGAAATATTCATTGGGAGATAATCTTATTGAATTGGAAGAATCAGAAAATTATATTAAAATATTTTTTTCCAATAAAACAAATTTAGATGATGGGAACTATAACTTTTTATTTAATAGAGGCCGAGTTATAGATAGCTCAAGAAAATATTCTACAGGAATAGGGCTGGCCATAGTAAGTGTGGCAATTAACAAATTAGAGTATATGGGGAATATATTCGTCAAAGATAAGAGATTTTATATTGAGATTACAATAATTAAGAACACCCCAAAGGTTAAATACACATAACCTTTGAGGTGTTTTGTCATTCACTAATTACACTTTTAGTTAAATTTCTAGGATGGTCAACGTCGTTACCCTTAGCTAAGGCAGTGTAGTACGCAATTAATTGTTCTGGTACTACTGCCAACATAGGAACAAGTAAATCAATAGTTTTAGGTATTAAAATTGTAATATCTGAATTGTTTTTCAATACTTCATTTTCTTCAGTGCCTATAGAAAAAACTTTTGCTCCCTTGTCTTTTAACTCAGAAACATTAACAGTTGTTTTTGCATCCAAACCACTTTGTGCTGCAACTGCAATTATTTTAGAAGTTTCATCTATAATAGCCATAGTACCATGTTTTAATTCTCCGGCAGGGAAGGGTTCTGAATGAATATATGAAGTTTCTTTTAATTTTAAAGATCCTTCTTTAGCTGTTATAAAGTCTGACCCTCTGCCAATATAAAACATTGAATTTACTTCTTTAAGTTCTTTAGCGATTTCTTTATATGCAGTTAAATCTTTTAGTACAATATTGATTTTTTCAGGTATTTCTTTAAGAGAAGCAAGTACTTTATCAAAAGTTTGAGTATCAATAGCTTTTAATTTTAATGCAATGTCTAAAGACAACAAAAACAAAACTGTTAGTTGAGCCATATATGCTTTTGTAGAAGCTATAGATATTTCAGGTCCTGCATTGCAAAACATTGATTTCTCAGTCATATTAGCAATTGTTGAATCCATAACATTAGTAATGGACAAAGTTTTAGCTTTGTACCTAATCCCTTTTTCAAGAGCTCCAATGGTATCTGCAGTTTCTCCAGACTGACTTATTACAATTAGAAGAGTTTTTTCATCAATAAAAACATCATTGTATCTAAATTCAGATGCAATATCAGTTATAACAGGTATACCGGTAAGCATTTCTAAGGCAAATTTACCATTTTGACCGGCATGAAGTGCCGTTCCGCAAGCTACAATATAGATTTTGTCAATTTGCTCTAGTTCCTCTTTGGAGAAATTGGAATTATATATCTCCTCTCTATTTTCTAGAATATTTTTCACTACTTTTGGTTGTTCATAGATTTCTTTTAACATATAATGTTCAAATCCATCTTTTGAAACTTGTGTGCTATTATCTTTGTTGTTCATAATAAACCTCCAATATATATTAGAGCCACTGAACCTTTTTTGTATTATAATTACTTATAATTTTTGTAAGGCACTAAGGCTGTGGTACCTTTGGAGTATCCGCCGAACATTTCGATAACTCCACTCCTCGTCATCCCTATAAATTTGGGATCAGGCGCTTATTCAGTTTTTCTCCCTAAAAATTTTATCATATTAAAAATTGTATGTAAAGAAAAGTGTTTTATGTTAAACTGTATCAAGGAGTTGTGATTAGATGAAATACATAAAAAAATATTATATATATGATTTCTTATGCAGCAGAAATAAGCTGACTTATACAAATTTAGTTAATATCTTATTAGAAACTTCCAATGAACAGAGCATTATAAACAATGCCACAACTGAAGACTTACTTAAACTTAATAAAACGTGGATGATTTATAAATGGAAATTTAATTTAATAAGACCTATAAGACCAAGAGAAACTATAGAGGTTGAAACGTGGGCTGCCGGATTTGAGAGACTAAATGCTTTTAGAGAATTTCAAGTGCTTGATGAGAATTCAAATATTATTTTAAAGGCAAGTGCAGTTTTTTTAGTAGTTGACTTAAAATTACTTAAACCCATTAGAGTTCCAGAAGAAATTATAAATAAATATAACATTGTTAGTAAAAGGAATTTTCAAAAAATCGAACGAATTAAACCTTTAGAAATTAATTTACAATGTAATAAGTTTAAAATTCGAAAGTCTGATATTGATATTAATGGTCATGTAAATAATGTAACTTACATTGATTGGATTGAAGAGAGTTTAACTGAAGATTTGTATAGCAATTATTTTATTTCAAATTTAAATTTAATTTATAATAGAGAAATAAGAAATTGTGAATTTGTAGAAGTCTACAATGATAATTCATATAATTATTTTGAAATTAAAACAGATGAAGTCAATGCGAAAGCTACAGTAACCTTTGATAAAATCCTTGAATAATAAGTAAATATATGTTATCATTTCAGCATATAATATTTTAACTTTATGAATTTGGAAATGAATTTGGAAATGAATTAAGAATTATTTTGATACAGAGTATACTTTATTTTAATTAGTTTCTCTACATTTAGCAAAGGATTGAAGTTACAAGGAGGTACTAATGAAAGGTAAAGTAAAATGGTTTAATAGTGAAAAGGGCTTTGGCTTTATAACAACAGAAGAAGGAGACGATGTATTCGCTCATTTTTCTCAAATTCAAAAAGATGGATTTAAAACTTTAGATGAAGGCCAAGATGTTGAGTTTGAAGTTGTTGAAAAAGAAAAAGGACCTCAAGCTGAAAATATAGTAGTATTATAATTTAAGCAGCTATAGGCTGCTTTTTTATATGGAGGAATTTATGGAAAATAAAGTATTGGCCGTAGTAAATGGAAAAGAAATTACAACTGAAGATTATAACTTTTTTCTAGAGACTTTGAATCCGCAAGTTAGAGCATATTTTACAAGTAATGGCAAGGAAAGTGAAATTGTAAATGAATTAATTTATCAAGAATTGCTATATTTAGATGCAATAGAAAATAATTTAGATAGTAATAAAGAATTTCTAGAAGTTTTAAATAAAACTAAAGCTTCACTTCTAAAAACCTATGCCCTGGGGAAACTTCTAGAAGATGTAAATGTTTCAGAAGAAGAAGTAGAAGAATTCTATAATTCCAATGTAGATAAATTTAAAACCACTAAATCAGTAAATGCAAGTCATATTTTAGTAGACAATGAGAAATTGGCAGAGGAAATACTGGAAAAACTAAATAATGGCGAAAATTTTGAAGAGTTGGCTTCTCAATATTCAACTTGTCCTTCAAAAGAAAAGGGAGGAAATTTAGGAACCTTTAACCCGGGACAAATGGTACCTGAATTTGATAATGCTGTGTTTTCAATGGAAGAGGATGAAATTTCTAAAGTAGTTAAGACGCAATTTGGATACCATATTATAAAAGTAAATGAAATAAATGAGCCTGAAGTGCAGAGTTTTGAAGAAGTTAAAGATGAAATTTCCAATGAATTAAAGAGAATCAGAGAACAAAATTTATATTTAAAGAAAATGGAAGAACTATCTAAAAAATACGAAGTTGAAATTAAAAAAGAAACTGGACTTTAATCCAGTTTCTTTTTTGCGTGATTTTTACTAAAGAAAAGAGGTATAATGATTATTATAAGGAGTAACTAAAATATGAAATTAGAACTGTTTGATTTTATAGATAATACGTTAGAGCTTTTACAAAATTATAATCCTGTATTGGAGAATATTTCTGAAAAATCAATTAAATTTATTAAAGAATTATTTTCCGATGACGAAAATTTTTTAAATATCTCGTTTAGAATCAAGTCTCAAAAAAGTTTAAGAGAAAAAATAATTAAGAATGACTTTTACTTTAAATATGAAAATCCTGAAGATGTGATTTTAAATTTAAGTGATTTAGTGGGAATTCGAATAGAGTGTAGATTTATAAAAGATGAGGAATATATTTTCAATGAAATAAAAGATAAATTTAATATCCCTGTAGGAAATGGTTACTTTAAGGCTAAAGAAGATTTTCCTTTAAAATTAAAACTTTCAGAAAAACAACCTCAAATTCAACAAAACGGCTTTGAAATATATAAAATTGATGGGATTTATGAATATGGCAAGAACATTTTTAGATTTGAGTTACAAATAAAGTCAATGGTCAATGTTTTCTGGGGTGAGATAGATCATAAAATCCTATATAAGAATTATAATTATATGTTGACTGAAGATTTTTTTAGGGAAATGATGTCATCTATTAAAGATTCTCTATCTATGGTAGATAGGCAGCTTATGATTTTATATGATCATATTTCTAATTTAGATATAAATACAGTGGTATCAGCTGAAAAACAACTAAACTATTTTTTATCTAAAATTATTCATGATGTATTTATAACTAAAATAAAAGAAGAGTTTGGTTTTGTTTTTAACTTCAAAAATGCAACTGATGTAATAGTTGAGTACTTACAAATGAAAGCAGTAAAGAGAAAAGAACTTTCCTATGGGGAAAACTTTGTTGCTTTAATTAATAAAATAAATGAAATAGCATACTTGGACATAAATTTGGAAGAAGAAATAAAAATTGAATTAGCATCTAATTACTTTGATGAGTTTACAAAAGATATTGGAAGTATAATTATAAGTGTCCTTAATAAGGATTTTTCATGGAATTTGTTTTTCAAGATTATATATCAAATAGAAGATGGAAACTATAATGAAATTTTTCAAGATTTTCTTTCCTTTATTAGATTTAAATATTCAATTTTATTCTTAAATTTCAAAGAAAATAATAAATTATCTGAAAAGGAAATAGATTATATTGAAGAGGAAACCTTAAAATCTGTAACTGAAATTTTTAGTGAAAATCATTCTTTAAGCTTTTTATTGGATTCTTCCATTTGTGTAATTAAGGAAATTTTTGAAAAAGGAGATGTCAGTAAAAAAACTAAAGAAAACTTATGTATTGATATTAATAAAAGTTTAAGGCTTTGTAGCGGATCTATATAAATTTAAAAATGTCCTAAGGTATAAATAATATAAAATAATACTGAAAATAAATTTGTATAAGCATAATTTTATTGGTTTTATAAATTAATGGAAATTATTTTGAACCAATAAAATTCTTTGTTAGATTTCTTTTAATTGATTTTAAATTAAAATATGTAATGAAGTATTTAAAGTATTAGAGTATAATAATAATTAACACAAAGGAGGAATAAATGAATAAGTTAGTTGATTTTGAACCTAAAAAGGTTTTTCATTATTTTGAAGAAATAACTAAAATTCCAAGATGTTCTCTTCAAGAAGATAAGATTGCAGATTATTTAGAAAAATTTGCAAAAGATCGTTCTTTAGAGTGTATAAGAGATCCTCATAATAATATAATTATAAAAAAAGAAGCTTCAAAGGGTTATGAAAATTCTCCGACTTTAATTATACAGGGGCATATGGATATGGTTTGTGAAAAAACTGAGAATTGCCAAATTGACTTTGAAAATGATTCTATTCCCTTTGAAATAGAAAATGGTTTGATTATATCAAAGGAAACCACCCTTGGTGCTGATAATGGAATAGCTGTAGCAATGGCTTTGGCTATTTTAGATGACAATACTGTACTTCATCCTAATTTGGAGATTTTAATAACTTCAAACGAAGAAAACGGAATGACTGGAGCTAGGAATTTGGATGGTTCTCTGCTTAAAGGAGAAATATTATTAAATCTTGATTCAGAAAGGGAAGGTGTAGCCTGTATAGCTTGTGCAGGAGGACAAAGAGAAGTTTTATCTTTTACTAAAACATTTAAAGAAGTAAAAGAGGATTTGGAATTTTATGAAGTTAGCATTTCGGGCCTTAAAGGAGGTCACTCCGGTCAAGAAATTCAAAAAGGTCTTGGTAATTCTCTTAAATTATTGGCTAGAAGTTTATATAATTTGAATTCCCAATTTAAAATTGAACTTGTCGACATAGAGGGTGGAGCAAAACCCAATGCAATACCAAGATATGCAAAAGCTATAATAGGAATTTCAAAAGATGATATATTGCAAATCCAAAATTTAATAGTTAAACTAAACAGAGATTTTGTAAAAGAATTTGGAAAAGTAGACCCTGATGTTAGGTTGAATTTTGAAAAGTCAGAAAATTTTAATAGAGTTTTAGAAAGCAATTTAAAAGATGACATTATTAATTTACTTAATGTACTTCCCAATGGAGTACAGAGTATGAGTAATGATATTGAAGGTTTAGTTGGAAGTTCAACTAATGTTGGAGTAATTGAAAGTTATGACGATAGAATAGATATTTTAGTTAATATAAGATCTGCACTTTCTTCACTAAAAGAAAGTATAGGAGATATTAATAAACTTTGTAGCGAAGCTTTTAATGCAAAATATACGATTTTAAGTTCCTACCCAGCTTGGGAATACAGGGAAGAGTCTTATATAAGAGATTTAGCTTCAAAGGTATATAAAGAGCTGTTTAATAAGGAATTGGAGCTTGAAGCTATACACGCTGGGCTTGAGTGTGGATTATTTAAAGAAACCATTGGTGATATTGATATGCTTTCAATAGGACCTAACATAAGAGGACCTCATGCACCGGGTGAAAATTTAGAAATTAAATCAACTGAAAGAGTATATACATTTGTACTTGAGATTTTAAAAAATTTAAAATAAATAGGAGGATATTATGAATAATAAATCCAATTGTAATCATGAACACGATCACAATCACAATCATGACCATAGTTGTTGTGAACATAATCACGATGATAATCACATCGATGAAGAATTTGAAACTATTGTACTGACTTTAGAGGATGATACAGAGCTAGAGTGCATTATACTAGGTATATTTGACTATGAAGATAGGTCTTATATAGCATTAGTTCCTGCGGAAGATGAAGAAGGCGATGAAGTATTACTTTATGATTTTGTAGAACTTGACAATAATGAAATTGAATTAAATGTAATTGAAGATGAAAGATTATTTGATGAAGTTTCTGAAGAATTTGAAAATTTATTTTTAGAGAAAGAGTGATTTTATTGAATACTAACTTTAATTTACCTTCTACTAGTGGTAAAAATGTAAGTTTAGACGACTATAAAGGAAAATACCTAGTATTATATTTTTATCCAAAGGATAATACTAGTGGTTGCACCTTAGAGGCTAATCAATTTTCAGAAAATTATTCTGAATTTAAAAAAGCTGGGGCTGAAATTGTAGGTATTAGTAAGGATTCAATTGCCAGCCACAATAGGTTTAAAGAAAAAGAGAATATACCATTTGAATTACTTTCTGATACAGAAAGAGAAGTTCATAATAATTTTGAAGTACTAAAACCTGCTAAAATGTATGGAAAAGATGTTATAAAGACTGTGAGATCTACTTTTATCTTTGATAAGGAAGGAAATCTTATAAAGGAATATCGAGATGTTAAGGCTAGGGATCATGCTCTGGAAGTATTGGAATTTATTAAAAGTTTATGATATATAGAAAATATTCAGATTATTTAAAAGAAGTTTTTAATGAAAAAGTGTATAAGCTTCCCATTAAGTTAAACTTAACCTGTCCAAACAGAGATGGTAAATTAGGCTATGGGGGTTGTAGTTTTTGTGGTGAAGAGGGTGGAAGCTTTGAAAATAGTTTTGGTACTATAGAAGAACAACTATTAAATAATAAAGAATTAATTAAAAACAAATATAATGCTAAAAAATTCATAGCATATTTTCAAAATTTTACTAATACTTATATTGATTTCAACGCTTTTAAAGCTAATATTGAGGAGTGTTTTATAGAAGATATAGTTGGAATTTCAATTTCTACTAGACCCGATTGCCTTCCGGATAAGTTTTTAGATTTTTTAGAAGAAGTCAATGAGAAATATATGGTAACTATAGAATTGGGATTACAAACAGCTAACTATAGAACTCTAAAAAAGATTAACAGGGGTCATGGGTTAGCGGAATTTATAGACGCGGTTTTAAGAATTCATAAAAGAGGTATCAGAGTATGCGTACATGTTATTTTAAACTTGCCTTATGATGATGAATTAGATACAATTGAAACTGCTCATATTTTAAACGCTTTAAGTGTTGAAGAAGTTAAAATTCATGCGCTCTATATTTTAAAGGGTACTGAATTAGGAAAATTATATGAAGAGGATAAAATAAATCTTATTTCATTAAATGAATATGAGGATAGAGTAATAAAATTTTTACAACATTTGGATAACAAAATAGTTATTCAAAGGATTATTGGTAGAGCACCTGAAGAAAATAGTTTATTTTGTAATTGGAATACCTCTTGGTGGAAGATAAGAGATAGTATTCTAAATAAAATGCAAGAAAATAATTTCTATCAGGGACAATATATGAGAAAGGATTTGATAGTATGATTAAGTATATTTTAGGGGCTAAAGGTGCAGGAAAAACTAGATGGTTAATTGATAATGCTAATGCAGATTATAAGAGCGGTAATGGTAATATTGCATTTGTAGAGGTTGATGATGACCACATCTTTAGTCTAGACTACAATGTAAGACTAATTAATGCAACAGATTATATTTTAGATGATGTTGAATCTTTCTATGGTTTTATCTGTGGCTTAATGGCTATGGATTACGATCTTCAAAAAATTTATATTGATGGTATTTACAAAGTTTTAAAATTAAATATTGAAGATCTTGAATATATTAAGAATAAACTTGATAAAGTTGAAGAAGCTGAAAATAGAGAGATTTATATAAATGTTAACTATCTTTTAGAGGACATGCCAGAGTCATTAAAAGAGCATGCCATAGAAGTAACTCCACAATAAGGTGATTTTGTTGAATAAAAAAACTATTAGAGTAATAGCTGCAATATTGGTACTTACTATGGTTGTACCTGTTATATTGCAATTGATTTATTAGAATTAGGGTGCATTGGTGAACTACGTAAGTAAAGCAAATTTTTTCGAAGATTTTTTTAAACGTCGATCTTATCTAATTGAAAAATATAGTAAGGGAGACATTACAAAAGGTGAATTTTTAAAATATAACTTTGATTATTTTAATTCGGTAAATGCTAGACCTTTTTTACGAATTGACTCCTTTGAAAAGGGCATTTACAATTATCAGTATTTTAACGGATTAGCAAAATATTATAAGATGTTGGCAAAGGAAGTAAAAAACACTAAAAAACGTTCTAGGTACTATAATTACTATTTAAATCTTGGTAATAAATATTACCAAAAAAAAGATGAAAGTGTTTTGACTATTTTGGAACTTCAGAATTTTACAAATATTCAAAGTTATTATATAAAATGTGATTCTAATTTTTTAAAAAATAGTTTATATGAAATAGTACTTATAGATAAGAGGGAAGCTATTTTTCATTCAAAGGCCGATTGGCTTCTTAATGTTTTAAAAGAAAAGAAAATATTTGATGATGAAATAAAAACTTCCTTAATTGAAGAGTATATTAATGAAAAGTATTAAGATTAAGAGGACCCTATAGAGGTCCTCTTTTTAAAGTCATTTAGAAGATTCAAGTAACATATCTCCAATTCTATAGACGTCACCTGCTCCCATTGTAACTACAATGTCACCTTCTTTAATGTTTTCTTTTAAGTAATTGACAATATCTTCAAAGTTATCAATATATATGCTTTTATTTCCATTTGTATTAATAGCTTCATAAAGTGTCCTTGAGTGAATATCTCCATAGTCTTTTTCTCTAGCAGCATAGATATCTGTAATTATAGTTATATCAGCATCATTGAAAGATTTTGAGAAGCTGTCTAGTAAAAGTTTAGTTCTTGTAAAAGTATGAGGTTGAAAAATACAATATAATTTTCCTTGCACGCCTTTTCTAATTGCATTTAATGTAGCTTTTATTTCCGTAGGATGATGAGCATAGTCATCTTTTATTATGGCACCGTTATAAACGCCTTTATACTCTAATCTTCTATGAACGCCGGTATAAATTTCTATACCCTTTTTAGCTTCCTCAAAAGAAATTCCATTTTCTACAGTAGCTGTTATTGCTGCTAAAGAATTATAGATATTATGAGTTCCCATAACTGCTAAATTAATATTATCAACAAATTCATCATTGTAGTATAAATCATAACTAGGATATCCGTTATTATACAGGATATTTTTAGCTCTATAGTTCGCTTGATTATTAATTCCAAAAGTTATAATATTACAATTCTTTAAACTATTTAAAGAATTTGTATTTTCATCATCAATATTTAAAATTAACTTATCTTTCTCAGATAGATTTTCTGCATATTTTTTAAAGGTATTTATAATATGTTCAATATTATCAAAATAGTCTAAATGATCTTCATCTATATTTAAAATAATAGCAGTTGTTGGATAATATTTTAGAACATTAGCTTTGTACTCACAAGCTTCTGTTAGGAAAAGTTTTTTATCTCCTATTTTTACATTTCCATTAATACCATCCAATTGTCCTCCTAATAAAATAGTGGGATTTAAGTCTATATTTTTAATTATTTCACTAATCATTGAAGTAGTTGAAGTTTTACCATGAGTACCGGATACGGCAATAGATGATTCATAGTTCTTCATTAATGCCCCTAAAAAAGAAGCTCTATCTATAATATCAACCTTTGATTTAATAGCTGCATCTAGTTCAATATTATCAAGACTGATGGCATCTGTAAAAACTATTAAATCTGCTCCCTCAATATTGCTAGGGGAGTGGGTATTAAATATTTTTGCTCCATCTGTTTTTAATTTTTCAATTATTTTACTTTTTTTTGAATCAGATCCTGAAACAATAAATCCTTCCTTTAACATTATTTCCGCTAAACCACTCATAGATATACCGCCAATACCGATAAAGTGGATGTGTTTATACTTGTTTTTATCTATATTAAAATTAAACATGTTGACCTCCCGTATATTAACAGATTAATTATAACACTATTTCAGAAAAAAATTAAACATATAAAATACGTTAATTATTTAACTTTTATATATTTTACGTCATTCTTATAGTATAATAAACAGAAGGGGTGAGTATTAAGTGAAAATTACAGACGTAAGAATCAGGAAATTACCTGACGAAGGAAAAATGAAAGCTATAGTTTCAGTGACTTTTGATGAGGAGATAGTTATACACGACATTAAGATTATTGAAGGAGCAGAATCATTATTTATAGCTATGCCAAGTAGAAAGCTGCCAAATGGAGAATTTAGAGATATTGCACATCCTATTAATTCAGATGCAAGAAAAAAAGTAGAGGATGCAGTTTTCGCTAAATACGAGGAAATTATCAATGAACCTGAAACACAGGAGACAGAACCTGTTCAGGGATGATATTTGGATAATCAAAAAAGTCCATATTGTATGGACTTTTTTTAGTGGGAAACTTTAATTCATTTAAGATTAAATATATATTTTTATTTTTTACTATTTTTATATTCGCTAGGTGTTATCCCGGTATATTTTTTAAAAGTACTAGAAAAATGAGATTGTGAAGCAAAACCACAGTCAAAGGAAATATAGTCAAAATTCTTTTGAGATTCTACTATTAATTTCTTAGCCCTATTTATTCTTAAAATATTTACATATTCACAAAATCTATAACCGGTTTTCTTTTTAAATAAATAACATAAATAATTTTTTGATACATGCAAGCTATTTGCAATTTCTTTTAAGGTGATTTTATTATAATAGTTTTTATTTACAAACTCTAAAGCCTTTTTAATTATTGAATTCTTACTAATTTTAACCATTGAAGTTAAACTATCTGAATATTTTTTAATCATAGTTTTACCTAACTCTATTAAAATGTTAATATTGTCTTCGTTTTTTAATAAGTGGTCATTTTCTTTTGCCAATTCTTCCAAATTTTTATTATAAGTAATTAGATAATAGGTATAAGTAAAAATATTTAAATTATGTAAGTAGTTTTTAATATTATTTTTTGTTATTATATTTTTTTGTATTTTTTCTTCATATAATTTTAAGGCGGTTGATAGATTCAATGGATTAATATTTGTAACTAATATTAAATGATTATACATTTTTTCTCCTTTACAATTTATAAATTAATATAGTAATTTTATAGAAAAATAATTCCTATAAACTATTATAATTAAAATATAAATGATAATCAATATCAAAGGAGGAAGTTATGAATAAAGTTAATGTAATATATTGGAGTGGTACAGGTAATACTGAAGCAATGGCTAGTGCAATTGCAAAAGGAGCAGAGGATGCCGGTGCAGAGGTGAGGATAATTCCGGTAGGATCAGCAACTGAAAATGATGTTAAAGATGTTGAACATTTGGCGTTTGGCTGTCCAGCTATGGGAGCAGAGGAGCTTGAGGAAACGGAAATGAGACCTTATATGGATTTAGTTAATCCGCTTTTGTCAGGTAAAAATGTTTTGATATTTGGTTCTTATGAATGGGCCGATGGAGAATGGATGAAATTGTGGCAAGAAGAAATTGAAGATACAGGGTGTAAGTTAGTAGCTGATGGTTTTGCAGCTTATGATAATCCTGACGATGATGCAATTGAAGAATGTGAGTCATTGGGAAGAGAGTTAGCTAGAGCATAATAGTTATGTATAAGGAGGAGTTTTTAAAGTTTTATAACTATATAGAATTATATGACGACTATAATTATTTAATAGCTTTTTTGAGGTTTTTAACATCTCCTACTACTTCGGGATTAAAAGTCGGAACGATGATTAACATATGTAATTCAAAACGAAATTTAAAAGATGTTTGGACTAGGAATAGTGCTAATTTAAGTAAAATTATAAATTTATCTTTTATTGAATTAAAAATTTTTAAAAATTCTATTTTAGTTTATTTTTTTAATGAAAATCTTTTAAAGAATCATTTGAAAAATACTGAGATAAAGGAATACTTAATAAATTTAAATTATGGAGGAAAAGGTAATTTAGATGAATATTTCAATATTTTAAAAAATAATTTTAAGATATTAAACAGTTGTCCAAATGAAATTGGAGTTTTTTTAGGATACCCTTTAAAGGATGTAAAAGATTTTTCATATAAAGATAAAAAATGTAAGTTAAGTGGGTATTGGAAGTGTTATAATGATGTATATACATCAAAAATAGCATTTAAAAAATACGATAATGAAAAATTAAAAATTATAAAAAATTATTATGAAGATGCTATGTAGCATCTTCTTTTTTAAGGAGATATTATGATTTTACAAAGATTAAGATCTGAAATGAAAAAGGAAAATATTGATTGTTATATAATACCTACATCAGATCCTCATGGTTCTGAGTACTTGCATAATCATTTTAAAGAAAGGGAATTTATTACAAATTTCACAGGCTCTGCAGGAACTGCGGTTGTTACTGAGAATCAAGCTTTTTTATGGACTGATGGAAGATATTTTATTCAAGCTGAATCAGAAATTAAAGAAAGCGGATTTAAGTTAATGAAGATGGGAATAGAAGGAACCCCAACTTATATAGAATGGTTATCAGAAAATTTAAAATCAAATGATCTTGTAGGTTTAAATGGGGAATATTTTATGGTAAAATCCTATGAAAAACTAAAACATACTTTAGAAGAAAAATCTATATTCATAAAGGACATAGATTTAATTGATAATATATGGGAGAATAGACCAGAATTGCCCAATGGGAAAGTTTACATTCATGATTTTAAATTTAACGGAAAATCTTCTCTTGAAAAGATTTCTTTAATTAGAAATAAGTTAAACTATTATAACGCAAATATAACTGTAATTTCATCACTAGATGATATTGCTTGGACTTTAAATATAAGGGGAAGTGATATTAAATATTGTCCTTTTGTATATTCGTATTTAATCATTGAAGAAGAGAGTGTAGTTCTATTTATAAATAAAGAAAAATTAGAACAGAAAACTTATGAATATTTAAATAAGATTTGTTACATTTATGAATATGACGAAATTTTCAACTACTTGGGAAAATATAATAATAAAAAATTTTATATAGATAAAAATAAGGTTAGTGTTAAACTATTTGGCAGCATTAACAACTCTAACAATTTTGTTTATGGAAATAATATAACAGAGGATTTAAAATCAATAAAAAATGCTGTTGAACTTGAAAATCAAAAAAATGCCTATATTAAAGATGGAGTTGCACTTACTAAATTTATATACTGGCTTAAAAATACTGTTAAACTGAAGAAGATAAATGAATATGATGCCGCTTTAAAACTTCAAGAATTCAGAAAACAGCAGAAATATTATATTGAAGACAGCTTTGAAACTATTTCAGCCTATGGGAAAAACGGAGCTATGATGCACTATAGTGCAAATAATGAAAATAGCTTAATAATTGAAGAAAGAGGATTTCTTTTAGTGGATTCGGGAGGCCAGTATTTAGATGGTACTACTGATATTACTAGGACAATTGTAATGGGTTCTTTGACTGAAGAGGAGATAGAAGATTTCACATATACATTAAAGTCGCATTTTATGTTAAGTACTTGTAAGTTTTTAAAGGGTACATCCGGTAGAGATTTAGATATATTAGCAAGGTACAATCTTTGGAAAAACAATTTAGATTATAAAAGTGGAACAGGCCATGGAGTGGGATATTTTTTAAACGTACATGAATCACCACCTTCTATAAGTCCTAGAAGTACAGAAAAATCTCTTGAACCCGGTATGATTGTAACAAACGAGCCTGGTGTTTATAAAGAGGGAAAGTATGGAATTAGAATAGAAAATGTCTATGAAATAGTAGAAGATACTACAGTGGGAAATGATGTTTTTTATAAATTTAATGTTCTCTCTTTTGCTCCAATAGACATAGAAGCTATTGATATGAAATTACTAGATAACTATGAAATTGCTGCTCTAAACGATTATCATAAAAAAGTTTATGAAAAGATTTCTCCTTCTTTAAATAGCGATGAGAGAAAATGGTTATATAATGTCACAAGAGAATTGATTAGATAGGTGATTATTTGAAAAATTTAGAAGATAGATTAAAACAACTTCCTGATCTGCCAGGTGTTTATATTATGAAAGATAAGAACGATAATATAATCTATGTAGGTAAAGCAAAATCTTTAAAAAACAGAGTAAGACAGTATTTTGGAAGCTATGGCAATTCAACTATGAAAGTAAAATCAATGGTTTCTAACATTGAAGATTTTGAATATATTATAGTTGAAAATGAAGTTGAATCTTTAATATTAGAGAGTAATTTAATTAAAGACAATCTTCCTAAGTATAATATTTTATTAAGAGATGATAAGCAATATCCATATATTAAAGTAACTGTTAACGAGAAGTATCCCAGAGTTTTAAAAACGCGAAAAAAAATAAATGATAAAGCTAAATATTTTGGACCTTATCCCAATGTAACTGCAGTAAACTCTTCAATTGACATTTTGCATAGAATATATCCTTTAAAGACCTGCACTCTTAATTTAAATAAAAAAACAAAAGTATATAGACCATGTTTAAATTATTTTTTAGGAAGGTGTTTGGCGCCATGTACTGAAAATGTAAATACTGATGAATATAATGAAATGATAAATGAGATTCTTAAATTTTTATCAGGGAGAGATAATGAGTTAATTAAAGATTTAGAAAATAAAATGTTTGAGGCTTCAAATAATTTAGAATTTGAGAAGGCAGCTACATTAAGAGATGATATTGAATCGTTAAAATTATTAAATGAAAAACAAATTATTTCCAATGCCGATTCAAACGAAAACAGAGATGTCATAAGTGTAGCTAAGGGCATAGATGAATCATTAGTTCAGGTGTTTTTTATAAGAGAAGGAAAAATAATAGGTAGAGAACATTATTTTATGAAAGATTATTTTAATGATAGCGAGTCCGATATCTTATCAGCGTTTATAAAACAATTTTATAATAATGTTACTTTTATACCAAAAGAAATATTAATAGAATATCCCCTTGAAGACTTAGAAGATTTAGAAAAACTTTTAACTAAGAGAAGGGGAGCTACTGTTAAGATTAGCGTCCCAATTAAAGGTGATAAAAAAGATTTAATTAACTTGGTTAAAAATAATGCTCTTGAGACTTTAAATAAATATGCAAATAAGTATAGTAAGAAACGAGAACAAAATCTTGAGGCTTTAAATGAATTAAAAGATTTATTAAACTTAAAATCAATACCTAGTAGAATTGAAGCTTATGATATTTCAAACACCTATGGTGTGGAATCGGTAGGTTCAATGGTGGTATTTGAAAATGGCGAGCCAAAAAAGAGTGACTATCGAAAATTTAAAATTAAAAATGTAGAGGGTCCAAATGACTATGCATCAATGGAAGAGGTTCTCTATAGGAGATTTAAAAGAGGAAAGACAGAGCAGGAAGAAAATATAAGGTCATCTTTTTCTTCTTTTCCTGATTTAATTATGATTGATGGAGGAAAGGGACAAGTAAATATTGCAAAAGAGGTCTTGGAAAACTTAAATTTAAATTTAGAAATTTGCGGTTTAGTAAAAGATGATTACCATGAGACTAGAGGAATTATTTATAACAATCTAGAGTATAATTTAAATGTAACTTCAAAAAGTTACAGACTAATTTATAAAATACAAAATGAAGCTCATAGATTTGCCATTAATTATCATAGATCTTTAAGAAGCGATGCTATTTTTAAATCGGAGTTAGATGATATTGAGCAAATAGGTCCAAAAAGAAAACAGGATTTAATGAAGCATTTTAAATCAATTAAAAAAATTAAAAGTGCATCTATAGATGAACTTTTAGAAGTTAAGTCAATGAATAAAAGTTCTGCAGAAATATTGTACAATCATTTTCATGGAGGTATTAATGAAGGGAATAGAGTTACAAAAAGTAATAAATGATTTGGATTTAGAAAAAATCTATATTGCAAATAATATAGATGAAGTTCTTCTTAAAAGTGGTGATATAAATAGACCTGGATTGCAATTAACAGGATACTATAATCAATTTTCACCTGAGAGGCTTCAAATTATAGGAGAACAAGAATGGCACTACATCAATGAGCTTAATCCTAAAGAAAGACATAATTCTTTAAAAAAACTTTTTAGTTATAATATTCCCGGTGTGGTATTTTGTGGAAATAACTACATTCACGATGAAATTATAGAACTTTCAAAAATTCATGATGTGTCTTTGTTTAGAACTTCAGATACTTTTTCTAAATTTACCGGAGTCTTTCAAAACTATGTTGAAGATAAATTGGCTCCTAAAATAAGAAAGCACGGCGTTTTGCTAGATATATATGGTGTGGGAGTTTTAATTACGGGCAAGGCGGGAATTGGTAAATCTGAAGCAGCACTTAATTTAATTTCAAAGGGTTCCAAGTTGGTTTCAGATGATTCTGTAATAATTAAAAATATAGATAGCAAATTAATTGGAACTTCTCCTGAAATAACGAAGCATTTTATGGAACTAAGAGGTGTAGGCATAATAGATGTTCAAAAATTATTTGGAATAGGCTTCGTTATGGAGGAAAAAGAAATTGAAATGATTGTAGATTTAGAAAGTTGGGATTCTACAAAGGATTATGAAAGGCTTGGTCTTGAAGATGTATATGAAGAAATTCTAGGGATAAAAATTGTTAAATACACGATTCCTGTAAGGCCAGGCAGAGATATTGCTTTAATTATAGAAGTTGCTACAAAAAACTTCAAACAAAAGGAAATGGGATACAACCCTGCAGTGGAACTTAATAATAGAATTTTAAATAGCAGAAACAATAAAAATAGTAATTAAAAAAACATTTTAAAAACTTTGAAATAGGCTATAATATAAAGAAGATATGTAATTTAAAATGTTTAATATAAAGAGGGGGTTTTTCGCAATGAAAAATTTTAAGACGATGGATGGTAATGAAGCTGCGGCTCACGTGGCCTATGCTTTTTCTGATATTGCTTGTATATATCCGATTACACCATCCTCACCTATGGCTGAACATATAGACGCCTGGGCATCACAAGGAAGAAAGAACATTTTTGGACAAGAAGTTTTAGTTAAGGAATTACAATCTGAAGCTGGTGCTGCCGGAGCTATGCACGGTGCATTACAAGCAGGCTCTTTAACTTCTACTTATACTGCGTCTCAGGGTTTACTACTTATGCTGCCTAATATGTATAAAATAGCAGGGGAATTGCTACCGGGAGTATTTCATGTAGCAGCTCGTGCTTTAGCATCTCATGCTCTTTCTATATTCGGTGATCATCAAGACGTTATGGCTGCACGTGCTACTGGTTTTGCACTTTTAGCCTCAGGTTCTGTTCAAGAATCTATGGATATGGCTGCAGTTGCACATCTTAGTGCTATTAAAAGTAGAGTTCCTTTTGCACATTTTTTTGATGGTTTCAGAACTTCTCATGAAGTACAAAAAATTGAAGTATTGGATTACGATGATTTAGAGAAGTTAGTTGATAAAGATGCTATAAGCGAATTTAAAGAAAGAGCTTTAAATCCTAATGAACCTTTTGTAAGAGGTACTGCTCAAAATCCTGATATTTATTTCCAATCTGTAGAATCTTCTAATAATTTTTATGAGAACGTTGTTGATGTTACTGATGAATATATGAAAGAAATCTCTAAGTTAACTGGAAGAAAGTACGGGTTATTTAATTATTACGGTGCAGAGGACGCAGAAGAAGTAATTATAGCTATGGGATCTGTAACTGAAACTATAGAAGAAGTTGTTGATTATCTAAATGATAATGGCAAAAAAGTAGGATTGCTAAAAGTACACCTATATAGACCTTTTTCTAAAAAACACTTCTTAGATGAAATGCCTAAGACAGTTAAGAAAATAGCAGTTTTAGATAGAACTAAAGAAAAGGGTGCTATTGGAGAACCTCTATACCTTGATGTTAGAGATGTTTATTATGATGTGGAAAATGCTCCTGTTATTGTAGGTGGTAGATACGGTTTAGGATCAAAGGATACAAATCCATCTCAGATTTTAGCTGTCTTTAAACATCTTAATGCAGATAAACCAAGACATAATTTCACAATAGGTATAAATGACGATGTTACTAATTTATCTCTTCCTATTGAAGAAACTATAACTACTGAGCCTGAGGGAACTATTAGATGTAAGTTCTGGGGATTTGGTTCTGATGGTACAGTTGGTGCAAATAAAAGTGCAATTAAAATTATTGGTGATAATACCGACATGTATGCACAAGGATATTTTGACTATGACTCTAAGAAATCCGGTGGAGTTACTATGTCTCACTTGAGATTCGGTAAAAATAGAATTACTTCAACTTACTTGCTTGCTGAGTCTGACTTTATATCCTGTTCAAAACAATCATATGTATATCTATACGACTTGCTAAAGGGATTGAAAAAAGGTGGAACGTTTCTATTAAATACTCTTTGGGATGAAAAAGCATTAGACGAACATCTACCACAGTCTATGAAAAAATATATTGCAGAGAATGAAATAAAGTTCTATACCATAAATGCAACTAAAATTGCAGCAGAAATAGGTCTTGGAGAGAGAATTAATATGGTTATGCAATCAGCATTCTTTAAACTTTCCAATGTACTACCTATTGAAGATGCAGTAAAGTTCTTAAAGGAAGCAATTGTAAGAGACTATGGCAACAAAGGTGATGACATTGTACAGATGAACTACAAGGCTGTTGATGCTGGAATAAATGCTACTCATTTAGTTGAAGTTCCAGACAGCTGGAAGAACGTTGAAGTTGATGAAAATCATAAAATTGACAATGCACCTGAATTTATCAACGATATTTTAGTTCCAATGACTAGACAAGAAGGTAATGATTTACCAGTATCTTCATTTGTAGGAGTTGAAGATGGTACTTTCCCTGCTGGAACTAGTAAGTATGAAAAGAGAGGAATTGCAGTTAACGTACCTAGATGGATAATAGGAAACTGTATTCAATGTAATCAATGTTCTTTTGTTTGTCCACATGCTGCAATTAGACCTTTCCTATTAGACGAAAATGAAGTTGCAAACGCGCCTGAAGGTTTTGAAACCAAAAAGGGAATAGGTAAGGGTGCTGATAAGTACGAATACAGAATTCAAGTATCACCTTTAGATTGTACTGGTTGCGGAAATTGTGTTCAAGTTTGTCCTTCAAAAGAAAAAGCTTTAGTTATGGCACCTTTGGAAGAAATGATAGATGAACAATCTGATAATTGGAAATTTGCTACTACTATAAAGACTAAACAAGAAGATTTTGAGCCGAATAACGTTAAAAATTCACAATTCTTTATGCCATATCTTGAATTCTCAGGAGCGTGTGCTGGTTGTGGAGAAACACCATATATTAAATTAGTAACACAATTATTTGGTGATAGAATGAGTATTGCAAATGCAACTGGTTGTACATCTATTTGGGGAGGATCTGCTCCTTCAATGCCATATTGTACAGATGAATGTGGTCACGGACCTTCTTGGGCTAACTCTTTATTTGAGGATAATGCTGAATATGGTTTTGGAATGGCAATTTCTCAAACTCAAAGCAGAGATAGAATTAAAATTTTAATGGAAGAATTTATAGACTTAAATGTAGATCAAGCCACTAATGAATTGTTTAATGAGTGGATTGACGGAATGGATGATTATAAAACTTCAAAGGCTGCTAGTGTTAGATTGATACCAGCACTTGAAAAACAATATGATTCAGAAAAAGCAAATGAAATTATTAAGACTTTAAATAGCCTTAAGAAATTCTTAATTAAGAAATCTCAATGGATAATTGGTGGAGACGGATGGGCTTATGACATTGGTTATGGTGGACTTGACCACGTACTAGCATCTGGTGAAGATCTTAACGTTATAGTTGTTGATACAGAAGTTTATTCAAATACAGGAGGACAAGCTTCTAAGGCTACTCCAACAGCTGCTGTGGCACAATTTGCCGCTTCTGGTAAAACTACTAGAAAGAAAGATCTAGGTATGATGGCTGCAACTTATGGATATGTATATGTGGCACAAATCGCCCTGGGTGCTGATAAAAACCAAGCTTTAAAAGCAATTAAAGAGGCTGAAGCTTATAATGGTCCTTCATTAATAATTTGTTATGCACCTTGTATAAATCATGGAATTAGAGCTGGAATGGGCGCTTCTGTAGAAGAGGAAAAGAAAGCGGTTGAATCAGGCTACTGGCACTTATACAGATTTAATCCTGATTTAAAGAAAGAAGGAAAGAATCCGTTTATTTTAGATTCTAAAGAGCCGACAAAACCATATAGAGAGTTCTTAGATGGGGAAGTTAGATATACTTCACTTAAGAAATTATTCCCTGAAAGAGCAGAAGAGCTTTATGAAGTGGCTGAAGAAAATGCTAAAGAAAGATATGAATATTACTTGAGAATGGGACAATCTTTCGAAGACTAATTTAAATTTATAGATATAAAACATAAAATCCAAGGGCTTAATCCTTGGATTTTATGTTTTATTAAATTCAATAATAATTTAATTTTAATAAGAAACTAACTATTATATTTAAATGTTTTTATCACTTTAATAACTGAGAGAGATGCCACTAAGCCAACTGCAAGTGAAGATGCAATAAAAAAAGTTTCTAAAGCGGATTCTTGGGCAAGTTTGGAATTTTCATTGATTAAATAATACATTGAATAATATACACCTGCACCAGGGACCATTGGAGTTAAACCCGGTATTATAAAAACCGTTGCCGGATTTTTTAATTTTCTTGCTGCAAATTCACCAAGTAACCCTAAAATAAAGGCAGAATAAAGTCCAGCTAAAAAGTAATTATTGGTCTTTATCAATGTAAATTTGAATATAGTCCAAGCGATTCCAGCAAATAAGCATGATGTAATTATAGCCTTCTTAGGGCAATTGAAATAAAAGGCAAAGCCCATTGCTGCAAAAGTTGCTATTAAAAATTGAGTTAAATAATACATATTACACTCCTTATTTTAATATTTGTAGTGCTGCTCCAACACCTAGCGCTATTGCAAGACCTAAAAAGATTGTCTTTGCAAGTCCCATTAATCCTGATAAAAAATCACCGTTCATAATGTCCCTTGCTGCATTAGTAGAGGGAACTCCAGGGACTAATATCATAATGGATCCTATTACTACCATATTATAATTACTTGCTAAATTAATCTTTGTAAATAAAATGGCAAGAACAGTAATTATAAAGGAACCAATAAAATTATATACAAAAAAAGTAAAATCAAATTTAGTAATTCTATTTAAAAAATGAGAAACAAATGTAGTAATTAAAAAAGCTGATATAAAGTCTTTAATATTTCCTCCAAATAATAGAGAGAAAAATCCTGCCAGCCAACCGGCAGATAAATTTAAAACCTTACTGTTAATGTTAAAATTACTATCTATTTTTTCTAAAATATTCATTCCTTCATTATAACTAATGTTGTCACTTACAAATTTTCTGGAAAAATCATTTACCTCTGCTATTTTTTCTAAGTTAATTGTTGAACTTTTTACCTTTTTGAAGTTGTTCATAATCTCCCCATCATATTCTAGGGAAATAAATATACCTGATGTAAGAACATATACATCTACAGAATCTATATTGGTAGCAGAACTACAAATTCTTTGCATGGTATCTTCAACTCTATAAATTTCAGCTCCATTTTTAACTAAAAGTTTACCAGCGTAAATAGCCAAGGTCATTAAATTTTTAGCATCTTTTATATTATCTATTTTGCGTTTCATAATTTACTCCAATCATTATGATTATACTATTTAGAATGGGTTTAAACAATCAATATTAATTGAAAGTGTACCTGTCAAATGATATAATGTTACAGGAAAACAATAGGATGAGGTGATAGTATGGAAAAACCTATAGTCTCTATTATTGGGACTCCTAACGTAGGAAAATCCACACTTTTTAATAAAATAATAGGACGAAAAATTTCAATTACAGAAGATACACCAGGTGTTACAAGAGATAGAATTTACTATGATGCGCAATGGCTGGGAAAGGTATTTCTACTTGTTGATACTGGTGGACTTGATTTAAAGGATGAAGATATTTTTATGTCCAGCATAAAAGCACAAGTAGACCTCGCCATGGATATGAGTGATGTAATTATTTTTTTAACTGATGGTGTTAGAGGAGTTACATCAAGCGATAGAGAGATAGCCACTTATTTGAGAAAGTCCAATAAAAAAGTAATTTTAGCGGCTAATAAATTTGACTCCAAGGCTGCAAAAGAAAATTATTATGATTTTTTTGAGCTGGGCTTGGGAGAACCGATAACTATAAGTTCTGAACAAGGTACCGGAGTTGGGGATTTGCTTGATGAAGTTATTAAAGATTTTGGTGAACAGCCTGAAGAATTTTATGACGATTCAATAAGAGTAACTTTTATAGGTAAGCCGAATGTTGGTAAGTCCTCTTTGATTAATCATATACTTGGAGAAGATAGAGTTATTGTAACGGATATTCCCGGTACTACAAGAGACTCTATCGATACAAAATTTAAATATAAAGATGAAGATTATACTTTAGTTGATACGGCAGGACTTAGAAAAAAGAAAAAAATCAATGAGAAAATTGAAAGGTATTCTGTCATTAGAACACTTACAGCGATTGAAAGATCAAGTGTATGTGTATTGGTAATTGATGCCTTTGAAGGTGTTTCAGAACAGGATGCCAAAATAGTAGGGTATGCTCATGATAACAATAAAGGGATTATAATTGCTGTCAATAAATGGGACTTAATAGAAAAGGATAATAATTCCATTAAGAAATTTGAAAAATCAATTAGGGATAGGTTACCTTTTATAAATTACGCGCCAATGGTATTTGTATCAGCATTAACAGGGCAAAGAATTGATAAACTATTAGAAACAATTTTAATAGTAAACAATAATTATAACCATAGAATAAAAACGGGTGTATTAAATGATATTTTAAATAAAGCTGTTTTAATGAATCAACCTCCTTCAGATAAAGGAAGGAGAGGGAAGTTATATTATGGATCTCAAGTTTCAGTGAGACCGCCTAAGTTTTTGTTATCTGTAAATGATAAAGAATTATTCCATTTTAGTTATATAAGATATTTAGAAAATCAAATTAGAGAATCCTATAGTTTTGATGGCGTTCCAATAGTATTAACTTTAAAAAATAGAGGAGAACAATGATGTTATTTCCAATTTCGTTGGTTTTATCCTATTTAATAGGGACTGTCTCAGGTTCCTATTTTCTAGGTAAAATTTTTCTAAACGTTGATGTTCGTGAACATGGAAGCAAAAATGCAGGAACTACTAATGCTATGAGAGTGTTAGGGAAAAAATTGGGTGTTATAACTTTTATAATAGACTTCTTAAAAGGAGTTCTGGTAGCTTTTATTTCAAAGTTTCTATTTGATTTCTCAGATGAGTACACTTTGTTAATTATACTTGCTTGTATTATAGGACACGACTATCCTTTTTATATGAAATTTAAAGGTGGAAAGGGAGTTGCTACTACATTAGGTGCTTTTGCTGTATTTGACTTTAAATTAACTTTTATTTGCTGGATTGTTTGGATGCTTTTAACCATTTTTACTAGAATTGTATCTTTGGCATCAATAGGTTTTTTCTTAAGTATATTTGTGTTATTTACTTTCTTTGGTTTTTATAGTATTTATAGTAAAATATTAATAGGAATTATTTGTATTTTAGGGATTTATAGACATAAATCTAATATATTAAGATTATTAAGTGGAACTGAAAATAAAATAGGAAATAGGAGATAATTATGAATATTGGAGTATTAGGTGGAGGAAGCTGGGGTACCGCAATAGCCAGATTACTCTCAAAAAAAGGACATGATGTAAACTTCTACGTAAGAAATAAAGAAATTGTAGATGAAATTAACATAAAAGGTGAAAATAGTAAATATTTACCGGGAGTTCGTTTAGAAAATATAAAAGCAACATCTGATTTATTTGAAGCTGTTAAGAACTCAGAAGTTTTAGTTTTAGGAGTTCCAACAAATTCTATAAGGTCAGTTCTAGAAGAAATAAAAGATTATGTAAAAGACCAAATCATAGTTAACCTTGCAAAAGGAATTGAAGTAGATACTTTAAAACGTGTTTCTGAAATTTCTGAAGAAATATTACCTAATAACTCCTTCGTAAGTCTTTCTGGACCATCACATGCAGAAGAAGTTGGAAAGGATATTCCTACACTTGTAGTAGTTTCTTCTAAAGATTCAAATTCTGCAAAAAAAATTCAACATACGTTTTCTGGCGAAGATTTTAGAGTATATACGAACCATGATTTAATTGGAGTGGAGATTGGCGGAGCTTTGAAAAATATCATTGCTTTAGCTGCAGGTATGAGTGATGGTTTAGGTTATGGTGATAATACAAAAGCAGCTTTAATGACAAGAGGCATTTATGAAATGAGTAAGCTGGGAAAAGCACTAGGTGCCGATCCCTATACCTTTAATGGACTTGCAGGTATAGGTGATTTGATTGTAACATGTACAAGTATGCATTCCAGGAACAGAAGGGCTGGAATTTTAATGGGTGAAGGGTTAACTTCTGACGAAGCGGCAATTAAAATTGGGCAAGTTGTAGAAGGTGTTAAGACCACTAAATCCGCCTTTGAACTATCTAATAAGTATAATGTATCAATGCCTATTACTCATAAGCTTTATGAAGTAATATATGAAGGATTGGATCCTAGAAAAGCTGTTTCAGATTTAATGAAACGCGAATATAAAGAAGAAATGGAAGAAATATTTTTAGAAAATACTAAAATTTAATTCGGTGAATAAACTTGAAATTTAAATTTAAAAATAAAACAATACTAATTTTAGTAGCTATAGTGTTTATATTCTTTTTATTAAACTCTGTAACTAGTAAAATATATAGAAAAAATAAAACGGTTTTTCCTACTTATACAACTTATGTAAACAGTATCGCTGCTAAAGGCTTTAATGTCTTTAATGAAAAAACTTATAAGGCAAGTGGTAATGGCATAGTACTATTTAATGCAAGTGAAGGTCAAAAAGTTCCCGTTGACTATGAAATTGCAAGTATTAATCTGATGAATGATACTTCCGATTTAAAGGATGAACTTACAAAAGTAAATGCAGCATTAAATTTTAAACTAAAAGAAGAAGGAAAGACACCAATTACTAATGGTAGTGTCAATGTTTACAACATCCAGGATGACCTAAAAAATGATAATTTTACACAGGCGATTTTAGATATTAATGAATTGGATATTAATACGCAAAAAAACGTCAGTATTTCAACATTAACAGAATTAATGAGTTATACATCGGAAGAACTAATGGAGAAAAAAGATACCTTAGCTTTTCAAATTGCACAAAGTAATATATCTTATAAATCAGAATTTGCGGGTATAGTATCATTTAAGATTGACGGATTAGAAGATTATTATAATTTTGAAAATATTGATAAAATAGATACTGCTTATTTAAATAAGTATAATAAACTTTCTGAACACTTAAGTAAAACAAAAGTTGAAAAAGGAGAAAACTTATTTAAAGTAATTGACAACTTATCTTTTTATATTGCGTTAAGAATAAAAGATTTTAAAGATATTGATGATTTTAAAATTGGAGACATACTTTCATTACAATCTGACAATGGTACTAGATTTTCAGGAGAGATATATAAAATTAAAAAAAATAAAAGCAACGGTGTTGTAATAATTAACGTAAATGATTGTTTTGAGGAAATTTATCCGGAAAGAATAAATGATTTTAAAATAATTTTAGATGAAAATAAATGTTTTGAAATACCTAAAAGTGCTATAATAAAAAGAAATAATATTTCTGGAGTTTTTATTCAAGAAATTCATGGCCTAGTAAGGTTTGTGCCTATTGAATTAATAGAATCCTTTGAAGATACAGTATATGTTTCATCAGGTGATAAAACTGGAAATATCACAATTTCTGATAAGACTCATAAAACTATTACTATTAATGATTCCATAGTAATAAACCCGATGCAGATTGATGAGTCACAAATTTTAAACTAATGGGGTGAAAACTATTAATATAAAAGAAAATTTATTTAAAATTCTTGAAGAAATTGAAGATGCAAAAAAATATTCCATAACTAATGAAGATGTTACTTTAGTAGCAGTTACTAAAACTAGAACTATTGAGGAAATTAATGAAGTTCACAGTCTGGGAATTGATAATATAGGCGAAAATAAAGTACAGGAATTGAAAAATAAAATAGATTTACTTAATAATTCAACAATAAATTACCATATGATTGGTAATTTACAAACAAATAAGGTAAAATATATATATGATAAAGTAGCTTTAATTCATTCTTTAGATAGATTAAATTTAATAAAAGAGCTTGATAAAAGAGCAAAAAATGATAATATATTTATAAATTGTCTTATCCAAGTAAACATAGGTGATGAACCTCAAAAAGGAGGAGTAGCCTATGAAGAAACAGAGTCTTTTCTAGAAAAGTGTTTAGAATATGATAATGTAAAAATTAAAGGATTAATGACAATAGCTCCCAATGTAAATGATGAATTATTTTTACGGGAATGTTTTCAAAAAATGTTTAAGTTGAAAGAAAAAATAAAATCAAAGAACTATAAAGAAGTTGAGATGCAATATTTATCTATGGGAATGAGTGGAGATTTTAAAATAGCTATTGAAGAAGGTTCTAACATGGTGAGAATAGGAACCAGCATCTTTGGCAGTAGAAATTAGGAGGATAAAATGGCAGAAATAATGGATAAAGTAAAAAGAATTTTTGGATTTGCTGATGATTACGATGACTATGAGGATTATGAAGAAGAAAATTATAATGACGACTATGAAGAAGTAGAAAGAGAAATAGCTAATAGGGCAGTTAAAAGCAGAAAAGCTATTGAAGGCAATATTGACATGATTATTACTGTTCATGAACCTTTGTCTTATGAGGAATCACCTCAAATCGTTGATGATTTAAGAGAATATAAATCAATAGTACTTAACTTCGAACAATTAGATCTTGATGTAAAAAGAGAAATATTTGATTTTGTAAACGGTGCATTATATGCTCTTGATGGCAAAATACAAAAAGTTAATAAGGATATCTTTATCTTAGCTCCTAAAAATGTCGAAATTGATGGTTTAAAGGAAGAGCTTAAAAATACCGGAATGTTTCCTTGGTAATGAGCCTTGAAAAAAACCTTCTTTTAAAGCACGTTGTTGAGGACGAAAAAAAAGCTATTCTTAGAAATTTAATAGATAAAATTGAAATAGTTACAAATAAACATATTAATGAAAGTACAGATTTTTTAGATCCTTATGAAGTTTACCTTTCTAAATCTATTTTAAATAGGTTTGATGATGTAAAGTATAGTATTGATGGTGGATATGAGGGAGCTGAGCGTTCAATTATATATATCTATCCGGACTATGTTTATGATTTTAAAGGAGATTACATCAAGAGGTTGAGCTTTAAAATAAATGAATTTATAACTCACAAGAATGTACTTGGCAGTTTAATGTCTTTAGGAATTGAGAGAAAAAAAATAGGTGACATTGTATTTAGTAATAATTATTGTCACATTTTCTTAAAATCAGATATTTCAAATTATGTTGAGTTCAATTTATCCAAAATAGGCAAGTATAATATTCATTTGGAAGATAATGTTGATTTTATACTTCCTACTATTGAATATAAGGATTATAAATTAATAATATCTTCTTTAAGATTAGATGTTTTTTTAAGTGCGGTATTAAATATTTCAAGATCTAAGGCATCAAACTTAATAACAAATGAAAAAGTTAAGGTTAATTTTAAAGATGAAAATAAAACTTCTTTAAAGTTAAATCCGGGTGATTTAATTTCTGTAAGGAAATTTGGTCGAATTATATTTGAAAATGTTGAACAACTCACAAAAAAAGATAAATATGTTATCAATGTTAAAATCCCAAAATAACTATTTTGGGATAATTTATTTGGAGGTATAATGGGAGTTTTCTTTTTTTCTATTTTATTAGTTTTAATAGATCAATTATCAAAATTTTTTGTAGTTAGATTTTTAAAGGGCAATGCTCCAGTAGTAGTAATAGAAGATGTTCTAAATTTTTATTATTTAGAAAATAGAGGAGCTGCTTTTGGAATAATGCAAAATAAGAGGATTGTTTTTATTGCAATTACTGTAATTGTAATAGCTGTTTTAGTTAGCTTATTATATAAAAACTATGAAAATTCGTCTTTAATGCTTAAAGCATCTATTTCTTTAATAATCGGAGGCACATTGGGAAATTTTATCGATAGAATTAGATTACACTATGTAGTAGATTTTATAAGCATTAACATAAAAAAAATTAACTTTCAATTTGCTGTTTTTAATTTAGCTGATGTATTTATAGTTGTAGGAACAATACTATTAATACTTATAGTGCTGTTACATGACAACCCTAAGAGGATTAAAAATGCAAATTAAAGAAATATTATCCGATGCTGAGAATGTAAGGTTGGATAAGTACCTAGTTGGACTATTACCTTTTAATAGGTCTCAAATAAAAAAATTAATTGATTCAGGGGAAATAAAGGTCAATAATAAAATTGTAAAAGCCGGCTATAGTTTAATGTTAGATGATATAATTTCAGTTAATTATTTTGAAGATAATAATATACCTCTACCTGAAGATAATATAGATTTTAAAATTCTATATGAAGATGATGATTTAGCTGTTATTTCAAAACCACAAAATCTAGTAGTACATCCGGGTGCTGGCAATCCAAGGGGAACTTTAGTCAATGGTTTATTATATCAATTTGATAAACTGGCTGTTACAGACGACGAAGTAAGACCCGGAATAGTTCATAGATTAGATAAAGATACTAGCGGGTTAATGATAATAGCCAAAAGTAAATATGCTTATACTGAGTTAGTTAAGTGCTTTAAAGAAGGGAAAATTATAAAAAACTACTTGGCCATAGTGGATGGGAATTTATATGAAAAATCTACAGTAGATACTTTAATTGGAAGAGATCCAAGAAACAGAATAAAAATGGCTGTAGTTGAAAAAAACGGTAAAAGAGCAATTACAGAAATTAAAACTTTGAAAAATTTCAAAAATCTCACTTTAATATTTGTAACTTTACACACCGGAAGAACACATCAAATAAGGGTTCATATGAATCATATTAATCATCCGGTCCTAGGAGATCCACTATATGGTAGAAAAAACATATATGGAATAAATAAACAGATGCTTCATGCTTATACCCTTGCCTTTATTCATCCGGTTACAAAAAATAGAATGTTTTTTAAGGATGAGTTTCCACAAAGATTTAAATCTCTTTTGAAAATGTATTATTAATATTTACGTTATAATAAAATTTGATTTGAAACAATTTTTAATTTTTTAGGATCTTTTTTAAAGCAATCAAAAATTGTCTTTATAATAAGATCTTTTTTTATACTTTCACTATTAAAACTATCAGAAGTAATTGTATCTAAGATTCCAGTACAATAATTTGTAACGTAACTAATACAACTATACGATATATTTAGTTCATTAAATAAAAGTACTTCTGGAATGTTTGTCATTCCTACTACATCGCAATTTAACATTTGATAAAGTTTAATTTCAGTTTTACTTTCAAATCTTGGTCCTTCAGTACAAACATATATACCTTCAGAAACATTTAAATTATATTTTTTTGATTCTAAATAGAAAAGTCTGTTTAAATCATTGCTATAGGGATTGGAAACCTCTAAATGTTTTACGATGTCACCAGTGTAAAAGCTATATATTCTATTCTTAGTCATATCTAGAAAGTCGTTATTTAAGACGATTGAACCTACAGGTAATTCTTTTCTTAAACTTCCAACAGCACATATTCCATATACGTGATCAATATTAAGATTTTTTATTGCCATAGCATGGGCTCTATAATTAATATTAGAAGGGGAGACATTGTGTTTCTTTCCATGTCTTGGTATGTAATAAAGTATATAACCATCCATAAATACTTCATTTAAAATAACATTTCCGAAGTCTGTAGAAACTATAATTTCATTTTCATCCTTAAAATAATTATCAAAACCTGTTCCAGCAACAATAGCATATTTATTCATATAAATCTCTCTTTCTATTTATTATAATAAAATTATAGCATAATTAATCTGGAAATTTTCTATTTAACAATAGTATATATTTTGTAATTTTAGTTTTTATGGAATATAATTATTAAAGAACACATTCCGATAATCTTATTCTAAATTTAGTTAATGAGGTATAACATGAAAAAATATGATGTAATAATAATTGGTGCTGGTGCCAGTGGTGCATTCGCGTCTTATGAATTTACAAAACTTAATAGCAATTTAAAAGTTTTAATCATTGAAAAAGGAAATTCCATTGAAAAAAGAATTTGTCCTATAAAAGCTGGAAAAGTTGAAAGTTGTATAGGATGTATTCCATGTAACATTATGAATGGATTTGGGGGAGCCGGTACTTTATCTGATGGAAAGTACAATATTACTACAAACTTTGGTGGAGATATCCATAATTATATTGGTAAAGAAAAAGCCATTGAGTTAATGGAATACGTTGATGAAGTATTATGTAGTTTTGATGATGGTGAATCTAAACTATACACTACAAAATCCTCTAATTTAAAAACAGTTGCATTAAGACATGATTTACATTTATTAGAAGCTAAAGTAAGGCATTTTGGTACTGATAGAAATATTGAAATTTTAAAAAAAATGTATGAATATGTAAAAAATAATATCGAAATTAAATTCAACACTTGTTGTAGTGAGGTTGAAAAAAATTCTAAAGGCGAATATATAGTAACCACTGATAAAGGTGAAGAATTTGCTTGTAATCATTTAATATTAGCTTCCGGGCGTTCAGGTTCAAAATGGATTTCTAAAATTTGTAAACAATTTAATATTGGTCTATTAAGTAATCAAGTGGATATTGGAGTTAGAGTTGAACTTCCTGCAGAAGTATTTAAACATATTACTGATGAGGTATATGAAAGTAAAATAGTATATCTTACTAAAGAGTATAATGATTTAGTTAGAACCTTTTGTATGAACCCCTATGGTCAAGTAGTTGCAGAAAACACTAATGGAATAATAACTGTAAATGGCCATTCCTATGCGAATCCTGAATTTCAAAGTGAAAATACTAATTTTGCTTTACTCGTAAGTAATAGATTTACAGAGCCTTTTAAAGATTCAAATGATTATGGAGAATCAATTGCTAAACTTTCTAATATGTTAGGAGGAGGAGTTCTGCTTCAAAGATTTGGTGATTTAATAAAGGGGAGAAGATCTGACAAAAAGAGAATGGAAAAGTGTTTTACCATACCAACTTTAAAAGCTACTCCAGGAGATTTATCTTTGGTAATACCTAAAAGACAATTAGATTCAATTATTGAAATGATTTATGCTCTTGATAAAATTGCACCCGGTACTGCTAATGGAGATACTTTATTATATGGAGTTGAAGTTAAATTTTATAATTCTAGGGTAGAAGTAGATGAAAATTTTGAAACTGCTGAAAAAGGTCTTTATGTAGTAGGGGATGGAGGTGGAGCTACCCACTCACTTTCACAAGCTTCAGCATGTGGAGTGTATGTTGCAAGGTATTTAAATAGTTTATTAAAGTCTTGACATTTTCTATAATTCATTGTATTATTAATAAAATATAAAATGTTGATTAGAAAATAGTAGCTAATCTAAGATTTTTATAGAGAGTCAATGTTTGGTGGAAATTGACAAAATCATTTTAGTGAATGGGTCTATGAATGCAAGGCGAATTATAGTAGCTAAGACGTTTCTCGCGTTATAGAGATAGAATATGTCAGTATTCGAAAAAGATATGTTTTTTAAACATAAATAGGATGGCACCGCGAACAACCATTTGCTCCTAATTTGAGCAAGTGGTTTTTTTATTTTCTATTCATATTTTAATTAAATTAAAAAGGAGAATAAAAATGAAAACGAAAAATTTAGTAACAGCGTCAGTTTTATTGGCAATAGGAGCAGTACTTCACTTAATAGTACCAGGGTTTGTGGCAGGTATGAAGCCTGATTTTATCTTGGTAACGATGTTTTTTGCGATTTTATTAAATTTAGATTTTTTTTCAACAATTACAATAGGTGTAGTTGCTGGAATTTTAGGAGCTGTAACTACTACATTTCCAGGGGGACAAATTGCAAATGTAGTGGATAAAATACTTACGTCTATATTTGTATTTGGACTTTTAAAATTATTTGCAGGTAAAGATAACATTACCACAATAAAAATTATGATTTTAACTGTAATAGGTACTTTATTTAGTGGATTTATATTTTTATCTACTGCATTAATCATCAGCGGATTACCCGGTTCTACAACTTTTAGTGCTATGATTTTAGCTGTGGTTATTCCTGCAGCAATATTAAATGCGCTTTTATCAACAATAATATATAAGACTATAAAAATTTATCAAAAAACTATTTCGTAATAAATAAAATCCATTATATGAAAAATATAATGGA
>NZ_RLIH01000029.1 GCF_004006535.1 Anaerosphaera multitolerans | reverse complement strand
AAGATATCAGCTGATGATATCTTTTTTGTTTTAGTGAATGTAAATCTTAAAATAAGTCTATAATTAGAATAAAAATGTGTATTTTTAAAGTATTTAAGTATATAATATATTAGGTTAATCAAATATAAAAATGTAATTTGAAGAGAATATAAATTGATGATAAAATTAAGTATTAAATAAAAGGAAGGATGGTTGTATGGGCTTATTTGAAAAAGTCTTTGGATCCTATAGCGAAAGAGAAATAAAGAAAATTGAACCTATTGTAAATAAGGTTATGGGTCTTGAGGGAGAAATAGAGCAATTAACTGATGATGAGTTAAAATCAAAAACTGAGGAATTTAGAAATAGATATAAGGATGGGGAAACTTTAGACGATTTATTGCCGGAGGCTTTTGCCGTAGTGAGGGAAGCTGCTTGGAGAGTGCTTGGAATGAAGCACTTTAGAGTACAGGTTATTGGTGGTATTATTCTTCATCAAGGGCGTATAGCGGAGATGAGAACAGGAGAAGGAAAGACTTTGGTTGCTACTTTGCCTGCTTATTTAAATGCTATTTCCGGAGAGGGAGTCCATGTTGTAACTGTTAACGACTACTTAGCTGAACGTGATAAGCAATGGATGGGAAAGGTATATCAGTTTTTAGGTTTAAGTGTGGGATGTATTTTACATGATATGGAACCTATAGAAAGACGAGAAGCCTATAATTCCGATATAACCTATGGTACTAATAATGAATTTGGTTTTGACTATCTTAGAGATAATATGGTTGTTTATAAGGAAGAAATGGTTCAAAGAAACTTAAACTACTGTATCGTTGACGAGGTGGACTCTATATTAATAGATGAGGCGAGAACCCCTCTTATTATTTCCGGTAAGGGAGATGAATCTACAGATTTATATATTAGAGCAAGGGATTTTGTAAACAGTCTTACTTTTAGAATTAAGACTGAGGATGAATCTAAGCTTGAAAGATTTAATAGAGAATTTGAAGAAGAAACTGTAGACTTTGTAATTGCCGAAAAAGATAAAACGTCTGTTTTAACCGATAAGGGAATAGAGAAGGCTGAGCGATTCTTTGGTATTGAAAACTTATCTGACGTTGAAAATATGGAAATTTCTCACCATATAAACCAAGCTTTAAAAGCTAAGGGAAATATGAAAAGAGATATTGATTATGTAATTGAAGACGGAGAAATTGTAATTGTAGATGAGTTCACCGGTCGTTTAATGTATGGTCGTAGATATTCAGAAGGATTACACCAAGCTATTGAGGCAAAAGAAAATTTAACAGTAAAAGCAGAATCTAAAACTTTGGCAACAGTTACATTTCAAAATTACTTTAGAATGTATAAAAAACTTGCAGGTATGACTGGTACTGCAATGACAGAGGAAGAAGAGTTTAGAGATATTTATAAAATTGACGTTGTGGAAATTCCTACTAATAAACCTATAATTAGGGTTGATAACAACGATTCAATTTATAAAAATGAAGAAGCTAAGTTTAATGCTGTGATAAAAGACATACAGGAAGCTAACTCCAAGGGACAACCTGTTTTAGTAGGTACTATTTCAATAGAAAAATCAGAGGAGCTTTCTAAATATTTAAAACGTGCAGGTATTAAGCATAATGTTTTAAACGCTAAGAATCATGCTCAAGAGTCTGAAATAGTAGCACAAGCGGGAAGATATGGCGCAGTTACTATTGCAACTAACATGGCAGGACGTGGTACTGACATAGTACTTGGCGGTAATGCAGAGCATATGGCTAAAAAAGAATTGGAAAAGAAAGGTCTTGAACCGGAAGTTTTGGAACAAGTTGATACCTTTAACGAAGTAGTAGATGAAAATATTTTAAAAGCTCGTGAAGATTATCAAGAACTTGTAAAAAGATTCAAGGAAGAAACCGATAAGGAAGCACAGGAAGTAATAGCAGCAGGCGGACTTCATATTATAGGTACGGAAAGACATGAGTCAAGACGTATAGACAATCAGCTGAGAGGACGTTCAGGACGTCAAGGAGATCCGGGTTCAACTAGATTTTATATTTCCGGAGATGATGATTTAATAAGATTGTTCGCAGGAGATAGATTTAAAGAAACTATGGAGAGAATAGATGCTCCGGAAGATGAACCTATTGAAGCTAAAATATTGACAAGGCTTATTGAATCTGCTCAACGTAAAGTTGAGGGAAATAACTTCTCCATTCGTAAACACGTACTCCAATATGATGATGTAATGAACAAACAAAGGGAAGTTATCTATGCCGAAAGGCGTAGAGTGTTAGAAGGCGAAGACTTAAAAGAGCATATTGCTGCTATGGTTGAAGATGTTATAGTGACAAATATTGATTTCTATAACAAATTAAATGATAATAATGAAAAGATTTTAGATTTAGCTGGATTAAGCGGTTTTGTTAAAAGTGAATTTGGCATTGAAAAGGATAGTATTTTAAAGTTAAAAGATTCTTCAGTGGAAGATATTGAAGAGGAATTAAAGAGATTAGCTAAGGAAAAGTACGCAGAAAAAGAAGCTGAATTCGGAGAAGATAAGTTTAGAGAAATTGAAAGAGTTGTACTTCTACAAGTAGTAGATCAAAAGTGGATGGACCATATTGACGCAATGGATCAACTTAGAAAGGGAATAGGTCTTAGAGCTGTTGGTCAAACAGACCCGGTTAGAGCATATGCTCAAGAGGGTTTTGATATGTTTGAAGAGATGAATGAAGCAATAAAAGAAGATACAGTTAAAATGCTTTATCACATAGTGAATCCTGAAATTCAAAGAGTTAGAGTGGCGAAAGAAATAGATACTGTAAATCCGGATACAGGAAAACAACAACCCTATAAGAGAAAGGATAAAAAAGTAGGTCGTAATGATCCTTGTCCTTGTGGAAGTGGGAAAAAATATAAAAACTGTTGTGGAAGAAATTAAATAATTTTATAAAAATCTACCTTTAATTTAATATAAGGTAGATTTTTTTGTTAAATTTAGACAAGTGAGGGTATCTAAGTAGTAAGAGCTTGTTTTAAATATTAGTTTAAAGGAGGCATAATGAATTTAATAACATCCTATAACTTTTTGGTTAAAGTATTATAAAGTTTGTAATTATATATATACCAAAGAATTAGATAGGTCTGATGGAACTTTTAAGTAGCAGTTTCATTAGTGACGCAAACTTAAAACGGCACTTAGCTTATATTACAATAGTCTATTAATATAGTGGATTATTAATAGAGTTTTCAAGTAATAATTTGATTCTTTTAAGTTTAATCTGGCGTAAATCTATATTTCTTAATAAATAATAACTTCAAACATGTGGATTCATCTTCTATTTTTAAAGAATTGAATTATATGCTGATTGCTTTATGAGCAATAATAATAGAAGTATTATCATTTATTGAGAATATTTTTATGAGATAAATTTGTCTACAACATCTTGACTTTGACATTAGCATACAGTACTATATTGGTATAGTATAGTGTAATAAAGTTATACTTCAAAATTACTTGAAAGTGTTCAAGAGAGGAAAAACGTTTCCCATAGGTACAAAAAATATATGGGGGTATGCAAATGAGTTTTTTTAAAAAGAAAAAGCGTAAAAAATCAACAGAAGAAAAAAAGCTAAAGGAAGAAACAATTATTGATGAGACTTCTAAGAAAGAGAATAAGCAAAGGAAACATCAAATGTTAAAGACGCCAAAGAAGTTAAAGAGAAAAAAGATTCTAAGCAATTAGAAAAGACAAATGATGAAAAAGCAACAAAAGATCAAAAGAAAACTTCTGAGAAAACTTCTAATGTTGAGAAAAAAGAAAAACAAAATCTAAAGAAAGAAGAAGGGGGTAAATCTATGTATTTTCAAACACAAAAAAAGCACGAGGACATTCGTAAACAAGTTAGAGAATTTGTAGAAACTGAAGTTAAGCCTATAGCTTTTGAGTTGGATCAAAACAATGAATTTCCTACAGAAGCCATTAAAAAGTTTGGCGAAATGGGACTTATGGGTCTTCCTTTCCCTAAAGAGTATGGCGGAATGGGAATGGATAATTTAAGTTATGCAATAGCGGTAGAGGAACTTTCAAGAATAGACGGTGGAACAGGTGTAATTTTATCTGCTCACGTTTCTTTAGGAAGTTGGCCTATATATGCATATGGAACTGAGGAACAAAAGAAAAAATATTTAGTGCCTTTAGCAAATGGTACAAAGATAGGTGCCTTCGGATTAACAGAAGAAAACGCAGGAAGTGATGCAGCTGGTACTGAAACAACTGCCGTGCTAGATGGAGATTATTACATTTTAAACGGTAATAAAATTTTTATTACAAATGCCATAGTAGGAGATATTTATGTGGTATTTGCAGTTACAACTCCTGGTATTGGAACACATGGAATAAGTGCTTTCATAGTTGAAAAAGGTTGGGAAGGATTTACTTTCGGAGATCACTATGACAAATTAGGTATCCGTTCTTCTTCAACAGCTGAGCTAAACTTTAACAATGTGAAAGTTCCTAAAGAAAACTTACTTGGTAAGGAAGGACAAGGTTTTAGAATTGCCATGTCAACACTTGACGGCGGACGTATAGGTATTGCCGCACAAGCTTTGGGAATAGCACAAGGCGCTTATGAAGAAGCTGTTAAATATGCTAAGGAAAGAGTTCAATTTGGAAAACCGGTTGCATTCCAACAAGCTATATCTTTTAAAATAGCTGATATGGCTACAAAATTAAGAGCTGCAAGATACTTAATTTACTCTGCAGCTGAGTTAAAAGATAATGATAAATCTTATAGTACTGAAGCGGCTATGGCTAAAATGTATGCTTCCGACATAGCTCTTGAAGTAGTGAATGATTCATTACAAATCTTTGGTGGATCAGGATTTATGAAGGGTATGGAAGTTGAACGTGCATATAGAGATGCTAAGATAACTACAATTTATGAAGGTACAAATGAAATTCAAAGAGTTGTTATATCTTCTAGTATTTTAGGTAGACCACCTAAACAAAAAGCAGTTTTAGCAGCTAAGAAGGGCGGCCCTATAACTGGTGAACGTAAGAGATTAATTTATAAAGATGGAACTGCTGAAGAAAAAGTTAAAGCTTTAGTAGCTGCTTTAAAACAAGACGGATATGATTTTACTGTTGGTATTCCTATTGATACACCAATTGTGGAATCTGAGCGTGTAGTAAGTGCTGGTAAGGGTATTGGAAGTAAAGAAAATATGAAGTTAATTGAAGAATTAGCTGTACAAGCAGGTGCTTCAGTAGGAGCTTCAAGACCAGTAGCAGAAACTTTAAAATATGTACCGTTGACAAGATACGTAGGTATGTCTGGACAAAAATTTAGAGGAAACCTATATATTGCATGTGGTATTTCTGGAGCAACTCAACACTTAAAGGGTATTAAAGATGCGGCAACAATCGTTGCAATTAATACAAACGGAAATGCACCTATATTTAAAAACTGCGATTATGGTATAGTGGGAGATTTAAATGAAATATTACCTCTTCTAATTGCTGAATTAGATACTGGTGAAGAAAAGAAACCAGCACCTCCAATGAAGAAAATGAAGAGATCAAAACCTAAGAAATTAGCTCCAAACTATAAGGTATTCGTATGTAATGGTTGTGGATATGAATATGATCCTGAAATAGGAGATCCTGATGGTGAAATTGATCCAGGTACACAATTTGAAAAGATACCTGAAGATTGGATTTGTCCAAGCTGTGGAGAAGAAAAAGAGAACTTTATAGAAGTGGAGTTCCCTGAGGGAAGACGCTAATTTGAAGCTAATTTAAGGAGGTTAATTATATGCTAAATGCTATTAGAAAAGTAACTGACGATTTATATTTTGTCGGAGCTAATGATCATAGATTAGAATTGTTTGAAAATATACACCCAATTCCACAAGGAGTTTCTTATAACTCATACTTGATGATGGATGAAAAAACTGCTTTATTTGATACTGTTGATTGGTCAGTAACAAGAACTTTATTGGAAAACATCTTAGAAGTTTTAGATGGAAGAGATTTGGACTATTTGATTATAAATCACATGGAACCGGATCACTGTGGTTCCATAGAGGAAATCTTAATCAGATATCCTGAAGTAACTGTTGTAGCTACTGAAAAAGCTTTTGACTATATGAGACAATTGAGAATTAGATCAATTGATAACCATAAAACAATGATAGTTAAAGAGGGAGACAGCCTTTCATTAGGAAAACACAACATAGTATTTGTTGAAGCTCCAATGGTTCACTGGCCAGAGGCAATGGTTTCCTTTGACACAACTGATGGAATTTTATTCTCAGCTGACGCATTTGGAAGTTTTATAGCTCTTGATGGTGTTCTATTTGCAGATGAAGTTGATTTTGATAGAGATTGGATAGACGAAGCAAGAAGATATTACACTAATATAGTAGGCAAGTATGGACCTTTTGTACAAGCTTTATTGAAAAAAGCAGCTACAATTGACATTAAAATTATTTGTCCATTACACGGGCCTGTATGGAGAGAAAACCTAGGTTATATTTTAGAAAAATATGATAAGTGGAGCAAGTATGAGCCTGAAGAAAAAGGTGTATTAATACCTTATGCTTCAATGTATGGCAATACTGAACAAGTTGCTCAAGTAATAGCTTCAAAGCTTTATGAAAAAGGAGTAAGAAATGTAGCTGTTTATGACGTTTCAAATACAGATACTTCTTATCTAATATCTGAAGCATTCAGATTAAGTCATATGATTTTATGTTCTGTAACTTATAACTTAAATATTTATCCTAAGATGGAATACTTCCTAAGAGAAATGAAATTGTTAAATCTTCAAAATAGGACTGTTGCAATTGTTGAAAACGGTTCATGGGCACCTCAATCAGGAGATTTAATGGAAAAATTCTTAGATGATGAAATGCGTATGGTAGACGTATTAAATGAAAGAGTTACATTGAACTCTGCGCTATCTGAAGGTAACTTAACAGATATTGACTCACTTGTAGAAGCGGTTGTAGATTCAATTAATAACGATTAATCAATAAAAAGCAGCTGTTGGTTTTCAACAGCTGCTTTTT
>NZ_RLIH01000028.1 GCF_004006535.1 Anaerosphaera multitolerans | reverse complement strand
TGTAGAAGCAGTTGAAGCAGCAAAGGCAAATGCAATCAATAGCATCAACGGTGTAAATCCTAAGACTATGGAGCAAGAAGAGGAAGAAAAACTTAATGCTGCCAAAGTGAATGCTAATGCAGAAATAGATGCAGCAGCTAAGAAAAAGATAGATGAAATCAATGCCATGGACAATGTATCAGAGGATGCAAAGACTAATGCAATTAACCAAGTAAATGAATACGCTACTGCAGGGAAAAAAGCTGTTGAGGCTGCAGACACTATTGCCAAAGTAGAGGAAGCAAAGACAACAGCTATTAAAAATATAAATGGCGTTACTCCTAAGACTATGGAGCAGGAAGAAAAAGAAAAACTTGATGCTGCCAAAGTGAATGCCAATGCAGAAATAGATGCAGCAGCTAATGCGAAAATAAAAGACATTCAAGGCATGACAAATGTATCAAAGGATGCAAAGACTAATGCAATCAACCAAGTGAAAGACTATGCAAGTGCAGGAAAAGAAGCTGTTAATAAAGCAGAGACTGTAGAAACAGTTGAATCAGAAAAAACAAATGTTATTAAAAATATAAATGGCGTTACTTCTAAGACCATGGAGCAAGAAGAGGAAGAAAAACTTAATGCTGCCAAAGTGAATGCTAATGCAGAAATAGATGCAGCAGCTAAGAAAAAGATAGATGAAATCAATGCCATGGACAATGTATCAGAGAATGCAAAGACTAATGCAATCAACCAAGTGAAAGACTATGCAAGTGCAGGAAAAGAAGCTGTTAATAAAGCAGAGACTGTAGAAGCAGTTGATACAGAAAAAACAAATGCTATTAAAAATATAAATGGCGTTACTACTAATATCGAAGAGGAAGGATTAAAATTAATTGTTAAGGTTGAAGATGAATTAACAGAAGAATTAATTAATGGTGCAAAAATTAAACTATATAAGATATTAGAAACAGAAGAAATTCCAGAAGTATCACAATTAGAGCAGGAAAAATCAGATATTGAAAATGAAATTCTTGAAAAAGAAGAGAAAATAGAAAAATTGTATTTAAATACATCTGATTATAGCACACCGTTTGAATACAAATTCAATAAAATTCAAAGTTCAAAAGGTGTACCTGAAATATTTGTTGAACCTCAAAGTTTAGAAGATGTTTTTGGAGAAGTTCAAGATTCAGAAGATGGACCTGAAGTACCTGAAGCTCAAAATGCAGAAGAGGTACTTGATGCACATATAGAGTCTCAAAAATTTGCAGATGAATTTGGCGAATTCCAAGGTTCAGAAGATGGATTTAGCATAGTTCAACCGCTTGAAGAATTAGAAGAAGAAATTAGAGAATTGACAAAGAGAAAATCTGATATAGAAATTATTTTAGCAGAAGAAAGAAATAGAGGAGATTTAAATCAAAAAAATGAACTCGTAGGAGAGTTTGAGATAGAAACCAATGGTACTATTACTATAAATGTAGATTCTGGAAAATATTTTATAGAAGAAATTCAGCCACCTGTAGGTTATGAATTGGTAGAAATTGATGAAAATCCTATAGAAGTTCAGGATGAATCAGAGGTAGTAACTATAAGTAATAGAAAAATAACTTCTGAAGAAACATTCATGGTTACCTACTATGGAAATGATAATACATCAGGAGAAGCACCTGTGGACAATAATGTATATGAAGTAGGGGAGATTATAAAAGTACTTGATAGAGAGACCCTTTGGAAAGATGGATTTGTTTTTCTAGGATGGTCAAGAGATAAGGATGCCTCAACAGCTGAATATAAGCCAGGTGATACTTTAGAAATTATTGGAAATATTGATTTATATGCAGTATGGGAAAAAGAAAGTTCCAGTAATGGCTGGTGGAGTTGGGGAAATAGTTCTAATGAGATAAAAGAAAAAGACAAAGAAATTCTCAACGAAAACAAAGGTGATACAATACTTCACAAAGCTTACCTAACTGGTTATCCGGATAACACAATTCGAGCAAGTGGAAATATTACAAGAGCAGAAGCGGCTGCAATACTAGCACGATTAAAAGTTGGGGAGGAAAATATTCCTGATAAAAGCACTATAAATTATACAGATGTTAATAATGAAGATTGGTACGCAAAATATATAGTATTTGTAACAGAAAATGAAATAATGAAAGGTTATGAAGATGGAAGTTTCAGACCAAATGGAAAAATTAGTAGAGCAGAATTTGCAACAGTAGTAGCAAGATATAACACTTTAGTAAGTATGGATTCGACATTTGAAGATGTAAAAGGTCACTGGGCAGAGAAATATATTGGAACAGTAGCCAATAAAGGTTGGATTACAGGATATCCAGATGGAACTTTTGGACCTAAAAATAACATTACTAGAGAAGAAGTTGTTACAATAATTAATAAGATGCTTGAAAGAAAAGTAGATGAAGAAGGTCTAAACAACTTAGAAATAAAAACATTTACAGATTTAAATAGCAACAGATGGTCTTACTATGATTTAATTGAAGCAAGCATATCTCATGAAACTATAATGAATGGCTTAAATGAAAAATGGATAAAAGTAATAGATTAGTAGAATAAGAATAATAAAAGTTTTTGTATATTATAATAAAAGGATTCTTTCTGGCATTTTATAGGGAAGAATCCTTTTATTTAATACATTTTAAATTTTAGAAGATAGATATAGATCCAAGTTATTGATTTAAAATAATTAGAATAAATAGTTATAATTATAACTGTTACAAAGTGAAAGGAGGGAAATAATATTTAGGAAACAAAAATCATTTATAGCAAAGTCACATTTTTAATTATATGTCATGGATTTGGGAAACAATACTATATAATTAATATATTACTTACAATATTGTTTGTTATAAATTATTAATTTTATCTTATTCTATTATAGCAGCTATTGAAATTGTTAGTAATATATTCAAGATTAAGAGTATATAATTTATAAGGAGTTAGTTATGAAAATAGATGATAGAATAGAAAAAGCAGATAATGAAATTTGCGCTGCATGCGATCTTATGAATATAGCTTTTGATAATATAGAGCATAAAAAAGTGAGAGTTTTATTTAGTTCTATTATGGATAAGCTAAAGAATTCATATGAGTTAATAGGAGATTTTCTATCAGATCCAGAAGATACTAATTTGTCATCGGAAGAATTAATTAAGATAAGTAAGTGTTGGGGTGTAACAATAGATGAAATACTGGACATAGCATTATTGGTTAAGAAAAAATGAAAATTAAACATTATTTTATTGAATATGAAGGAATAGTGAGGGAAGTGTAAAATAAACTGTGTTGGTGAAGTTCCGATTCTTCACTTACACAGTTTATTTTACTCTCCCCAGTCCCCAATAATTATAGATAATTTAAAATTACAGGATTTTTTATTATGTGTTTTCCCAAAAAAACTCTTCAAATTTTTCTTGAACTTGTTTTTGTTGACCTTTACTAATAGGAATTATTTTATTGTTATTTAGAATAAAGTCCTTTTTATTCATGCTCTTTACATGTAAAAAATTTACGATATAACTTCTATGACAAAAAACAAATGGAAAATCTTCCAACAATTTTTTTAATTCAGTAAAACAAGTAGTAGTTTTTATTTCTCGAAGTTCAGTATACAGTATACTATTATGTTTCATAGCTTCAGCATAATGAATGTCTTTTAGTCGAATTTTTATTAAACGTCTATTTTCCATTACTTCAATTGATTTAGCATATAAATTTATTTGATGTTCACATCGCTTAAGAGTATCTACTAGTTTTTCATATTCTATCGGTTTAACTACATAATTTATTGCATTTACTTTATAACTTTCAATACCGTGTTCAAGACTAATAGTAGTAAAAATTATAGAAATTTCTGAATCGTGTTTTCGAATTATTTCCGCTGCATCCATTCCTGACATTTTATCTTTTTCCATATAGATGTCAAGAAAAACAATTTGATATTTAGAAGGGGTAAAAGAAAATAATAATTCTTCACCTGAAGTAAAAACTTCTATTGTTGCTTCAAGATTAGTTCGCTTTGTATATTGGATCAACAAATCCTTTAATCTATTAGCATCTTTTAACTGATCATCACATATTGCAATCTTCATTATAAATCACTCCAATTATTTATTCCATTACCTAAAGGTAATAGTATTTTCCCATGAAAAATATTGTTGTCGCTTGTATAAAATTTTGCTTTTCCATTATATTTTGAACAAATATAGTTAATTGATGAAAGACCTATACCTTCTTTATTAAGCCAACGCTTTGGTTTATCAACAAGAGCATCAAAAGTATTGTCAACTAAAATGCCGAAATAGTTCATTTTACTTAAGATATGGATATTGATTTTTCGCTCACTTAGAGGTAATTTTTGTGTGGCTTTTAATGCATTTTCCAGTAAATTACTTAGAATTACACAAATGTCAATGTCTTCAAAGGGAAGACCATCGGGTATGTCTACTTTAATTGTAATATCGGCTTTTTTCTCTTCGCCAAGTGTGGCATATATTTTTAATAATGTATCTATGATGTAATGGTTACAATAAGATACTTGAGTTTGTAATTTAGCTTGCTCGTTTAGAGATTCTATGTACTCCTTTAATTGAACAGTGTTGTTTTCAATAGATAGCTGATAAATTATGAATAAATGGTGACGGAAATCATGGTGTGCAGCTCTAAGTATTTCGTTTTTCTTAGAAATTTTAGAGTAGTGTGATTTTTGCATATCCAGCATTTTTATAATATCTTCATTGTACTTCTCTAAAATTAAATTGGACTTAAAATAAGCAGATATTTTTCTTGTAAAAACAATACCTATGGAAATAATTAATACTGTGCCTGAAATTTCCGTCATATGTCCGGAATATATTGACTCAAAGTTAGGAAATAATCTTTCGAATAAAAGAGCGGTTATAAGTACAGTTGTTCCAATTAACATCACTTTAGGATATTTTTTTCTATAGGCAAAACGAATACTTGTTAAAAATAAATATATTGCCAGACTATATGTGTATAAGTTTAAAATATTAGAACTAATTAGTATTGCATTTAGATTATTCCCAAAAAAAATATATACTATGCATGTATATAAGATTATTAAAGTTATAATTGCCAGAATTATATTAGTAAATATTTTTCCTAAATGCATCATTTTATTTTGAATTAAAGAAAATATTGTGATTGTAATAGGAAAGGACAAACTTTCAAATAATAACCAAGATGTTCTGGTATAACTTAATAATTCTATTATTGGTATAGAAATATAAACTGAGAAAAAGAAACAGAACATTAGGTAATAAATGAAAAGAGTATTACTGTTTTCTTTATCTGCACTTGTAATTTTATAGAAAACTAAATTAAACAAAGCTACACTTATTGCAAAAGCTATAATGAATGAACGAATTAAAAAGCGGATATTTGCAACAGTCTCAACTGAGTCGGATTTTCCAAAGACCAACGGATTCGAAGTGTTTTCACCAATATGTATGTGTACTGGTATAGCGATTATAACCTCAATAGCGTCTGCATTAGAAACTGTAAATTTAAAGCTTCTAGCGTTGGGAGAATAGTAATCTTCAGAAGAGTTATTGTCTAATTCTCCCATAAGTACACCATTGATATATAGCTTATATGTACAATAAGTTTTGGGGATTTCAAAAATAAAACTTTCTTCCGTAGGAGGTAATTTTATTATAATTCTATAAGTGCTGCCTATGGCATATTTTAATTCATTTCCATTATTAGAATCAATAAAATTTACATCTTGACCAACGGAAGTATAATCATCAGGCTCTATATTTTTATTGAGAAAATCGTCCGGTCCCAGTAATTTATTGTAATAAATTTCCCAGTCATCTATTAAATAGGTATATTTGAAATCATCAATAGTATCAGGTGAAATAATCAGTTCACCTTCTTTAGGTTGTGGTCCGTTATGTGTATATTTATTGTCAAATTTATAAAACAATAAAAAAATGCTAAAAGAACAAAAAATTATTATCGCTATAAAGGAAAAAAATTTCATAATTTCCTTATTAATTACCATTATTTTCATTTTCATTCACCCTTTTGCTGATAAGTGAGTATAGAATTATAAATTTATAGCTAATGTTAAAAGAACACAAGAAAAGTCCAGATAACCATTATGATATATTGAAGTTATATAACTATCAGCTTATTTTATAAATTGATATTCTTAACGTCTTATTTTCAGTATTTCCTTAGTAGTTTATGTTTTAAACTTTTAAATATAAACAAAATATAATTATTATTAAGTTTAAAATTTAATTGGTTTTATAGCTGCCGTAAAGTATTGTATTTTTTATATTCATTATACCCTTTAAAGAAAAATTATCAACTATAAATAAGATATACAATTAAATGTATATTATATATTACATTCTTATAATTTTAAAAATCTAATATCTTTTTTTAAAGGATCTTTCGTGCATATTTATGTCTTTTTATGAATTTACCGTTGTCTTTATTTTTGTCGGGGTATTAAAAAAATGCATAATAATTTGACTGAATTAAACTAAAAAGGTAAGGAGTTGGACAAATTAAAAAATATTATTAAGTTATTTTCTATTGCATAATCTGAAATCATAATATGACATTTAATAAAGTATATTAAAGTAAGAGAAAGGAATGAAAATATGGGGGAAAATAATAGAATTGGAAATAATAAAAGTATTAGTAAAAATAAATTTATAATACTTTTATTAATAGTAACTATTTTAACAGGTCAAGTATATGTTCCTAGTGTTACTTATGCTGAGGAGAATGAAAAAATTGAATCAATGGCTGATGATGTTAATAAAGAAGATAGTGAGGAATTAGAAACTTACAAAGATAAAAGTATTGATATAATCAGAGATATGTACGAAGAAATAAAAAAATATAGTGATGTAAGTAATTATATATTGGAAAAAATTGAAATAAATTTAAACTCCTCAGTTGAAAGAGTAAGGAATGCCAATTCAATATATGAGATTGATGCTATAGTTGAAGAGTCGGAAAATAATATTATTGAATTAAGAGAAACGTTAAATCAAAATATAGTTAATGAAAATCTGGAGAGAAAAACGGACGATGAAAATATTTACGATGTGTCAGCAAATAGAGATATAATAGC
>NZ_RLIH01000027.1 GCF_004006535.1 Anaerosphaera multitolerans | reverse complement strand
CAAAAGACACAGGAAACTGTGTCTTTATCTATTTTTAAATTTACTTATTAAATTATAAATCTCACTTACCTTTAATAAAATCAACATTATTAAATAGGTAATTCCCGCAATGGCTATTGCTCCAAAAAGAGATAGTGTATTTCCCAAAGCACTTGATAAAAATTTAAATACTACTAAGGATACAATCCCCATCACCGCTGTCGCTATTATTATTTTAATTAAGTCCACTGTAGTTTTCTTAGTTATCACACTTCCCAGTTTTTTCCTCAAGCTTATTACTATTAACACAGCTCCGATTATAAAGGAAATACTTGTGGCAAGGGCAAGACCTTTAATCCCTAAAAGTCTAGATAAAAATATACTTAAACCCACGTTAATAACTACCATTATAACTGAATTAACCACAGGTGTTCTGGCATCCATTACAGTATAAAAAACTCTGGAAACTATTTCTCTAACGCCTATTCCAATAATTCCAAAGGCATAGAAGGAAAGTACAAGCGCCGTCAGCTGACCGTCTTCAGCTGTAAAAGCACCTCCTACAAAAAGCAGTTCAACTATTGGACCGGCAAATAAAAACAATCCCACGGAAGCGGGTATTACCAATAGAGCCATTGTAGAAATCGCCTCTGAAGTGGTTTCCCTCAATCCCTTTATGTCGTTTAAGGCTCCTCTTCTTGCCATTTCAGGATATACTGCCGTAGTAATAGAGGTTATAACTATTCCCGTTACAAAACTTTGCAGCTTATATGCATAGTTTAAAGTTGAAATTGCCCCGCCAAATAAAGAAGACGCCAAGGATTTTGAAATAATAAAATTAAGTTCTATCACCGAAGTGGAAATCAATACAGGAATTATTATTTTAAATAATCGCTTTAAATTCTCATCATTTTTCTTAATTTTAAAACTGTGTGTATATCCGGATTTTTTAATATAGGGTAAAAATATTACATATTGAAATACAAATCCCGCCAAAATACCCCAGGCCAAGTAACTTGCTCCCAATTTATAACTTATTGCCATGGAAGCTATAATAATTATATTCATTACTATGGCATGAAGGACTGAGACTATAAAGTGTTTCTTTATTTGCAGAAAAGCCTTAAAAATAGAAAATACACTTGTAGCACAAATACTGAACATTCCCACTCTGGTCATAAAGACTGCCAGTTGAAGTTTCTCCCCTTCAAATCCCATTGCCATTGCCTTTACCAAGGGCTTAGCAAAAATTATACCTGCTATTGAAATTAAAAAAGTAAATATAAATACTATATTTGCCAAGTTGGCAGTAAAGCTATTCGCCTCTTTTACGTCTCTTTGTTCAAGTATTTGATTGTAGATGGGAATGTATCCGTTAGCTGTAGCTCCACTTATGACATTTGTAAATGTCATAGGAATTTGAAAAGCCACAAGAAAGACGTCTGCCACCATTCCAACTCCGAAAAAATAAGCCAGAGCCTTTTCCCTTACAAGTCCGAAAACCTTTGAAATAACTGTAATAATCATTAATATATATGAAGTCTTCATCTATACACCTCTGTTTCTTGTTAAGTATATTGTAACAAATAAATTAATTTTTATATATAATCAATTGATTATTAAAGCTTCAATTAAATTTATTTGCCTTACAAAAGATTAAAAAGTGTATTACTAACAGCTCCACCTTATCTCTTTACAATTAAAAATTATATAATCCGCTCGCTTTAATTTTTAAATTTAACTCTCAATCTCTAATGTAAAACTTTTTAATGTCTTTGTTTCAAGAATTATAAAAAATTATTATGGTAATTTTTACTTTCCGACCTGATTTACATAACCATCCAATTAGGCTCTAATATATTTCCATCTAAATCTTCAACCTCTAAAAAATATAATTTCTCTTTTGAAATTCCAAGATCCACTTCATAATAATCGCCGCCATTTTCCTTTGCCACTTCAGCAAACTTTTTAACTGCCTCGGGACTCTCCAAAATAAATGAAACAAATACACCGATATCTTTTTCTGCATCGGCAGTGTTTTTTCCTCTTATCAGCTTTTTATGAAAACCATGTGTCAAAAGTGTAATCGCAAAATTATCATTCCATTTCATAGTTGCCGTATCCTCTGACGAAAATTCCTTTACATATTTAAATCCCAAACACTCATAAAATATAATGGACTTTTTAATATCTTTTACCGGCACATTAACCAATACATCTATTGACATAAACATTTCTCCTTTTAACTTTAATAGATACTACATCTCCATCCAACTGGGCTCTAATATATTTCCATCTAAATCTTCAACTTCATATCCACACATTATATCTTCCGGAATTCCCATATCCACCTTATAATAATTTCCACCATTTTCTTTAGCCGCCTCGGCAAACTTTTTAACTGCTTCGGGGCTGTCCATACTAAATGAAATAAGAGCTCCACTTACCTTCTTTACATCAGCTATGAATTTGTCTTTTAAAATTTTATTATAAAAATCATGTGTTAATAACATAATCCAAAAATTATCATCCCAAACCATAGCACTAGCCTTTCCATTGGAAAATTCCTTATTTTGCCTAAAACCCAGACTTTCATAAAATGCCGTAGATTTTTTAAGATTTTTTACAGGTAAATTTACAAAAACATGTGTTGACATGTTTATTTCCTCCTTATTAATTTCAAATTTTTATATAGTTCTGACTATGCCTATAATCTAAGTCATATACACTACTACAACTAACAGCAATAAAAATATTATTCTATTGAAAAACAAGTAGAAATATTTACTATTAATTAGATTTTACCCGTAAATTTTTATCATATAGTGTTTTTTAGTGCTCATAAACTTCAATTTATGCTCTTTGATTTTTAACCCTCTAGTTTTATTTTTAGTTTTTAAATTTTTTTACATAAAAAGCACCTTCTATTATTTTGTTGCACAATAAACTTCAATAGAAAGCGCTTTTTATCTATCCTCACTTATCTAGGTTACTCATTTAAGCTGTATTTTTATTCAATTGTAAAAGGAATTTCCAAGAAAATTTTATCGGGAGCTTCTTCAAGAAATTCTCTTTCTTCTACGCTATATTCCATATCTGGATGCATTGCCTTTCTCATTTCAATGTAGAGTTTATAGTCTCCCGCTTCCAAAGTCTTGGAGCGGTAGTTCATTTCTCCTCTTTCAGGAACAGCGCTTCCTCCTCCCCCTTCCAGCTCTATATAGTCTACATCATTTACAGGTTTTCCCCAACTGTCTAAAGCCTCAATTTCATCTTCTCCCCTTACTACATGAGCATAGTAACTGCTGTAGAACCATACTGGAACATCATAGTCGTTCCAGTACTCTATAGTAAAAGCAAAACCCAAGTCATCCATTGAAATCTTTTTAATTTTTGCATAGTAACCCTCTTCTTCTGCTACATAATCATAGTTATCGGTAACCTTCCCCTCAAGTTGTCTTAAGGGAATTTCAAAGTTCCAATTTCCCTTTAGCTTTTCCATATCCTCAAAATTATCGTCTTTGTAAATTTCCAAATTATTAAACTTCAACTTTGCAATTAATTCCTTAGGTGGTTCCTCATCAAAATTTGCACTCATATTTAAATAACCTACATAGGTATTATCACCTCTATATTCCGCGTCAAAACCTCCGCCCCATCCGGATTGCTTTACATTTTTAAAACTCAAATCAAAACCCAAGTAAATCTCCTCTCCATTTAATTTATCCGACTCTATTTCAAAGGTAATTGCTATGTTATTCCCCGAATACACTCCATCTACAATTCTAAGAGTAATACCCTTGTCTGTAACTTCCTGATTTATCATAGTGCTTACCTTTTGATAGTTGTCCATTTCAAAAAATTCAAATATTTGGGAATATATTGGCAGATTTTTAGTATATCCAGGAATTGTAAAGCCAAAGAAAAACAAACACAGACAAGCTGCTGCCGCAAACTTTCCCATACTGTATTTTTCCTTATTTTTTCTTCCATATACTTCCTCTTTTACCTCTTCCAACTCATTGGGTACGGAAATATTATTTAATTTATCTAAGTTCATAACATTTCACCTCTCATTTCCCTTCTCAACTTTGAAATAGTTCTCGACAACCTGCTCTTTACCGTTCCCTCTTTCAAGGAAAGTTTCTCTGCTATTTCCTTAACTCTTAAATCTTCAAAATATCTATGGTACAGTAATTCTCTTTCATCATCAGATAAATTTTCCAATAGATTAAGCAGATCCAAAGTACCCTCTCTATCTTTCTCTATTGCTTCTACCTCAACTTCATCTATATAAGAAATATTCTCTCTTCTCCTTCTCAGATGATCTTTAGCGGTATTTATTAAAATTCGAATTATCCAAGTGTCAAAATAAGTATATTCATTTAGAGTATGAAACTTCATCAAAGCTTTTAAGAGAGTATCCTGAACTACATCAAGAGAATCCGCTTCATTTTTCATATAGGAAAATGCGATTCTATAAAGTTTTTCCTCTCGATTGAGCATAAGCTCCTTAAACACTTCATTTTTATCCATTCCACATCCTCCTTTCACCTATTAGACGTACTATCCTTTAAAAAGGTTCCATAAAAAATAAAAGAGGTCTCCCCCTTTTATAATTATCTAACTATTTAACTTAAAGAAAATAAACTCCCATATAGGCTGCCAAGCCATAGACCACAATAAAAAGGAGATAATATTTTAAAACAGCTTTTAATATCTCGTTCTCCCGCCCTATGGTATTAGTAGTTGCAGCTGCAACGGCAATACTTTGAGGTGAAATAATTTTCCCCGCCGTACTTCCTACAATATTTGCCGCCACCATCCAAGTAACATCTATTCCCAAGTCAAGGGCAGTACTTGCTTGCATTTCCGTAAATAGCACGACACTGGAAAGTGTACTTCCCGTTACAAAAGTTCCTATGGAGCCTATTAGCGGAGACACCAAGGGATAAAAATTACCTGTTACAGCCACTATAAAATCGGCAATATTTACCGTCATTCCACTGTATCCCATTATTTTAGACGTTGCCAGTACAAAGACTATAGTTAAAATCGTATTTGAAGTTTGTTTCACCGTTTCAAATAAAATCTTAATGATCTCCACTAAAGAACATCTTTGGATTAATCCTCCAATTGTCGCAGCAATAATTATTAAAGTACCGGGCGTAGATAACCAATTAAATATATAATCTGCTGCACCTTCTCCCGAATAAATTCTAACTGAGGAGCTTACAGTTGCAAGCAGACTATTTATCCTTGGAAATAAATTTGAAGTTCCAAGAAGAAACACTAACACCAATATAAAAGGAGCCCAAGCAACCAATCCCTTTTTAAAATTAATACCTTCCCCAGCTTCTATATCAATATTAAATTCATCTCCACCATTTTTAAAAAATCTAGCTGCCAAAACAGTAAGCACCATTGAAAAAACCGAGCCTATAATTGATGAAAGTTCCCCACCAATAAAATAGGCAGTTAGAAATTGAAATACTAAAAAACTAACCCCTGAAATAGCAGTGACTAATCCCACACCCCTATAAACTTCTCTTAAAGGTCTGCCCTCATTTTTTCCCACCATATACACAATTAAAAAAGGAACTGCCACTGTCATAAAAGCCATTTGAATTACTGAATAGGTACTGGTCAATATGGAGCTTGTCCCTGCCAAATCTGCCGATGTTACCATAGCTAATCCAATTGCTCCAAAGGCAACCGGGGTAGTATTAGCTACAAGACATACTACAGCTGAAAATACAGGTTCAAAACCAAGACCTATCAATATGCCTGCAGGAATTGCCACAGCAGTTCCAAAGCCTGCCATACCTTCAATAAATCCTCCAAAACCCCAGGCAATTATTAAAATTAAAATCCGTTTGTCCCTTGATACCGCCGTCAACATTCGTTTAATAATTTCCATATTCCCCGTACTTACAACTATATTGTAGGTAAAGACTGCAGCAACTATAACTAAACTTATGGGCCATATTCCCATTACAAGTCCCTCTAAAGCTCCTGTAAATATATCTATAAAACTCTGTTTCCATATGAAAAAAGCCTCTATTGACGTTATCACCAAAGCTATTGCACAAGCTTTAGTACTGGCCATTTTCAAAGGAACTAGAGCTATAATTAAAAACAATATGGGCACTAAAGCCAACAAAAAATAAATCAAAGTCTCCCTCCTAAGTTAATACTTACTTAATATTACCACGAAACAGTAATATATAATAAGCTTTAAATTTATAAAGAACTATTAAAGTGTGAATTTGATTTAATTTTAAAATAATATATGATAACAGTGACCTTTGTTTTAAATTTGGAGGTATTTATGAAAAACTTATACTATCCCACAGAAAGTTGGGACATCCTGTCTCCTTTTAAATTAAATTTAAAGGAGAGCTTTTTTAAAAACTTAGACAAAGAAATAACTACAAACTATGAAAATTTAAATGGAATTATTATTTTAAAAGAAGGGCATATAGCCTATGAAAATTACTATAACAGCAAGGGGATTGACGATAGATTCAATGTGGCATCAGTTACTAAAAGTGTGCTTTCAGCGCTTATAGGCATTGCTTTAGATAGAGGAAGTATCAACTCCGTTAAAGATAAAGTTATAGATTATTTTCCGGAATTTGAACTTTCTAAAAACAAGGTTCGTGATAAGGTTACAATAGAAAGACTTCTTACAATGTCGGCACCCTACAGCCATAAAAATATGAATCAAAATTTGGGAAAACTAATACACAGCGAAAACTGGATAAAGTACTCCCTGGAAATATTGGGTTTAGGCAGCAACGAAGGCGAATTCAAATATTCCGATGCCTCAGCTCACCTTCTGTCAGGTATTTTAACTAGGACTATAGGACTTACTGCCAGAGAATTTGCCAATGAAAATTTATTTCTTCCAATAGGTATGAATGAAATCCCCTATGAAAAAGTAGAGTCTTTTAAATTAAAGAATATGCTTTACACCCAGCAAAAAACTTGGCTTGAAGATAAACAAGGACTTACCGTAGGAGGTTGGGGTTTAACTTTAACCCTTAGGGATATGGCAAAATTCGGCTTATTATACTTAAGAAAGGGGTATTGGAAGGGGGAAAGTATAATATCTGAAAATTGGATTGAAGAGAGCACCAAAGACTATGGAAATCACTACGGATACCTTTGGTGGTTAAGAGATCTTGGAAATATTTCCACCTATTATGCAATGGGTACAGGAGGCAATATGATTCTATGTATTCCCTCTGCAAACTTGGTTATCGCTATTGCATCGGAAGTTACCCGCCATCCCATAGGCAATAGATGGTCTTTAATTGAAAACTTTATACTTCCACATTTCCTGCAATAAAAAGTGTAGTATTACTTAACTACAC
>NZ_RLIH01000026.1 GCF_004006535.1 Anaerosphaera multitolerans | reverse complement strand
AATGACACCTCGCGGTGTCATTTTAATTCTCTTCTATTATTTAAGGCTGTGGAAATAGTTACTTCATCGTAGTATTCCAAATCTCCACCTACAGGAATTCCGTAGGCAATTCTAGTTGTTTTTACTCCTAGAGGTATGGTCAGTTTTGAAATATACAAAGCAGTTGTATCACCTTCCACAGTTGGATTAGTTGCAATAATAATTTCTTCTACGCTGTCATCTTCCAACCGTCTTAAAAGTTCCCTTATTTTCAAATTAGCGGGCCCAATTCCCTTTTGAGGTGAAATTACTCCATGAAGTACATGGTAGAGTCCATTAAAACATCTGGTTCTTTCCATAGCCTCTACATCTTTAGGATATTCCACTACACAGATCGTTGAGTTATCCCTTTTAGAACTTGAGCAAATCTTACACGGATCTTCGTCAGTAAAATTGGAACATATGCTGCATTCTTTCACTTGTAATTTAGCATCTAAAATCGAATTGGATAATTTTTCCACTTCATCCTGTTGCATATCAATAATATAGTAAGCCAATCTTTGAGCAGTCTTGCTTCCTATTCCGGGAAGTTTATTTAATTGATTAATTAAATTTTCAATGGGTTTTGCTGTCATTTTCATTTCTTACAGTCCCGGTATGTTTAATCCGCCAGTAAGCTTACTCATTTCTGAACTCATTTTTTCTTCTGCTACTCTCATTGCCTCATTTACAGCAGCCACTATTAAATCTTGTAACATTTCAACATCATCAGGGTCCACTACTTCTTCATCGATTTTTAAAGAGACCAGTTCTTTATTTCCGTTTACAACAGCCTTAACTGCTCCACCGCCTGAAGTTGCCTCAACCTCTTTGTTTTTTAAATCCTCCTGCATAGTTTCCATTTGCTTTTGAAGTTTTTGGACCTGCTTCATCATATTATTCATGTTTCCTCCACCTTTAGGGAAACCCGGATATCCTTTTGCCATTTTTTTCCTCCTATATTCTTTCTATATTTTCATTGCCAAATATATTTTCTACTCTTTCAATTGCTTCATTTTTTTCTTTAAAATTTGCAATTTGAAATTTTATTTCCATATTCTCTTTAAAGTAATTATTTAAAAAGTCTGTAATAAATTTTACATTATCCTCTGTTGAAATTGCCTTGTAATTGAAAAAGTTTTTTTCATCATATTCTATAAATAATGTATTGTTCTTAAAATCAGAAACTCTTGCCATACTTAAAAGTACAGCTATATTTACTCTTTTCTGTTGTTTAAAACCATTTAAAATGCTATCCCAGCTTTCTAAAATTTTATTTAAATTTAAAGTTCCGCTGGACTTAGTCATTTCTACAGTTTTCTCTTCCTTAGGTGTTTTACTTTCAACCTTTGACTTTTTGTTTTCAAAGGATTTATCAATATTTACAGCCTTTTCTTTATTAATACTTCCCGCTTCTATATTAACACTTTTGATGTCACTAGATAAAAGACTGCCATCATTTTTTAAACTGTCAATTATACTCTCAAGAATCTCAATTCGCTTTTCTAAATTATCACTTTTGGAATTTATAATTTTAATTACACTCATTTCAAAAATTGTTTTCTTGTCCTGAACATATTTTATATCTGCCAAAGTTTTATTTAAAATTTTAAGTATTTCTAAAATATCATCTAAATCTATTTTAGCACTTATTGCTGAATATTCTTCAATTCTAGTAGTATATAAAAGTTCATTAAAATCTTTAACTGTTTTAACTACCATTATATTTCTAAAATGTACTATTAAATCAGAAATTAAAATAGTAATATCCTTTCCTGACATATAAATATTGTCAAGAGAGGTTAAAGCTCTATTAATATCTCTATCTACAAGAGCATCCACTAATTTAAAAACCACTTCTTCATTAGTTATTCCAAGTACTTCCGTAGCAAGTTCATAACTTATATGTTCATCGGTAAAAGACAAGCACTGGTCTAAAAGCGAAAGAGCATCTCTCATTGCGCCGTCGGAATTATTTGCTATTAATGTAAAAACCTCATCATCACAAGATTTGTTTTCAAGTTCAGTTATTCTCCTTAAATTTTCTATAATAACTTGAGTACTGATTCTTTTAAAATTAAACCTTTGAGTCCTTGATAAAATCGTCTGAGGTATTTTTTCCGGTTCAGTGGTGGCTAAAATAAATATTAAATGCCTTGGAGGTTCTTCTAAAATCTTTAATAAAGCATTAAAAGCTCCCTTAGATAACATATGAACCTCATCTATTATATAGACCTTGTATTTAGAAGTTGAAGGAGGATAGACTACTTTTTCCTTTAACTCCCTAATATCATCAACACCGTTATTAGATGCAGCGTCCATTTCCACTACATCCATAACTCTATCTTCAAGTATGGATATACAACTTTCACATTCATTACAAGGTTCTCCCTCATGGGGATTAAGACAGTTTACCGCTCTTGCAAATATTTTTGCAGCGGAAGTTTTACCCGTTCCCCTAGTACCAGAAAACAAATATGCGTGTGAAAGTTCCTCATTTTTTATTTGATTTTTTAATGCAGTTACAATATGATCTTGACCTACCAATTCATTAAAGGTCCTAGATCTATATTTTCTATAAAGTGCTTGATACATGAATTTCACTCCCAAAAGTATTATAACACGATTTTAAAATATATTCCGCAATAGAATTATTTAATAATTTTTAAAGTTCCGCTAGTTTTTACATTATATTCACCTAATTTTCACACTTTCTGTTTATTATATCAGTAAAGAATTAAATACTTTAGGAGGTATGAAAATTATGAAAATTAAAAAAATACTTAGTGTTGCTACAGTTAGTGTTATGATGTTAGGTTTAGTTGCTTGTGGTGGAAATAACAAACCAGCTGAAGAAGAGCCAACAAACAACACAGCAGTTGAAAACACTGTAAACGAAGAAGAAACTACTGAAGAAGAAACTCCAGTTGAAGAAGAAGAAGCTACTCCAGAAGAAGAAACTGAAGAAACTACTGAAGAAGAAACTGAAGAAGAAGAAGCATAAATTACTAAAGGAAGCTTTGAAGGCTTCCTTTTTCGTATTTAAAATAGAGTATCTCTTTTTTTTATGCTATAATTAACTTACTAAATTAAAGAAGGTGAACTCATTGTTTTGTTCTAATTGCGGAAGTAAAGTTTCTCCATCAGATAATTACTGCCCTGTATGTGGAAAAAATCTTAAAAATGTAAAAATTTCCATAGTTGAAGAAAATCAAGATAAAAAAGATAATACAAAGGTTAAATTAGATGATTCAACTAAAATATTTAAGCCAATTACTACATTAGATGGAATCGATACTACTGATGACATTAAAAATATTATAAAAGCAGTTGATGAAAAAATTTCTCAGAATATTTCCGAATATGAAAAAAAGGTTTCTTCTACTGAAAATTTATACGGACCGGACAAAAGGGCCCCTAAAGATTTAACCGATACTTTTTCTAAAGTAAGTACTGATGATTTTAAATCTAAAAATATTAAAGACAATAAGATTCCAACAAAATCAGATAATAAGACTGACTCTATAAACGGAAAAACTAAGGATGAAATAGTTGCTAAAAATCAAATAGATAAAGATAAAATTAAAAAACCTAAAACTCAAATACCAAAGAAAAAAGGCTTAAAGAGTTTATGGAAGGATTTTATTAATGAAGATGATGATGAGTTTTCAATTTTTTCTTCTTTAGAAGAAAAGAAACCTTTAACTAAGGAAGAAGATATTGAACTGCTCTCCTCTACTAGCTCTAATAGAAGTATGGAAAATACTTTAGACATTCCTAAGGTGGCTATTGAAAAAGCACTTGAAGAAAGTGAAAAAGAAAAAAGTGAAAGTATAAATCCTGAATCTAAAAATTCCATTAGTTATAAAAGTTTTACTGAACAAGTAAATGAAGAAATAAAGAAAAAAGAAGAGGACAAGCCTAAAGAAACAGATTCAAAAAAAGAAAGCTTTTTAAATAAATTTTCTCTTTTCAAAAAAAAAGATAATAAAAAAATAACCGAGCATAAAGATGAGGAAAAGAAAAAAATTCCTACTAAAAATTCAAAGGACAGTTTAAGAGAAAATGCTAAGGAAATAAAAGAACCTATACAAAAAAGCGTTTCACAAACTAAGCAATCATCTTCAACTTTTAAGAAAGCTTTTTATAAATTTATAAGCTTTATTAGTGAAAAGTTACTTTTATTTGAATCTACATTAAATTCAAAAAATAAAGAGTATTTTAAAACTTTATTTATTATAAGTGCTGTGCTTTCATCACTTCCAATTATAATAAGTATGAAAAGAATTTCCTTTGGTCTTTTAGTTTTAATAGTTCTTAAACTTGTTTTTAGTTTTTTAAAATACTACGTATCTTTAAACGTTGCAACGGATAAGGATTGGACTGAAAGCAGCGAAGAAGAAGTAAGAAATTTTTCCTTTATTAACTGGTTAGTATGTGAAATTTTTCTATTTATAGCATTTATATTTTCGCCGTGGTATGGATTTTTCTCCTTTAGCTTGCTTAGTTCTTTAATAGCTTTTCCAATAGCAACAATTTTTCTTTTTATACTATCACCTTTAATTGCAGTTGCCTTGTATTGGAAGCAATTAAAAAATAAAAGTAAAGTCAATTTTGTTGCATGGTATTTAATACCTTTTATACTTCTAGACTTTATTTCAAAATTTATTTTTATCCTTGTAGATTTATTTATGTAAATTTAGAATAACACTGTTTTCAGTGTTATTTTTTATTGAAATAAATCTATAATTTTATATTTTTCATCTCCTTTATTTTTTTACTATATAGAATATTTAAACTTTCATTTGGGTAAATAGTACCTAAGTTTAACTAGATAATGGAGGCATATAATGAATTATAAAAAACAAGTCAATCGAATTATTGATTATATAAAGTCAGGCGAAAAAAATGAAGAGAACTTTACTATTGGAGCTGAATTTGAAAACTTCATAGTCCATAAAGACTCTCTTAAAACCGTTTCTTATTACGGTGAGAACGGAGTTGGAGAAACCATATTGGAACTGTCCAACCAATTAAAAGCAAATCCTTATTACGACAACGAAAATATTCTCGGATTTACTAAGAATGATTGGAGCGTTTCTACAGAGCCCGGTTCTCAATTTGAGCTAAGTATTAACTCTAAAAAAACTATTGGAGAACTATCTGAAAAATATAAAGACTTTATAAAAATTTTAGAACCTATACTCAACAGGAAAAACCAAATGCTTATTGCTTTAGGTTACCATCCGGTTACTAAAATTGATGAAATAACCATACTTCCAAAAAAACGCTATTCTTTTATGTTTGAACATTTTAAAAAAAGAGGAAATATGGCCCATAATATGATGAAAGGAACTGCCTCAGTCCAAGTCTCAATTGATTTTAAAAATGAAGCGGATTTTATTAAAAAATATTTTGTAGGGAGCGCCATTTCCCCCATTTTATACACTATGTTTGACAACTCTTTTATTTTTGAATCAAAACCCTATGACAAGCAAAATTTAAGACAAAAAATATGGGAAAATACTGATTCAAATCGTTCCGGTATTTTAGCTTTGGCTTTTGAGAAAGATTTATCCTATAAGAAATATGCAGAATATATTCTAAACACCCCTCCTATTTTTATGGAGAAAGATGGTAATGTCTATAGTACAGGCGACAAATTATTTAAAGAATTATTTGATCCGGATAATGACTCTGATGAAGTTATTTTTCATATGATGAGTATTGTATTTCCAGACCTGAGACTGAAAAAATATTTAGAGTTTAGAATGATGGATGCCGTGAATTATCCGCTTAATATTTCAGCTGTGGCTTTAATAAAGGCATTGTTTTATAATGAAAAAGCCTTAGATGATCTTTATCTCAAGTTCAAAGATGTTTCATATGAGGATATAATAAATACTAAAAATTCAAGTTATAACTATGGATACAATGCAACTTATATGAACGAAAAAATATCTGACTTAGCTAAATACTTGATTAATCTGGCTAAGAAGAGTTTAGACTATGACGAGGCGCTTTATTTAAATCCACTTTTAGAGCTTGTTGAAAACAATATTAAACCAAGAGATGAATTTGAAAAAAATTATTTGGAAAAAGGTATGAGAGAAGCAGTTATTAACAACAAAATAGAGGTGTCAGATGTATAACAATGAATATGTAAAAGAATATATTGAATTATTATTAAAAGATGAAGAATTATATTTTAAAGATTATTTAAGCTTTCAAGATAAAATCAGTAGGTCAAATGCCATATATAAGGGAGAACCTGTTCCTGCACTCTATCAGGGTTTTTTCTATTCAGAAGAAGAAAAGAACAATTTTATAAATATGAGTAATATTCTAGTTTCTATTACAAGAAAAATTACAGAGGCTTATTTAAATAATAGTGAATTTAGAAAATTATTTAATTTCCCAAAGGAATTGGAAGAGCTTATACTTCATAATCCCGGTTATGATATACCGGCTCCTATGGCGAGATATGATATGCTTTATGGCGATAAGGAAAATTATAAGTTCTGTGAATTTAATACTGACGGTACTTCAGGTATGAATGAAGATAATATTATAGGTAATTTACTAATGGAAACTCTCGCCTTTAAAGAGTTTAAGAAAAAATATAAATTAAATAACGTAGAACTTTTTACTCCATGGGTTCTTGAATCCACAAATATATATAAGCAAAAATATGAGAAAAAGCCCAACATTGCAATTGTTGATTTTTTAGATTTGGGTATTTCAAAAGAGTTTGATGAATTTAAAAATATTTATAATAAGTTAGGCTTTAATTGTGAAATAATAGATGTCAGAGACTTAAGGTATTTAAATGGTAAACTAGTCTATAATAATTATGAAGTTGATCTGATATATAGGAGAATGGTTACTTCTGAATTTATGAAAAATTACGGTGAGCTGACGGATTTTATTAAAGCTTACTATGATAATGCCTTTATGATGTTGGGATCATTTAGATCTCAGATTATGCATAGCAAAATTATTTTTACCATACTCCAAAACGATTTAACTAAAAGTTATTTAAATGATGAAGAAAATAAGTTCATAGACGAACATTTCCTACCTACATTTATTTTGAAAAATGAAAAAGACATCGATATATTAATTAAAAATAAAGATAGTTTTATTTTAAAACCGGCTGATGAATATGCAAGTAAAGGAGTCTATGCCGGAAGAGATTTTAATGATAGACAATGGAAGGAAAAAATCTACGAATCACTTAATTTAAATTACATTTATCAAGAATATTATGATGTCAAACCTTTAAGTTTTGTAGAATTTACCAATGACGGACATTTGGAGGTAAATGACTTTACTGGTGTAATTGGAATGTATATGTATAATGAAAAATTTATTGCACCCTATACCAGAATAGGTAAAAATGCAACTGTGGGAGGTAAGGGAAATTATTATTCAGCTCCAAATATTTATATTAAGTAATCAAACCGCTAGCTAGCGGTTTTTTATTATTTATAAATTTTTATATTTATTGTTTCATCAATAGTTTTCTATCACTTTATTATTTTAAATCAAGTCTCAACTTATCAATTAAAATAACAATAGCTTAAATATATTATTAAGTTTTCTAATATTAATATTTTAGTTCCATATTAATAAGATTTTGAC
>NZ_RLIH01000025.1 GCF_004006535.1 Anaerosphaera multitolerans | reverse complement strand
TCCAAAAGACTTTGAAAAATATAATTCTTAAATTCTCTTAACTCCGTGTCTAGTTTTTCGTTGACTTTCCAGTGAGGTCTCAGAAACTTTGTCCAATTTTTTCTGCATTAGTGAACGCTTTTTCTTTCAATTCAGCAGAACGTTCTGGATAGCGAGCATATCCTTCTACGAAGAGTTGCTTGCGATTTTCGTCAGTAATTCCCACCATTTTCATTGTTTGGTCAATATAGGCAGCTCCTAAATCATTCGCCATATGGGTTGGATCTTGTTCATTATGATAAAAACCGCCAGCGGATTGGATATGAAGTGATTTTTTTCCTTCAAGTAAACCAATCGGACCATTTTCAGTATAACGGAAAAGCTTTCTAGGTACGGCAATGACATCGATATATTGTTTCAATTCAGCAGTGACAAAGCCATTGTACATAGGATTGACGAAAACATATTTATCAGCTGACAGAAATTCTTCTAAATATTCTTCATGACGATGGAGTAAATTTTTGTCAGCCACATTAAGTAAATCGGGAGTATATTTATTACGCTTCCAAGCGGCAGAAGTTTCGTTATCAAGAGCTGGAACTTTTTCTGCAAATAAATCGCGAATGATTATTTTATCAGAAGGGTTTGTTTGGCGGTAAGCTTCTTTGAATTTTTCAGTTGTAGCAAGAGACCAACTGAAATCATCAGTGTGTGGGTGGGCTAAGACGATGAGTAATGTTGTCATTTTATTTCTTCTTTCTTTTTTTGTTGACAAACAACATTATGAACTTAATTTTGTTGCTTGTCAACATGAAAACGAATTAAAAATCGAGTGTTTTGTGGTATTTCAGTTTGTAAAAGCTATGTAAAAGTGTTACAATTAATGGTAATATCCACTTATTTATGTGAAAGAGAAAATATGCCAAATATTATTAGAAAACTTGTCGAAAACGACAAAAAAGAGCTCAAAAAACTCAATAAAATGGCGCTCCAAGTTGAAAGTTTCGCTGATGAAATGGAACACTTGACAGATGAGCAGTTAAAAGCCAAAACTCCAGAATTGAAAGAACGTATTGCAAAAGGAGAAAGTCTTGATGACCTTCTCTATGAAGCTTTTGCCGTTTGTCGTGAAGCAGCTCGTCGTGTGCTTGGATTATATCCTTTCCATGTTCAAATCATGGGTGGGATTGTCTTGCATAATGGGGACGTTCCTGAGATGCGTACTGGTGAAGGTAAAACCTTGACTGCAACAATGCCTGTTTATCTTAATGCTTTATCAGGCAAAGGGGTTCACGTTGTTACTGTCAATGAATACTTGGCAACTCGTGATATGACTGAAATGGGTGAGCTTTATAGTTGGCTCGGTTTAACTGTTGGTTTGAACTTGAATTCAAAATCACCAGAAGAAAAACGTGAAGCTTATAACTGTGATATTACTTATTCAACATCAGCTGAACTTGGGTTTGACTATCTTCGAGATAATATGGTTACTCGTGCTGAAGATATGGTTCAAAAACCACTTAACTATGCACTTGTCGATGAAGTAGACTCAATTTTGGTCGATGAAGCTCGGACTCCTTTGATTATTTCTGGACAAGCCGAAAGTTCATCAGCACTTTACTATCGCGCTGACCAATTTACTAAGACTTTAAAAGGTCAAAACTTGAACGTTGCAACTTCTGATTACGAAGAGGGCGATGATTACAAGATTGACTTACAATCAAAAACAATTTCTTTAACTGAAGAAGGAATTGATAAGGCTGAAAAATTCTTCCAAATCGAAAATCTTTATGATATGGAAAATGTTGCCTTGACTCACTTTGTTGACAATGCTTTGCGTGCCAACTTTATCATGCTTCATGACATTGACTATATGGTTGATGAAAATCAAGAAGTCTTGATTATTGACCAATTTACAGGACGTACGATGCCTGGTCGTCGTTATTCTGATGGTCTTCACCAAGCAATTGAAGCTAAAGAAGCTGTGCCAATTCAAGATGAATCAAAAACAATGGCTTCAATTACCATCCAAAACTACTTCCGTATGTATAAAAAATTGTCAGGGATGACAGGTACGGCTAAAACAGAAGAAGAAGAATTCCGTGAGATTTATAATATTCAAATCACACCAATTCCAACCAACCGTCCAGTTCAACGTTTAGACCATCCAGATTTGCTTTACCCAACTTTGGAAGCTAAATTTAAAGCAGTTATTGATGATATTAAACGTCGTCATGCTGAAGGTCAACCGATTTTGATTGGTACTGTTGCTGTCGAAACTTCCGAATTGATTTCTAAGAAATTGGTTGAAGCAAAAATTCCTCACGAAGTTTTGAATGCGAAAAATCACTTCCGTGAAGCACAAATCATCATGAATGCTGGTCAACAAGGAGCAGTAACGATTGCGACCAACATGGCTGGTCGTGGGACAGATATCAAGCTTGGACCTGGCGTGATTGATCATGCAGACCCTGAATTCCGTGGACTTGCTGTTATTGGTACCGAACGTCATGAATCTCGTCGTATTGATAATCAATTACGTGGTCGTTCTGGACGTCAAGGTGACCCAGGGGTTTCACAATTCTATCTCTCTCTTGAAGATGAATTAATGAAACGTTTTGGTTCTGAACGTGTTTCAGCTTTCCTAGATAGAATGCGTATTTCTGGTGAAGATGCTGTTATCAAATCTGGGTTGATTACTCGTCAGATTGAAAGTTCACAAAAACGTGTCGAAGGAAATAACTATGATTCTCGGAAACAAGTCTTGCAATATGATGACGTAATCCGTGAGCAACGTGAAGTAATTTATGCGCAACGTCAAGAAGTTATCTTGACTAAAGAAGATATGACTCCTGTTTTGATGGGCATGTTCAAACGGACAATTGACCGTCAGGTTGATGGTCATGAACTTGCAGGGAATCTTAAAGACGAAGAAACAGTCAAAGATCTCTTACAAACAGTGCAAAACACAATGTTGCCAGAAGAGGCAATTGAATTATCTGAATTGACTGGTCTGTCAGGACAAGCAATGAAAGATTTGATTTTTGATAAAGTCAAAAGTCGTTATGCTTCACAAATGGAAAAATTAGCTGACCCAGAACGTCAGTTAGAATTCCAACGTGCGGTTATCTTGCGTGTGGTTGATAATAACTGGTCAGAACATATTGATGCTCTTGACCAAATGCGTCAGTCAGTCGGACTTCGTGGTTATGCCCAAAATAATCCGATTGTTGAGTATCAAGAAGAATCATATAAAATGTACAATAATATGATTGGTGCGATTGAATTTGAAGTCACTCGTTTGATGATGAAAGCACAAATTCAACCACAAACGGCAATCCGTCAGGAAGCGCCAAGAATGACAACGACAGCTTCACAAGAAAACATTACAAATGTCGGTCCTGACACTTCTGTCAGTGAAGAAATTTCATTTGAAAATGTTGGACGTAATGACCCTTGCCCATGCGGCTCTGGTAAGAAGTTTAAAAATTGTCATGGACGTACACACATTGCCTAAAAGGCCAATTAATTTACTGACAGCTTTGTCAGTAAATTTTTTTATCAATAATGGACGCAAATAAATGTAGAATTAATTAAAATTTTGATACAATAGATAAAATAACAAAGCGAAATACGAGGAATTAGAATGACTTTTAAAGAAATAAGTCCTAAGATAAATATTGATGCCATTAAGATGTTGGGTCATCTCAATAGTGAGCAACAAGAAAAAAAGATGCTTCGAGATAAAGAACTTGAAGCAATTATCAAAGGCGAAGATGACCGGTTGCTTTTGATTATCGGACCTTGTTCGTCTGATAATGAAGAAGCAGTATTGGAATATGCTCGTCGTTTAGCCAAACTTCAAGAAGCAGTCAAAGACAAGATTTTTATGGTAATGCGTGTCTATACTGCTAAACCTCGTACAAATGGAGATGGCTATAAAGGGTTGATTCACGAACCTGATGCGGATGGTCATACTGACTTAATCAACGGAATCAAAATGGTTCGCGACTTGCATTACAAAGTTATCACTGAAACTGGTTTGACAACTGCTGATGAAATGCTTTACCCAGAAAATCTGCCAATGGTTGATGATTTGGTCAGCTACCATGCGATTGGTGCACGTTCTGTGGAAAATCAACAACACCGTTTTGTAGCTTCTGGAATTGATGTTCCAACGGGATTGAAAAATCCAACTGCAGGAAACCTAAAAGTAATGTTCAACGGTATCTATGCTGCGCAACAATCACAAGATTTCCTTTTTGGTCGTGCAGAAGTTCAAACTTCAGGAAATCCACTGGCACATGCAATTTTGCGCGGTGGACAAGATGAAAATGGCAAATACCATCCAAACTACTATACAGATAACTTGCTTGAAACAATTGAGATTTATGAAAAAATGGGCTTGAAAAATCCTTTCATTCTCATTGACACAAATCATGATAATTCAGGTAAAAAATTCATGGAACAAATCCGTATTGTCCGTCAAACATTGGTCAATCGTGATTGGGATGATAAAATCCGCCAAAACGTTCGTGGCTTTATGATTGAATCATATCTTGAAGATGGTCGTCAAGATAAGCCAGAAGTTTTTGGTAAATCAATTACCGATCCATGTTTAGGTTGGGATAAAACAGAAGCGCTCGTTCAAGAAATTTACGAAGCTGAAAGTAAAAATAAATAAAATTAAAAGCTGTCAAAACTGACAGTTTTTTTCAATTTTAAAGAGTATAAAAGTAGTTTAAAAAATATTAATTTGATCAGGAGATGAAGCGGATAGTAGTAAGGCTTCAAAAGTAGCCCTGAAAAAAAACTTGAAAATTTAACAGCAGATATTGCAAACCCTTTCGTTTTGTGGTACAATTTCAAGAGTGATAGATATTTTAGATATCGTCAATAAAAATGAAAAAACATCTAAGGAGAACCATAAAAATGGCATCTAAAGAATTCCACATCGTTGCAGAAACTGGTATCCATGCACGTCCAGCTACATTGCTTGTGCAAACAGCTTCAAAATTCACATCAGAAATCACTTTGGAATACAAAGGTAAATCAGTAAACCTTAAATCAATCATGGGTGTTATGTCACTCGGTGTTGGTCAAGGCGCTGACGTTACTATTTCAGCTGAAGGTGCAGATGCTGACGACGCAATCGCAACAATCGCTGAAACAATGACTAAAGAAGGACTCGCAGAATAATCATGACAACTATGCTTAAAGGTATCGCCGCATCATCAGGTGTAGCAGTAGCTAAGGCATACTTGCTTGTCCAACCAGATTTGTCTTTTGAAACAAAGACAATTGCTGATACAGCTAATGAAGAAGCTCGCCTTGATGCAGCACTTGCTACATCGCAAAGCGAGCTTCAACTTATTAAGGACAAAGCAGTAACAACCCTTGGTGAAGAAGCAGCATCTGTATTTGACGCTCATATGATGGTCCTTGCTGACCCAGATATGACTGCTCAAATCAAAGCAGTAATAAATGACAAAAAAGTTAACGCTGAATCAGCTCTTAAAGAAGTAACTGATATGTTTATCGGTATCTTTGAAGGAATGACTGACAATGCTTATATGCAAGAACGTGCAGCTGATATTAAAGACGTTACAAAACGTGTTTTAGCTCACCTTCTTGGCGTTAAATTGCCAAGTCCAGCACTCATCGATGAAGAAGTAATCATCGTTGCTGAAGATTTGACACCATCTGATACAGCTCAATTGGACAAGAAATTCGTAAAAGCCTTTGTTACTAACATTGGTGGACGTACTTCTCACTCTGCAATTATGGCTCGTACTTTGGAAATTCCAGCAGTTCTTGGAACAAATAATATTACTGAACTTGTTTCTGAAGGTCAACTTTTGGCTGTTTCAGGATTGACAGGTGAAGTAATTCTTGACCCATCTACTGAACAACAAAGCGAATTCCATAAAGCTGGTGACGCTTATGCTGCTCAAAAAGCAGAATGGGCTGCTCTTAAAGACGCTGAAACTGTTACAGCTGATGGACGTCATTATGAGCTTGCTGCTAATATCGGTACACCTAAAGACGTTGAAGGTGTTAACGATAATGGTGCTGAAGCAATTGGTCTTTATCGTACAGAATTCTTGTACATGGATGCACAAGATTTCCCAACAGAAGATGACCAATATGAAGCTTACAAAGCTGTACTTGAAGGAATGAATGGTAAACCAGTTGTTGTCCGTACAATGGACATCGGTGGTGACAAAACATTGCCTTACTTTGATCTTCCTAAAGAAATGAACCCATTCCTCGGATGGCGTGCACTTCGTATCAGCCTTTCAACAGCTGGTGACGGAATGTTCCGTACACAATTGCGTGCGCTCTTGCGTGCTTCTGTACACGGACAACTTCGTATCATGTTCCCAATGGTTGCTCTCGTAACTGAGTTCCGTGCAGCTAAAAAGATTTATGATGAAGAAAAATCTAAATTGATTGCAGAAGGTGTTCCAGTCGCAGAAGGTATCGAAGTTGGTATCATGATTGAAATTCCAGCAGCAGCAATGCTTGCAGACCAATTTGCAAAAGAAGTTGATTTCTTCTCAATTGGTACAAACGACCTCATCCAATATACAATGGCTGCAGACCGTATGAATGAGCAAGTTTCTTACCTTTATCAACCTTACAATCCATCAATCCTTCGTTTGATTAACAATGTAATCAAAGCAGCTCACGCTGAAGGTAAATGGGCTGGTATGTGTGGTGAAATGGCCGGCGACCAAACTGCTGTACCATTGCTTATGGGTATGGGGCTTGACGAATTCTCAATGTCAGCAACATCAGTACTCCAAACACGTTCACTTATGAAACGTTTGGATTCTAAGAAAATGGAAGAATTGTCTAGCAAAGCTTTGAGCGAATGTGCAACAATGGAAGAAGTTATTGCCCTCGTTGAAGAATATACTAAATAATATTTTCAATTAGTTTCGAATGATAAGCCTGTCAATTAATGACAGGTTTTTTTAAATAGTCTGTTTAGCTATAATAGATTTTTTAGAAGTAAAAAAACTTATCCACGGGGATAAGTTTTTTTCTATCAAATGAATTTGAAAAGAGTATAATAATAAGTGGATAAGGAGTTTTATGAAAAAGCTAAATTTTTTTGATTATTGGCTAATTGGAGAATTAATCTTTTGTTTAATACTTCTCTTAATTTTACCCCAGCAAATTAAGCTGAATTTCTGGATAATTCTGACGAGTAAAGAAACAAGCGGTTCAGTCTTGAATGTTTTTGCGCTTCCTCTTATTATGGCTCTTCCTAATATTATTCAACGCTCTGTCAGTAGGAGTGGCATCTACTGGTCAAAATTGAGCGTAACTACTCTGATTTTCAATATTATCCTTCTTTTATTGACCACTTTTTGGTTGCTGACATTGCCTTTTGGACAATAAAAAAATTACTGGTGAAAAGTCGAGTCTCTTTGTACTCTGAGAGTTTATAGAGAGACTCTGCCAATTCTGTCAGTAACTTATAGAAAGGATTAAAATGGTAATCCTTTAGTGAATTTTCCGAGTTTTTGTTCTGTAACTTTTTCAATTTGACTAAGTGCATCATTAACCGCATCAGTAACCATATCTTGTAAAGTTTCAGGATCTTCAGGGTCAATAACATCTGGATTAATGTTAAGAGATTTCAAGGTGCGATCACCAGAAAATTCAACCGTTACAAGGTCTTGAGCAGATTTACCAACAAAAGTTGTATTGGCAATTTCTTCTTGTGAAACTTGCATTTGTTTTTGAAGTTTTTGTGCTTGTTTCATCATTGATTGCATATTCATCATGGAAATATATACCTCTTTTAGAAATTTTGTTGAAAGGCTTTCAACACCCTACTATTTTACCATAAAAAAGATAATAAAAAAAATAAGCTAACAAAGGAGAAAGAAATGAAACTTACCAAAAACCAAGAAGAATTACTTAATTTGATTTATCAAGTTGTGTTAGAGCAAACGGTCAGTCCGAAAGAACGCGAGTATTTTATTGATGCTAAAAAGCGCATTGAATTAGGTAAAAATTTTGATGGCGAAATGAGTGAACTCTTAAAAGAATTGATGTATATTCCCAATTCTCCAGTGGTGAACCAATTTACAGAAGAAGCGCGTAAAAGGATGTTGGTAGGCCCATCAACAGGAGGGACAACTCATGGCTTTTCAAATTATCAAACCAAAAAATGAATAAAAAAGTGATTTTATTATTGTAAAATCACTTTTTGAATTACTAAGGGTGGGTCAGTAAATAATTTTAGAAAATAAAAAAACTCAGCCTTAGCTGAGTTAATATTAGTGCGGTGGGCGGGACTTGAACCCGCACCAAGAA
>NZ_RLIH01000024.1 GCF_004006535.1 Anaerosphaera multitolerans | reverse complement strand
GGACCGACAGTAAATGTCGGTCTTTTATAATTTTAATGTCAAAATTTATCTCTATTTATAAAACTTGAAATTTATAGATAGAGTGTTATAATAAACCTATGTTCGCATAAAGCAAGGTGATATTATGGAATTTAAAATACATGCCGATTATAAACCTATGGGGGATCAGCCCCAGGCAATTGAAGGTCTTGTAAAAGGGTTAAATAAAAATTTAAAACATCAGACTCTTCTGGGAGTAACAGGATCTGGAAAAACTTTTACCATGGCAAATATTATAGAGAAAGTTCAGAAACCTACTCTTGTTATTGCTCATAATAAGACTTTAGCCTACCAACTGGCTAGTGAGTTTAAAGAGTATTTTCCTGAAAATGCAGTAGAATACTTTGTGTCCTACTATGATTATTATCAACCTGAGGCCTATGTACCTCAAACGGATACCTTTATTGAAAAGGATTCTTCTATAAATGATGAAATAGATAAGCTTAGACACTCTGCCACAATGAGTTTGTTTGAAAGGCGAGATGTTATAATAGTAGCTTCAGTTTCCTGTATTTATGGTTTGGGAGACCCTATAGACTATGAGAGTTTAGTAGTTTCTTTAAGACCGGGAATGGTAAAAGATAGAAATGAAATTATGAGACACCTAATAGATATTCAATATGTTAGAAATGATATTAATTTTATTAGGGGAACTTTTAGAGTAAGAGGAGACGTACTTGAAATTTTTCCGGCCTATTCTTCTGAAAATTCGGTTAGAATTGAGTTCTTTGGTGATGAAATAGATAGAATTTCCGAAATAGATGCGCTTACGGGAGAAGTTTTAGGGTATAGAAAACACGTGGCTATTTATCCTGCCTCTCACTTTGCAACTTCTGAAGAAAAAGTGAAAAGAGCCATAGTGACTATTGAAGAGGAGTTAAAGGAAAGACTTGAGGAACTTCGAGACCAGGAGAAATTACTTGAAGCTCAAAGACTTGAACAGAGAACTAACTATGATTTGGAAATGTTAAAAGAGATGGGCTTTGTAAGTGGTATTGAAAACTATTCAAGACACCTTTCTCAAAGAGCTCCGGGTTCAAGACCTTATACTTTAATAGATTACTTTCCAAAGGATTTTTTGACTATAATAGATGAATCTCATGCTACAATTCCTCAAATAAGAGGAATGTACAATGGTGACAGGTCAAGAAAACAAACTTTGGTAGATTATGGATTTAGACTTCCATCGGCACTGGATAACAGACCTTTGAAATTTGATGAATTTGAATCAATGATGAACCAATGTATATATGTGTCAGCAACTCCTGGGCCCTATGAAAAGGAACATGAGCAAAATAAAGTTGAACAGATTATTAGGCCTACGGGTTTATTGGATCCTATTATTGAGGTGAGACCTACTGAAAATCAAATAGATGATCTGCTAAATGAAATAGACAGAGTTAAGAAAAAAGGCGAAAGAGTATTAGTTACAACTTTAACTAAGAAGATGGCAGAGGATTTAACTAAGTACTTTAAGGAAATAGGTATAAAAGTTACCTATATGCACTCTGATGTAGATACTATTGAAAGAATGGAAATAATTAGAGATTTAAGACTTGGAGTATATGATGTTCTTGTAGGTATTAACTTATTAAGAGAGGGCTTGGATTTGCCGGAAGTTTCTTTAGTGGCTATTTTAGATGCAGATAAAGAAGGATTTTTACGTTCTGAAACCTCTTTGATTCAAACTGCAGGTAGAACTGCCAGAAACGTTGATGGAAAAGTAATTATGTATGGTGATATTAAAACTAATTCGATGATTGCAACTATTGAAGAGACCAATAGACGTAGGTCCATTCAGGATAAGTACAACAAAGAGAATGGAATAGTACCTAAGTCTATAGTAAAGGGAATTAGAGAGGTTATAGAAGCAACGATTGTGGCGGATAAAGTTGAAGACTATACTGCAAATGTAGAAGAATTTTCCGATGAGGAAATTTTAGCAATGATTGACGCTTTAAAAATGGAAATGTATAAATCGGCCGAGGAACTTGATTTTGAAAGAGCGGCTGAAATTAGAGATAAGATAGCGGAATTAAAAGAGGGAATGGAAAGATTAAAAGATGATTAGAGGTGAAAACTTGGGAGAGAAAGATATCATAATAAAGGGAGCAAGACAGCACAACTTAAAAAATGTGGACTTAGTGCTTCCGAGAAATAAATTTATAGTTTTTACAGGTCTTTCAGGTTCAGGAAAGACCTCTCTTGCCTTTGACACCATATATGCAGAAGGACAAAGACGTTATGTTGAAAGTTTGTCTTCCTATGCACGTCAGTTTTTAGGTCAAATGGATAAACCTGATGTGGATTATATAGAGGGAATGAGCCCGTCTATTTCCATAGATCAAAAGACGACAAGCAAAAATCCGCGCTCTACTGTTGGAACGGTTACGGAGATATATGATTATTTAAGATTGCTTTATGCCAGAGCGGGACATCCTTTTAGTCCTGTTACAGGTAAAGAGATAACAGCTTATACAGTAGATCAAATGGTAGATGAGATTATGACTCTTGAAGATAGAAGCAGAATTCAAATTCTATCTCCTGTAGTAAGACAGAGAAAGGGAGCTCATAAGAGAACTTTAGACAAGATAAAAAAAGACGGTTTTATTAGAGTTATAATTGATGGAGAAATGTATGATATAGGTGAAGAGATAGAGCTGGATAAAAATAAAAACCACACTATTGAAATTGTAATAGATAGACTTATTGTAAAAGAGGGGATTGAATCCAGACTTGCGGAATCTTTGGAACTGGCAATGAGTTTTTCAGAGGGGATAGTAAATGTGGATGTAATGGATGTGGAGAAACTGACTTTTTCTTCAAAGTTGGCAGATCCTGAAAGCGGAATAGTTATAGAAGAAGTATCTCCCAGATCTTTTTCCTTCAATTCGCCCATTGGCGCCTGTGAAACTTGTAAGGGGCTTGGATTTTCCAAGGAAGTAGATCCGGATTTAGTTATTCCCAACAAGGAGCTTTCCATAAATGAGGGAGCTATAGCCAGTTATTCCAACGTTGATGGAACTTATTATGCAGAAATGGTTAAGTCCTTGGCGAAAGTTTACGAGTTTTCCACAGACGAGCCTATAAAAAATGCGCCTAAGGAATTTTTAGATGCTTTACTTTACGGCTCAGATGACAGTATTGAATTTGAATTTGACAGTCATTTTTCAGGAAGAAAAACTTACAAGGGAACTTTTGAAGGAATAGTTAAAAATTTAAAAAGAAGGTATTTGGAAACTTCTTCTGATACCATGCTTGGCAAAATAGAGGAGTTTATGAATGATGAGCCCTGTCCTTCATGTCATGGAGCAAGATTGAGACCATCTTCTCTTTTATTTAAAGTAGGCGGTTTAAATATTTTCGAGGTTACTGAACTTTCAATTTTAAAGGCAACTGAGTTTTTTGAAAATTTAAAATTGTCAGAGAAGGACAGTATAATTGCTGAGCAGTTGTTAAAGGAAATTAGATCGAGACTTTCATTTTTAAAAAATGTGGGCTTGGAGTATTTAACTCTTTCCAGAATGGCGGGAACTCTTTCAGGTGGAGAAGCTCAAAGAATTAGACTTGCAACTCAAATAGGTTCTCAATTGGTGGGAGTTATATATGTTTTAGATGAACCGAGTATAGGACTTCATCAAAGAGACAATGCAAGACTTCTAGATGCTCTAAGAGAACTTACTGATGTGGGAAATACTTTAATAGTGGTGGAGCATGATGAGGATACTATGAGAGTGGCGGATCAAATAGTGGATATAGGACCTTTGGCAGGACTTAATGGAGGACGAGTAGTGGCTCAAGGAACTGCTGAAGAGATAATGAAAGTAGAGGAATCCATTACAGGAGCATATTTGTCGGGAAGGAAAAAAATAGAAGTTCCCACTGAAAGAAGACCTTACAACGGAAAGAAAATAGAGATTTTCGGAGCTTCGGAAAACAATTTAAAAGATGTAAATGTGGAAATTCCCTTGGGGCAATTTATAGCAGTTACAGGAGTTTCCGGAAGTGGCAAGAGCTCACTTATAAATGAGATACTTTATAAAGCGCTTTCTCAAAAATTAAATCATTCTAAATTAAAACCCGGAAAATTTAAAGAGATAAAAGGATTTGAGTATTTGGACAAGGTTGTAGATATAGATCAAAGTCCAATAGGAAGGACTCCTCGCTCCAATCCTGCAACCTATACGGGGACCTTTGATATGATTAGAGATATTTTTGCAATGACCAATGAATCAAAATTAAGAGGTTATAAAAAAGGCAGATTTTCCTTTAATGTAAAGGGAGGAAGGTGTGAAGCTTGTAAAGGTGATGGAATTATTAAAGTTGAAATGCACTTTCTACCCGACGTATACGTTCCTTGTGAAGTATGTAAAGGAAAGAGATATAATAGAGAAACCCTACAAGTTAAGTATAAGGGAAAGGATATTTCTGAAGTTTTGGATATGACTGTGGAAGAAGCTCTTGTTTATTTTGAAAATCATCAAAGAGTTTTAAATAAGTTGGAGACTTTACGAGATGTGGGACTTTCATATATAAAGTTAGGTCAGCCGTCTACGCAACTTTCAGGAGGAGAAGCTCAGAGAATAAAACTTGCAACTGAACTTTCTAAAAAGGCTACGGGAAAGACGATTTATATTTTAGATGAACCCACTACAGGACTTCATAGTGAAGATATACGTAAACTTTTAAAAGTTTTGAATGAACTTGTTAACAGAGGAAATACAGTAGTTGTAATAGAGCACAATTTAGACGTTATAAAAACTGCAGACCACATTATCGACCTTGGTCCTGAGGGTGGAGATGGAGGAGGAACTATAGTTACAACTGGAAGACCGGAAGAAGTGGTGACTGTGGAGGAATCATATACAGGTCAGTTTTTAAAAACTGTCTTATAATTGTAATGAAAACTTAACTTCAAAGTATCTGAGATTATGTATATACTAGTTATAAAATAAATGGAGTGTTTGCATGGTAAAAAGATTAAAGAGATTGAATATATTTATGCTTTTGTTGTTACTGATATTTCCGGTAACAGTAAGAGGAGAAGGTTATATAAGACCTAATAATTTTATGGATAAGAGCGGAGCTGAAAAAGTTGCTGAGATAAAAAGATTTCAAGCCCTTTCCAATTTAATGGTAACCGGCGGAATTAATGATATGACCTACAAGGTTTTATACGGACCTAATATGGTTGTTAAGGATGTAATTACAAATCCTCCAACTTCAGGAGAGTGGATTGTAATTAATAAGACAAAGAAAACTTTAACCTACTATAATGGAACCAGCCCAATGTATAAGTTTCCGGTTGCCATAGGTTCAAGTGCGACGCCGACGCCTTCCGCTAAGGCAAAGATTGCGAATAAGCATGTAAATCCTGCTTGGGGCGGAATGAATGGGAAGTATCAACCAAAGGCCGCAGATGATCCTAATAATCCTTTGGGTGAAAGATGGATGGGATTAAGTATTCCGGGCCATTCCGGATATGGAATTCATGGAACTATAAAACCCGGTCAAATAGGGCAGGCCGTATCTAACGGATGTATTAGAATGTTTAATTATGACATTGAAACGTTTATATTCCCAAGAGTTAAGGTGGGTATGCCTGTATGGATGGGAACTGACGAGGAATTGGAAAGCTGGGGAGTAAGCCAGATAGTAGTTGAGGAAGCTCCTCAACCAGTGGAAGCAGTTCAGGAACCAGTTGAAGTTGAAACTTTTCAACCGGCAGAATTATTGGAATTTTAATTTAAATTTAAAGAAAGGCTTTTAAGTCTTTCTTTTTTTGTTAAAAACTATTTAAATTGAGTTTTTTTAAGTATAATAGAATTAACAGGAGGTATTAAAATGAGTTTAAATATTGAACCTAAAGAGGTTTTTAATTGGTTTTATGAGTTAAATCAAATTCCCAGAGAATCGGGAAATGAAAAAGAAGTTTCAGATTTTTTAGTTGCCTTTGCTAAGGACAGAAATTTAGAAGTAATTCAAGATGAGGAGTACAACGTAATAATAAAAAAACCGGGAACTGAGGGATATGAAAACTCCCAAACCGTAATAATCCAAGGGCATATGGATATGGTATGTGTCAAAACTGAAAATTCAAATCACAACTTTGACACTGACCCTATAGAAATGGTAGTAGATGGAGAATTTCTAAGGGCAAAGGACACAACCCTAGGCGCAGATGACGGAATAGCAGTGGCCTATGCACTGGCGATTTTAGATTCTGATGATTTATCTCATCCGCCATTGGAGGTATTAATAACTACTAATGAAGAGACGGGAATGGATGGAGCAGCAGCTATAAAGGACGGAATGTTAAAGGGCACAAGACTTTTAAATATAGACTCTGAAGAAGAGGGAATATTTCTCGTAAGTTGTGCGGGAGGAGCTACTGCTGAAGTTGAATTTAAAATTGAAAGAGAAGATTTTAAGGGAGAAGTTCTTGAAATTTCAGTTAAAGGGCTTCTAGGTGGTCATTCAGGCTCTGAAATTATCAGACAGAGAGCAAATGCCAATAAGTTAATGGGTAGAATTTTAAATGAGATTAGAAAGGCTGCTCAAATTAGAATAATATCTATTACAGGCGGAATAAAACATAATGCAATACCTTCAGATGCTAAGGTTAAGATAGTAGTTGACAATGGTGAGAAGGTAAAGGAAATAGTTAAAGAATTTGAAAAGCAGTTAAAGGCTGAATATAGAGTTGAGGACGGAGGTCTTACTGTAATTATAGAGGATGCCCAGTATTCAAAACCTTACACTGAACAGTTGACTTCTAACTTTATAGATTATTCAGTGGTAATTCCTGACGGTGTGATTTCAATGTCCAAGGATATAGATGGACTTGTAGAGACATCTCTTAACAATGCAGTTATAGAGGAATTTGAAGATGTTTTAAAATATACTACCTCTGTTCGTTCTTCCTCGGCTTCGGAACTTCAGTATGTTTTAAATGTACTTGAAATTGCTGCTGAGAAATGTAGGGGCAGCTTTGAAATTACTAACAGCTATCCTGCATGGCAATTTGAAGAAGAATCGGAAGTTAGAGATAAGGCGCTTCAAACTTATAAGGATTTATTTGGAGAAGAGGCAACTTACGATGCAATTCATGCAGGTTTGGAATGTGGACTATTAAAGGGGGTTCTTCCTGATTGCGATATGATCAGTTATGGACCGAATATTTTTGATGCTCACAGCCCAACAGAGAGAATGGAAATAAAATCTGCACAGAAGATGTGGAAGTTTACTAAAGAACTTTTGAAAAACTTAAAATAAATTAAGGGGACCTTGATTCAAGGTCCTAGTTTTTTATATAGTACTGTGATAAAATGATACATTAATAATTTAAGCTAGTATTTATAAGTTTTTACCTAATATTAATAGGGGGTAATAATGGAGTACTTAAAGAATAAAATTGAAGTTCCTTTGGAAAAAACGCAGGAGATGGAAGAAAATGTCAGGGAGATTATTGCAAATGTTAGACAGAATAAGGGTGCTGCAGTAATTGAATACAATTCCAAGTTTGACAATTGCAACAGAGAAAATCTACTTGTAAGTAGAGATGAAATTGAAGAGGCCTATAAGAATGTAAGTCCGCAATTAATTGAAGACATTAAAAAGTCAGCGGAAAATGTGAAAAAGTTTGCTATAGAGCAAAAAAACTCCATGAAAGAAGTGGAAGATTTTGAAGTTGTACCAGGAGTGTTTTTAGGGCATAGAATTTTACCTATAAAAAATGTGGGCTGCTACGTACCGGGAGGAGGCTATCCTCTATATTCCACAGCTATAATGTTAATAGTACCTGCAAAGGTAGCAGGCGTTAACAGGGTGGTAGCTTGTTCACCTCCAATGAAGGGGGAAAATAAAATCCATCCATCCACTTTAGTTGCAATGGATATAGCAGGAGTAGATGAAATTTATACTGTTGGAGGAGCGCAATCCATAGCGGCTTTAACTTATGGAACTGAGCAAATTAAAGCGGTGGATAAAATAGTAGGTCCCGGTAACCAATACGTTACTGAAGCGAAAAGACAGTGTTTTGGTCAGATAGGAATTGACTTTATAGCAGGGCCTAGCGAAGTTTTAATTGTAGCTGATGATATAGGGGAAGTGGAATATATTGCGGCAGACATACTGGCTCAGTGCGAACACGATTATCAAGCAAGGGGAATATTAATTACGACAAGCAAGGAACTAGGTGAAAAAGTAATAGGGGAAGTTGAAAATCAATTAAAAGATCTGGATACAAAAGATGTTGCAGGTGTTTCTTGGAAAAATAACGGAGAGGTAATAGTAGTTGAAACTTTAGATGAAGCTTTTGAAATGGCAAATGACTATGCACCTGAACACTTGGAAATACACGTAAAGGATGAAGAATATGCTCTTGAAAAACTTTATAATTATGGGTCTTTATTTATAGGTAAAAATGCAGCGGAGGTATTTGGAGATTATATTTCAGGCACAAACCATACTTTACCTACAGTGAGGGCTGCAAGATATACCGGAGGAGTTTCAGTTGCAACCTTTACCAAGACAGTTACGCACCAAAAAATGAATGAAGAAGGCGTAAAAAATATAGGAGAGATTGCAGTTAGAATGGCGGAGGGCGAATATTTATCGGCCCATGCCAGATCAGCTAAAAAACGTATTTAGGTGTTTAAATAAAACTTGATAGTTTATTTAAAGCAATTGGAGTAGTTATGTTATTTACAAAAAAAGAAAATACAATATAAAACCTTCTTGGATTTCCAAGAAGGCTTTTTTTAAATTTGACCCAACATTTTTAAAACTACATTAGCTATAATTGCTGAACCTATATAGGTTCCTACCATTACTACTAGAGCAAGTACAAATATTCTCCAGCCTGTTTTTTTAAGGGAATCAATATTTTTACCTGTATATATACCCGCATAGGCAAGTATAGGAGTACAAAGTGCCAGGAAATCAACTTTGGAAACAAAGTCTGAAATAACAGCGGCACCAGGAAAACCCGGAACGGTAATAATAGTTGAAAGGGTTACTATATAAGCAACACTTGGTATTTTAAAGGGAACTACCTTTGCCAGTGCAATTCCTATAAATGATACGCCTACAAGTATCAACATACCCGGAAGCGCTTCAATAGGAGATGTTCCTTTACTTACAAGGTTGCCGATTAAAGAAATAAATGCAGTTATTAATAATACTATAGCAGAATCTTTTAATTTCATTATTGCTCATCTCCTTCGTTACTTAAATTATCGCTATAAACTACTGGCGGTGGTAATTCACCGTACTTAATTCTATAACATTTTCTATACATCCACTCTGCAAGAGGAAGAGCTATCCAAATGGACATGTAAACGCCATCTAAACCTGATAACATATTACTACTTGCTCCAAAGGCTGTAATCATTTCCTCCATTTGAGGATAGGCTGCAGTTAAGGTACCTACTCCTGCGGTCATCATACTTGCTGAACCTACACCTGAAGCCATCGCAAGGGCATAGGGATGAAGCGGGGTGTAAGCAGCTAAGAAACTTGCCAATACGCCTATAAAAGGAGTACCGAATACAGTTCCAACTATATATACTCCTAAAACTCCCTGTCCTTCAGGACTGTCAAGACCGAACTTTTCTCCGATTAAAGCAACGTTCGGCTCTCTTGAAATTGAGTGAGCGCCTCCAATTACTTCTCGTTTAAGTCCAATCATTACTCCAATTGGAACTCCCAATAAAACCGTTCCGATATTTCCGAATTCTTGAAGAATAAGTGCGGGGCTTGATTTTACTATAAGCGGCAGTGTGGGACCTATATTTGTTCCATACTTTGCCATAAGTAACATCAAAGTAAGACCTATTAGGGAACCGGCATCATCCATATCTTTTTCATTAGCTATTTTTAAAAATTTAGGAGTTATTAAAACCCCGAATATCATAGCAAAGAGCATTGGTAAAAGCACTATGGATCCGGCGCCGATTGGAATGGTTATAGTATTTATAAATTCAGAAATTACAACCAGTATTAAAACTAAAAAATGCAGTTTAAAATTTTTCATTATGTCTCCTTCCTATTCATTTAAGTAATCAAGGGCGAACTGAACAAAGATTGAAGTACCCTTAAAAAATTCAGATTCATCTAGTGCGAATTTAGATGTGTGGTGACCGTAAGCTTGACCGTCAACTTCTAAAAGATTGCTTAAGAATATAAAAGTTCCGGGAACTTCTTCCAAGTAGTAAGCAAAGTCTTCGCCGCCCATTAAAGGATGGTCTATTTCAACTATGTCTTTACTATCTATAACCTTTTTAGCGGATTGAACTAGATTTTTCGTAAACTCCTCGTCGTTTACCACTGGAGGATATTTGAAATTATATTCATATTCATAGTTTGCACCGTTGGAATCAGTAACTCCTTTTACGATTTCTTCAATTCTCTCAGAAATTTTCTTTCTCAAATCATTGTTAAAAGTCCTTATAGTACCTTCAAGTTCTACAGTATCGGGAATTATATTTTGGTTATATCCTCCCTCAACTCTACAAAGAGATACTACAGCAGGCTCGTAAGGCGGTACTTCTCTACTTACTATTTTTTGAACGGATAAGATAATTTCTGCCGCCATTACAACAGGGTCAATACACTCTTGAGGATAAGCTCCGTGACCGCCCTTACCAATAACTTTAATAAAAACTCTGTCCATGGAAGCCATCATAGGTCCATAGGAAATGCCGATTTGTCCCTTTGTAACTTCTTTGGATATCTGACCTGCATGAAGACCTAGAACACCGTCAACTTTCGGATTTTCAAAAGCGCCTTCATCTAACATAGGTTTAGCTCCGCCGGGATACTCTTCACCGGGTTGAAAGATAAGTTTAACATTTCCTCTAAACCTATCTCTGTTACTGGAAAGTACCTTTGCAACACCCAGTAACATTGCTGTATGTGAATCATGGCCACAGGCGTGCATATTTTCATTTTGGGACTTAAATTCAAAATCAGTTTCTTCTTTTATGGGAAGACCGTCCATATCAGCTCTTAGAGCAAGGGTTTTGCCTTCGCCAAGATCTCCCTGAATAAGACCTACTATGGCGTTGCCATTAACTAAAGTCTTGTATTCAATGTCCATTTCCTTTAATCTGTCCTGTACAAATTTAGAAGTTTTAGGTAATTCCAGTCCAAGTTCCGGAATTTTATGCAATTCTCTTCGCCAATTGATAATATCTTTTTCAATAGACTTAACTTCTTCTAATACATCAAACATTTCATTCCCTCCTTATATTTTTGTAGATTATACCATAAAATAGCCTAGTATAAGGTAAAAATAAGCTAAATATAATGGAAAAGTTGGTATAATTTAGATAATGATTATATAATAGATATGAAAATTTACTAAGAGGATGATAAGTATGAATTTATTAAATGAGATGTTTTTAACTGTTTCAATGATTGCTTCAATGACTGCAGGCATAGTTATGTTTGTATTAAAAGTTGTGGGCTTGGTTTATATTATTAAGGTTTGTAGAAAATATTTAAGGGAAAATTAAAAAAAAGTGAGTTCCTTTAAAATGGAACTCAC
>NZ_RLIH01000023.1 GCF_004006535.1 Anaerosphaera multitolerans | reverse complement strand
TTATACTAAATAAAGTGGCATTATTATAAGGTAGTCAAAGAGAAAATGAACTGCCCACATTAATGAAGGGCGCATACTTTTCTTCCAAAGATAGCCGTAGAAAATAGTTGGAAGACCTATCATTATAAGACATTGAAGTACGTTATAATCATAAGTTGCCAAATGGAAAAGTCCAAATATAGTTGAAGTTATAATCCATGAAATCCAATATCTGTTTTTATCTTCATAACTGAAACTTCCGTTAAATAGAAAGAAAGTTGAAATTTTATAAGCTTCTTCAGCAAACATAGACCAAGCCAATACAATGGTAAGTGATATTAAAGATGTGTCTTCCACAGTATATATTATGGGATTGTCCACAGCGTCTATAGAGTTTGCAGTAAGTATCATTATAATAAATACAGCTATATATTCCACTATCAGCATCCCTACTATTAGTTTTATTTTAGACCAAAGGTTAAGCTCAGGTCTGTCTTTCTTTTTTACAATTGAAGATATGATAAAAAAACCTATTGTAGCGGGGAAAAAATAAACTAAAGAGCTTACAAGATCAATATAGTAAAGTACGTTGCTGCTGAAATAGCCTATTATTTCACCAATAATGTTAAAAATAGTAAAAAGACCTAAAAATATTATAAACTTATGTTTTTTGTCTTTATCTTTTAATGGATGTGAGTCCATGGTGTTTATTTCTTCCATAATACCTCCTATATGTTGAGTATACCGTTAAAGTTAAAATAAAAATCCTCATCCGGTAACTCGTCTTTAAAAACATAATCCAAAGCATTATATATTAATTTAGGTGCTAAGTCCAAGGTGCTGTTAAATAAATTGAAAAGTACTTTATTGGAATGAGCGCTACCCGGTAGAGGCTCCTGTCTCATAACCTGACCGCCTATAGTGCTTTTAACACCTAGTATTTTCATTGTGCTTAAAATTACAGTTTCTTTAATTTTACTTTCGCTGTGAAAGAATTTTTTCCATTTATAGAAGTTATCTAAAGAGGTATAAAAACTTTTTTCGTCAATTGAACTATAACTTTTATAAAGAGGAAGAATATCTTTAAAAGTATTTTTATTTCTAGGCACTAAATCTTCCATATGAAAGGCGGTGGGATTTAAATTGTCGACTTTTAAAAGATACCTGTCCAATTCTGATTCCACTTCTTGATGGGTATAGTTCTTAGTACTTAAATTATTTACAGCAGGGTGAATTTTAGAATCCAGTATAAAGTGACAGATAAAACCTACGGTGTAGGAAAGAGCGGGGGAATTTAAAGGTTGGGATTTTAAATAGTCCATATTTCTATCCAGAAAGTCCTTAAGGCTTTTATTGTGAATAAAAACTCCGGGGGGAACTTTTTTTAGAAAGAATTTAGGGTTGAAAAATAAAAAGTCCGGACCTTGCTGCCCCAACAGATACTCTTCCTTGTAATTTAAAGTCACTTTATATAGATCGCTATTAAATTTTTCTCTTATCATTAATCCGAATTTATGATGTGTATATATGCTTGCCATAAAAATCATCCTTAATTAATTTACTACATACATTATACCCCATAAAAGAGAAAGCCAAAAAAGCTTGCAAAAAAGAGGAGATAATGATAATATAATAAATTGCATAATATTAAGTTAGAGTGGAGTAGTGTTCTCTAAATTAGATAGCAGAATTTACTGCGCATAAATTTGAGGGGTGAATAATTTAATGGTACATCCTGTGAAATATGGGAAGAGAGAGAGGATGAGTTTTTCTCGAATTGAAGAGGTTTTAAGTCTTCCAAACCTTATTGAAGTGCAGACTTCTTCTTTTGAATGGTTTTTAAAAGAAGGACTAAGAGAGGTTTTTGAAGATGTATCTCCAATAGAGGATTATTCAGGTAATTTGATTTTAGAGTTTGTCGATTACTATGTTTCCGATGAAATAAAGTATGATGTCGATGACGCTAAACAAAGAGATACTAACTACAGTGCACCTTTAAAGGTAAAGGTTAGGTTGATTAATACGGAGACGGGAGAAGTTAAAGAACAGGAAGTTTTTATGGGCGACCTTCCGTTGATGACACCTAACGGTACTTTTATTATAAACGGTGCAGAACGTGTTGTAGTATCACAACTAGTAAGAAGTCCAGGAGCTTATTACAAAGTTGAAACTGATAAAACAGGAAAAAAACTCTATTCTTCTACTTTAATTCCCTATCGTGGGGCTTGGTTGGAATTTGAAACTGACGCCCAAGGGGTTATTAACGTAAGAATTGACAGAACCAGAAAAATTCCAATAACAATACTTTTAAGAGCAATTGGTGTGGAATCCAATCTGGAAATTACAGAACTTTTAGGTGAAAGTGAAACACTTTCAAAAACCTTTGAAAAGGATCTTACTTCTAATAAAAATGAAGCTTTGCTAGAAATTTATAAGAAGTTAAGACCGGGAGAGCCACCAACTATTGATTCGGCAAAGTCTCTTTTTGAAAATATGTTTTTTGACAATAAGAGATATGATTTGGCTCACGTTGGAAGGTACAAGTTCAATAAAAAGCTCTGTGTAAGTGCAAGAATAGCAAATAAATATTCTGCAGAGGATATTATAAATCCTGAAACCGGAGAGGTTCTAGTTTCTCAAGATGAATTTATAACTGAAGAAATTGCACAGAACATTGAAAATTGTGGAATAAACAGAGTTGTAGTAAGGATGAAATCCTCACGTGAAGATGAAGTTGACAAAGATGTAATTGTAATTGGAAATAATTTCAGCTTTGCAGATGAATTTGAGTTACCTTTTGACTTAAAGGAACTTGGTTTTAAAGAAAGAATATACTATCCGCTGTTTAAGGAAATTGTGGAAGAGTATGAAGATGATATTGAAAAATTAAAAGAAGAACTGAAAAGTAATATGAATTTACTAAGTCCTAAACACATTATTGTAGATGACATTGTGGCGGCGGTAAATTATGAATTCGGACTTTCCTATTCAGTGGGAGTAGTAGATGATATTGACCACTTGGGAAATAGAAGAATTAGAAGTGTAGGAGAGCTTTTACAAAATCAATTTAGAATTGGAATTTCCAGAATGGAAAGAGTTATTCGTGAAAGAATGACAGTTCAAGACGTAGATGCTACTACACCTCAATCATTAATTAATATTAGACCGGTTACAGCGTCGATTAAAGAGTTTTTCGGTTCTTCACAGTTATCGCAATTTATGGATCAAAACAACCCCCTATCAGAATTAACCCACAAGAGAAGGTTATCTGCACTTGGACCTGGTGGATTAAGCAGAGATAGAGCTGGCTTTGAAGTGCGAGATGTCCATAATTCACACTACGGAAGGATGTGTCCTATTGAGACGCCTGAGGGCCCGAACATAGGTCTTATCACATCTTTAACAACTTACGCTCGAATTAATGAATACGGATTTATTGAAACTCCCTATAGAAAAGTAAAATTGGGAGAGGGAATAGTTACAGATGAGATTGAGTATTTAACGGCAGATTTTGAATATGAACAAATAATAGCTCAATCAAATGAAGAATTAGATGAAAACGGAAAATTTGTCAATGACAGAGTAGTTGCAAGAGGACATGAGGGTATAGTTGATATTTTCGATTCCAAGGAAATAACCTACATGGATGTATCACCTCAGCAAATAGTTGCTGTAGGTACTGCAATGATTCCGTTTTTGGAAAATGATGACGCCAACAGGGCGTTAATGGGTGCAAATATGCAACGTCAAGCAGTTCCTCTACTTACTACGGAATCTCCGATAATAGGAACGGGTATTGAGTATAGAGCTGCAAAGGACTCTGGAGTTGTAATTATTGCAACAGATGATGGCGAAATAGTAAAGGTTGATTCCACTGAAATAAGTTTAAAAAGAGACCAAGATGGTGTTATAGACAGATATAGACTTCATAAATTTGTGGGAGGTAACCAAGGTACTACTATTAACCAAAGGCCTATTGTTAAAAAAGGCGACAAGGTTAAAAAAGGTGAAATAATAGCTGACGGACCAAGTACCGATCAAGGAGAATTGGCTCTTGGTAAAAATATCTTAATAGCATTTATGAACTGGGAAGGTTATAACTTTGAGGATGCTATATTAATAAATCAGGAACTGGTTATAAATGACACTTTAACTTCACTTCATATTGAAGAATATGAATTGGAGGCAAGAGATACTAAATTGGGACCTGAGGAAATTACCAGAGATATTCCAAATGTCGGCGACGATATGTTAAAGGATCTTGATGAAAGAGGAATTATCAGAATCGGAGCAGAAGTCAATCCGGGGAATATACTTGTTGGAAAAGTAACTCCTAAGGGAGAAACTGAACTTTCTGCTGAAGAAAGACTTCTTAGAGCTATTTTCGGAGAAAAGGCAAGAGAGGTTAGAGATACTTCTTTAAGACTTCCTCACGGTGAAAGCGGAATTGTAGTAGACGTTAAGACTTTTACCAGAGAAGAAGGCGACGAACTTCAACCGGGCGTAAATGAAATGGTTAGAGTTTTTGTGGCAACTAAGAGGAAAATTCAAGTTGGAGATAAGATGTGTGGACGTCACGGTAACAAGGGTGTTATTTCCAGAATACTACCCGAGGAAGATATGCCGTATATGCCTGACGGTACACCTATTCAAATAGTATTAAATCCGCTGGGAGTTCCTTCCCGTATGAATATAGGACAGGTTTTGGAAGTCCATCTTGGACTTGCTGCTAAGAAATTAGGCTGGCACGTTGCCACTCCTGTATTTGACGGAGCAAATGAACAGGATATAATAGACTCCTTAAACGAGGCGGGATATCCTACAGATGGAAAAATTCAATTAAGAGACGGAAGAACCGGAGAGGAATTTGACCACCCTGTAACAGTGGGATATATGTATATGTTAAAGCTTCACCACTTAGTTGACGAGAAAATTCACGCTAGAAGTACTGGACCTTACTCATTAGTAACTCAACAACCGTTGGGCGGTAAGGCCCAATTTGGTGGACAGAGATTTGGAGAGATGGAAGTTTGGGCTCTTGAGGCCTATGGTGCAAGTTATACTCTTCAAGAGATGTTAACTGTAAAAAGTGATGATATTGTGGGAAGGGTAAAGACCTATGAGGCAATTGTAAAAGGCGAAAATATACCTCAATCAGGAGTGCCGGAATCATTTAAAGTATTAATTAAGGAGTTGGAATCTTTGGCTCTTGAAATTAAAGTACTAGATGATGCGGGTAATGAAGTAGACCTTCAAGCTGATGAGGATGATTTAGATAGAATTGACAGCATTGGAACAGAGGACAAAGAAGAGATTACTGAATTAATTGAGAATACTCAAGCGCCTGTACAAGGATCCATTAGAAGAATATCCAGTGACGATATAGAGGATTCTGAAGACGATGAAATTGTTGAAGAAGAGGAAGATTTTGACGGTAGTTTTGAAGAAGATTTTGTATCTTTAGATGACCTACAGGATTTTGATGAGTAATGTAACATTACTTCAAGAAAGGAGAGAGTGCTCCTTGAGCGAACATGATTTATTTCATTCAATTAAGATAGGGCTTGCTTCACCGGAAAAGATTAGAGAATGGTCCTATGGAGAAGTAAAAAAACCTGAAACTATTAACTATAGAACTTTAAAACCTGAAAAAGAAGGTTTATTCTGTGAAAAGATTTTTGGACCGATTAAAGACTGGGAATGTAGTTGCGGAAAGTACAAAAGAGTGAGATACAAGGGTGTAGTATGTGAAAAATGTGGCGTTGAAGTGACAAAATCAAAGGTGCGTCGTGAAAGAATGGGTCACATTGAACTTGCCGCTCCTGTATCACATATTTGGTATTTTAAGGGAATTCCATCAAGAATGGGGCTTATTTTAGATATGAGTCCAAGAGCTTTGGAAAAAGTTCTTTACTTTGCTTCCTATGTTGTAACTTATGTGGAAGCCGGTGAAACTGTTTTATATGAAAAACAGCTTTTAACGGAAACTGAATATAGGGAATACAGAGCTGAATACGGCGATAAATTCAGAGCTAAAATGGGAGCTGAAGCCATAAGAGAGTTGTTGCAGAAAATAGACCTTGAAAGTGAATCAAAAACTTTGGCGGAGGAGCTTGAAACTGCAACAGGTCAAAAAAAGGTGAGAATTTCCAGAAGGTTGGAGGTTATTGAAGCTTTCATTCAATCGGATAATGAACCGGAGTGGATGATTTTAGATGCAATTCCTGTAATACCGCCTGATCTTAGACCTATGGTTCAATTAGATGGTGGACGATTTGCAACTTCCGACTTAAACGACTTGTATAGAAGAATTATAAATAGAAATAACAGACTTAAAAAACTGCTTGACATCAATGCGCCGGACATAATAGTTAGAAATGAAAAGCGAATGTTACAAGAGGCTGTAGATGCTTTAATCGATAACGGAAGAAGGGGAAAACCGGTAACAGGACCTGGAAACAGACCTTTAAAATCTCTTTCTGAAATGTTAAAGGGTAAACAGGGTAGATTTAGACAGAATCTACTAGGTAAGCGTGTAGATTATTCAGGACGTAGTGTAATAGTAGTAGGACCTGAACTTAAATTTTACCAATGTGGACTACCTAAAAATATGGCTCTTGAATTGTTTAAGCCTTTCGTAATGAAAGAGCTTGTGGGAAGAGGACATGCCCACAACATTAAAAGTGCTAAGAGAATGGTTGAGAGAACGAGAGCTGAAGTTTGGGACGTACTGGAGGATGTAATAAAAGACCATCCTGTGCTTTTAAACCGTGCTCCTACACTTCACAGATTGGGAATTCAAGCTTTTGAACCTGTGCTTGTAGAAGGTAAGGCTATAAAACTGCATCCTTTGGCATGTACGGCTTATAATGCCGACTTTGACGGAGACCAAATGGCGGTTCACTTGCCGCTTTCAATGGAAGCTCAAGCTGAGGCCAGACTTTTAATGTTGGCAACAAATAACATTTTAGCCCTTAAAGACGGAAAACCTATAACCACTCCTACTCAGGATATGATCTTAGGTTGTTACTACTTGACCATTGGAAGAACAGACAAACTTAAGGGCGACGGAATGATCTTTGAGGATTATGACAGAATGCTTCAAGCTTACTATTGCGGTTTCCTACATCTGCAATCCCATGTGGGGGTGAGAAGATTTGCCGATGAAAATGATAAGGTGGGTAAAGTGGTACATTCCACTGTGGGAAGATTTATAATGAACTCCTTTATTCCTCAAGATCTGGGTTTTATAGACAGAAGTGTGGATAAGTATTCTCTTGAAGTGGATAAGGTTATAGATAAAAAGACTTTAGGAATTATAGTTGAAAAGACCTATAGAAAACATGGAAATATAAAGACTGCTGAAGTTTTAGACCATATTAAGGAAACGGGATACCACTATTCCACAATTGGAGCTATTTCAATTTCCATGGGTGACGTAGAGGTTCCGGATTCAAAACCTGAAATTTTGGCAAGAGCTGAAGTGGAAGTTAACAAGTATGAAAAAGCCTATAGAAGAGGTTTGATTTCAGATGAAGAGAGATATGAAAAAGTAATTGAAATTTGGAACGATGCAACTGAGGAATTAACTACTGAAGTAATGGACAGTTTTGACCACTTAAATAACATCTATATAATGGCTGATTCAGGAGCCAGAGGTTCCAAAAACCAAATCAGACAGTTGGCAGGTATGCGTGGACTTATGGCATCGCCTTCCGGTAAGACTATTGAGGTTCCTATTAAGTCCAACTTTAGAGAGGGACTTTCAGTATTGGAGTTTTACATGTCGGCTCACGGTTCCCGTAAGGGATTGGCGGATACGGCTCTTAGAACGGCGGACTCAGGATATTTAACCAGAAGGCTTGTAGACGTTTCTCAACAGGTAATTATAAAGGAAGAGGACTGCGGTACAGACGAATACCTACTGGCTAAGGCCTTTACTGACGGTAAAGAGTTAATAGAAAGCTTAAAGGACCGTATTGAAGGCAGATATTCCTTTGAAGATATTGTAGATCCAAATACCGGAGAGATAATAGTAGCTGAAAATGAAGAAATAAGCGATGAGGATGCTGAAAGAATAGAAGCTGTAGGAATTACTGAAGTAAAAGTACGTTCTGTTCTCGGATGTAAGAGTAAGAGCGGCGTATGTTCACATTGCTACGGCAGAAACCTTGCTACGGGAAATAAAGTAGGTATAGGGGAAGCTGTTGGAGTTATTGCTGCTCAATCCATTGGAGAGCCGGGAACTCAGCTTACAATGCGTACTTTCCATACGGGAGGAGTTGCGGCGGCATCGGATATTACACAAGGTCTTCCGCGTGTTGAGGAATTATTTGAGGCGAGAAAGCCAAAGGGGCTTGCTGTAATAGCTGAAATTGACGGTACTGTTGAAATAAAGGAACAGAATAGAAAACGTGAAGTTATAATCACCTCTTCAGAGGGAGAAAGACAAAGCTACAATATAGTTTACGGTTCCAGAATAAAAGTTAAAAATGGAGACTATGTTGAAAAGGGAGCTGAATTAACTCAAGGTTCAGTATATCCTCAGGATTTACTAAGAGTTAAAGGTCCAAAGGGCGTTGAAGAATATATAATTAAAGAGGTTCAAAGAGTTTACAGACTTCAAGGGGTTGACATAAACGATAAACACATTGAAATAATAGTTAGACAGATGTTATCTAAGTACAAAGTTGAGGATCCGGGCGATACCGGATTTCTACCGGGCTCTCTAGTAGATGCAAATGAATTTAAGCTAACAAATAGAGAAATGGAAGAAGAGGGTTTAAATCAGGCTACGGGAGAAGTAAACTTACTGGGAATTACTAAGGCTTCATTGGCCACTGATTCCTTCCTATCAGCTGCTTCCTTCCAAGAGACTACAAGAGTTCTTACAGATGCTGCTATTAAAGGCAAGGAAGATAAGTTAAACGGCTTAAAGGAAAATATTATTATTGGACAACTAATACCGGCTGGAACGGGAGTTAGAAAAAACAGGAAAGTTCAAATAGGAATTTCTGAAAAACTGAAAGAAAACTTTAATTTACTTGAAAATTCCGAGTTTCTTGATGAAAAAGCTGTTGACTTAAAGTACGGTGAATGATAAAATAATTTAGTATTTAAGAATGCTATTAAGACTACCTTTGAGGTAGTCTTAATAGTGTTATGAGTTTTTAATCGGGTTAGTACTACTATGTAGTAATAATATAAATTTAAACAAGGAGGTGCCTTAATGCCAACAATTAACCAATTAGTTAGAAATGGTAGAAAAAAGGTTGAAACAAAGTCTAAATCACCAGCGCTTGAAGTGAACTATGACTCTTTGAGAAAAGTGGAAACAGAAGTTAACTCACCACAAAAAAGAGGAGTATGTGTAGCTGTAAGAACAGTAACACCTAAGAAGCCTAACTCAGCACTTAGAAAAGTTGCCAGAGTACGTTTGACTAACGGATATGAAGTTATGGCTTATATACCGGGAATTGGACACAATCTTCAAGAACACAGTGTTGTTTTAATTCGTGGTGGAAGAGTTAAAGACCTTCCGGGTGTGAGATATCACATAATAAGAGGAACTTTAGACACAGCAGGTGTTGACTCAAGAAAGCAATCAAGATCTAAATATGGTACAAAAAAACCAAAGAACTAATTTGATTTTTTAGACTTTTATATAGATTTTTTGGCTTACGGGTATGCCTGAGTACCAATGAATCAACTATAATAGTTAAGGAGGGAAGTTATGCCAAGAAAAGGACATATACAAAAAAGAGAAGTGATGGCTGACCCAGTTTATGATGACGTTGTTATAACTAAGCTTATTAACAACGTAATGTTAGACGGAAAAAAGGGTACAGCTCAAAGGATAGTTTACAAAGCTTTGGAAACTATAGCTGAAAGCACAGGTGAAGATGCTTTAGAAGTGTTTTACAAGGCCTTAAATAACGTAATGCCTGTACTTGAAGTAAAGGGTAGAAGAATCGGAGGAGCAACCTATCAAGTTCCTATCGAAGTAAGACCTGAGAGACGTCAAACACTTGGACTTAGATGGATAGTAAAATTTGCAAGAGCAAGAGGGGAACATACTATGGACCAAAGACTTGCTAAGGAAATTTTAGACGCATCTAATGGACTTGGTGCAAGCGTGAAGAGAAAAGAAGAAATGCATAGAACAGCAGAAGCTAATAAAGCCTTTGCTCATTATAGATGGTAATAAGGGAGGAAGCCGATGGCTCGAGAAATACCTTTAAAGAATGTAAGGAATATAGGTATTATGGCTCATATTGATGCCGGTAAGACTACTACTACAGAGAGAATTCTTTACTATACAGGTAAAATTCATAAGATTGGGGAAACTCATGAAGGTGCGGCTCAAATGGACTGGATGGCACAGGAGCAGGAAAGAGGTATTACAATTACCTCTGCAGCAACTACTGCCTTTTGGAAAGATCACAGATTAAACATTATAGACACACCTGGGCACGTTGACTTTACCGTTGAAGTAGAGAGATCACTTAGAGTACTAGACGGTGCCGTATCACTATTTGATGCTAAAAGTGGAGTTGAACCTCAATCAGAGACAGTTTGGAGACAAGCTGATAAATATCACGTTCCAAGAATAGCTCACATTAACAAAATGGACGTTACAGGAGCTGATTTCTTTAGATCAATTGAAACTATTAAAAAGAGACTTGGAGCAAATCCAGTACCAATTCAAATTCCAATAGGAGCGGAAGATCAATTTATAGGAATGATCGACCTTGTTGAAATGGTAGCGGAAATTTATAAAAATGATGATGGAACAGAAATTGAAATTACTGATATTCCAGATGATTATAAAGATTTAGCAGAAGAATATAGAGATAATTTAATTGAAAAAGTTTCTGAGTATGATGAAGATTTAATGGTTGCTTACCTTGAAGGTGAAGAAATCGACAAGGAACAACTTAAAGGAGCAATCAGAAAGGCAACTATTCAAGTAGAAATTACCCCTGTAACTTGTGGTTCTTCTTATAAGAATAAGGGAGTTCAATTATTGCTTGATGCTATAGTTGCATACCTTCCATCACCACTTGATATTCCTGCTATAACAGGAACATCACCAGATGGTGAAGAAATTATTGAAAGACATGCTTCAGATGAAGAACCTTTATCTGCACTTGCTTTTAAAATAGTTACAGATCCATATGTTGGAAAACTTGCTTACTTTAGAGTTTATTCAGGAACATTAAAATCCGGTTCTTATGTTTTAAACTCATCAAAGGGCAAGAGAGAAAGAATCGGTCGTATTCTTTTAATGCATGCTAACAAGAGAGAAGAAGTGGAAGAGGTATATGCAGGAGAAATTGCTGCAGCTGTAGGTCTTAAAGATACTACAACTGGAGATACTCTATGTGATGAAAAAAATCCTGTTATACTTGAGAAAATGGAGTTTCCGGAACCTGTTATCTCAGTAGCTATTGAACCTAAGACTAAAGCTTCACAGGATAAAATGGCAATTGCACTTCAAAAACTTTCTGAAGAGGATCCTACATTTAGAACTCATACAGATGATGAAACAGGTCAAACTATTATTTCAGGAATGGGAGAACTTCACCTTGATATAATAGTAGACAGGCTTTTAAGAGAATTTAAAGTAGAAGCAAATATAGGTAATCCGCAAGTTTCTTACAGAGAAACAATTACTAAACCTGCTGAGGGTGAAGGCAAGTATGTACGTCAATCAGGTGGTCGTGGACAATACGGTCACGCTAAGATAAAAGTACAACCACTTGAACCGGGTAGCGGAATCGTATTTAAAAATGCCATTGTTGGAGGAGCTATTCCGAAGGAATTTATTGGACCGGTACAACAAGGTATTGAGGAAGCGTTGAAGTCAGGTGTAGTTGGCGGATATGAAGTACTTGATATTGAAGTTACACTTTATGACGGTTCTTTCCACGACGTTGACTCTTCAGAAATGGCCTTTAAGATAGCGGGCTCCATGGCTATTAGAGATGCGCTTACAAAGGGAGATCCGGTATTACTTGAACCTGTGGAAAAAGTTGAAATTACAACTCCGGAAGAGTACATGGGTGATGTAATTGGAGATATAAACTCAAGACGTGGAAGAATGGAAGGAATGGAGTTAATAGGTGGAGCACAAATAGTTACTTGTTTCGTACCACTTGGAGAAATGTTCGGTTATGCAACTTCTCTTCGTTCAAACACTCAAGGAAGAGCGAACTACTCAATGCAATTTGATCATTATGAACAAGTACCTAAGAACATTGCGGAAGAAGTACTTGGAGATAAAAAGTAAACTAAATCCTTAAGGAGGTAATTTAAA
>NZ_RLIH01000022.1 GCF_004006535.1 Anaerosphaera multitolerans | reverse complement strand
GGACAACTTAGTTGTCCTTTAGTCATCTATACCTAAAATTTCTCCAGTTTCAGCATTTACATAGACTTCAAAATCTCTATTTCCATCAATAACATCAATTTCATAAATTAATATGCCGTCATCTTTTTCCAAAGTCCATTCTTTAAATTCTCCGCCGTGATTTTCTAAAACTTTAGTTATAGCATCTTGAACCGGAATTGCATCACTTAAGTTAAAAATATTTGCTTTTTCTTCAAAGACGTCATCTCTATCTAAATTTTCTTTTTCTTCTTTAATAATTTCGCCTGTCTCGGAATTAATTTCCATTTCATATTCAAAATTATCATCTACACCCTCTATATCATAGTGGTACTGACCTCTGTAATAATCAAGGGCTATTTTTGTTAACCCCACATTGGGAAAGTGACTGTTAAAAGTTTCTAGAGCCTTTGAAGGATCTATTGCTGCAGTTGTATTATTTTGTACTTCTTTTTCAAGAGTTGTATCTTCTACCTTTTCTGCAATCTCGGTTTTTTCTGTATTGATATTTTGTTCAGGGGTATTTACGGTGTTTTTATTCCCACAACCTGTCAATAATAAAATGCAAAGTCCCATTGATGTAATTAAGTGTAATTTTTTCATTTAATCGCCTCCTCTATTATAGTAATATAAATTTCTTAAAAATAAGTTAAGAAACTTTAAAAACTATGTGAAAAAAAGTTCCCGCTAAGGGGAACTTCTTACTTAAAAGTGACTTCAATATAAGTATCTTCACTAATAATAAATCTAAATTCATCGTCAATTACATTTTTAGGAACAGAGTTTACTAAAAAAGTATCTATTTCCATACCATCAGGAATTAAAACTTTTACAGTTACTCTTTCATTCTTTTTAAAAGTATATCCGCTTAGAGATTCCAGACCGGGAGATAAAACCAGTTTTAAATCCTCATCATCAATGCTTTTCAGTGTTACATCAATTGTCTTGTCCTCATTGTACATGGTTATATGAGTTTCCGTATCCGCCATTCCTGGCGATGTTACAAGTAAAAGGTATCTACCCGCTTTTAAAGCGCTTCCGTTTTCAAAGGGTTCTCCATTAATAAAAGTATTAATTTCAAGTTCGGAACCATTTTCATCTTTACCTACTACAGAAAGTAGCGGTGCTTCTACTTGGTAGACCAAGTCTCTTTTAGCTTTTTCAATATTTTCAATGGCCTCTGTAATTTCAAAGGCATCTTTGCTGTTAAGGGCAGCTTCGCCCTTAAAAATTTGCAAAGTCAAGTTAGATGCTGACTCTTTTGTATATTCTATTAAATTTATTTTCTGTGTATCCTCAATTAAGTTTTTAAGTTTTTCAATTAGGGTTTCAATTTCAAGTTCAGTTTCACTTTCACTTTCATCTTCCAAATTTTGAATTTCATAGGTGTTTCCGTAGTTTTCAATACACAAAGCCAATATTTTAGAAAATTCCGCTCGTGTAATGGCATTGTCACCTTTGAATTTAGAATCTTCATAGCCGTTGATTATTCCATCTTTAAACAAGGTGCCAATGGCGTCTTTATCCTTTTTATTAAAACTGTTTAAATCATTGAAGTGAGAATAGTCACCGTAACCACTTTTAAATTCATATAGAGCATTTAACATTTCAATAAGTTCAATTCGCTTTAAAGGGGAATTGGAAAATATTTTTGACTCAGTATCTATGTATTTGTACTTACTTGCAATTTGTACATCTTTATAAAACCAATCGCTGGTCTTTATGTCGGAATATTGAATTTCAACGGTGTCTGTTAAGTTGAAAGCTCTATTAATTACTGCACAGGCCTCTGCCTTGGAAATTTTATTGTTGGGTTTAAAGCTGTTGTCTCCATAACCTTGTATATAGGAATTACCGCTAAGTATGACAATATACTGCTCAGCCCAATGGTTTTTAATGTCGTTAAAAGTTTCCTTTGCATAGACTGTGGAAGTACTTAAGAGAAGTAGGATTAAACCCAATATTTTTTTCTTCATAACATCACTTCCTAAAATATATAATAACCTTATTAGCGAAATAAATCAATTTAAGGTTTATATATTTTCAAATGAGGTAAAATTATATAAGGAGGGAGAAAATGTATAATATTAGTGAAGTTTATAAAGGGATTTTTAAAGTAGAAATACCGCTTAAGGGAAATCCGCTAAAGTATATTAACATTTATGTTATTAAGTCGGAAGATGAAAGCTTAATAGTAGATACGGGATTTAATACAGAGGAAATTTTGGAATTAACTGAAGATTATATGAAACAGTTAAATATAGTTCCGGAAAAAAGTTCCTTGTATTTAACGCATCTTCACTCAGACCATACCGGTTTGGTAAATTACTTTGACAATTTAGGGCTTAAAATTTATATGCCCGATGTTGATGCAAAACTTTTAAAACTTTTTAGAGAAAGATATGGAGAGCATTGGACTAACATTGAAAAATACGGTTATATGCAAGGGCTTGAAGAAGATGATTTAAAGATTGAAGACCATCCGGGATATAAATTTAGACCTAGAGAGGATTTTAATTATATTCCAAAGAACCCCGGAGATATTTTGACAATAGGAAATTTCAATTTTAAAATTATAGATTTAAGTGGTCATACTCCGGGGATGGCAGGATTATATGATGAGGGAAAAAGTATTTTATTCTGTGGAGATCACATTTTAGGAGAAATAACTCCAAATATTCAATTTTGGGGTTTTGATGTAGGCGATAGTCTTGGAACGTATTTTAAAAATCTTGAAAAAGTAAAAGATTTAAATATTAAGCATTTATTCAGCTCTCACAGAACTATAATTGAAGATGTAAATGGCAGAATTGATGAGTTACTGGAGCATCACGACCATAGGCTAAGAGAGACAGTGGAGGCCTTAGAAAAGGGAGCGGAAACAGTTAGAGACGTTACAAAACAACTTCAATGGGACATTTCAGCTAAGAATTGGGATGAGTTTCCTAAAAGTCAAAAATGGTTTGCAGCAGGAGAAGCCCACGCTCACTTGGAACATCTAAGAGCCAAAGGAGTTTGCAACTATAGGTATAATGATGGAGTATTGCACTATAAATTAACTTAAAGGTTTAAAATAAATTTTTAATTTACTTTGCTTTGTTATATAATGAATAATAATTAGAAGTAAAGTGGAGGTAGACATGGATTTAATTGAATCTTTAAAAGTGAAAGTAAGTGAAAAGAAACCGACAATTGTCTTCCCCGAAGGGAATGACAGAAGAATTTTAGAAGCTGCTGTAAGATTAAGTGTTGACAATGTATTAAAGCCAATACTAATTGGAAACGGCTATGACATTAAAGAAGTTGCTAAAGAGTACGGATTAAATATTAGCGGAGTGGAAATAATCTATCCAAGTGAATATGAGGAATTTGATTATTTAGTGGAAAAATTTGTAGAGAGACGTAAGGGTAAAGTTGATGAGGAATCAGCGAGAAAAATACTTTTAGATCAGAATTACTTTGGAACTATGTTAGTTTATACAGGTAAGGCAGACGGAATGGTTTCAGGAGCTGCACATACTACTGGAGAGACCGTAAGACCTGCTCTTCAAATTATAAAGACCAAGGAAGGTTTTAGTAGAACTAGCGGACTTTTTATAATGTTAAAAAGAGATGAGATGTATTTAATGGCCGACTGTGCTATAAATATAGATCCTGATGCAGATACTCTTGCGGAAATAGCTGTTTTAAGTGAAGAGACAGCGAGAACTTTTGGAATGGACCCAAGAGTTGCAATGCTTTCTTTTTCAACTAAGGGATCGGCATCTCATGAATTAGTTGACAAGGTAGTTGAGGCAACTGAAAAAGCTAAGAAGATGAATCCGAATATGACAATAGATGGTGAATTACAATTTGACGCCGCTTTTGTAAGCAAGGTGGCGGAGAAAAAAGCACCGGATTCCAAAGTTGCGGGAAATGCAAATGTATTTATATTTCCAAGTCTTGAAGCAGGAAATATAGGATATAAATTAGTACAGTATTTCGGAGATTTTAAGGCTGTAGGTCCAATACTTCAAGGTTTAAATAAGCCTGTAAACGATCTTTCAAGGGGAACTACTGTAGATGAAATATATGCTCTTTCTATAATAACAGCAGCTCAGGCACTTTTTTAAAAATTAAAGCATAAATAAACTCAGATTTATCCTGTTGTGGTAGTCTGAGTTTTTTAAAAGAAATTAGAAAGATAAGAGATATTTTATTAGAAGATAATTTCAATTAACAGTAGATAATCTATTTAAGGAGATAGTCAAATAGAACATATTTATAGTAAAAATAGTATATAATATTGAAAATCTCTGAAATTAATCTGTGAAATTGTAGTAGTTAAGAATATAAAGCATTTTGAAGTATAGAGCGAATGAAAATTTTAAAAATCTGTGCAAAGTATAATGTAGAAACCTATTTTAATTGTATTTTCTAAAAGATTGTTTTGAAAAGTCTTACTTAGTAAACCTAGGTTAGATAGCGGTAATAAACTAAAAGAGTTTAGGTTAATTAAGTATTTATTTGGAACAATTTGATTAGGGAAATTTATTATACTTTAAGAAAATTTGGGTATATTTGAATAGATAAGTTAGTAAAAATAAATTTCTTATGGAGGCTTAGGATGAAAAATTATTTTGATTTAACAGGCAGAGTTGCAATGGTAACAGGAGCATCAAGTGGACTGGGAGTTCAATTTGCAAATGCACTTGGGAATCAGGGAGCGAAACTTGCGCTAGTTGCAAGAAGGAAGGAAAGACTTGAAGAAGTAAAGAAAGATCTTGAATCAAAGGGAATGGAAGTTTTTATTCAAGTTTGTGACGTAACAGACAGTAAGAATGTAAAAGAGGCCGTAAAGAATATAGAAGAACACTATGGAAAGATAGATATCTTAGTAAATAATGCGGGACTTGGTCTTGGAGAACCTGCAGATACAATGAGTGATGAAACTTGGGACAGAATGATGAAAACCAATATTTACGGCGTTTTCAATGTGGCAAGAGAAGTTGGAAGTATTATGAAAAAGAACAATTATGGTAGAATTATAAATTTGGGTTCTATTCACTCAAGAGTTGCAATGCCTCACTCTGATTTAATGACTGCCTATGCTACTACAAAGGGTGCAGTATTTATGATGACTAAGGCTTTAGCAACTGAGTGGGCAAACTATGGAATAACAGTAAATGCAGTGGGACCTGCTTATTTTGAATCTGAAATGACCCAAGATGTCCTTGCCAATGAAGCTTTTGGTCAAGTACTTCAAGCATACTGTCCTATGGGTAGAGCAGGAAAGAGCGGAGAATTGGATACGGCAATAATTTACTTTGCATCAGAATTTTCATCTTATACTACAGGACAACTTTTAAATGTTGATGGTGGTTGGACTGCAATTTAAACAAAAGGAAGAAAAAATGTAGACCGGAGTCTACATTTTTTAATTTACTTTATTTCTTGGAGTCTTTCCCGACTTATAATCTAAAAGATTAACAACTACAGCATTACCCATTTCCTCTCTAGCTTCAAAGGTGGCATTTCCAATATGAGGCTCCAAAACCACATTGTTTAGTTTAATCAGCTCCTTTGAAAACTTCGGTTCAAACTCGTAAACGTCAAGAGCAGCGCCTTTTATTTTATTTTCCTTTAAAGCCTCTATTAAGGCTTCCTCATTAACAAGAGGGCCTCGAGCGGCATTTATTAAATAGGCGCTTTCCTTCATTAAATCAAATTCCCTATGGGAAATTAAATGTTTTAATTCAGGTGCAAAGGCTGAATGTAAAGATATAAAATCGGAATTTTTAATTAAATCTTCAAGCTCGCTATACTCTACTCCAAGTACTTCCATATCTTCCTTTCGATTTCGCGAATAGTAAATTACCTTCATCTCAAAGGCAAGAGCTCTTTTAGTTACATTTTTTCCAATATTTCCCATTCCTATAATACCAAGTGTCTTTCCTCTTAATTCATTTCCCAGAAAAAACGTAGGTCTCCAACCGTGAAATTCTTCAGTTCTCATAAACCTATCTCCCTCTATTAGATTTCGAGATAGACACAAGATTAAACTAAAGGCAAGTTCAGCAGTGGATACGGCTGAAGACGGGGCAGGCGCATTGGTAACTACTATATTTTTTGCCCTTGCGGCCTCTATGTCAATATTATCAAAGCCGGCACCGTAATTACATATTAATTTTAAGGTGTTGGAGGAGTTAATAATGTCAGCATCTATTTTATCTGATAGAGGACATACTAACGCCTCGGCACCCTCAAGGCCTTTAATAATTTCCTCTTTGGAAAGGGGTATTAGACTGTCGTTATAATTTAATTCAAAATCAGCTTTTAATAAGTTTAAAATGCTTTCAGGAACTCTACTTGTGACAAAAACTTTCATAAAATCACTCCTAATTAAATATTTGCTATAAAATATTATATTACATAATATAGTATTGTGCCCTTTAAAGTGAAAAATTAAAAATAAATAATGTAAGGATTTATATTGTTGGGATATAAATCTTTAAAAACTTTATGGGAAATTTAAAAAATTACATGTATTATAAGGAAAATTTGATTTTTAAAATTAAATTTGCAATTAATTGTTAAATAAAGTTGAAAATTCAACAAAATCCATATAATTAGTGATAGAGTGCTTGAAAGAGAGAAATTTACATATTATAATATTATGGCGAATTGGAATAAAGGTTTGGAGGATTATATGAAGCTTTCTAAATTATATATGCCGACATTAAGAGAAGTGTCAGCCGATGTGGAAGTGGCATCGCATAAACTTCTTTTAAGAGGGGCTTTCATAAGAAAATCGGCAAGTGGGATTTACACTTACTTACCACTTGGCTACAAGGTAGTAAAGAAAATTGAAAAAATTGTAAGAGAGGAAATGGACAGGGCCGGTTCTCAGGAAATTTTAATGAGCGCTATTCAACCTAGAGAAATTTGGGATGCCAGTGGACGTTGGGATAGATTTGGTCCTGAGATGTTTAAATTAAAAGATAGAAATGACAGGGAGTTTTGTCTTGGACCTACGGCAGAGGAATATTTCACTACATTAATTAAAGATGAGGTAAAGTCCTATAAACAATTGCCTTTAAATCTGTACCAGATACAAACTAAGTATAGAGATGAAAAGAGACCTCGCTTTGGTATTAACAGAGCAAGAGAATTCTCCATGAAAGATGCCTACTCCTTTGATACTTCTCCTGAAACTATGGAGATTTCCTATATGGAAATGTATAGGGCCTATGAAAGAATATTTAACAGACTTAATTTAGATTACAAAGTTGTAGAGGGTGATAGCGGAGCAATGGGTGGAAATAAATCCCATGAATTTATAGCTCTGGCGGAAACGGGAGAGGGAGAAATAGCTTATTCTCCAAGCGGTAAGTATGCTGCTACTTCAGAAAAGGCAAAAGTTACCTATAAGTTACCTGGAGAACAGGAACTTAAAGAACTAAAGGAAGTAGCCACACCTGATCTTAAAACTATAGAAGATGTTACGAAATTTTTGGGAATAGAAAAAAACAGAAGTTTAAAAGCAATAGATTTAATGGTGGAAGGTAAACCAGTAATTGTATTTATTCCCGGAGACAGGGAATTAAACATGTCCAAGTTGGAAGGTTACTTGGGAGTACCTGAACATGATATAGAGTTAATGACTGAAGAGGATATATTGTCCATAAATTCATCAGCAGGCTATACTGGTCCGATAGGTCTTGATAAAAGTGTTAGACTTATATTTGATAACGCTGTTACAAAAATTCAAAACTTATCCATAGGTGCTAATAAAGAGGGTTACCATATTATAAATGCAAACTACGGCAGAGATTTTTCAGGCGAGGTATGCGAGGATCTTTTAGAGGTAAGAAAAGGGGATATAATAGAAGAAACCGGTGAAGAATATTTATTTGCAAGGGGAATAGAAGTTGGAAATATATTTCAATTGGGAACTAAGTACTCGGAAGCTTTAAATGCCACTTACCTAGATGTCAATGGGAAGGAAAAATTAATTTGGATGGGTTCCTATGGTGTTGGAGTGACAAGGACAGTATCTGCCATAGTGGAACAGAATTATGATGAGGACGGTATAATTTGGCCGATGTCAGTAGCTCCTTACCAAGCTATAATAACTGTAGTTAACAACAAAGATGAAGAACAGATGAGTCTTGGTGAGAAGATGTATGAGGAGCTAATTAACTTAGGAGTGGAGGTTCTTTTAGATGATAGAAATGAAAGAGCCGGTGTTAAATTTAAAGATAGAGATTTAATAGGAATACCTTTAAGAGTTACAGTGGGGAAAAAAGCTGGTGAGGAAGTAATTGAATACTCAAACAGAAAAGATAAGGAAAAAGTAGAGATGACTTCAGAGGAGAGTATTAAAAAAATTCTAGAGGAAATTAAAAGAGAACTTTCCCTGTAAATATTTTTAAAAAGATGGGTAACTATTAATTCGGATAGTAGTTAGGAGATATAAATGGCTGATTTTCAATTTGAAATAATAAAGCATATTAAAACTCTATCCACCAATGCAAGAGGTTGGAGCAAGGAGTTAAATTTAGTAAGCTGGAACAATAGACCGCCTAAGTATGATATTAGAGAGTGGGATGAGGAACATCTTAAAATGTCAAAGGGAATAACTTTTACTGAAGAAGAAATGGCGGAGTTAAAAGAGGGTCTTGAGAATTTATAAATACTGTTATAAATTAATCATTATGATATAATTAATTAATTATAAAAATGCCTTAAATGGAACGGAGGATATTATGACTGAAATAAAGAAAAGAGAAAACAATACAGTGTATTTTGATATGCACGTGGAAGCAAAAGATGTAATGGAAGCTGAAAAAAATGTATATTTAAAAAATAAAAAACACTTTCAAATACCCGGCTTTAGAAAGGGTCGTGTACCAAGAAAAATCATTGAAAATGTATATGGCAAGGAAGTTTTTCTAGAAGATGCTTTAAATGAAGTACTTCCGGTATACTATGAAAAAGCAGTTGAAGAACTTGGCATTGAACCTATTACACAACCTGAAATAAATATTGAAGAAGCCTATTCAGGACAAGATGTTGAAGTTGAAGTTTCTGTGGAAGTAAAACCTGAAGTTAAACTTGGCGAATACAAGGGCGTAGAAGTTGAAGACATAAAATATGAAGTTACAGAAGAGCTTATTGACAATGAAATAGAAAATGAAAGACGTAAAAACGCTCGTATTATAAATGTAGATGACAGAGCGGCTAAGTTAGAAGATAAAGTTAATATAGACTTTAAAGGTTTTATAGGCGAAGAGGAATTTGAAGGCGGAGCAGCTGAAGGACATGAGCTTGAATTGGGTTCAAACTCCTTTATTCCTGGTTTTGAAGACCAAATAGTTGGTCATAACATAGGCGATGAATTTGACGTAAATGTAACTTTTCCTGAAGAGTACCATGCAGAGGATTTAAAGGGTAAGGAAGCTGTATTTAAAGTTAAGTTAAATTCCATAAGCTATGAGGAACTTCCTGAAGTTGACGATGAATTTATAAAGGACATTTCCGACTTTGATACTGTAGATGAATATAGAGCTGACGTTAGAAGTAAAAAAGAAGCTGAATTTGAATCAAGAGAAAAAGTTGAGAAAGAGCAGGCCGTAATAGAAAAAGTTGTTGAAAACATGGAAGTTGACGTTCCAAAGGCAATGGTTGATGCTCAAATTGAATCTCAAATGCAAAATTTTGACAATAGTTTGAGAGCTCAAGGTATGGGTCTTGAAGATTATATTAAAATGATGGGAAGTACAGTGGAAGCTTTCGGAGAAAGTTTAAGAGAAGATGCACTAAAGCAAGTTAAGACTGCTTTAGCTCTTGAAGCAGTGGCAAAGGCTGAAAACTTTGACATTGAAGAGGAAGAAGTGCTAAAGGAGATAGACGAAGTAGTTAAGAATTACTTCCCTGAAGATGAAGAACAACAGGGAAAAATGAAAGAATATATGATAGAATCAAATAAAGAAGGCATAAAGGAAAACCTGATTAACAGAAAGGTTTTAGATATGCTTTTTGAGAATGCGAAATTTGTAGAAAAAAAAGCTGAAGATAAAGAAGAAAAAGAAGAAGAATAGAAAGAAATGGTGATATTATGGCGTTAGTGCCTATGGTAGTTGAACAGACCAACCGTGGAGAAAGATCCTATGATATTTATTCAAGATTATTAAAGGATAGGATAATTTTTATAACCGGTGAAATAAATGAAGTTACAGCTGATTTAGTAGTGGCTCAACTTCTGTTTTTAGAGTCGGAAGATCCAAGTAAGGATATTGAAATCTATATTAACAGTCCGGGTGGTTCTGTAAGTGCTGGATTTGCAATATTTGATACTATGAATTTCATAAAGTGCGATGTGTCTACAATATGTGTGGGTATGGCTGCATCAATGGGTGCTTTCCTACTTGCTGCAGGAACTAGAGGCAAGAGATTTGCACTTCCAAATGCGGATATTATGATACATCAACCTTTAGGTGGGGCACAGGGACAAGCATCAGATATTAAAATTCATGCGGAAAAGATTTTGGAAGTAAGAGATAGAATTAATAAAATTCTTGCAGAGGAAACTGGACAACCCCTTGAAAAAGTTGAAAGTGATACTGATAGAGACTATTATCTTTCAGCAGCAGAAGCTGTTGAGTATGGCTTAATTGATAAAGTAATTGAAAAAAGAGGCTGAGGTGTAAATGTCTAAATCTGATGAATTATTAAAATGTTCCTTTTGTGGAAAGAATCAAAACCAAGTAAAGAGATTAATCAAGGGTCCGGATGTGTATATATGTGATGAATGTATCAATATTTGTTCTGAGATTATAAATGAGGAAAAGTTTCTAGACAATTCAAAGGCTTTTGAGCTTAAAAAGCCTGCTGAAATTAAAAGCATCTTGGATTCTTATGTTATAAAACAGGAAAGAGCTAAAAGGGCTCTTTCTGTTGCTGTATATAATCATTACAAGAGAATCAATTCCTCAGTTAGAAATTCAGACATTGAATTGCAAAAGTCAAATATATTATTATTGGGACCTACCGGTAGCGGTAAGACTTTACTGGCTCAAACACTTGCGAAAATTTTAAATGTTCCCTTTGCCATAGCTGATGCAACTACTTTAACAGAGGCGGGCTATGTGGGAGAAGATGTTGAAAATATTATATTAAAACTTATTCAGTCTGCCGATTATGACATTGAAAAGGCTGAAAAAGGGATTATATATATTGATGAGATAGATAAAATTGCAAGAAAATCTGAAAATGTCTCCATTACAAGAGATGTAAGCGGTGAAGGAGTACAACAGGCGCTTTTAAAAATAATTGAAGGAACTGTTGCAAATGTCCCTCCGCAGGGAGGCAGGAAACACCCTAATCAGGAATTTATTCAAGTGGATACTTCAAATATACTCTTCATTGTAGGCGGAGCTTTTGATGGAATAGAAAATATTGTGGAATCCAGAATTGGAACCAGTTCCATGGGCTTTGTTTCAGATGTAGTAGATAGAAATAAACAAAGAGAAAATATTTTACAGGATGTACAGGTGGAGGATTTGTTAAAATTCGGTTTAATTCCGGAATTAATAGGAAGACTTCCGGTGCTTATAACCCTTGAGGCTTTAGATGAAGAAGCTTTAGTGGATATTTTGACAAAACCTAAAAATGCTCTTGTAAAACAGTATGAAGAACTTTTGAAAATTGACGGTGTTAATTTGAAGTTTGAAAAAAATGCACTAAAGTATATAGCTAAATCAGCCATAGAAAAGAAGACAGGTGCAAGGGGGCTTAGAGGTGTTATTGAAGACACTATGATGGATATAATGTATGAAATTCCGTCAAGAAATGATATTTCAGAGGTAATAATCACCAAAGAATCCGTTGAAGGTACTAAACCTCCAATATTAGTTTTAAAAGAAGACAAAAAATCAATATAAATATGGCTCACGTCAGTGAGCCTAATTTTAAATAAGGCTGGTGAAAAAGATGGATAAAAAATCAAAACTTCCGGTAATACCCTTAAGAGATTTAATAATATTTCCCAGAATGGTAACTCATTTTGATTGTGGCAGAGAAAAGAGTATAGCTGCTATTGAAGCTGCAGAAATGAAAGAGTCGACTATATTTGTAACCGGACAGATTGATGCGGCAGTGGCAGATCCCAAAAGGGAGGACTTATACCAGTACGGTGTGGTGGCTAAGATAAAACAGATTTTAAAGTTGCCCGGCGGTATAGTAAGAGTACTAGTTGAGGGATTAAACCGTGCTAAAATTGAAGAGTTATTTGAAGAGGAAAATTACCTTGAAGCCGTTGTTGAAGAATTTGAAGAGGAAGTTGAAGATAGAGAAGACAAGGAAGTTATGGCGGCAATAAGGTTAATTGAAGAAGATCTTGAAAGGTACAGCGAACTTGATTCAAGACTTGTTCCCGGACTTTTACAGTCTGTAGTTGACAAGACCAGTGCCTCTACCTTAGTAGATACTTCAGCTGCTTATATAAATTTACAATTAGATGAAAGTCAAAGGCTTTTAGAGGAGTTAAACCCCTATAACAGACTTTTGCTGTTTCACGGCATTCTTCAAAGGGAAATAGAGATGTTGTCCATAGAGAAGAATATTGACCAAAGAGTCCGTTCAAATATGAATAAGGTACAAAGGGAGTATTATTTAAAAGAGCAGTTAAAGGTAATTCATGAGGAGTTGGGTGATGCCAGTGAAGAAGGAGAAATATTAACCTATCAAAAGCGAATTGAGGAAAAATTACTTCCTGAAGCTGTTAGGGAAAGAGCTTTAAAAGAAGTTTCAAAACTCTCTAAAACCAATACGGCATCTCCTGAATATACGGTGATTTTAAATTATTTGGATTGGATTTTGGATTTGCCTTGGCTTGAATCATCGCCTGATGAAATAGATTTAAATGAAGCAAGAAAAATTTTAGATAGAGAGCATTATGGATTAAAGAATGTAAAAGAGAGAATTTTGGAATTTATTGCCGTTAAGAAGTTGGCTCCCGAATCAAAGGGCTCAATACTTTGTTTAGTGGGACCTCCGGGAGTAGGTAAGACTTCCATTGCATCTTCCATAGCAAATGCACTGGGAAAAAGTTTTGTAAGAATGAGTTTGGGCGGAGTTACTGACGAGGCGGAAATAAGAGGCCACAGAAGGACCTATGTAGGTGCGCTTCCGGGAAGAATTATTACTCTTTTAAAGAAAGCAAAGGAAAACAATCCTGTATTTTTATTTGATGAGATAGATAAGGTTGGAACCACCTACAGAGGAGATCCGGCAAGTGGCTTACTTGAGGTTTTAGACCCTGAACAAAATAAAACTTTTACAGACCATTATATGGAACTTCCCTTTGATCTTTCAAATGTTTTCTTTGTAACTACTGCCAACACAACACAGACTATTCCAAGACCTCTTTTAGATAGAATGGAAGTAATAAATCTAGGAGGATATACTCCAGATGAAAAATACAACATTGCCAAGAAATATTTATTACCCAAACAATTAAAGGAAAACGGACTTAAAAAATCACAGTTTACCATGTCAGATACGGCAATTAAAGATATAATCAATTTTTATACCAGAGAAGCGGGAGTCAGAGCTTTAGAAAAGGAAATATCTAAATGTGCAAGAAAGGCAGCGCTTCAAATAGTTGAGGAGGGTAAGGAAAAAATTTCCGTAACTTCAAGAAATATTAATAAGTTTTTAGGAGAAAAGAAATATCTTTTTGACATAGTGGAGAAGGAAGATCAAGTAGGAGTTGTAAACGGACTTGCTTGGACTGAAGTTGGAGGAGAAACTCTGGCAATTGAAAGTACTATAATGCCCGGTAGTGGAAAGTTGACCTTAACAGGTCAATTGGGAGATGTTATGAAGGAATCTGCAATAGCAGCTGTTTCTTACTTGGCAAGCAACAGTAGTTATTATAATCTTGAGCCTGATTTCAGAAAGGAATTGGATATTCATATACACGTACCTGAGGGGGCAGTTCCTAAAGACGGACCGTCAGCGGGGATTACTATTGCAACAAGCGTGCTTTCAGCCCTAACTGACAGACCTGTAAAAAAAGACGTTGCAATGACCGGAGAGATAACTTTAAGAGGTAGAGTTCTGCCTATTGGCGGATTAAAGGAAAAGATTTTAGCTGCGCAGAGAATGGGAATTAAAACTGTTATAATTCCACAGGAAAATGAAAGAGATTTAGCTGAAATTGAAAAGGAAGTCTTAGATACTTTAACTGTAATACCTGTTAAAGAAATGAAAGATGTTGAGAAGATTGCTCTTGGTGATAAAAAGTGAAAATAAAAAAAGCGGATCTTGAAAAAGTGGCAGTTCACAGGGAACAGTATCCCGAAGAAGATCTATTTGAATTTGCCTTTGCCGGACGTTCCAATGTGGGGAAGTCCTCTTTTATAAATGCAATGTTAAATAGAAAAAAACTTGCCAAGACTTCATCTACTCCTGGCAAGACGCGAACTATTAATTTCTACAGAGTTAATGATGACTTAAGACTTGTGGATTTACCGGGATACGGTTACGCAAAAGTTTCAAAGGTTGAAAAGAACTCCTGGTCAAAGATTATAAACGAATATCTTGAAAATAGAGAAAATCTCTTGGAAGTAATACTTCTTGTGGATATTAGACACGAACCGACAGCACAGGACTTGCAGATGTTTGAATATTTAATGGCAAAGGGTTATTCGGGCATAGTTGTAGCAACAAAGGCCGATAAAATTTCAAAGGGACATTACGAAAAGCATATAAACATAATTGCGAAAAAGCTGAAGATTAAAAATAAAGATATGATAATTCCCTTTTCTTCAGAAAATAAAGAAATGGTAGATGAAATGTGGGAAATATTTGAAGATATAGTAAGATATTACAGTGAGGATTAGAAATTAAAAAGGAACTCCTTGGAGTTCC
>NZ_RLIH01000021.1 GCF_004006535.1 Anaerosphaera multitolerans | reverse complement strand
AAAGAGCTTTGAGCTCTTTTTTCTTGTTTAAAGCCGGGCTATGTGAACTCTTGAAAAAAAAGACTTTATGTAATATAATTTATGAGATAAAACTGTTCCAAAAGAAGGTGAACAGAGTAGATATAAATGAAATAAAGTTTATAGCTATTTGTTCTTTTAAACTAAGAGAACATTACCAGAGTTCCTTCGCTTAAAATATGGCGGGGGTTTGTTTTTTATGGAGGTAATTATGCAAAAGAAGTATTATTTGTCAACACCAATTTATTATCCAAATGATAATGTGCATATTGGACATACCTATTGTACTGTAGCAGCAGACTGTATAAAGAGATATAAGGAGCTTCAAGGCTATGATGTATTTTTCACTACAGGTTCAGATGAACACGGTCAAAAAATTGAATTAAAAGCAAAAGAATTTGGTTTGGAGCCAAAAGAATACGTGGATAATATAGTGGACAGTATAAAAAAACTATGGAAAGATATGGATATTAGCTATGATGCTTTTGTTCGTTCCACCGATCCGCAACATGAAAAAAATGTACAGGATATATTTCAAAAACTTTATGATAAGGGTGAAATTTATAAGTCGGAATATGAGGGATACTATTGTACTCCTTGTGAATCATTTTGGACGGAGTCTCAATTAGTTGAAGGTAAATTCTGTCCCGACTGTGGACGTGAAACTCACCTGCAAAAGGAAGAGGCTTACTTTTTTAAACTTTCAAAGTACAGAGATGCGCTTTTGAAATTATATGAAGAAGAGCCGGGATTTATAGAACCTGAATCAAGAAAAAATGAAATGATTAACAACTTTTTAAAAGACGGTCTTGATGACTTATCAGTTACTCGTTCTTCTTTTGATTGGGGAGTTAAGGTACCTTTTGATGACAAGCACGTAGTATATGTTTGGATAGATGCGCTTAGCTGCTATTTAACAGCTATAGGCTACGGTACTGATGAGGAGAAATTTAACAATTACTGGCCGGCAGATGTGCATTTAGTTGGAAAGGAAATTGTAAGATTTCATACTATTATCTGGCCAGCAATTTTAATGGCCTTGGATTTGCCTGTACCTAAAAAAGTCTTTGGACACGGCTGGATATTATTTGATGATGATAAGATGAGTAAGTCTAAGGGAAATGTAGTATATCCGGAACCTATTATTGAACTATATGGAGTAGATGCGCTGAAATACTTTTTACTAAGAGAGTTTTCCTTTGGCTCGGACGGTAACTTTAACAAACAGAAGTTTATGAACAGATTGAATTCCGACTTGGCAAATGACCTTGGGAACTTAGTTTCAAGGACAATTTCCATGATTGAAAAATACAATGACGGATATATTCCTGAAGCTTTAGTTGAAGATGAAATTGATGAAGATTTGGTTAATATTGCCACCACAACTTCACAAAAAGTAGATGAAGCTATGGAGCACTTTGAATTTTCAGTGGCGCTGGAGTCAATTTGGAATTTAGTAAGAAGGTCCAATAAGTACGTTGATGAAACTACTCCTTGGATTTTAGCCAGAGATGAAGATAAGAAAGAAAGATTGGACAGCGTGCTATATAATTTAGCTGAATCTCTTAGAATTACATCAATTTTAATTAAGCCTTTTATTCCTGAAACTTCTGAAAAGATAAGAAAGGCTCTTAGAATAAAAACTGAAGTGAAATGGGAAGACTCTAATATTTGGGGTTTGACTGAGGCGGGAGAAAAAGTCAAGAATAAGGGCGTATTGTTCCCAAGGCTTGACATTGAAAAGGAAATTGTAAAATTAGATGAAGCAACTGAAAAGTTAGTTGAAACAAGAGATGCTGAAAAGGCAAAGTGGGCTAAAGTACCTGTAGAAACTAAAGTTGAAGAAGTAGAAGAGTGTACTGTTGAAGATTTTGGAAAGCTAAAAATTAAAGTTGCACTTATTGAATCTGTAGATGATCATCCTAAGGCGGACAGGTTGTACTTGTTAAATTTAAAAATAGGTAATGAGAGAAGAACTATAGTTTCAAATATAAAAAATGATTTTACTAAAGAATATTTAACAGGTAAAAAAATTCTTGTAATAACAAATTTAAAACCGGCTAAATTCAGAGGAATAGAGTCTAAGGGAATGTTGCTTGCAGCTGAGACGGAAGATGGAAAAATTTCCTTAGCGACAATTTTTGAAGATTTACCTGACGGAACTGAAATTTGTTAGGAGTGGTATATTGATAGACTCACATGCGCATTTAGATGATGCTAGATTTAACTATGATAGAGATGTATTAATTAAAAATTTAAAAGCCAATGGCGTGGACTTTGTTTACAATATTGGCGCAGATTTAAAGTCCTCAATTGCTTCAGTGGAATTGGCAAATAAATATGACAATGTTCATGCAGTAATAGGAGTCCATCCTCATGAAGCTAAGACCTATAGCCCTGAAGTTGAAGAGAAGCTTATAGAACTTTCCAAAGATAAAAAAGTCAGAGCTATTGGGGAGATTGGATTGGACTTTTATTATGACCATTCTCCAAGGGATGTTCAAAGAGAGGTTTTTAAAAGGCAGATTGTATTGGCGGATAAGTTAAAGCTGCCAATAGTAATCCACTCAAGAGATGCTTCCCTTGAGACCTATGAGATGGTTGAATGGGCTAAGAAGACCTATGATATTGAAGTTTTAATCCATTGCTTTTCCCAAAGTGTGGATATGATGAAGAGATATATGAAATTAAATTGTTATATTTCCTTGGGGGGAGCAGTAACTTTTAAAAATGCCAGAGTTCCAAAGGAAGTTGCTAAAGAAGTTGATATTGATAGGCTTCTTTTGGAAACGGACTGTCCTTATATGACACCTGTTCCTTTTAGGGGCAAGAGAAATGAGCCTATGTATGTTAAGTATGTGGCAAAGGAAATTGCTAAAATAAGAGGAATGGATGAAGATGAATTAGTCAGTATAACCGATGTAAATACAAAGAGGTTCTATAATGATTAAAGAGGTCATAGTTGTGGAAGGAAAAGACGACGTCGCTGCAGTTAAGGCTGCCGTTGATGCCGAAGTTATTATTACCCATGGATTTGGCTACGGTAAAAAATTAATTGCGCTTTTAAGAGATTTAAATGAAAGAAGGGGTATAATTATATTTACCGATCCCGATTTTATGGGAAATAAAATTAGAAATGATATTTCCGGCCAGATAAAAGGTGCAAAACATGCTTTTCTGCCTCAGGGGAAGGCTAAGAAAAAAGATGACATTGGAGTGGAAAACGCCACTGTTGAAGATATTAGAGAGGCAATAAAAAAAGCAAGACCTGAATATGAAGAGAAAGTTGAAACTTTTACTAAAAAAGATTTAATTGACCATGGGCTTATGGGAATGGACAATTCCGCTGTGAAAAGGGAGAAAGTTTCGGAGATTCTCAAAATAGGCCATGGAAATTCCAAACAGTTTTTAAATAGATTAAACAGTTTTAAAGTAACTAGAGAAGAATTTATTAAGGCAGTGAAAGCGGTGGAAGATGGAAAGGCTATTTAAACCAAGTAGGGTAGTTGAATTACTAACGAAATATGATTTTAGATTTTCCAAGTCTCTAGGACAAAATTTCCTAATAGATGGAAATGTTGTGAGAAAAATAGTTGATAGTGCAGGGATTACTGGCGAGGACAACATTTTAGAAATTGGACCGGGGATAGGCACTCTTACAGAGGAATTGGCCTTAAGGGGGAAGAAAGTAGTTGCTGTAGAAATAGATGAAAAACTTAAGGAGCTGCTAAAAGAATCTTTGCCCTATGACAATGTAAAAATTTATTTTGAAGATGTTTTGAAAGCTGACTTAAAACAGATTGCAGAGGAAAATTTTGGGACAGAAAGCTTTAAAGTAGTTGCAAATTTACCTTACTACGTAACCACTCCTATAATATCAAAGTTAATAGAAGATGATTTAAATATTGAATCCATAACTGTAATGATTCAAAAGGAAGTAGCAAATAGATTTGTAGCTAAGCCTGATACTAAAGATTATGGTTCTCTTTCAGTTTTCATTCAATTTTATTCAGATGTAAATTATGAATTTACTGTACCCAGTACGGTATTTATGCCTAAGCCCAATGTAGATTCTGCTGTAGTTAATTTAAAAATAAAAGAAGATCTTCCAAAGATAGACAGAGAAAAGTTTTTTAAAGTTGTAAAAGCAGCTTTTTCAAAAAGAAGAAAAACTTTAATAAATTCACTTTCAAGCTATGGCTTTCCCATAGATAAAAATGAATTGACCAAAGTGCTTTTAGTTTCCAATATAGATCCTAAAAGACGAGCCGAAACCTTAACTTCAGAGGAATTTATTGTCCTTTCAATAAATTTTCCGAACATATAGGAGGCGAGATGGATTACGAATTAAAAGAGGAAGAGAAGAAAAATTTAAAAGAAGATGTAGAAAAATTTGCCAATGATGAAGAATTGATAAATTTATTGTCCACCATATTTAAAGCCTTAGGTGATCCTACAAGGTTGAAAATTATTTACCTGCTTTCAAAGTCACCTTTGCGTGTAAATGATATTTCAGAACTTTTAAATATGAGTCAATCGTCAATCTCACATCAGTTGGCAATATTGAGAAACCAAGAGCTTATTAAAGTAAAGCGAATTGGTAGATATGCCATATATTCTTTAGATGACGAACACGTTTTAAGTTTATTTAGAGAGGGTTACAAACACGCTGAGCATAAAAAAAGAACTTGATTAATAATCTATCTAAAGGGTATATTAATTTTAAGGGGGAATAAAAATGAGTAAAGTAGTAGTATATACTTCAAACACTTGTCCATATTGTACTATGGCAAAAGATTATTTAAATGAAAAAAATATTGCTTTTGAGGAAAAAAACGTTCAAACAGATGCACAAGCAAGAACTGAGTTAATGGCTAAAGGCTATACAGGAGTTCCTGTAATTGTTGTTGATAATGAAGAAATTGTTGGTTTTGACAAAGCAAGACTTGATACGTTATTAGATAAATAAAAATATAAAGGACGCTAAGGTGTCTTTTTTAATGGATGTACTAAAAAACAAGAGCCGAACTGTCTTATATAAAGATAGCTCGGCTCTTGTTAGACTATTTAAACTTCATCTCTTGTTAGACTATTTAAACTTCATTAAGAATTTTTTCTTTTTCAAGTTGAATTTCTTGTTCTCTTTTTAGAGCTTTTTCAATTATACTATGGATATTAGATTTAGGAAGTACAATTACTCCGTTTTCATCACCTATTATAACATCTCCGGGATGAACTAATATATCACCGCAGGTAATGGGAATGTTTATCTCTCCACCACCTATTTTAGTACTGGAAGCGCATACAAGGTACTTTGAAAATATGGGAAATCCAATTTCTCTACAACCTACTATGTCTCTAATAGCACCATCAATAACAACACCTTCAAGTCCTTTTTTCTTTGCTTTAAGACTTCTCAAATCTCCCCAAACTGCATTTTCAACAGAACCTCCGCTGTCAACTACTAAGACATCTCCTGCTTTGGCAATGTTCAATGCTTTTTGAACTGTCAGACTGTCTCCTTTAGGCAGCTTTAAAGTAACTGCAGTACCTACTATTTTATGGGTATTTATTTTTGGTTTTATAAGGTGATTCATTGAAACTTTTGAAACACATACATCTGAAAGAGAAGTTATATCTATATTGCGCAAGTTATCTATGACTTCTTTGGAAATTTTCAAGTTTTCTTTTTTCTTCATATTATTCAATTCCTTTTAATTTTTCCTTAACTAAATTAATACGACCGCCTGCCTTAATATAATTTAATTCGTCCTGACTGGCAGGAGATTGAACTGAGATTTTTTCACCTGTAGTTTTATTTACTAAGGTATAAATTTTGTTTTCTTTTAAATTTGACGTATCCAGTTCTAAGATATCCTCACTGGAAATTTTTTCATAGTCTCTCCTGTCTACAAAAGTAAGGGGAAGAATTCCCCAATTGCACATATTTGCAAGGTGGAGTCTAGCAAAACTTTTGGCAATAACAGCTTTTATTCCCAAATACCTTGGAATAATAGCAGCTTGTTCTCTGCTGGAGCCTTGTCCATAATTTTCCCCTGCAACAATAATCCCTCCTCCGGCTTCTTTAGCTCTATTTGGGAAAGTTTCATCTACCATTTTAAAACCGTGTTTAGATAGTTCCGGTATATTTGAGCGTATGGGAAGGTACTTAGCTCCTGCCGGACAAATATGATCAGTTGTTATATCATCATCTAACTTAAGAAGTACTTTTTCTTTTATTGTATCTTCCATTGCCTCCATAGGAGGAATAGGTTTAATGTTAGGTCCTCTTCTAGGAACTATATCCGGAGAAAGTGATGGCATTACAAATATATTACTGTCATCAAGGAATCTTTCAGGGAGTTCATACTTTATATCATCAATATCTAAAGTTCTGGGGTCTGTAATTACGCCGTAAAGGGCAGAAGCTGCAGCAACTTCAGGTGAACATAAATAAACTTGTGCGGTCTTGGTTCCCGTTCTACCATAGAAATTTCTTGGAGTGGTTCTCAATGATATTCCGTCAGTCTTTGGCGCAAAACCGTTTCCGTTACAACCACCGCATATGGGTTCAAAAATCCTAACTCCAGCTGAAACTATATCATCATATGCGCCTCTCATTACAGATTCTCTTATTACAGTCCTAGTAGAGGGATATAAACCTATATCCACGTCCTTATGAACCGTATTTCCCTTTAAAATATTTGCAACAGATAAAATATCATTTAAAGCTGTATTGGTACAGCTACCAATCATAACTTGATCAACTTTAGTTCCAAGGACATCTGAAAGCGGTACTATATTATCTGGAAGATGGGGTAGAGCTATTAAAGGTTCCAAAGCTGATAGATTAATCTTTATAACTTCATCATAAACAGCTCCATCATCTGCTTCTAAAGGCTGGTAATCTTTTTCCCTGTTATAAGCTCTAAGCCATTGTCTAGTATTTTCATCACTTGGAAATACTGAAGTAGTTGCGCCTGTTTCTTGTCCCATATTGGTAATAGTAGATCTCTCAGCGACATTTAATGTCTTTACTCCCGGACCTGTATATTCCAAAATTTTACCTACACCGCCTTTAACACCTATTCGCCTTAGAACTTCCAATATAATATTTTTAGCTGAAACAAAGGGAGGTAATTTGCCTGTAAGTTCAACTTTTACAATTTTAGGCATAGTAAAATAAAATGTTTCGCCTGCAAGTACCATTGCACTATCAAAACCTCCAACTCCTATGGAAAGCATAGCAATTCCACCGGCTGCAACAGTGTGAGAATCTCCGCCTATTAATGATTTACCTGGAATACCCCAATGTTCAAGATGAAGTTGGTGACATATCCCACTACCGGGTCTTGCAGTAATTATTCCCAATTTTGATGTTATATCTTGAATATATCTGTGGTCATCGTCATTTTTAAAATCAGCCTGCATCATATTGTGATCTATGTACTGGACAGCTAAGTTTATCTTTACTTTGTCCAATTCCAAAGACTCCAGGGCAAGGTAGGTCATCATGGCATTTAAGTCATGCATAAGAGCTTGGTCAGCTTTAATTCCAATCCTTGTACCTCTTTCTAAACTCCCCTCTACTAGAGAGTTTTTTATTAATTTTTCTGTTAAAGTTAATTTCATATTTTACCTCTTCTTAAACTACTTTGTTAATATAAATATAGTATTAATGTTGATTTTTTGGAAATATTAAAATATAATCAGCTTATAAGGATTAGTTATAAGAATTTATAAGGAGAATAAAGTGAATATTAATCAATTAAGGTACATAGTAGCAATTGCAGAGACAAAAAATTTTTCAAAGGCTGCAAAAAAATCATTTGTAAGCCAGCCTGCTCTTAGCCAGTATGTTAAAAAATTGGAGGAAGAACTGGGAGTAGAAATTTTTTTAAGGAATAAGTCCAAGGTTGAGATTACAGAGGCAGGAGAAATATTTGTAGAGGAGGCTATTAAACTTATAGAATCCTATAATAATTTACTGAGTAGAATGGAAGAGTTCGCGGGAAAATCTTCCAAAACTTTAACTTTGGGGATTTCACAGTTTTATGGAAAATACTTTCTGCCTAAAGTCATACCCGAACTTCAAAAGTTATGCCCTGGAAAGGAAATAAAAATTGTTGAAGCAGATTCAAAAATTACTGAGGAAAACTTGTTAAGAGGAGATGTAGACCTTGCTATAATTCCATTGCCCATATACTCTCCCAAGATAAAATACAGGACTGTTTATATGGAAAATTTTTCAATTGCAGTAAATGAGAAGAACAGTAAAGCGGAAACTTTAAAGAAGTTGAAAAAGGGAGAGATAGACCTATCTATTTTAAAAGATGAGGATTTTGTACTCTTAAATGAAGGTTTAAAGTTAAGAGAGTTATCTGAAAAGATATGTAAGAGTTACGGATTTAGTCCTAAAGTTATTTTAGAGGCTGAAAATTTAGATACGCTGAACTCCTTAGTTCATTACAATATTGGAGTTTCATTATTACCAAGTATGATTACCAAGTACAGCGATGTTTGTTACTTTGATTATACAGGCGAATATGCAAGTCGGGAGACTGTAGTGGCTTATATTGATGATAAGTATGGTGAAATTGTGGATAAAATTCCTGTAATTTCCAAAGTTTAATAAAAAAGGTAGATTATTTTTTACAATCTACCTTTTCGTGTTTTAAAATTATTTATTCATCATTAATATTTTCTTTTTTTAAAGTTTTTTCAATCCAGTCTTTTCCCTCTACAAATCTTGCAATAAGCATTGATGCAATAGTGTCTCCCGATGAGTTAATCATCGTAGCTGGAGGGTCAACTAAAAATCCAATAGTTGCAATTACAGGAAATGCTTCCGGCGGGAAACCGTACAGATTTACTATTAACATTTCCCCAATAAGTCCTCCGCCGGGAACTCCACTCATTACCACTCCGCCAAGTACAGATATTAAAATTGCAGTTAGGTAAGTACCTATGCCACTGAAATCCTGTCCAAATATTCCAAAGAGAAAGGATATTTTTAAAATGGAAGATAAACAGGTACCGTCCATGTGCATAGTTGCACCTATGGGAAGGACTATCTCCCTTATGTCCTTAGGAACTCCAATGTTTTGTGCTGCCGTAAGGTTAACGGGTATTGTAGCAATTGAGGAACCTGTTGCAAAGGAAGTTATAGCAGGTGGAGCTATGTATTTTAACATCCTTTTAACACCTTGTTTTCCTCCCGCAACATAGGAGTATATAGGGAAGAAAATAAATAAGTATAGAAAACACAGCGGATAATAAATTACCATGGCTTTTAAATAACTTCCAAGTAGCTGAGGACCGAACTCCCCTATAAGTGCTGCGAAATATGCGCCAAGTCCAATTGGAGCATATAACATTATAATATTTATAAGCCTCATCATAACTTCTCCAAGAGCATCTAGTAGTTTTGCAATTCGCTTTTCGGGATCTTTCACTGTAGCTACACAAAAGCCAAATAAAATTGCAAAGATAATAAGAGGCAACATATTGTTTTTAGAAAGCAGCTCATTAAAATCGGAAACTGTTACCGCTTTTACAATTTGTTCTCCAAGAGATATTTTCTGAATTTCCTCTCCCATTTCAAGAGCTAAATTTACGCCTTCAGCAGGAGGAAATATTTTAACCACTATAATTATTAAAGTGGAAGCTATGGCTCCTGTAATGAAGAATACTAACAACATAGTTCCCAATATTTTACCAAGGCGGTTCATATTGAGCATATTGCCTACTGCACTGGCAATTGTAACAAAAACCAAAGGAACTACTGCAGTAAACATAAGATTTATAAAAATATCTCCGAAAGGTTTAATTACAGTTGCTTTTTCTCCCATAATTAGACCTATTATACTTCCCAAAATAATGGAAAATAAAAGTATTATTGGAAATTTATAATTTTTTAAAAAATTGCTTTTTTCTTTCATTTTTTTACCCTCTCAATTATTCAGTTTCATTTCTGATTAAATCATTATAGGTTTCTCTTTTTAAGACTAATTTATCTTCCCCATTTTCTACAAAGACAATCGCAGGCTTTAAAAGACAATTATAGTTGCTTGCCATGGAATATCCATAGGCGCCTGTAGAAGGAATACAAATTATATCACCGGGCTGGGTAAGCGGAATCTGAGCATCTTTTATAATAATGTCGCCGGATTCACAACACTTACCGCAAATAGTTACAGTTTCAAGAGGATCTCCCTTTATATTATTTGCAACTATTGCTCTATATTCTGCACTGTAGAGGGCAGGTCTAATATTATCTGTCATTCCTCCATCTATAGCCACATATTTTCTAATACCTTCAATGTCTTTAATGCTTCCAACAGTATAGAGTGTGTATCCCGCTTCACCGACAATACTTCTACCGGGTTCAATGGTAATTGTAGGTCTTTCTAAGTTTTTTAAAGAAAAATATCCTTCGATTTTTTCCATAACGGGCTCTAAAAAATAGGAAAAAGGCTGCCTTTTTTCAGAAGTATAGGTTATTCCAAAACCGCCTCCTATATTTAATTCCTTAATGTTTTCTCCTGTCTTATTAATAGTATCCTCAATTAATTCAAAAACTATGTCCAAGGCATTTAGGTAGATATCATTTTCAAAAAGTTGGCTTCCTAAGTGGAAGTGGTAACCTAAAAAGTTAATATACTCGCTGTTTTTTGCTTTCTTAACTTCTTCAAGTACTTCATCAAGAGGAAAACCGAATTTGGAATCAGCCTTACCTGTTGAAATATATTCATGGGTATGGGCGTCAATTCCGGGAGTAACTCTGTAAAGTACATTTACTTTTTTATTATATTTCTTGGCACAGTCAATAATCATATCCAACTCAGAGGCGCCATCTATTATTATTTTTCCCACACTATTTTTAACTGCAAGGTCTATTTCATCATAAAGTTTGTTGTTTCCGTTAAATTCAATTTTTTCAGCGGGGAAATTTGCACTTAAGGCAATGAAAAGTTCTCCACCGCTTACTACATCTAAATTTATACCTTCTTCAGCTATTAATTTTGCCATAGCTTTGGTTAAAAAAGCCTTTGAGGCATAGGATACAGTAGTGTTTTCATATTTATTTAAAAAGTCTTCTTTTAATTCAGCTATTCGATTTTTAATGTCTGTCACTGAATAAACATATAGTGGAGTACCGTATTTTTCAGCTAAATAGACTGTACTAACACCATCTATATATAAAGTATTATTTTTTTCTTCCATTTATAAACTCCTTAATTAAATTCAAATTCAAGGCTTTTAGGAAATAATCCAAAGAGTCCGCCTGTATGAATAAATAAAATATTTTTTGAATTATTTAGATAATTGGTTTTTGGATTTCCCAACTCACTGTAAAGTCCTTTCATAGCCTTGGCTGTGTAAACAGGGTCTAATATAATTCCCTCGTTTTTTGCAAAGTCATTTAAAAACTTTAACTCCTCCGGCGTGGAAAGGGCATAGCCTAAACCAACATTTCCGTCAATAATTTTAATATCCGCTTCCTCTAAAGTATTATTTCCCTCCAAATAGCTATAAAACTCTTTTGAGATTTTAATTACTTCATCAATAAAATATTCCTTGGTGGAGCTGATATTAAACCCTATAATCTGACGATTTAGATTAAGAATTTTGTTGCCGAGGCAAAGTCCCGCATAGGTTCCTCCGGAGCCAACTGTACAGCAAATAGTATCAAATTCTAAACCAAGCTGTTTTTCTTGTTCAACTATTTCTTTTAAAGCATTGAAATATCCAAAGGTTCCAATACCGTTTGAAGCTCCTGTTGGAATTATGTAACCTTTTCGTCCTTCGTTTTTTAAATTTTCCGCAACTTCATTTAAAATAGCTTTAAGGTTATGGGAATAATCTTCGCTACTTATAAATCTAACCTCAGCGCCCAAAAGCATATCTAAAAGATAATTCCCGTTAGGAGGAAGTTCCTCATCAGAAGATAGGATTAAAATGGATTTAAGCCCCAATTTAGTAGCTGCGGCTGCCGTAGCGCGAGCATGGTTTGATTGAATTCCGCCACAGGTAATTATAGTATCTGCACCTTGACTAAGAGCCTCAGCCAAAGCATATTCAAGTTTTCGCACCTTGTTTCCGCTTAATTCAATTCCTGTGAAATCATCTCTTTTAATAAATATATTTCTTTTAAATTTATTTGAAGTGTAATCCAATCTTTCAATCTTAGTGGGCAGATTTGCCAAGGAAATTTTTTCCATTTCAATATTCATACTAACACCCCTTTATAATTTTAAACATTATAACATACTTCCTTAATAATTACGTAATAAAAATAAGATCTGTATAAAAACAGACCTTATTTTAAAATTCCAAACTTATAATTATTTTCTTTAAAATAGTCAATTACACTTTGAAGACTATCGACAGTAAGTTGTTTGTCAGTTGCATCATGCATTAAAACTACGGCCACGTCTGAATGTAAATTTTGGTTAAGAGTTTTTATAATGTAGTTAACCTCTTCTTCAACGCTACTTGGACGCAGAGATTTTTTCTCGGAATCCCCTGATAGAGAGTTCCAATCAATCCATTCAATTCCCATTGCTTTAAGCTGTTCGTCAGATTCATTTAAGCCCTGCCATGATAGATGTCCTCCTGGATATCGCCACACAGTGGCTTTAAAATCTTCTCCAAAGACTTTTTCTAGTCTTCCGGCGGTAAGTCTTGCCTCTTCCAAAATTTGTTCAGTGTCTCCGGTTTTTTCAGGATAGAGCAGGTCATAATCGTGTGAAAAAGAATGAAGCCCCAGTGAATTTCCGTCCATTAAAGTTTTTTCCAATACTCCATAATTACTTTCAACTATGTTTTTTCCAACAGTAAAGAAAGTTGCATGAACGTCGTTTTTCTTAAGTATATTTAGAATTTGAGGCGTAACAGTAGTGTTAGGACCGTCGTCAAAAGTTAAAAACACAAGTTTTTCCCTTCCTTGATATTCAGCTTCACCTCTAATATACTCTCTTATCTCCTTGGTATCATAGGCATAAGAAGATGCTGAAACCAAGTGGTTGGATCCGGGCATAATTCTTTTATTTATTCCCGATGCCCTACTATAGGCAAGCATCATTCTGTCAGTTTCATTTTTAGGACTTTCAATTGAACTTGTATAATCTTTATTATTCTCTCTAAAAATTTCTCCCACATACCAAGATGCTAACTTAGGTTGGACAGTTGATTTTTGATTTCTACCGACAAAGGTAGAAATTAATTTAACTATTAAAATAATAAGTGCAACTACAATGATAACAAAAGCAATACGCCTTCTTCTCATTTTCATTTGCCAAGCTTTACTTCGCTTTTGTTGTTTAATTTTCTCCTTATCATCTAGGTTGGTAAAATCAGCTCTTTTTGATTTGCCTGTTTGAGTAGTTTTAGTTTTTCTAGGTTCATCGGTTTTTCTTTTTTGGGAATTTTTATCTATATATATTAGACTTTCAATTTCGTCCATATCTATTAATTTATTTTTTTCATCTATATAATCTCTGTTTTTGGAGTTGTTATCTACATTATTTATTTCGTTTTCAACGTTGTTGTCTTGTTCAGTATTTAAGTTTTTGTTCTTCTTAAAAAAATTCTTCATTTTAACCTCCACTGCTAATAAAAGGATATACTATATCATCCTATTTTTCAAGGGAATTATAAAGGGAAAAGGGAAGATATTACCTTATAAATCGCACCTTTGTAGAGACTTAAAAAAGAGGTTAAATAATTTTTTTCTAACATCTAGTTTTAGATTTAAATATTGATTTTGAAAATCAGGAAAACTTAATAAAAATACAATGAAGTATGTCAGATAGAATATATTTCCTTGACTTAAATTTTTATTAACATAAGCTTTTTATAGAGTTCTCACTTTTATCAAAGAGGAAAGTATATACTATTTAATAAAAGTTACTATCTAGCAATCTTTCTCCTTTAAAAAATTTTCAAGGGTTTTGTTAAAAAAAGATGGGTTGTCAAGATTAGCTCCATGACCGGCCTTTGGAATCATTATTAAAGGATAATTTGTCTTTTTGGCCCACATTTTATTGTAACGCTTTACATATCCGATTTTGTCATATTGGCCCACTAACAATAGAACAGGACAGTTAAATTTCACCTCATTATAATTTCTAAAGTCTTCATAATATGCCTTAGTTGCAATTTTCATATTTTGTTTACCAAGATTTAAGAGACAGTCATAGAATATAGACTGACCTTCTTTCGAAACACATGAGGCTTTAGCACTGAGGCTACAGTATAATTTATAGGGTATTAGGGAGGCTATTTCAGAATAGTGTTCACTCCAAAATAGTTCGGAATTTTTATAGTATTTTTCTCCAAAGGGAGTGGATCCTAAAGCTATAAAGGACACTACATTTTCGGGATACATTTGAACAAAAGCTTGATTTACAAAACCTCCGGCGGACTGCCCTACTAAATTGACTTTTTGAATATTTTCTTTTTCCAAAATTAGCTTTAAATCTTTTGCTGCGTTTCTAAGGGAAAAATCTTTATAAGGTATGGAGAGACCATGTAGAGGCATGTCCCAAGTAATTATATTAAAGTCCTTGGAAAATAAATCAATTTGTTTTTTAAAAAGGCTATGGTCTCCGGTTAAACCATGAGTAAAGACAATTGTATCGGCCTTTATATTTTTCTTTTTAATCCAGTAATGGACTTTATTACCACTTGTTAAAATAAAATTTTTATCCATAACTACCTCGAAAGTGCAATTAAAGACTTTTTATCCAGTATTTTAATTTTTCCTCTTGTTACTGTTAAAATATTTTCGTTTTGAAAGTACTTTAAAATTCTTGATATTACCTCACGTGCCGTACCTAAATTTTTAGCAATTTGATTGTGAGTGAGTGATAATATGTCGCTTTCTTGTAAAATAGACTGTTCAACAAGAAAATCTGCTATTCGTGAGTCCATACTTTTAAATAAGATTTGTTCCAAGGTCCAAACAACTTCAGAAAATCTGGAGCTTATAATTTCATTTATATAATTGGAAAAAAGAATACTTTCAGTGATAAGTTTTTCATAGGCCGAGGTGTTGAGTATGTAAGTGTGTGAATCTTCCTCGGCTTCTAAATGAATTTTAAATTGAATATTACTCATAATGCAAGATGCGGAAAGAAGACAGATATCTCCCTGTAGTAACCTATACAGAGTTACTTCCCGCCCTGAATCTGAAACTATATGGGCTCGAAGGATGCCGCTTCTTACAAAAATTAATCCAAGACATTCAGTATCACTGTTTAGAACTTCACTTCCTTTTTTGAAAATAAGATTTTCTGTATTTTCCCTTAATAAATTTTGATGGGATTTTGAAAGTTTATTCCAAAAAGGAAAGAAAGATTCTAAAGAATATGTGTTTTTAGACAAAAAAATCACCTCTGCCTAAAGTATAAGGGCAAAAGGTGATTCTTGCAAATAACTATTATTTACTTTCTTTTTTAAAGCACATAAACCAATCAAGACAGTATTGATCACTTTCTTGACTTTCCATACGCTCTTTAGCAACTCCGCAAGATCCTGCAGTAGGAACTATTACATCATCGCCAGGACGCCAGTCAGCCGGTGTAGCAACACTATCTGCATCAGCTTTTTGAAGAGCTAGTATAATACGTTTAATTTCATCAAAGTTACGTCCGGTTGATAGTGGGTAGTAAAGTATAGTTCTAATAATTCCCTCAGGGTCAATTACGAATACCGCACGCACTGCTTGAGTATTACTTTGACCTGGTTGAATCATACCGTATTTATTTGAAACATCCATTTTAATATCTTCTATTAACGGGAACTTTACTTCCACATCTTTCATTCCGTTCCACTCTAACTCTTGAATTTTTCTAAGCCATGCTATATGAGCATAAAGTGAGTCTACTGATAGTCCAACAAGTTCGGTATTTAACTCCTTAAATTCATCTGCCATAGAAGCAAATGTCATAAATTCAGTAGTACAAACCGGTGTAAAATCTGCAGGGTGAGAGAATAAAATAACCCAACTTCCTTTGTAATCAGATGGGAAATTAATTTCACCTTGAGTAGTTACAGCCTTAAATTCAGGTGCCTTATCACCAATTAAAGGCATTTTGGTTTCAACAACATTGATATTTTCTTCCATAAAAATCTCCTTTCAAATCATCTCTATATAAAATTTTTTATTACAGTTTAAGTTTTTGACTGTTATTATCATTATACCCAAGTAGTAATAAAAGTAAGGTGACTTAGTCACCTTTAAAAGATTGGGAGTTAGGATTGTTGTTTTTCTTATATTTGAAAAATTCAGGTATATATAAGAAAGCTGATATTAAAGCGCATATAACTGCTAAAGATAAAATCAAAGTTATAAACCAATTAGGCATGCCGGGAATCAATATAATTAAAATAGTTGCAAAGTAGTAGATAAAAGTTGCGACTTTGCCAAACCATTTTGCTCCTTCTAATTTAATCCCCCTTTTCATTAAGTAGCCTCCTCCCAGTAAGATTACTATGTCCTTAAAGATAATTACTGCAAAGAAAATCCAATACTGTCTAAGGGTTATTGCCAAGGTTATGGATACGGCAAATTGAGTAAGTTTGTCTGCAATGGGATCCAGTACCTTACCCAGATCTGTTATCCACCCGAATTTTCGAGCAAGCTTTCCATCTAAAAAATCGGTTAATGCAGATATAAGTAAAATTATACCTGCATTTAAAGTATTACCAATTAATAATTGGTGTACGAAAAAGGGAATTAACAATATACGCAAAAGTGAAAGCAGATTTGGAATATTTTTCATACTTATCTCCTTATAATAAAAATTGAACAGGTCTTAAAATGTAGTAGGTTATTTTTAAAGCGACTTTTTTAACTGGGGATACAGGAACCATTACAACATTTTCTGAATTTATATAATCATTATTATGCCCTACTTTAAGGGATTGGCTCTTAATTTCATTCATAATCTCTGAAAGATTCTGTGCAAGTTCTTCGCTATCTATTACCAGCATAGATTCAGTATCTAAGTATAAGCTTCTATCATCTAAATTAAAAGTTCCTATTGCGGAAAGTCTGCGGTCAAATACCAAAGATTTTTCGTGAATAGAATCTTTGGACTGAAATTCATAAATATTTGCACCTGTATCAATAAATTTCTTCCTATGGCCTAAATAATTTGAAAAAGCCGGCAAATTTGGAGTAGATGCTGCGGAATTTGTAATCATAGTCAACTCAACATTAGGTGCACATTTACCTAAAGTCAGCAATAAATCTTTATTTCCCGTTGAATAGGGAGTTTGTAGAGTTATTGAGTCCTTAGAATTAAGGGCTATTCTTTGCAGAGTATATCCAACCCAAGGTTCTTTTTTCTTTGATTCAATGGGATTATGAATTAAAGTAATTTTTGCAGTGGGAACAGTGAAATTTTTATAATCTTCTAAAGTCTTTTCATAAAACTGAGGATTTTCTCTTTGAAATTGAGCGCTAGCCTCTTCAAAAGAATTATTATATTTTTCCGAAATTCTATTGTTTTTTACTTCTTTTACTTTCGTTGAATTTTCATAGTTCCAAAGAGAATCCATATACTTTAAACATTGATCAATGGAACTTTCCACTTCAGTTGAATTTTCAGTCTTACATATAAAAACATCTCTGTCATTAGTAATGGCTTTATTGAAGTGGTTAGGTCCGAAATGTCTCTCATCTATGTTTCTTCCCCCCAGCAGTAGCATTTCGTTATCTGAAATAATAAACTTGTCGTGAAGTAGCATATGTAAAGACCAAGGTTTTAAAGGATTAAATTTATTATAAACTCTACATTCTATATTCGGATTGGAATTAAGTACTTTAATTATATTATTAAATTCAACACCACTAATATAAGATATTTTTCCGTCAACTAAAAGTCTGATTTTTACTCCTCTGTTTGCAGCATCGACTACTTCTTTTAGAAAAGCTCGTGTACTTATACTGTCTGCAATTTTATAATAGACTATATCTAAACTTTTTTTTGAATTTTTAATTATTTCAAATCTTATATTTAAAGCGTCAACAGGAGCTTCAATAATACAAGCTCTGTCAGGGCCCTCACCCTTATTTCCAAAATAATTTAAATTAGAAAAATACTTTTTAGCATTTTCGCTTAAAGTTTTATCAAAAACACAGGCTAAGGTAGAGGTTATTAAAGCAAATATAAGCCAGATTATTAAAATCAAAACTATAAATTTAAAGGTCTTATTAACTGTCACATCTATCTTCCTTTCAATAATAAATCGATTAAATCAAAGTCTAAATCATTAAGTCAATAAAAAACTTCGTTTAATATATTAATACCCAAATAGCTGTGGTTTTTATTTTAGCGAATTGTATTTTTATATAAAGTTGATAAATAAAATATTTTAAGTAGTTTAAAGCTAAATATGATATTATAAAAGGTGATGAATTGCACTTTGATAATTTATTTAAACTTTACAGAAGTATAGAAAAATTAAGTGCAATAGGTATTTCTATGCCGATATTATTTTTATTTTTTATTTAAATTAATACTAAAAAGAAAGGAAGTGTTTTATTGACAAAAGAAAATAGAATGGGTGTTGATCCCATAGGGAAGCTATTGTTTAAAATTTCCTTTCCGATTATGGTATCCATGCTCATCCAATCGCTTTACAACATTGTAGATTCACATTTTGTTTCGCTTATAAACGAGGAGGCTTTTACAGCAGTCTCCATGGCATTTCCAATTCAAAATTTAATGACGGGGTTGGCAATTGGAACTGGGGTAGGGATGAATTCGCTTATTTCCAGATCTTTGGGAGAAAGAAACTTTTCCAAGGTTAATTTAGCAGCTGAAAGTGGCGTACTTCTATCAATTTTTCACGCATTGATTTTTGTAGTAATTGGACTTGTTTTTCCGAGGATGTACTTTGCTACTCAAACTGATAATACTATTATAATAAATTACGGAGTGGAATACTTAACTGCTTGTACTGTACTTTCAATTGGAATATTTATGCAAATTACAATGGAAAGATTACTTCAATCTACGGGGCTCTCAATGTACTCTATGATTACTCAAATACTAGGTGCTATTCTTAACATAATACTTGACCCGATTTTAATCTTCGGTCTATATGGTGCACCTAAAATGGGAGTTACAGGAGCTGCCATTGCAACTGTAATAGGGCAGTGTTCTGCAGCCGCACTGGGACTATTCTTTAACCTTAAATATAATAAGGAAATTAAAATTCAAAAGTTTAAATTGGACTTTAAAACAGTAAAACAAATTTACGCTGTGGGGATTCCCAGCTTTGCTTTAATGGCTACGGGAAGTTTGGCAGTTTACCTTTTAAATAAAATTCTACTTGGATTTTCTACAACAGCTGTAGCTGCTCTTGGAGTATATTATAAGATTCAAAACTTTGTATTTATGCCTGTTTTTGGATTGAACAACGGAATGATTCCAATAATAGCCTATAATTACGGGGCAAGGAATGTGGATAGGACAAAGCAGACTATATTTTTAAGTTTTAAAATTGCGACGGCTGTAATGGTAGTGGGATTGCTGATTTTCCAAATATTTCCAAATCAATTGTTGATGATATTTAATGCATCGGATCATCTTTTGGAGATAGGTTCCACTGCACTAAGAATAGTATCTATTTCATTTATAATGGCCGGAATTGTAGTAATTTGTCAGGCTGTATTTCAGGCTTTGGGAAACGGAGTACTTTCCCTTATTTCTACTATAATAAGACAAATATTGGTGTTGGTACCGGGAGTGTATATATTAAGCTTTTTTGGAAATCTGGACTTAGTTTGGATTGCTTACCCAATAGCAGAAGTGGCGTCTCTTGTATATTGTCTTTACTATTTAAAGAAATTTGCCCTGAGAAAAATTGAAACAAATAGGTAGTGAATCGTTAAACTAAACTTTGGAAAAATCAATTATTATTTTCATTTTAAGAAGTAAAAAATCAAGGATAAAAGGGAAGAATACAATTGGATTAAAAAGCTCTTTAATGTTGATTTATCAAGAACTTTGTTGTATTATTAACTTATCTTAGTGATTATATCTAATAAATATTAGGAGGATATTC